>DATKWD010000059.1:0-49794 GCA_035529695.1 Acidimicrobiales bacterium | reverse complement strand
TCCAGGCAACGGTCTGAGACAGCGCGCAACCCATGCCTTCGGTCCCGTCACCACGGTTTCGGGGTGGCCGGCGAAGAAGTCGCGGGTCGCGGACGCAGTCGTCGACGTCTCCTAGGGTCGTCGACGTGGCCCGCCACTATCTCGACCACGCGTCGACCAGTCCGCTCCGCCCGGCCGCCCGACGGGCGCTGATCGAGACGTTGGATCGGGCCTTGGGCGACCCTGGCCGTATCCACGAGGAGGCACTGACCGCCCGGGCGTTGCTCGAGCACGCTCGCGAGCAGGTTGCAGCGGCGCTCGGCGCCCGGCCTCGCGAGGTGTCCTTCTGCTCGGGAGCCACCGAGGCGATCGCGACGGTCTGCGCCGGTGTCGGGTCGCGGGGCTCCCGCCAGATCGTGGTCGCCACCGAGCACTCGGCGGTGCGCCTCGCGGCTGAACGAGCCGGTGAGGTCACGGCGGTACCGGTCGACCGACTCGGGCGCGTCGATCCGGACGCGATCGCGGCGGCGCTCGGGCCCGACGTGTCCGTCGTACACGTGCAGTGGGGCAACCACGAGACGGGTGTGGTTCAACCCGTGCACGAGGTCGTCGAGGTGTGCGCCGGCACCGACACGCTCGTGCACGTCGATGCTGCGCAGGCCGCCGGTCGACAAGACCTCGATTTCGCCGGGTTGGGCGCCGACCTGATGTCGATCAGCAGCCACAAGATCGGCGGCCCGGTCGGAATCGGTGCACTCCTCGTGCGTCGAGGGCTCCGCATCGATCCGCTGCTCCTGGGTGGCGATCAGGAGCGAGCCCGTCGGGCGGGGCTGGAAGACGTCGCTGCGGCGACCGCGTTCGGGGCAACCGTTGCGTCGGTCGACATCGCCGCCGAGGCCGCCGAACAGGCGCGGCTGCGGCGGCGGGTCGACCAGCTCTTCATCGCCACCGACGGCGTGACACCGGTGGGCGACCCGGACCACCGACTCCCCCACATCGCCGCAGCGACGATCGGCGACGTCGAACCGCAGGCCGTGCTCCTCGGGCTCGACCGAGCCGGCATCGCCGCCCATTCCGGCAGTGCGTGCTCGTCGGAGTCGCTCGAACCGTCACCCGTGCTCGAAGCCATGGGCGTGGACGCGCACCACTCGCTGCGCATCAGCACCGGCTGGTCGACCACCGATGCCGACATCGACGCGCTCGAACCCGCCCTCCCCCGCGTCCTCGAAGAACTACGCGCCCTCCGCCCCATCTGACTCGCAGCAGGTTCAGTCGCGTCGGCTAGCTTCTCGCGCGGTGGATCTGTTCCTCGTACGTCATGCCGACGCCGGGTCGCGGAAGGCGTGGACGGGCGACGATTGCACCCGACCGCTCTCACCCCGCGGTCTCCAGCAGGCATCGGGGATCCGAACGGCATTCTCGGCCGAGCCCGTCACTCGGATCTTCTCGAGTCCTGCGGTTCGCTGCATCCAGACCGTCGAACCCCTCGCCGACGCGCTGGGACTCGAGATCGAGGTCTCCGACGCGCTGTTCGAGGGTTCGAGGGTGACCGACGCCATCTCCTTCGTCGAGTCGGTCGACGAGACCGCGGTCTTGTCGAGCCACGGCGACGTGATCCCCGAAATGCTCCGCGGACTGATCAGCCGGGGCATGAACCTCGTCGATGACTTCCGGTGGGCGAAGGGTTCGGCCTGGGTGATCAGCCGGGACGGCGACAAGTTCACCGAGGCGCGCTACGTGCCCCCGGTCGCCTGAACCGATCAGCCGCCCTCGAGGCGCTGCCGCAGCGAGTCCGCCAACTGCTGGGCTTCGGCGGGGGCATCGAGTGCATCGAACGCGTCGAGCTGCGCCAGCGCTTCGTCGGTCTCGCCACGCCGGTCGTGGATGACGGCACGGAACACATGGGCGTCGGCGAAGCCAGGATCGGTGTCGATGGCCTCGTCGAGCAACGCTGCGGCCGAGTCGAGGAGCTCCGCGCCCTGGTCGCCGGCTTGGAACGCGGTCCTGGCGAGGAACCAGCCCCGGTAGGTGAGCGCCTGCACGTTGTCGGGGTCGAGCTGGAGGACCTCGTCGTAGCACTCGAGCACGGCGATCGGATCCTCGGCGGTGGTCTCCTCGGCGATGCAGTCTCGCACCTGCGACCTGACCGACGCATCGATGTCACCGGTCAGCGAATCGCTGCCGCTTCGACGTCCGGACGCCTGGGCCATGACCACCCCGGTGAGCACAGCAACCAGCACGACAACCGATGCGACGGCGAGCGTTCTGGCCGGATGGCGTCTCGAACGGGCCGAGGCGAAGCTGGCCTTGCCGTCCTCGACCGCCCTGATGGTCGACGCGGCCCGGGCGGTGTAGTCGTCCTTGAGTGCGAGGTAGTCGATCTCGTCGACATCTCCTGCGTCGTGTTCGCGCTCGAGGTCGTCGAGCGATCGGAGCAGGAAGTCGCGCTGCTCCTCGAGCGCCGCCAGTGCATCGGGGTCGAGGGCACGTGCCCGAGGACGAGAGCTCACGGTCCGCCACCGTCGGGATCATCGCGCCCCGCGGGCGAGTGATCGGCAACATAGGCGTCGACCAGGGTCCGGTCGGCGGCGGTGGCCTCGAGGGGCGCGCGTGACTGCCACCGACGCAGGACCAGGCCGAGGCCGATCATCGAGGCGACGAGGGCCGCCACCGGGAGCCCCCACACCAGCCCGGTCAGGCCCGATCCGGAGGGGGTGAGCAGCACCTCCTCGCCGTAGCGATCGGCGAAGTACGCACGGATCTCCTCGTTCGACTCGCCCCCATCGATCCGGCGGGCGATCTCGGTGCGGATCGCCCGAGCCGCCGCCGCGTCGGAATCGGCTGCCGACTGACTCCGACAGGTCGGGCACTTGATGGTCGCGGCGAGATCGCGCCCTCGCTCGGCATTCGACCTCGGGCCCGAGTCGCCCACCGCGCCGATGAACAACACGACGACCAAGATGCCCGCCATGAACACCCAGGTCAGCTTCGATGCGGCGATCTGCTTCACCCGGCCGAGACCTCGCGCATCAACTGGTCGAGGCCGTTGGCCGTCACGCCACCGATCACCTTGGCCACGACCGTGCCGTCGGGAGCGACGATGAACGACTCGGGGATGCCGGCCACCCCGTACTCGAGTGCCACCCTCCCGTCGGGGTCGAGCACGACGGGCCAGTCGCCGCCCTGCTCGGCGAAGAACTGCCGGGCATCGCTCGCCTGGTCGTCGTAGACGATCGAGACCACCGATGCATCGCCTGCGGCGGCGTGGCGCTCGGAGAAGCGCACCAGCTCGGGGTGCTCGCGGAGACACGGCGTGCACCACGTGGCGAAGAAGTTCACGACCACGAACTGGCCACGACGGTTGTCGAGGTCGAACCCGGTTCCGGTGATCGTCGAACCCTTCAGCTCGGGGGCGACCTCGTCGAGCAGCGGCGACGACACCTGGCGATCGGTGGCCGGCTCGGAGGACGCGAGGATCCACACGAACGCGAGCATGACGACCAGCACCGGGGCGGCGACGAACAACGCCGTTCGTCTGGTCGAGCGGGGCGCTTCGTCGAACTCGTCGTCGGTCACGATGCTCCGGCGGTCACGGCGTCGGGATCGCGGTCAGGTGATTCGTCCGATGTCCCGACACGCGCGGCGCCGGAGCTGGAGGACGTGTGGGTGTCGTCGGGCGCTCGGTGCAGCGACACCGGATCGGTGGGCCGGCGACGCTTGCCCGGGAACCCGGCGAGGATCGTTCCGAAGGCCATCACGCCGCCACCGATCCACAACCAGATCACCAGCGGTTGGATGATGACACGCAGCACGATCGGGTCACCCGGCTCGTCGGGCACCGTGAGGAGGGCGAGGTAGACGTCCTCGAGCGGGCCGGTCCGGACCGAGGGCGCACCGATGGCCTGACTTCCGAACACGAACTGGCTGAGCGACGGCTCATAGATCTGTCCCCCGTCGATCTGCACCTCAGCCCGGATGATCGTCTTCTCGGGGAGATCCTCCGACGTCAGTCCGAGGTAGGTCACCTCGTGCCCTCCGACGACACCACTCTCGCCCTCGAGAAGGGTGAACTCGGCGTCCTTGGCGTAGGACTGGCTGGCTGCGAATGCGACGGCGATCATCACCACGCCGAGATGGACGATCATGCCCCCGTTGGTGCGGCCGACGAAGCCGCGCCAGCCCTGGCGGCGGGTGGCGAGGGTGATCTGTCGGATCGCCGCGCCCGCGGCGAATCCGCCCAGGCCGAACGCCAGCAGCGGCGCCAGTCCCCGTTGACCCATGCCCACCGAGAAGACGACCACCGCGATCCCGCTCCATGCCGGCCAGAACAGTCGGGTTCGGAGCAATTCGCCACTCGCCTTGCGCCACGGCAGCACCGGAGCGATGGCCATGAGGAACAGGATCATCAGTCCGATCGGCATCGTCATCCGGTTGAAGTAGGGCACCCCGACCGAGATCCGTTCGCCGTTGAGCGCCTCGATGATCAACGGAAAGACCGTGCCGAGCAGGATCACGAACGCGAACGCGGCGAACAGGATGTTGTTCGCCAGGAACGACGCTTCGCGTGACATCGGCGAGTCGATGGTGCCCGGCGACCGGAGCCGATCGCCCCGCCAGCCGATGAGGCCGACGGTGACGATGACGATGAGTGCGAAGAAGCTCAGCAGCCAGGCGCCGATGGGCGACTCGCTGAACGCATGGACCGAGTCGAGGACGCCTGATCGGGTCAGGAACGTGCCCAGGATCGTGAGCGCGAACGTCGCGCACAGCAACGAGAGGTTCCAGACGCGCAGCATGCCCCGCCGTTCCTGGACCATCACCGAGTGCAGATAGGCCGTGCCGGTGAGCCACGGAAGGAGGCTGGCGTTCTCGACCGGATCCCATGCCCAGTAGCCACCCCACCCCAGCACCTCGTAGCTCCACCATGCACCGAGGATGATCCCCGCGGTCAGGAACCCCCACGCGAACAGCGTCCAACGGCGCGTCTCGATCAGCCATCCCTCGCCGACCCGGCCCGTCGCCAGCGCGGCAATCGCGAATGCGAAGGGGACGGTGAACCCGACGTACCCCAGGTAGAGCATCGGCGGATGGAACGCCATGAGCGGGTGGTTCTGGAGCAGCGGGTTCGGTCCGGGCCCGTCGATCGGCACCGGACTGACGGTCTCGAACGGGTTGGCCGGCCCGAGCATGAGCATGAAGAAGAACCCGCTCACCACCAGCATCGTGAGCAGCGCCCAGCCGACCAGCGGGTCGGTGAGGCGGTCACGGAACTTGTGCGCGATGACCGCCAGGTAGCCCGACAGCACCAGCGCCCACAGCAGGATCGACCCCTCGAGGGCGGCCCACAACGTCGCGAAGTTGTAGAGCGCCGGAGTGCGGGTGCTGCCGTTGTTGGCGACGTAGGCGAGGCTGAAATCGCGGGTGATGAGCGCCCGCTCCATCGCCACGAACGCGATCAGCGCTCCGACGAGGACGAGCCACGCATAGGACCGACCCACGCGAAGGAGCTGAGGGCGGTGATTGCGCAGCCCGATGGCCAGCGTGACCACTCCGAGCACCGAGCCGGCGAAGCCGAGCACGACCCCGCCGGTTCCGAGGGCAGCATTCATGGAACCTCTGATGACCCCGCAGGTGCCTCGTCGTAGTCCTCGACGCGAACCGGGTTGTCCTCGACGTACTCGGAGCTGTGCTTCACGAGGATCCGATCGGATGCGAAGGTGTCGACCTCGACCGAGCTCCAGTGACCCTCGAGCACGACCGGGATGCCGTCCTGAAACAGTTCGGGTGGGTCGCCGAAGTGCTCGACCGGTACCTCGACCCCGTTGTAGGCGACCACGAAGTTCACCCGCTCGCCCTCGCTCACGATCGATCCGTCGACGACCTCGCCCTGGAGTCGGAATCGCCGATCGCCGGTCTCGGCCCGCTGCGCCACCGCCTCGTCGGCGTTGTAGAAGAACACCGTCGCGTTCGACAGTCCCTGGTAGACGACGAAGCCGAGCGCGACAACGACCAAGCCGACCGCCACGTAGACCAACGTGCCCTTGCGGCGTCGACCAGGAGCCGAAGCCGTGGGCACCGGTCGGGGGGTCAGCTCCATCGTCGCTCCTCTGGCGGGACCTGCCGGCTCAGCGTCTTGCCGCGCCTGATCGAGATCATGGCGTACGAACCCAGGGTTCCGAGGGTCGCGAGCCAGCCGACCGCGACATAGCCGACGTGGGTCATTGATCGCCTCCGGTGGCCACGAGCGTGTCGCCCTCGGCACGGCGTTCGGCGATCGCGAGGTCGAGACCACGATCCTCGATGCGCGATTCGAGCCATGCGATGCGGAACCTGTGCACCATCAGCCACGCCATACCGAGGTACCCGACCACGACCGAGAGGATCAGGGTGAACTGCTGGAGTCCCTCGATCTGGGCGTCCGCGCGCGTGATCGTCGCGTCCTGATGGAGGGTCAGCCACCAATCGACGCTGAACTTGACGATGATGGCGTTGGGGATGAGGAGCAGACCGACCACCGCCGCTCGCTTCGTCCGCACCGATCGCTCGTCGGGAAGTCGCCGCATCGTCAGGTACCCGAGCAGCAGGATGAACAGCATGGCGGTCGAGGTCAGCCGCGCGTCCCAGGTCCAGTAGACGCCCCACGTCGGCCGTCCCCAGATCGCTCCGGTCACGAGGCCGAGCCCGACGAAGACCGTCGCGACCTCCGCAGCGGCGACCGCGAGGGCATCCCACCCGTCGCTCCGCTTGCGCAGCCACAGCAACGACGCAATCGAGCAGATCGCCACGGGGACATACATCACGCTCACCATCGGTACGTGCACGTAGATGAGACGGACCGAGTCCCGCTGGATCACGTCGGGGCCGGTCGCGACGAGCCCGAGGTAGGCCACCGCTGCGGTGCCGACGAGGGTCAGGATGCCGAGCACACGGGTTCCGCGTGACGACGTGCCGTCGTCGGCCGCCAGTGACGTGATGCTCACGACTCCTCCAGGATCGAACCGAACAATTGCGCTCCCAGCAGGGTGTACACGAGGCCGAGAAGGACCAGGAAACCGCACCACGGCCAACCTTCGGATTCGACACCGCCGAGAGCGGCTTCGAAGGCTTCGGTTGCTCCGATCAGCACGGGCGCCACCACCGGAAGAAACAACAGTGGGAGAAGGCTCTCCCGAGCACGAACACCGGCGGCCAGCGCGCCGTAGAGGGTACCGGCGCTCGCGAGACAAAGGGTCGCGGCAACGGCCGTGGCGGCCAACAAGGGCCAGCCGGCCACATCGAGCGAGTAGAGCACGACGATGCCGATTCCGAGCACGAACTCGAGGACGAGCAGCTGCGCGCCGATGGCGGCGGCCTTTCCGACGAACACCGAAGCCGGCCGCAGCCCGGAGAGGCGGAGCGCGTCGCGAGCCCCGTCGGCCGACTCGATCGAGAAGGCGCGCTGCACCGCCAGGGTCGTCGAGAACAGCACTGCGACCCAGTAGAGCCCCGAGGCCACGCGGCTGAGGACGCCCCGTTCGGGATCGAGGGCGAACGCGAACAGCACGAGCACGAGCAACGAGAACGGGACGAGCTGACCGAGCGCGACCTTCGAACGCCACTCGATCCGCAGGTCCTTGCCTGCGACGAGGACTGCCTCATCCCACATCGAGCACCGCCTCGTCCGAAGGAGCCGAATCGGCGGTCGACGGAGCTGACTTGTCGCCGTCTCGACTGCGGACTTCGTCGTGGCGGACCGTTCCACCTGCGATGGTGACGGTCCGGAGCGCGACGGTACGGGCTCGGTCCAGCTCGTGACTCGCCATCAACACGGTGGCCCCGGCCTGCGCTGCGCCCCTGACGAGCTCGTCGACGAGGTCACGACCTGCCGCGTCGAGTCCGGCGTGCGGCTCGTCGAGCAACCAGACCTCGGGTCGCCGAGCGACGAGCACGGCCAGCGCGGTGCGCCGGCGCTGCCCGGCCGAGAGACGACCGGCTGGGACATCGGCCAACCGACCGTCGAGGTCGAGGCTGGCCAACGCTGCATCGACATCCACGTCGCGAGCTCCGCCGGCACGGCTCCAGAACCGCACGTTGTCGGTGACCGTCAGGTCGTCGTACAGGCCGGTCTGATGAGCGAGAAGGCCGACGTGCGGGCGCACGGCCCGTGGATCGGTCACCAGATCGACCCCGACGACGACCGCCTCGCCCTGCACGACCGGGACGAGCCCGGCGCACGTGCGGAGCAGCGTGGTCTTCCCGGCCCCGTTCGGGCCCTCGAGCAGCACGATCTCGCCCTGCCCGACCTCCAGGTCGATTCCGGCGAGCGCTGGGAACCGACCGAGCACCGAGACCGCATTGCGGAGGTGGATGACGCTCGTCATGACGACTCCCAAACCTACGGCCTGCCCACGACACGTGACAGATCGCGGTCCTGCTACCGGGCGAGCATCCGACGCGCTTAGCCTGCCCGCCATGCGGCTGGCACGAATCCTGGGCGCGATCGGCCGGACCCTCATCACCGCCGGCACGCTCATCCTGCTGTTCGTCGCGTATCAGCTCTGGGGCACCGGCATCCGAGAGGCCCAGGCCCAGAATCAGCTCGAGTCGGAATTCGAGGCCCGCCTGGCCGAGTTCGAGGCTTCGGTCGAGACGACGGTGGTCACCGAGCCCGATACGACCGACCAGACCACGACGACGACGACGATCCCCGCGCCACCTCCACCGCTGGAAGGAGAAGGGATCGGGGTCATCAAGATCCCCGACATCGGGGTCGAGAAGGTCGTGGTCGAAGGGGTGAAGCTGTCGGATCTGAAACGCGGGCCCGGCCACTTCCCCGACACCCCATTCCCGGGCAACGAGGGAAACGCAGCGATCGCCGGCCATCGGACCACCTATGGCGCTCCGTTCCACAACATCGATCAGCTCGATCCGGGCGACGAGATCATCGTCACCACCCTGCAGGGCGAGTTCCGGTACGAAGTGATGCCCCAGCCGACCGATCAGGTCGACGACGGGGGCAACCCGGTCACGTCGGGTCACTTCATCGTCTCCCCCAGCCAGATCGAGGTGCTCGACGACTTCGGCGACAATCGGCTCACGTTGACCGCCTGTCACCCGAAGTACTCCGCTCGGCAACGGATCGTCGTCGTGGCCGAGTTGGTCGAAGAACCCGCACCCGCGCCCCCGACCACGACCACCAGTCCGCCCGTTCAGAGCAGCCCGGAGCGACCCGCGGAGATCACCGACCTCGCGGGAGAAGACGCCTCGGCCGTTCCGGCTGTCGCGTGGGGACTCGCCGCCGCGACGGTGTGGTTGGTCGCCTGGCTGATCGGACGCGCGTGGAGGAAGTGGCCGAGCTACCTGCTCGGTCTCCCGGTCTTCGCTGTCGTGCTGTTCATCTTCTTCGAGAACTTCTCGCGCCTGCTCCCCGCCAGCTACTGACGTCGCCTCCGCCCGGGGTCCTCAGCTGCCGGTGAACCGAGGGATCCGTCGGTCGGCGAACGCGCTGATCCCCTCGGCGAAGTCGTCGCTGGTCCAGGCTCGCTCGATCGCCGCCTCGACCTCGGCGGTCCCGGACGGACCGCCCGCCGCCTCGAGGGCGAGCTTGTGACCGGCGATGGACAAGGGTGCGAACGCGCCGAGTTCGGCTGCCCAGTCGAGCGCGTCTTCGAGCGAACCTTCTCGGTGGACGAACCCCGACGACAGCGCTCGCTCGAGGTCGACGGTCTCGGCGCCGAGCAGCACCGCCCGAGCCAAGCTCGGACCCATCAGCTCGGCCACCCGTCGCACGGTCCACTCGTCGACCATCAGGCCGAGTCGCACCGCCGGCACGCCGAACCGCGCGGTCTCGGTTGCGACCCGAAGGTCGCAGGCGCTCGCGAACTGGGTCCCCGCACCGAGGGCGAATCCGGATACGGACGCGATGGTCGGCACCGGCAGCGCAACGAGGGCATCGAGCGTCGAGCGGACGCTCCGAGCAAACCCGCGATCCTTGACTGCACCGAGGTCCGCTCCTGAGCAGAAGTGTCCGCCTGCTCCTGTGAGCACGACAACGCGGACCGTCTCGTCGAGGGAGCCGAAGACATCGCGCATCGCATCGAGTGAGTCGACATCGACCGCATTGCGTCGCTCCTGACGGTCGATGGTCACCACGAGCGTGTGCTCACGGCGTTCGGTGTGGATCATCCCTCCAGTGTCACGCGCCGGTCGGGCAGCGTCGAAACCCGGCGTCGGGCTCGACAGGCCGCCACCGCGCCGCCGCCGCCGCAAACCTGTTCTAGGCTCGCCCCGACTTCGAAGTTCTGGACGAGGAAGGCGCAGCACATGCCCGCGAACGATCCTGGTTGGCATCCCGATCCGGCAGGCCGGCACCAATACCGATGGTGGGACGGCTCGACCTGGACGGACCAGGTGGCCGACAACGACGTCACCTCGACCGACCCCCTCTCCGGTGCCCCCGGTGAGGCCGGTGCCGCAGCCGGTGGAGCAGCTGCGGGTGCGGCAGCCGCAGCGGCAGCGACCGCGCCCGCGGAGCCCACCCCGCCGACCGAAGTGACCCCGGCACCGCAACCTGCACCGCAGCCGACGGCCATCACGCCGCAGCCCGCGGTCGCACCGACCCTGCAACCCGTGACCGCGCAGCCTGCGGCCCCGCTCGGCGGGGATCCTCCCGGCGGTGCCCCGGCGGCGGGTGGCGGCGCCAAGAGCAAGCTGCCCATCTTCATCGGTGCCGGCGTCGCGATCGTCGTGGTCGCAGCAGCGGCGTTCTTCCTGCTGAGCGGCGACGGCGAGAGCGATGGGACCGGCGAGTTCACGGCCTCGATCGAGGGAGACGACGGCTTCTTCGCGACCGACATCGAGGCCGAGGCCGGCGATGCCTTCCGTGTCGAGGTCGAGACCGAATCGGCTGACCTCGACACGGTGCTCATCATCGCTGCTGCCGACGACGACACGGCCAAGGCCGTCAACGACTTCGAGTCCGACCAGCTTGGCTCCGAGGACCCCGAAGGCGACCACGCCGAACTCGGCGATCTGGTGACCGAGAACACCAATGTTCGCGTCGAGGGCGAGGCGTTCGGGATCCGCGACGACAGCGGGGCCGGCGACGACGAGACGTTCGGCGTCACGTTCCCGGTCGCAGGGTCGTTCACCGTGGTCGTGGCCGGCTTCGAGGACACCGAAGGTGACATACGCGTCGTCATCACGAAACGGCCCCCGGACGACGGGGTCGACGGTCCCCTCTCCGCCGAGCAGGCCGATGAACTCACGACCGGTGAGCACGCAGACTTCCTCGACGGCTCCGACCCCGCCATCTTCGGAGGCGGTGCCGACCCGAGCGTCGACCCCGGTGCCGACCCGAGCGTCGACCCCGGGGCGGACCCGGGAGTCGACCCCGGCTCGGACCCCTTCGGCGGCGGTGACTTCGAAGCACAGGCAGTCGAGCTCCTGACCGCCGAACTGCAGACCTCGGCCGGGCTCGACGCCGAGGAAGCCGCGTGCGTCGCGCAGAACATCATCGACACGATCGGGGTCGAGGGCCTGGCCGAGATCGGGCTCGCAGCCGGAGCGGACGGCAACATCGACGACCTCTCCGAAGAGCAGAACGCCAACCTGTTCAGCCTGATCACCGATGCGTTCGGCGTCTGCGGCGTCGCACTGAACTGACGCCCGGAAGCTCAGCCGACGATCGCCGAGAGGCCTGCCCACGATTGTGGGCAGGCCCCGAGACCGGCGCCTGTCTCGGGGTTCCAGTACTCGGAGAACCCTGAGCTGATCGCGCCGGCGCGCAGTGAGGAAGCGATCTGCTCGGCCTCTGCCCGCCCCGATCGGCTGCATGCCAGCCACATGAGGTAGCTGAGCTGCGGCCAGCTCGGGCCGCGCCAGTACTGGTCGTCGCGGCGTGCCGCCTCGGTTTGCGCCACGCCGGCCGGACCGAACGGCGCACCGAACACCTCCGTGTCGACCAGATCGGGTGCGCGGCGGTCGACCACCTCGGGGTCTGCCACGAGAAGTGCCAGGTGGGCGTCGAGAGTCCGAACCGCCGCGCCGAGGAGGTGGGAGTCGTCGACCCACGTGCCGGCCTCGTCGTCGTACCGGTCGGCGATGGCCGCGACGAGACGGTCACGATCAGGCGAGAGTTCGCCGACCCCGATCGACACGAGTTCGGAGGCGTTGAACGCCACCAGCGCGTTGAACCCGACGCTGCCGACCGTGAACGTGGCATTGGCGATCGGGGCACCGTCGGCGTCGAACCTCAGACCCTCGACGAATCGGCCCTTGTCATGATGCCAGCGGGACGCGTCGAAGAACCGCCCGGAATCCCAACGAGGCGAATCGTCGCATCCGGATTCCCACGGATGGAAGATGGGGACCAACCCGCTCGGGGTCGGCGGTCGGTCGAAGAGATGGCGAATCGCCAGCGAGGCCTGATCGGCCAACGGCCCGACGTCGACGCCGGCTCGGACCAGCTCGGCGACTGCATGACCGAACATCGGCGGCTGGGTGATCGCGCTGGTGCCCGAACGGCCCCAGAAGTCAGCAGCCTCCTCGGGCGCATCCACATAGCGCATGTGCGGGACGAAGCCGGTCGAGCCCTGGTCTTCGAAGACGGACGCGAGCTCGACCAGCGCCCGATCGGTCCGACCGAGGTGGTGCCAGATGAGGCCATGAAAGCACGAGTCCCACAACCACAACCACGGATAGACGGTCGTGTTCGGTGAGGTGAACCCCGCCTCGCGCCAGTTGGACTCCATCACAGCGAGCGCGGCTACGTTCATCCGCGTTCCGCCATGGCCACCATCGCGATCGTCTCGTTCCGGCTCGGCGGCACCGACGGGGTCGCCGTCGTGGCCCGGACGTGGGCCGACGCCCTGACCGATCTCGGGCATCAGGTCTTCACCGTCGCCGGAAGCGGGCGCGTCGACCGAACCGTCGAGGGCCTCGGCATCGACGCAACCGGCGCCCCGGCCGCCACAGACGTCGACTCCGCGCTGGCCGATGCCGACGTCGTGGTGGTCGAGAACCTCTGCACGATCCCGCTGAACCTACCGGCCTCGAGGATCGTCGCCGATTCGCTTCGGGGTCGTCCCGCCGTCCTCCACCACCACGATCCGCCGTGGCAGCGGGGCCGGTTCGCTCACGTGACCGAGCTCCCGCCCGACGACCCGGCATGGCGGCACGTCACCATCAACGACTTCACCCGCGTCGAGCTCGAGGACCGCGGCATCGCCGCCACCACGATCGCGAACGCGTTCGACACCTCGCCGGACCGCGCCGACGGCGCGGCCACTCGCCAGGCACTGGACGTGGCCGCCGACGAGGTGCTGTGCGCCCACCCGGTGCGCGCCATCGAACGGAAGAACGTGCCGGCAGCGCTTCGCCTGGCCGAAGCGATCGGCGGCACGTACTGGTTGATGGGAGCGCCCGAGGAGGACTACGCCGCCGAACTCGCCTCGGTCCTCTCGCGTGCCACCTGCCGGGTCATCCACCGCGATCCCCCGGGATCGATGGCCGAGGCCTACGCAGCGGCGGATCTCGTCCTGTTCCCGTCGACATGGGAGGGCTTCGGCAACCCACCGATCGAGGCTGCCATCCATCGCCGGCCCGTCGTCGTGGGCGACTACCAGGCGGCCGATGAAGTGAGGGCACTGGGGTTCGACTGGTTCGGTCCCGACGACGTCGACGGCGTGCGGCGGTTTCTCGTTCAGCCCGACGCCGAGATGCTCGACCGCAATCAGCGGCTCGCGGCCGAACACTTCGGCCTCGACCGACTCCGCGACGACCTGGCGCGCCTCTTCGTCGAAGCGGGATGGTGAAGTGGCGGCCGACGCGCAGGACGGGCACGCTGGGGTGGTGACCGACGAGCCCGAACCCGATCCCGTCCTGGTGCAACGGGCGCGTGCGGCACGGCTCGCCGACCTGGGCCGGCGCATCGGATACGGCCTGTTCGGCGCCGCGACCGCCCTCTTCTTCGTCGGCTTCGCGATCGACTTCACGCCCGTCGTCGTGACGATCATCGTCTCGGCACTCGTGGTCGGCTCTGCGGTCCTCGCACCCGCGATCGTGGTGGGCTACGGCGTGAAGGCTGCCGACCGGCACGACCAAGGACTCCCTGACGGTCACTGAGGGGCTGCGCCGAAGGGTGCTGGGTAGTCTTCGGCGACCATGACCGAGCGACTCCCGGCCGCCCGCCGCCGACGCCAGCTGTTCGAGGTCGCGTCGAGGCTGTTCGCACAGCGAGGTTTCCACGAGACCTCGATGAACGACATCGCGGTCGAGGCGGGCGTCACCAAGCCCGTCCTGTATCAACACGTCCCGTCGAAGCGAGCGCTCTATCTCGAGCTGCTCGACAACGTGGGGAACGAGATGCTCGAGGCCATCACCAAGGCCACCGCCGAGGCCGGAAGCCCCGCCGATCAGGTCAGGCTGGGCTTCCGCGCGTTCTTCCGCTACGTGGACGCCGAGGGCGACGCCTTCCGGCTGCTGTTCGGCAGTGGGACCCGACGCGACCCCGAGTTCGCCGAGGCCGTCGAGCGAGTCGAGGACGCCATCGCGGCAACCATCGCCGAGTTCATCGTGGTCGACGGTCTCGACCGCGAGCGGCGCTTCCTGCTCGCCCTCGGCCTGGTCGGGATGGCCGAGGCCACGAGCCGACACTGGATGCGCAGCGGCGCCGCAGGCGACCCCGACGCGCTCGCCCAACAGGTCGCCGACCTCGCATGGCACGGGCTCCGCGACATCCGAACCGGCTGACGCGGGCCGAACCGGCTGACACCGGCGGACTCGCCATAGCCTTCACCCCATGGACGACATCTCACTGGTGGCGGTCGTCGGGAGTCTGCGCGCAGCGTCGATCAACGCCCGTGTGCTCGACGCACTCATCGCAGTTGCCCCGGAGCACATCGGGTTGCGCCGGCTCGACATCAGCGGAGTGCCGCTCTACAACGCCGATGTCGAGCAGGCGGGCCACGCCGCAGTCGACAAGCTCAAATCCGAGGTGATGGACGCCGACGGCCTGGTGATCCTCACGCCGGAGTACAACATGAGTGTCCCCGCGGTCACGAAGAACATCGTCGACTGGCTGTCGCGACCGGTGCTCGAGGGCCCGATCAATCAACAACCCGTCGGGCTCATCGCGGCGACACCCGGACGGCGGGGCGGCGCAGGCGCGATCGATCACCTCTCGCAGGTCCTGAGCGTGATCGCGCCTGGCTACTTTCCCGAGACGCTGTCGATCGCTTCGTTCAACCATCGGTTGGACGACGGTCGACCCGACGACGATCTCCTCGGTGAGATGACCACCTGGCTCAACGCATTCGGCGACTTCGTCCGTGCCGGAGCCGTCGCGTCGGTTTGAGCTCGAGGCGACGGGCCACCGCTACGGTCGCACCATGCGCGCCGCACTCCTCGAAACAGCCAACGAACCGCTCCGCATCGTCGACGATGTCGAGCTCGACGACCCGCAGGCCGGTGAGATCGTCGTCGACATCGCCAATTGTGGGGTGTGCCACAGCGACCTCCACTTCGTCGATGGCAGCCTGCCCGTGCCACTGCCCGCGATCCTGGGCCACGAAGCGGGCGGCACCGTGGCCGAGGTCGGCCCCGGGGTCACCGACGTGGTGGTCGGCGACCGCGTCCTGCTGACACTGCGTCCCCCGTGCGGCCGCTGCTACTGGTGTGTCAGGGGCGAGCACTCGATGTGCGCTCCCGGCTCGGCCTTGACCGCGGGAGTCTTCCCCGACGGTGGCACGCGGATCTCGCGCGGAGGTGAACCCGTGCAGCGCGGCGGTGTCGTGCTGGCTGCGTTCGCCGAACAGACCGTGGTCCCGGTCTCGGCGGCGGTGAAGATCCCCGACGACACGCCGCTCGAGATCGCGTCGGTCATCGGTTGCGCGGTCCAGACCGGCGTCGGGGCGGTCGTCCACGCTGCGAACGTGCGACCCGGCGACACCGTCGTGGTCATCGGGCTCGGCGGCATCGGGATCTCGATCGTCCAGGGTGCCCGCATCGCCGGAGCGGCTCGGATCATCGGCGTCGACCCGGTTGCATCACGACGCGAGCAGGCCGAGGCGTTCGGCGTCACCGACACCATCGACCCCGGGGCCGGCGATGTCGCAGCGCAGGTGTTCGAGCTGACCGGCGGCATCGGCGCCGACCACGCCTTCGAGGCCGTCGGTCGTGGCGAGCTGATCGAGGCGGCGCTGAACTCGACCCGCAACGGCGGTGGTGC
This sequence comes from Acidimicrobiales bacterium, assembly GCA_035529695.1. Classification (GTDB taxonomy): domain Bacteria; phylum Actinomycetota; class Acidimicrobiia; order Acidimicrobiales; family Salinilacustritrichaceae; genus DATKWD01. The sequence continues at coordinate 33,608 of DATKWD010000059.1, read as the reverse complement.
CGTGATCGTCGGGGTTCCGGGGATGGCCGACATGCTGAACCTGCACGCGCTGGGCTTCTGGTCGACCGGGAAGTCGTTGAAGGGCACGTTCCTCGGCGGCGCCAACCCGCACCGAGACTTCCCGATGTTGCTCGATCTCTGGCGTGCAGGTCAGCTCGACCTCGAGGCGATGGTCACCACGAACCGCCCGCTGGCCGAGATCAACGAGGCCTTCGACGACATGAAGAGCGGGACGGGCCTCCGGACCGTCCTCACGATCTGAAGACGCCCACCAGCGCCTTCTCGAAGAAGTGCGTCGGGTAGGGGTTGTCGTTGTAGCGCTCGATCTCCACGTAGCCGCGCGACCGATACATCGCGAGCGCCTCGGGCAGGTTCTCGTTGGTGTCGAGGCGGACCACGCGATGGCCGAGCGCCGAACTCAGTCGCTCGAGCTCGTCGAGGACGGCGACGCCCACTCCTCTGCCACGGTGGCGCGGGTCGACCCACATGCGCTTGATCTCACCGATCGCTGGCTCGAACGAGTGCACCCCACCACAACCGGCGATCTGGTCACCGAGCCGGGCCAGCACGAACGCCCCACCCGGAGGACGCAACCCTGCCGCATCCGCTTCGATCGCACCTTCACCGTCGAACCCGCCCGGGAAGCGAGTGTTCAGTTCGGCGAAGTACGCCTCGACGGCGGCGATCGCGCCGGCATCGAGCGGATCGACGATGTCGAATCGGAGCTCGTCGCTCACGGCCGACAGAGGATCTCACCGTGAGGCACGAAGAACACGGCTCGATCATCAGCGGCCCAGGCAGAGAACCCGGCACCGATCTCGGCGAGATCGGCCTCGGTGGCGAAGCCGTACTCGATCGCCTGATCGGCGAACGACGAGCCCGGCGACGATCGATCGGCCCACAGCTCGGCCCACCAGCTTCGCTGTTCCGCAGTGGCGAAGGCCCACATCGAGCCCGAGGTGTCGACCTCGGCAAAGCCGGCGGACAGAGCCCAACTGCGCAGCCATCTCCCGGCGTCGGCCTGAGCGCGGTTGTGCACCGTCACGCGGTGATAGACGTCGTTCCATCGGTCGATGCGGGGCTCGGGCGGCCACCAGTGGAACGACCCGTAGTCGGCATCGCGACACGCCACGAGCCCGTCTGGTCGACAGACCCGTCGCATCTCGCGAAGCGCCTTCACCGGGTCGGACAGGTGCTGGAGGACCTGATGGGCATGGACGACGTCGAAGGTGTCGTCGTCGGACTCGAGTGCGTAGACGTCACCACGGCGGACCTCCACCTCGACTCCGGCGTCCGCGCAGGTTCGTCGCGCCGTCTCGACGATGTCGTCGTTCATCTCGATGCCGACGACCTGACCGGGGCCGACGATGGCCGCGAACTCGGCCGTGATCGTCGCCGGCCCACAGCCCACATCGAGGAGCGACTGCCCGCGTCGGAGATGTGGACGCAGGTAGGCCGCGGAGTTCTCGACAGAGCGTTGGCTGTGCGAGCGCAGGACCGCCGCGTCGTGACCATGGGTGTAGGTGTCGCCGTCGCTCACCCACCGAGTCTGGCCGATCAGGACCGCCACCGCGCCTGACCGGCACTGCGGACTCGGGTCTCAGTCCTCGGGGATTCCGTCCCTGAGGAAGCGGCGGAGGATCTTGCCGCTGGCCGATTTGGGGATCTCGTCGATGAACTCGACGAGGCGGATCTGCTTGTAGTGAGCGACCTTCTCCGCGACGAAGTCCTTCACCTCGTCTTCGGTCAGATCGCCGACGACGAAGGCCTTCGGCAGCTCACCGGCCTCGTCGTCGGGCACTCCGATGACCGCGCAGTCGGCGATCTCGGGATGCGAGATCAGCAGGGCCTCGAGCTCGGCCGGCGGGACCTGGAACCCCTTGTACTTGATGAGCTCCTTCACTCGGTCGACGATGGCGATGTTGCCTGCGGCGTCGAACTCGGCGACGTCGCCGGTGTGGAGCCATCCGTCGTCGTCGATCGTCGACGCCGTGGCCGATTCGTTGCCGAAGTAGCCCTTCATCACCTGTGGCCCACGCACCCACAGCTCACCTCGGCCACCGGGCTCGGCGTCGTTGCCGCCGGCATCGACGAGACGGCACTCGGTGTTGCTGATGGTGATGCCCGACGAACCGGGTACGAAGCCATCGGGTGGGGTCGCGTGGCTGACGGGCGAGAGTTCGGTCATGCCGTACCCCTGGACGACCGGGCAACCGACACGCGCCGCTGCCTCGAGGGCGAGATCGGCGCCAAGGGGGGCGGCGCCCGAGAAGATCATCTTCAGCGAGGACAGGTCGAACTGGTCGACGGCGGGCTGCTTCGCGAGCGCCAACACCATCGGCGGTACGGCGTAGAACCGGGTCACCTTCTCGTTCTGGATGACCGTGAGCGCCTCACCGAAGTCGAACCGCGGCATCGTGATGACGCGCACGCCGTCCTTGAGCAGGGCGTTCATCAGGACCTGCATGCCGTAGATGTGGAAGAACGGAAGCGCTGCGATCGCCACCTCGCCGGGCTCGTAGACCAACACGTGTTTGCACTGCTCGATGTTGGCCACCAGGTTCCGATGCGTGAGCATCACACCCTTGGAGAGGCCGGTGGTGCCCGACGAGTAGGGCATCACGGCAACATGCTCGGCGACGTCGACCGGTACCTGGTCGATCGGCTCGCCCATCATCGAGGCCAGCGAAGTGGTTCCCTCGACGCCCTCGATCGTCACGATCTCGGTGACCTCGGTGCCCTCGATCGCGTCGCGTGCGACGTCGAGGAACGCCTCGGTCGTGACGATGACCTCCGCCTCGGAGTCCTGGAGCTGATGACGGATCTCATCGGCGGTGTAGGAGGGATTGAGCGTCGTGTTGGTGCCACCCGCCAGGCAGACGCCGTGGAAGACCACTGCATACTCGGGGAGGTTGGGCGCCATGATCGCAAGCGTGTGCCCAGGGCCGAATCCGCGAGCCTGGAGACCGCCGCCGAAGGACCTGATCGCCTGCTTCAGCTCACCGAAGGTGTAGCCGCGACCGCTCGTGTCGGTGATGGCCGGTTGATCAGCGAGTTCGTCCGCCTTTCCGAGGACGTAGTCGGTGATCGTGACGTCGGGGATCACGACGTCGGGCAACGGGCTCTTGATGATGTTCGCCATAGACGCCCATGATGGCGCGGATCGGCGGTTCGTGCAGGTCCGGTCGGCGCGGGTGGCTAGACGGGCAGCGGGTCCCGGGCCGGATCGGCGTCGGACTCGTCGAGCACGATCTCGGTGCCGGGGGCGAGACCGGTCGCGCCACCCAGCATGGTCCTCAGCACCAGCAGCGCGAAGAGATAGATCAGCATCGCCACGACGAACACCACGCTGAACCCGAACGTCATGGCGAGCAGGGTCGTCAGGACCGAACCCGTGACCGAGGCGAAGCCGTTGACCGCCCACCCCCATGCGACGTAGGTCTCGGTGTGTGACGACATCGCCGACACGGCACGGAGGCCCTGCGGCATGAATGTCCCGAGACACAATCCGAGGGGTGCGAGCAGCACGAACGTGACGACCACCCGCACCAACAGCGAGGTGTCGAGCAGGGCATCGATGATCGAGGGGAGGACGAAGAGGTAGACGCCTGTCAAGCCGACCACCGCAGTGGCCAGGATCGGCACGGTACGGCGCGGATCGACCGGGAGCCGCTCGCTGAGCAGCGCACCGACGCCGGTGAAGATCAGCAACGAGGCGAGGGTGACGGTCAGCGAATAGGTCGGGTAGCCGAGGAACAGCACCAGCCGCTGGATGAGGGCGATCTCGAACAGGATGAAGCCGAGGCCGAGGGCTGCGAAGTAGAGGCCCGAGCGACCCTTGTTCGGGAGGGCCTTCCACGTGTCGCGGACCATGACGAACGGTACGAGAAGGAAGAGCAACGCGAACAGGACCGAGACGACGAGCAGCAGGATGATCACCCGCTCGCCCGCCGAGTCCTCGAGGTCGACCGAGCGCAGGGGTTCGCCGAAATCGGTGATCACGTCACCCAGTCGAGCGAAGCTCCAGAAGAACGGGCCGTCGTCGGTGATGGACGACACGTCGTAGCGGTAGTCGGCGAGGAACGCATCGAGGTCGTCGTCGCCGAGCGTGATGATGTCGGTGGCGACGCCCGGGCGCGATTCGCCGCCGGGCAGGTGTTCGACGCGGGCCTCGGGCACGAGGGCCGCCCGGTCGGCGAGACGCTCGACCTCTTCGGGTGAGAACGGCGTTCGCTTCACGAGGATCGTGGACACACGCGACGCACCGAGATCATTCGGCACGGTCAGCAGCGCGATGTGTGCACTCGGGTCGTCGACGCCGATCGATGCGAGCGCGGCCCGAGCCGTACTCAGGTACCGAGAGGTCCGGTTGGGCTTCAGATCGAAGTCGACCTCGCCGAACTGTGCGGCGAGGACCCCGTCCTCGGTCAGATGCTCGAGCGCATCGACCATCATCTCCTCGGTGTACAGGTAGGACTCGGAGAGGACGAACGCACCGGCCGTGGCGGCGTTCTGGGCCGAGTAGCTGTCGGGTGCGGGAAACCACACCACGTCGTAGGTGTCGTCGCTGCGCGCCACGAAGGTTCGGCCGTCGCCCTGGATGTAGTCGACGTTGGGAAGATCGGCGATGTGGCCGGCGAAGTCGGCGAAGGTGTCGGTGACCATGCGATGGGTGACCGGGTTCAATTCGACCGCATCGATCTGGGCGGCGTCGAAGCGCAGGGCCGCCAGCACCTCGTTGCCACCCGCGGCCCCGATGATCAGGACGTCGGCCTGCTCGCCGGCCACCGCGAAGGGGAACGCTCGCAGATCTTCGTCGAACCGCGCGAGCGACGCTGGGTCGCCGTCGTAGCGGTAGATCGCCGAGCCCAGCAACCCGTCGTGGTAGAGCAGCAGCCGATCGGGAAGCTCTTGGGCATCGACGCGGAAGATCGGGTTCCACGCCGAGAAGACCGTGTCGCCTTCGAGTTGCTTGATGTCGTCGACCTCGACGTCGGGTACCAGCGTCGGCCAGATCGCGATGGCCGCGAGGGGCCCGGCGATGAGCAGGCCCAGGACCGCCGTGCGAGGCACGTGTTCGGCCACGGAGTTCCGCACGCAGAGCAGAGCCAGCATGGTGCCCGCCAACGCGATCGTCGCCGGTGGGCCCAGGTGCTCGAGCAACCACACGACGAACAGGCATGCAGTCCCGGCGCCGAGCAGATCGTAGAAGTAGAGGCGCCCGACGCGGCTCGCTCCTCGCCCCAGGATCACCGAGATCAGGACCCCGGCGATCACGAACGGAATCGACAGGGCGAAGCTGATCCAGAGCAGCTTCACCATGTTGACGGCGGAGTCGCGTGAGTAGTTCCACAACGTGACCGTGGCGATGTTGGTCTGCGCGACGATCAGGTAGCTGACGATCGTGCCGATCGCTCCGAGTGCACTTCCCCAACGGATGATGGCTTCGGTCGACTGGGCGCGGAGCCGCTTCGAGGTGGCGACCAGCACGCCGCCGCTGCCGATCCCGAGCAGGGCCAGACCGATGGCCAGATACGTGTAGTAGTAGAAGAGCTTGAACGAGATGACCCGGGTGAAGCTGATCTCGATCAGCAGCACCGCCAGACTGATCACGAATATGTCGAGGGTCCGGCGCTCTGCGGAATCGACCGAGGTCCCCGGCTGACGCATCGGCGCCGAGCGTAGTTACCCGCGCTCAGTCGGTCCGCGATGCCGGATGAATCGTCGAATTGCGGAACAGCCGCCGGCTCAGGGCTCCGGAACGCTCCGATCGGCTGCGAGCGCCGAACGCCGAACCTTGCCGGCGTCGTCGCGGACCGGCTCGTCGACGAACTCGAAGGTCCGCGGGATCTTGTAGCGAACCAACTCCTCGCTGAGGTGGACGCGGAGGTCGTCATCGGTGACCTCGCCGTCGGCGTGGACGATGGCGTGGATCCGCTGTCCGAGATCGTCGTCGTCGACGCCGATCACGGCACAGGACACGACCCGTGGATGCCGGTCGATGGCCGCCTCGACCTCGGCAGGGTAGATGTTGGCTCCGCCGCTGAGGATCATGTCCTTCTTGCGGTCGCCGAGATAGAGATACCCGTCGGTGTCCATCCAACCCATGTCGCCGAGTGACTCCCAGCCTCCGTCGAGCCGGGTGCTCTCGGCGCCGACGTATGCGTACGTCGGGGTGTCGGGGTCGGGTGGTCGCATGAAGACCTCACCCTGCTCGCCGGGATCGGCGTCGCTGCCGTCGTCACGCACGATCTTCATCTCGCCGGCGAAGGGCTTGCCCACCGAGCCACGGTGCTCGAGCCACTCGGATCCGGTGATGATGGTGGCGGCCTGGGCCTCGGTTCCTGCGTACAGCTCGAAGATCTTCTCGGGTCCGAGCCAGCTGATCCACTCCTCCTTCAGCCAGGCGGGGCACGGAGCAGCGAGGTGCCACACCATGCGCAGGCTCGACACGTCGTGTCCCGCGCGCACGTGGTCGGGCAGCCGCCAGATCCGCTGCATCATCGTCGGGACCACGTAGATGGAGCTGGCCGCATGCCGCTCGATGGCCCCGAGCGTGGCCGCCGCATCGAAGCGTTGGAGCAGGACCAGATGTCCGGCGTGCAGGAGTTGTTGCACCGCCCAGACGAGCGGACCGTTGTGGTACAGCGGGCCGGGCATCACCATGGTGCCGCCAGGGAGGCAGAACCCCGGCACGGCGTCGTCCTCCATGGTCGAACCGCTCCCCGCCAGGATCAGCTTCGGTCGTCCCGTCGACCCGCCCGAGGTCGGTGCCTTCCACGACGGCGACACGACGTCGTCGGGCAGCTCGACGCCGACGACGTGGTCGACGGCTTCGAGCCGTGCTCGGCCGAGTTCGATCGTGGCGTCGACGCCGATGGTCACTGCGGGGTCGGCGAGATCGACGATCTCGCGGATCTCGCGCGCGGGCAGCTTCGACGACACCGGCTGGGGCGTCGCTCCGATCATCCAGCAGGCGATCAACGCCGTCACGAACTCGACGGAGTTGGGCTCGGCGATCGTGACCAGGTCGCCGACTGCCGCGCCCGCAGCAACCAGGCGACGTGCCACCACCTCGGACTCGTCGACCAGCTCGCGCCAGCTCAGCGTCCGGTCGTCGACGACGGTCAGGGCGGGTGCACTCGGAGCCGCGTCGGCCTGGTTGCGTACCCGCCGGGCATAGGAGATCGTCGGCATCGCCTCAGATTCGCACACCGCCTGGCGGGCCTGCCGCCGCATCGTGCTACGAAGTCGTGATGCATCCCATCGCAGAACGCATCGGCTCGACCGGCGTGTGGCACTTCACCGAGGGCATGACGGCCGCCGAAGCGGTGGCGTACGCACAGCGGCTCGAGGCGCTCGGCTACGGCGCCCTGTGGATCCCCGAGACCCTCGGCCGCGACCCGTTCGCCCACGCCGCGCTCCTCCTCCAGGAGACCGAGCACCTGGTGGTGGCCACGGGGATCGCCAACATCTTCCACCGTCACCCGGGCGCGATGAAGCAGGCACAGCTCACCCTCGCCGAGGCATCGGGCGGACGCTTCCTGCTGGGTCTCGGCGTCTCACATGCGCCCCTCGTCGCCGGCGTGCGCAAGCTCGATTATTCGAAGCCACTCACGTCGATGCGCGACTACCTGACCGGAATGGCCGAGTCGTTCTACATGGCGGTGGCGCCGGCCGAGGAGCCGGCGACGGTGCTGGCGGCACTGGGGCCGAAGATGCTCGAGTTGGCGGCGTCGGCCGCCGACGGAGCGCATCCGTACTGGACGATCCCCGAGCACACCGCCATCGCTGCGGCCGCGCTCGGACCCGACAAGATGCTCGACGTCGAGCAGAAGATCTGTCTGACCACCGACGCCGACGCGGCACGTGCAGCCATCCGCGGGGCGCTCAGCATGTACATCACGCTTCCGAACTACTTCAGGAACTGGTTCCGGCTCGGCTTCGACGAGTCAGACCTCGAAGGCGGCGGGTCCGACCGGCTGTGCGACGCACTGGTCCCGTGGGGTACCGCCGATGCGATCAACGACCGAATCAATGCCCACCGAGACGCCGGCGCCACCCACGTCTGCATCCAGCCGCTCAAAGCCGGTGGCGGATACGGCGAGGTCGACTGGGATGCGCTCGAGACCTTCGCTCCGACGACCTGAAGAGCTGGCGCCGGGCAGCGCTCACCCGATCCGATAGATCAGGAGCGTGTCGTCCCTGCGCTGCAGCACCGATTCCCACCCCGGCTGCAGCTGTCGGATGTGGGCCGGAATGGCCGACCACGAGTCGATGCGCCCCAGGTAGCCGAACGGGTAGAAGACGATGACCTGGCCCGGCTCGAACGAGGCCGGTGGGGCAAACGCCAGGGGGTCCTCGGCCGAGTTGAAGGCCCGAACCTCGCCGTCCCACAGCAGCTCGCCGGCGGCCGAGCGAACGACGAGCGGCATCACCCTGGCGGTCTGGCTGTCGGTCCACAGCACTTCGACATCGGCACCTTCGGTCACCAGCCATGCCCGCAACTCGTCGAGCTGCGTCGCCCCGTTGCGTTCGTAGATGTCCGCCGCAGCCACACCTTCGTCAGCTCGCACCGCTGCGAACACCGCGATCAACAGGACCACGACGCCTCCCACGCGCACCGCGGCCCGCGGCCGTAGACCGCCCGCCTCGCAGATCGCTCTCGCGACCACCGCGAGCACTCCGAGCCCGCCGACGATGATGGCCGGCAGCACCGGGGTCCAGTACCGGAGGAGCTGCGACCGGAACAGCTTGAGGTCGGGCGAGACCAGCCCGGATGCGAGGGTGAGCGGGACCAGGTACGCCCCGATCCAGCCACACAGGAACGCGCGATGTCGACCGAGCACGACGCAGCTGAACAGTGACAGCACGAGGAGCAGCCCGATGCCGAAGGTCCCCGCTCCGCCGAACACCGCGTCGGGGAAGCGAGTGATCGCGTCCAGTCGTGACCCCGGCGCTTCGATCCGGTCGACCACCTCGTCGTGCCCTCCCGCGACGAACCATCGGGCCAGCGGATTCCGGTGGATCGCCGTGTTGAGGACGAGCTCGGCGACGAACACGACCACCACCGGCAGGGCGGCCCTTCGCACTCCGGACGCCCCGAACTGAGATCGGATGAACAGGTAGGCCGGTGGGAACAGCAGCAAGGTGAACTCGCGCACGAGGTAGGCCCATCCGAGCAGGCCCCCGATGCAGAGAAGCGCCAGTCCGGCCCGGCGACTCGACGGACGAGTCGACAGCATCACCGCCGCGGCCGTCGTCACCAGCGCAGCGGCCACGTGGTCGGGGAGCAACGCCGACGAGTAGCTCAGAAACCAGTTGGACGACACCAGGACGATCACCGAGGCGATGCCGACGCTCCGCCCGAACAGCGCTGCGCCCACGAGGAAGGTCGACCCCGCAAGCGCTGCCCCGGCTGCGACGGGTATCGCGTAGTAGGCGACCTCGCTCGGCCCGAACGCCTCGAGCAACACACGAAGTGGCAGCAGCAGCCCGATGCGGAGGGACCAGTGGTCGTTGGCCAGGTCGGGGAATGCGGTCGCAGCCTCGATGTAGGTCATGGCGTCTTCGGTCATGGGAGGCCGGAGGTACCGGAACTGGACGGCGACGTAGGCCGCGACGCAGACGACCGTCAGTGCCGGCGTGGACCATCGAGACGGAGTTGCACCCGACTCGGCAGTCGCACGGGTGGAGCCGGTCGCAGGATCGCTGACCTCGGCGATCACGGGATCGGTCCCCGAGGACATGCGGGCACTGGGTGATCGTACCCAGCCCCGAGATCACGACGTGCTCCGCGCAACGACGTCGCAGCTTCAGCCGAGTTCATGCGAGGCTGAGCCGATGGGCGACCTCGAGTACGAGCCGATGACCCACGCCGAGAAGATCCAGTGGATGCTCGACGAACGAGGATGGGGTGCGGTGCCAGTACGACCCGCCGACAGCACCGCTCCTGGAGGAGCCGGCTACACCCACACCTTCGGACTCGAAGGAGCGTACGCCCGACCCGAGATCGTGGTGTGCGGCCTCCAACCTGCACAGGCGCGGGGACTGCTCGAACTGCTGGTGGCGCAGTACGAAGCCGGCATCGAGCTGCCGTCCGGCGTGGCGTTCGTCGGCCTGCTCGACAACGACCTCCCGGCCGTCCTCCTCGACCTCGACCCCGAAGCCAATGCCCGCCTGGTCCCGACGATCGTTTCGGTGTCGGGCGATCAGCCGTGGCGGCTGCAGCAGTTCATCTGGCCCGACCCGACGGGCGCCCTGCCTTGGGACGAAGGTTGTCCCGAGGCCATCCGCCTCGCTCAGCCGATCCTCGGTGACTGAGCGGTTGCACACGCAGTGCTGCTCGGGCGCGAGGACGACCCCTGCGACCCTCGCTGAGTGCAACGCGGACGGGAGAGGCGCACGGGGCGCAGGACGCGACGCCTCAGAGGCCCTCGACGAGCAACAGATCCGTGTCGGCCGCGGTCTCGCGCACCAACCTGGCCGCGGTGTACTCCTCGGACTCGTAGAACCCCCTGGCCGCGTCGAGACTCTCGAACTCGATCACGATCGTCAGACCGCGGAGTTCGCCCTCGCGGTGATCCGCGCCCGGATTCCGAACCAGGATCGTGCCGCCATGGTCGGCGATGGCCGGCCCGGACATCGACTTGAACTGCTCGAACTTCTCAGGATCGTGAACCCTGATGTGAGCGATGAGATAGCCCTTGGCCATCGTTTCGACACCCCCCGGTGATGTGGATGTGCTGGATCAGTAGATCTCGATGAGGCCGGCGGCGCCCATGCCGCCACCGACACACATCGTGACGACGCCGAGCTTGGCGCCTCGACGCTTGCCCTCGAGCAGCATGTGTCCTGCACAGCGAGTCCCGGTCATGCCGAAGGGGTGTCCGATCGAGATCGAACCGCCGTTGACGTTGTACTTCTCGGGATCGATGCCGAGGGTGTCACGGGAGTAGAGGCACTGGCTGGCGAACGCTTCGTTGAGTTCCCACAGGTCGATGTCGTCGACGGTGAGTCCGTGGCGGGCGAGCAGCTTCGGGACGGCGAACACCGGGCCGATGCCCATCTCGTCGGGAGCACAGCCGGCGACGGCCCACCCCTTGAACGCGCCGAGCGGCTCGACCCCGGCCTTCGATGCGGCCTCGTCGGACATCATCACGACGGCAGCTCCGCCGTCGGACAGCTGGCTGGCGTTGCCGGCGGTGACGTAGTTGCCCTCGCCCCGAACGGGAGCGAGGCTCGCAAGCCCTTCCAGCGTGGTCGACGGGCGGTTGCACTCGTCACGGTCGACGGTGACGTCGACCATCGACTCTTCTTCGGTCTCCTTGTCGACGACCTTCTTGTGCGTGTCCAACGGGACGATCTCGTCGTCGAACAGCCCGGCTTCCTGGGCGGCTGCGGTGCGCTGCTGGGACCGGAGGGCGTACTCGTCCTGGTAGTCGCGGGCGACCTTGTACCGCTCGGCCACGATGTCGGCGGTCTCGATCATGGCCATGTAGATGGCGGGGTACATCTCGTGCAGCCGGGGGTCCATGTTCGCGCTGCCACCGAAGCCCGGGTTGCGCATCGAGATCGACTCGACTCCGCCGGCAACCGCGGCATCGGCACCGTCCTGCTTGATGTAGTTGGCGGCCAGAGCGATGGAGTTGAGTCCCGACGAGCAGTGGCGCTGGATGGTCGATCCGGCGGTGGTCTCGGGGAGGCCCGCCAGGAGACCGGCGAGGCGACCGAGGTTCCCGGCGCCGTGCGCACCGTTGCCGAGGTAGACGTCCTCGATGGTCTCGGGGTCGATGCCCGAGCGGTCGACGGCGTGCTTGATGGCGTGCGCCGCCAGCGTCATGGTCGGTGTGGCGTTGAAGCCACCGCGGCCCGACTTGGCCAGCCCGGTCCGGGCGTAGGAAACGAAGACGGCTTCACGCACGATGGACTCCAGAGGTTCGAGATCGAGGAACCAGCGACGCTAGCCCGTCGATGCAGCTCGAAGCTTCCAGGATCTTCGTTGCTCTCGCGCCAATAGTTGGCAGGAGGGCAACAAGGATCCGGGCTTTTGGGTCGATCAGATCAGGAGCGGACGATGGCCGGGGCCCTGAGTGGCGCGATGCGGGGTGCCGGGTCCGGCTCGCCTGCTTCGAGCCGGCGCAACGACGAGATCGTCCACAGCGCAGCGAGCGCCGACGCCGCCGCACCCATCGCGATCCCAGCACGAGGGCCGAGGTATTCGGAAACTGCGCCGGCGATCGGTCCGCCGATCGGCGTACTGCCGAGAAACACCACCGCGGTGAGCGCGAGGGCGCGGCCACGCATGGACGGATCGGCGCGCAACTGGATCACCGTGTTGGAGCCGGAGATGAGGAAGATCGAGGTCAGCCCGACCGGCACGATCGCGGCGAGGGCGAACCATTCGTTGGGGGCGATGGCGAGCATGCCCATGGCCCCTGCCATCCACATGGCGCTGACAGCGAGGAAGCGGGTGCCGACGTCGGTTCGGCGCGCGACGGTGAGCGCCCCGATCACGGCGCCGACGCTCATTGCGGAGTACAGCATCGAAAACGTTCCGGCGTCGCCTCCGAAACTGCGTTCGGCGAGCAGCGGCAGCGTGACCTGGAACTCGAAGGACAAGGTGCCGATGACGGCCAACAGCACCAGCGGGAGCCTGAGCTCGGGAGTGGCCCAGACGTAGCGGAAGCCGTCACGGAGTTGGCCCTTCTCTCGTGCGACCCGCGGCGGCGAGCGGAGTTCGGAGCGGTCGATCCGAGCGAGCGCGATCAACACGGCGGCATAGGTGACGGCGTTCACGAGGAAGCACCACTCGGGTCCGGCGGTGGTGATCAGCAGCCCCGCCGCTGCAGGCCCGATGACCCGAGACCCGGTCATCAGCGCGCTGTTGAGGCCAACGGCGTTGGGAACGTCGGTCTCGGCGACCAACTCGACCACGAGTGCCCGGCGTGAGGGGTTGTCGAGTGCGGTCACCATGCCGAACAGGCCGGACAACAGGTAGATCAGCGGCAGCGTCTCGGCGTCGGCGAAGGTGAGGACGGTGAAAGCCACGGCCACCACCGCGAACGCCGACTGGGTGACGAGCAGGAATCGATGGCAGTCGACCCGATCGGCGACCACCCCTGCCCACGCTCCGAGGACGAGCACGGGGAGGAACTGGGCGGCGGTCGCGACTCCGAGGGCGACGCCGTCGTCGCTCAGTCGGAGCACCACGAAGATGATGGCGACGGACTGCATCCAGGTGCCGGCCTGGCTCACGAGTTGCCCGACGAAGAAGAGCCGGAAGTTGCGAGTGCGGAGTGACCGGAAGGTCTCACCGGTAGCGATCCGGAGGCGAGTCATCGGATTTCAGCCCGGGGTTCGACCAGCCACTCCAGCACCTCGACGGCGGTCTGCAGGTCTTGGGCGCTCGGCGCATCCTCGACGGCCAGACGTTCCGCCAGCCATGCCGTCCGCCGTTGACGGCTCGAGGCAAGACGCCGCGCGCCCGCGGACGTCAGCGACACGAGGGTCACCCGGCCGTCCAACGGATCGGAGGAGCGACGGACCAGCGCGTCGTCGGTCAGACGGCCGACGATCTTCGTGACGGTTGCAGGGGCGATCTGTTCGGCTGCGCCGAGGTCGCCGAGCGACAACGGGCCTCGCTGGTCGATGGTGACCAGCGCCGACTGCAACGTGGGCGAAAGACTGTCGCCGGCCTGCTGACGGAGCAGGCGACCGAGCCGGGCGACCGCGACCCGGAGATGCGCTACCGATTCGAGGTCACCATCTGAACGGGTGGTGGTCGGATCAGACGGGGGCATCACCCGGACAAACTATTTCACCTGGTGAAACATTCCCAAGGCCATTTCCTGTGCACCTCAGTGAACGACGAGTTCGAGCACAACAGGAGCGTGGTCGTCGAGGTCGGTCCAGAGTTCGGCCTCGAACCGATCCACGGTTCGATCGCAGGAGTCCATGAGAAGCTGGGGCATGGCGAAGATCGTCGTGTATTCGATGGCCTACCGGGGCGACGTCTTCCCCTACGTCCCGATCGCGAGCGAGCTGTCGCGACGAGGGCACGACGTCGTCTACGTCGTGCCACGCGAGTATCACCCGCTCTTCGAAGGTGAGCCGTTCCGGCGTGTGCACTCGGGCACGGACTTCAGTGCCACGCCGCTCGACGAACACGCTGCCTATGTCGACCGTTGGGGCAGCAGGCTCGGTGGGGCGATGCTGCTGCGCCTGTACTTCGGCGTGTTCACCATCCCCCATCTCGAGACCCTGTACGAGGCTGTCGACGCCGAGATCGCCGACGCTGACCTGCTGATCTCCCATCCGGCCGCTTCGGTCGTCGGTTCGATGTCGGCCGACCGACGCGGGGTCCCAGTGTTGGTCGGCGATCTGTTTCCGATGATCCTGCCGTCCGAACACGTCGCGCTGGTCGGCATGCCCTACCTCGGACGGCGGGTCAATCGGACCTTGATTCGCTTCGCGACGTCGAAGTCATCGGACCGATTGACCGGGGCAGTCGCCTTCCGTGAGTTCCGTCAACGGCTCGGGCTCCCGACCGACGGGTGGAACGTGATCGACGGACGCCTCTCCCGCACCTCGAATCTCGGACTCGTGCCGTCCGCCTACGTCGAGCATCAGCCCGACTGGCCCGACAACTATCGCCTCGTGGGGTTCACGCCCTGGAACGGCCCGGACGGCGGACACCTCGACGATGACGTGCAGGATTACCTCGCAGCCGGCGAAGCCCCGGTCATCGTCACCCTCGGCACCAGCGCTGCATCGGCCCGCCCTGAGGTCTTCGACAATGCCCTGTCAGCACTCGATGCGCGCGGCGCTCGCGGCGTCTTCCTCGCGTCGAACGACGAGCTCGCACGACGCATCTCGGCCGTCGCAGGTCCGCAGCACCTGGTCCGACGCTTCATCGCCTTGGCTCCCCTGCTCGAACATGCTGCGGCCATCGTGCATTCGGGCGCACACGGGACCAACAGCCTTGCGCTCCTGGCCGGGGTGCCATCGGTGATCGTTCCGTGCATCTTCGACCAGGTCAGCCACGCGAAGAGCCAGGTGGCGCTCGGTACCGGCACCTGGGTGCGGCGCCAGCACGACCTGGCCGGCGCGTTGCGGTCAGTGATGGATGTCGAGCACGGCTACGCAGAGCGGGCCCGATCGTTCGCCGCTCGGATCGCTCAGGAAGACGGTGTCACGGCCACCGCCGACGAGGCCGAAGCGCTCCTCTGAACGACTTCGTGCACGATGCCGTCGCTGCCCCCCGCGTTCACCAGACCTGGAGGTGTAGACAGACGAGGTGACTGCCGCCAACTTCGACCGCTGGGAGGTGTCTCGGGTGTCCGGGTCGCTCGGTGCCGAGCTACGCGGGAAGTCGCTCGCGAACGTCGACGAGGCGGGCGCCAAGGAGATCCACGACCTCCTCGTGGAACACCTCGTGCTGTTCTTCCCCGACCAGCACCTCAGCCCCGACGAGCACATCGCCTTCGGGCGCCACTTCGGCGAGCTCGAGTCGCACCCGAATCTCGACCTCGAGTCCGAGCGGCCCGAGTTCTTCGAGCTCAGGGCGACCGACGGGCGCGGCGGCGTCGCCGACGAGTGGCACAGCGACATCACCTTCGAACCCCATCCGTCGCGGTTCGCGATCCTCCACATGGTGACGTGCCCGGAGGTCGGAGGCGACACGCTCTGGGCCAACGCCTACAAGGCGTACGACGAGTTGAGCGACCCGATGAAGGACCTGTGCGACGGACTCTCGGCGCTCCACGACGCAAGCGCACACCTCGTGCCCGACAAGATGCACATCCACCCGGTCGTGCGGGTGCATCCCGAGACCGGCCGCAAGTCGCTGTTCGTCAACGAACACTTCACTCGGCGCATCGTCGAGTTGAGCCACGACGAGTCAGAGATGCTGCTCTCCCATCTGACCCGCTGGGTGCAGGAGCCGCAGTTCACGGTTCGGTACCGCTGGAGCGCCGGCACGATCGCCATGTGGGACAACCGCTGCACCCAGCACTACGTCCTCAACGACTTCGAGGGCGAGCGGGTCATCCAACGAGTCACGGTCATGGGCGACGAGGTCACCGCCGCCCACGAGCCCAAGTGGACGCCGGTCGGCTCGTACGCCGGCTCGTACTGGCGCGACGACAAGCTCCGGACCCAGCTCAAGCGCCAGTTCTGACCCCCGGGTTGTTGAGACCGTTCAGGAATCGACCAGGTCGAGGCTGACCGCGACCCCATCTCCCAGGCCGATCGACTCGGCCGTGCGCACCGCCTGCTTCACCGGGAGCACGTAAGCCTGACGTTTGGAGTCAGGGAAGACCGAGGTCGACCAGGTCGTCGAACCCACGGTCACCCGAACCCGCACCGAGCCGAATCCTCGCCGACGACCGTCGGTACGGGCCTCGAGGTCGTCGGACACTCCTTCGGGAACGGTGAGGAAGTGCCACGCAGCATCGCCGTCCCACAGCCAGAGTTCCGCCTCGAACTCGTACATCTCCCGATGGTAGGCCCGTCGACGGACAAACAGGTTGCGTTCACGGTGCTCACCGTCGTACCAAGGGCCCGTGGTGAGAAGTCCTGACACCCGCCTCGCCGTGTTCGGCCGCCAGGTCCGAAGTCAGCGGTCCCCCGGCTCGATCGCGGACCGCATCCCCGTGGATGCCCTCCGAGCGATCCCTGCGGTCGCGACGCCCGAACGGGTCGGGATCGCTGTGGCCGTGATGATGGGGGGACTCGCTGTCGAAGTCGTGTGGACCGCCCACCGCAGGCTTCCCGCCCTCGACGAGATCGACGCATCCGGCGCGGTCGGCGACCTTCGAGGATCGCCCATCCGTCTCGTCGCGCTGGGCGACAGCACCCTCACGGCACCCGGTGTCGCCGATCGGTCCGGCGTCTGGCTGCACCAAGCCCTTGTTCGACTCGATCCACCTCGAAGAGTGGAGGTCATCTCGTTGGCGGTCAGCGGCTCTCGCATCGCTGACGTGGCGGAGAGACTGGACGAGGCCATCGGTCTCGATCCCGATCTGGTGGTCCTGGCGGTCGGGTCGAACGATGCCGTCCATGCAACACCGGCACAACGGTTCGAGGCACGGCTCGACGAAGTCCTCCGCCGACTCCTCGCTGCGGCACCGGTCGTGGCCGTAGCGAACATCGGAGATCTCGGCAACGTGGCGCGGGTCCGCCCCCCGCTCGACACCGTGCTCCGACTCAGGTCCCGAGCGCTGTGCCGTCGCGTCGAGCGCGTCGTTGCATCGCACGAACGCGCGGTGCTGCTCGACGTCACCGAGACGAACGAGGCGTTCCGAGACCCGAACGTGTTCGCCGCTGACCTGTTCCACCCCACCGAGGCCGGGCACTCGATCTGGGCCCAGGCCGCTCTTCCCGGTCTCCGAATCGCGTTCGACCGCCTGCCGTCGTCGGCCGACTCACCCTGAGACCGCCGAGACAGCGCCCGCTCGCCCCCTGGCGCAACGCGTCGTTCCCGAGAACGCGGATCTTGAGTCGCTCAGCCGCGTCCGGGCGTGGGGAGCAGAGCCGACCCGATCAGTTGCTGGATCGCATTGAGATCGCGTCGGAGTTCGTCGAGGCTGAAGTCGTCCAACTCGGTGGAGGCGATGAGGTAGTCCTCGAAGAGCCGCCAGCCGAGGCTGATGGCCGTCACTTGTGCGGCTCTGAGTCGCGCCGTCCGAGCGTCGATGTCGAAGGAGGTCTCGAAGACGCCCGCCAGCGATCGCACGGGGTTCATCGCGCCGAGTTGAGGAACCTCTTCATGCAGCGTGTAGTGGGCCACCATCGTCATCCATCGCCCGAGCATCGAGTCCCGTCCGTACTCGAGTGGCTCGAGCGGATTCGCCTCGACGTAGCCGACGACCTGCCCACTCAACCGCTCGAACACGGCATCGATGAGCTCGCTACGACGCCCGATGTATCGCCCGATCAACGGCAGCTTGACATCAGCTGCCTCGGCGATGCTGCGCAAGGACACCCGCTCGACCCCGCGCTCAGCGAAGAGTCGCGCTGCGGCCTCGAGCACGGCCTCGCGCACCGCGTCAGGTCCGGCCGGTCGCAACCCCGATCGTTTCGGACCTGGTCGGCTGGGGTTCGAATCTGGCGTGGAAGGCTCCGTTCGTTCCACGGTAGATGATCACCACGGGAGGACGACCGAGGGTCCTATGGCCCTGTTGAGTGCCGCCGTCGCATGGGAGTGTCCCGGAGTTGTTGGCGACGGTGACTCCTGTGGCCGACCCGACGCGACACACTGATCGCGAGGAAACCTCATGATGGCGGTATCAGGCACTTCACCGATCGAAGGAGCAGGACATGGCAATGAGGAGAAGCAACTCGAGGCCGACACCGCCGAGATCCAGAACGACGCCGAAGCGCAAGGCTGACGAAGGATGAGCACACAGGGCGGCCAGGCAGCGGCCACGTCGACACCCGCGACGAGTTCGATCAAGCGGTTCGTTCCGATCCTGGCCTGGCTCCCCCAGTATCAGCGGTCGTGGCTCACCAAGGACCTGATCGCCGGGCTGTCGGTGTGGGCGCTGATGGTGCCCACCTCGCTCGGTTACGCGTCGCTGAGCGGCGTTCCGGTCCAGAACGGGCTGTACGCCGCGGCGTTCGGCATGATCGCGTTCGCGCTCTTCACCACGTCGAAGCAGTTGGTGCAGGGCCCGGGTTCGTCGACCGCACCGGTGCTGGGTGCGGCCGTCGTGTCGATCGGAGCGGCGGGCTCCGAGGACGCAGTGGCGATCGCCACGGCCATCGTGCTGGTCGCCGGGCTGCTGTTCGTGATCATGGCTGTGCTCAAGATGGGCTGGATCGCCGAGTTCCTCTCGGCGGCCGTGCTGACCGGGTTCATC
This sequence comes from Acidimicrobiales bacterium, assembly GCA_035529695.1. Taxonomy (GTDB): domain Bacteria; phylum Actinomycetota; class Acidimicrobiia; order Acidimicrobiales; family Salinilacustritrichaceae; genus DATKWD01. The sequence continues at coordinate 14,745 of DATKWD010000059.1, read as the reverse complement.
TTCGGCGTCGCCATCAACGTCGTGTCCGGTGAGATCTTCAAGCTCACGGGGACCGAGAAGTCGGGTTCGAACACATGGCAGAAGCTCTGGGAGTGGGCGACGAGCATGTCCGATGCCAACCGGACCACGGTCGCCGTCGGCGTCGTGGCGCTGGTCGTGTTGTTCGGCCTCAAGTTCCTCGCTCCGAAGGTACCCGCCGAGTTGGTCGCAGTGGTCCTCGGCATTCTCGCAACCGTGGTCTTCGATCTCGGCGACCGCGGGGTCGAACTGATCGCCGATGTGCCGCGCGGTCTCCCGAATCCGTCGTTCCCCGATCTGCAGATCATCTTCGACAACTGGTCGGTGGTGGTCGGGGCAGCGGTCGGGCTGGTGCTCATCGGGTTCTCGGTGACGACCGCCGGGGTGCGCCAGTACGCAACCAAGCACAACTACCGGATCGACGTCGACCAGGAACTGCTCGCCCAGGGCATGTCGAACGTGTCGTCGAGCGTGTTCCAGGGGATCTTCAACAACGGCAGCCTCTCCAAGAGCCCGGTCAACGACGGCGCCGGGGCGCGGTCACAGGTGTCGAGCCTCGCCCAGGGTGGCTTCGTCATCCTGACCCTGCTCTTCCTCGCGCCGATCTTCTCGAAGCTCCCCGAGGCGGTGCTCGGAGCGATCATCATCGAGGCCGTGACGCTCGGCATGATGAACGTCGGCGAGATGAAGCGACTGATCACCGTCAAACGCTACGAGTTCGGCGCTGCGCTCGCCGCCCTGCTCGGCGTGATGACCTTCGGCATCCTGCAAGGTGTCTTCATCGGAGTCGGGATCTCGATGATCTGGCTCATCGCGGTTTCGGCGCTGCCGTACATCCCTGAGCTGGGGCGCAAGCCCGGGACCGATGCGTTCTACGACCTCGAGCAGCACGACGACTGTGAGACGATCCCAGGTCTGAAGATCCTCCGGTTCGACGGCGGGCTGTTCTTCGTCAATGCCGATGCGCTCGCTGACCGTCTCCGCCAGATCCGCGTCGAGGAACCGACGGGGCTCGACGGGGTGATCCTGAGCATGGAGGGCATCAACTTCATCGACACCGAAGGGGCTGACGTCCTGATCGCGATCGCCCGGGCCGGCATCGACCACAGCATCGATCTGCACCTCGCCCGCGTGAAGCCACAGGTGATCGAGGTGCTCGAACGAGACGGCTTCTTCGACCTCGCCGACCGGAGCCACATCCACGACAACATCGAGGCCGCAGTCGCCATGCATCAGACGCTCCACCCGAGCGCACCCCGCGACTGACGACGCCGCGACCATTCACCATCGGGTGCTCAGGCGTGCGGCTCGGGAACCTCGACGCGCCGTGACCTGATCAGCGCGACGACGGTGGAGGTCGTCAGGTATGCCGTCGCGACAGCGATGATGACCGGTGCGGCGGTGAGTGGACCGAGGCCCACGGCGAGCACGGCGATGAACGTGAGCCCGATCGGTGCTTTGATCGTCGCCCCTGGGACGGCCGCCAGCATGCACCCGACAGCGATCGCGTACGGGATGTCGGGGAACATGAGGTGTGCGATGACGCCGGCGGACCCGCCCACGAAGAGCATCGGCAGCACGTTGCCGCCGATGAAGCCCGTGGCGAGGCTGATCGCCATCGCCAGCATCTTGCCGACGAGCACCGCGACGAGCAGCCAGATGCTGATCGATGCTGACTCGTCTATCACCGTGGTGAGTTGGTCGTTCCCGGCTCCGATGGTCAACGGGAGTGCGAATGCGATCAGCCCGACGAGCCCGCCACCGACGGCGCCGCGCACATACGGATTCGCCAACTTCGCTGCGACCGCCTTGATCAGCTTCACGATGATGACGAACACGATCATGATCGCGCTCGACACGATGCCGAGACCTGCGCCAACGAGGAGGTGCCAGCTCGCGAATTCGTCGACGGGAACCGCGAAGCTGTTGAGGAACGTCGTTCCGACCACGCCGAAGAACACGGCGAAGGCGACGGTCGCGGCGATCAGTTGCGGCAGGATCGACTCGATGTACCGGTCCTTCGGTGTCGGTGCCAGCTCGCTGACGATCAGGGTGCCGAGGCCCGGCGAGGTGAACGCGCCACCGAAGCCGCCCGAGATGCCCATCATCGTCGCGTCGAGGCGGGCGGTCTCGTCTCCGGGCCACCGCTTCGAGGCGATCCACGACCCGAGGCCGCCGCCGAGCATGACCAGGGCAAACGACGGACCGAGGCTGGCGCCCGCGATCGCTGAGACGGCCGAGAGAAGGACCCACGACGGTGCAACCTTGTGGTCGACCGCGCCGGATTCGATGACGGCGACGCCACCGGGCACGTCATCGGTGATGCTCAGCGAGCTGCGCACCGCCGCCGCCACCAGCCCGCCGGCCGCGATGAACGGGATCCACCACCAGTCTCCGGACCAGGTGTCGATCCGTGGATCACCGAAGATCCGGTCGGTCAACCCGCCGGTGATCCCGAGATAGACGAGCCCGAGCAGGCCGATGACGAGTCCCATCGCGACGGCGATGGCGAGCAGTTGCCGGTACCACGGTCGGTCGATGGGGAGCGCTGTCGTCATGTTGGTGCCTCGGGTCTCGTTCGGACGCGACGATCATGGCCGCGTGCGGATGATCACACGCGGGTGTGTCGGAAACCACTTTGGCAGTTGCCAGTCGGTGGGTGGTCACCCGAATCGAGCGATTTGGCACACCCACGAGTCTGGGAAGATGACCGTATGGAAGATGACCGTATGAGTGACGAGGAGTCCCCGGACGTGGAGGCCGACGGCATCAAGGAACGGCTGCGCAGCCCCGATCGGGTGGTTGCGTTGAGCGACGGGGTTTTCGCGATCATCATCACGATCCTGGTGCTCGAAATCGCCGTCCCGGAGGATCTCCCGGAACAGTCGTTGTTGCAGGCGCTCGAAGATCTGCGTCCCACCTTCGTCGCCTGGGTGATCAGCTTCCTGCTCACGGGCATGTTCTGGGTCGCCCATCGCGATGTCTTCGCCCGCGTCCGGGTCGTCAACCGCGATCTCGTGTGGCTGAACCTGCTCTTCCTGCTCCCGGTGAGCCTGATCCCGTTCGCAGCGTCGGTGCTCGGCCAGTACCCCGACGAACCGGTCGCCATGCACCTGTACGGCGTCGTGCTGATCACGGCCACCCTGATGCGATTCGTGCTCTACCGGTATGCCGTCACGCGCCCGACGTTGTTGTGGCCGAACATGACGACGCATCGGGCTCGCCTCGGGCTCGCCCTCACGGCGTCGCCGATCGCACTGTACGCCGTGGCCATGGTCGTTGCCGATGCGTCCACCGCGCTGAGTGCCGTGCTCTACTTCTCGGTCCCGGTGCTGTACTTCGTCGCCATCACCTTGCTGCGTCGACATCCGAGCACTCGATCCGAGGCTGACGACTTCACCTGAGCCGTCAAGTGGCTGAGGATGGCGGTTCCTTCCCTGCGATCGGCCTTGTCGAGCTCGCCGTCGGCACGCGCGTCTGCGGCATCGTCCATCCGCTCGTTGGCCTTGTCGAGGCACGTCGCTCAGTGCGGGGTGGGAGGGGTCATTCCGGCTGCGATGCAGCGTGGCGCTGCCACGGCCAGCGGCCGTTCAACTCGACCATGAGCGACCAGGAGAGGAAGGTCCGCACGATCACCAGCAAACCCAGAGCGGCGACGTTCTCGAGCGTCGGATCGAGCGTCACGGTGCGGATCATGTCGGCGGCGATCAGCAGGTCGAGACCGAGCAGCAGTCCGGCGCCGACCACCTGCTTACGGTTCGCTCGACGGGCGATCATCACCACCTAGAACGTCACAGGGCCTTTCGACCCTGTCGAGCCTTCCCGTCTCGTGGGATTGTCGCAGCAGTTGTTCGCGCGTGTAAACAATCCCCGGCGCGTCGGCGCACCAGGAGCGATGAGCATGACCACCCACGACGTGTCCGAGGCACGCACGACGACCTTGGAGCTCTACGTCACTTCCCAGGAGGCCCACGACCTGTTGGTCGCCGACGACACCGCCAAACTGCTCGATGTGCGGACCCCACACGAGTACGTGTTCGTGGGGCATGCCACCAACGCCGTGAACATCCCGCTCGCCACCGCAGCCGACGAATTCGACCCGGCCTCCGGTTCGCTGACCTGGCTGCCGAACCCGCACTTCGTCGATCAGGTGGCGGAGTTCGCAGACAAGGACGATCTGATCCTCGTCACCTGTCGATCCGGTGGCCGCAGTGCGATGGCGGTCAACGCCCTGGCCGCAGCCGGCTACACGAACACCTACAACATCATCGACGGCTTCGAGGGCGACAAGGTCGACGACCCGACCAGCCCCGATCACGGCAAGCGCCGACGAAACGGCTGGCGGAACGCCGAGCTTCCCTGGACCTACGACATCGATCCGTCGCGCTTGCGCTCCTAGCACCCAAAACCCCCAACCCATCCCCACAGATCCCCAGGAGAAGGCACTCCATGACCGAAGAAAAGGTCTCGACCACCGTTCCGTTGGATTGGAACGAAGTCTGGTTCACGAACTGCCCGATGGTCTCGGCGAACAACGTCGATCAGGAGCTGGGGTGGTGTCGTGAGGAGTTCAAGAAGATCGGTGTCGAATACGCGTACTTCCGGCATGCTCCGGAGAACAACTGGTACCCGCACTACGTCCACAACCTCGACAACCTGATCCGCTTCGGCGGCCTCTACCCGCCGATCCACGTGCACGCCGACATCCGTCGCACCGTCCTGCTCGGGGCGACGTGGGTGCACGAGGGCGGATGCATGGCGGTGCGCGCCCGAGACGGCATTCACCGCATGGAGCACCTGCGAGGCAAGAAGGTGGGTATCTCGAAGAGCCTGAACACCATCAAGAACGACTGGTGGCGCATTCAAGAGCACATGGGCATCGAGAACATGCTCATGCTCAACGGCATGACAATGGACGACGTCGAGTTGGTCGAGTTTCCGTACGCCGACGACTGGTACGACAAGCCCGAGATGCTCGTCCCGCCGATGAACAACCCGTCGGAGCTGTGGATGCGGCGAGACCACAAACATGATCTCGCCTTCCGCCCGTTGGAGACGGCGCTGCTCGACGGCACCATCGACGCCATCTACACGCAGAGCAAGCCCTTCCAGCACCTCCAGGAGGCGACCGGCAGGATCACGATGATCGAGGACCTGTCCCGGTATGCCGATTGGACCCTCCAAGTCGCCAACACGCCCGCCGTCATCACGTGCACCCAGGAGATGGCCGACGAGCACCCCGAGCTCGTCCTCGCATACATGCGAGCGATGGTGAAAGTCGGCCGGTGGGCCAACGAACACAAGCGAGCGGCGGGCGCGATCCTCAACCGCCAGACCTTCTACCTCGATGCCGAGGACACCTACCAGGGCATCAAGCACGTCGACATGGTGCCCAGCCTGAGCGCACAGAACATGGAGACCATCAAGATCGGCAAGGACTTCATGGTCAGCCACGGCTACATCGAGAACGACTTCGACGTCGACGAGTGGGCCCGACCGGAGTTCCTCGAGAACGCAGCCACCCAGGTGCTCGCCGAGGAGTGGGAGCGTCGCAGCTGGAGCAAGCTCCCAGCCGGTGGCGGACTCGAAGCCGGGGGCACCCGGCTGGGCTAGCCCGAACATTCGCGGAGCCGGGCAATGCCGCGACGTGAACATCAGCCAACCGACCGAGAAGGATCAACCCCATGACCGACGACGCACTCGATGAACTCGGCCCCGTCGACCTCATCATCGTCGAGTTCCCCGAAGGTGAACGCAACTTCACCGGAGAGGCGGCCGACGAACTCGCTTCCCTTGCGGAGGCAGGCACGATTCGACTCATCGACGTACTGATCCTCGCGAAGGATCACCAGGGCGACGTCGAAGCCATGGAACTGTCGGACCTGGATGATCTCGGACCCTTCCAGGCATCCGAGGCCGAGCTGGCCGAGTTCCTGGCAGAGGACGATGTCGCCCACCTCGCCGCAGCAATGGACCCCGGCACCGTCGCCGCGGTCATCGTGTTCGAGAACCTGTGGGCGGCACCGTTCGCGTCGGCCGCTCGCCGAGCCGGCGGTCAATTGATCGCCTTTGAGCGCATCCCCGCCCAAGCCATCATCGCCGCCCTCGAAGCGGACGAACAACTCGAAGAAGAAGGAGCCTGACATGCCGGTTCGACCAGGACGTCGAGGACGACGCGGAGTGGTCCGAGCGCCGGTGGCGAAAGCGGCTGTCGTGACCAGGGCCGTCACACCTGGCCCGGCACCCGTGGCGAAGGCTGCAGTTGTCGGTGCCGCCGCGACCCCCGGACGACGTCGCCGCCGACGCATCTGAGCGGCCGCGAGGTGCACCTGGCGCTGCATACTTGGCGAGGCCGAATGCTCGATTGCGCGCGTTCGCAGCGCTGCTCCACCTTCCGCAGGCTCGGCTGACGGGGACATCAACGAAACCAGATGTGCCGACCTTCGGGTGCGAGCGAACTTCACCTCCCGTACTGTCTGGCCCATGGGCGACCCCCGAGGCAATGCAGGTCAGGCCGAGTACTGGGAGGAGCGGTCGTCATCGTGGATCGAGGCTGAGGATTTCACAACGCTGGTCACCGGGACCTTTGGACGTCGGGCCATGGATGGCCTCGGGCTCGAGCCGGGCCAGCGCGTCCTCGATGTTGGATGTGGCACAGGGCCGACGACGATTGAGTTGGCCCGTCGAGTGGCGCCCGGGGGAACTGCTCGGGGGGTCGACATCGCCCCGTCGATGCTCGTGGCCGCACGAATGAGGGCTGAGCGTGAGAGTGTCGACAACGTCGAGTTCGTACTCGGTGACGTTGCGTGCGACGACCTCGGCAGCTTCGATGCCGCGTTCTCGCAGTTCGGGGTGATGTTCTTCGCCGATCCGCAGGTGGCGTTCGCGAACCTGCGGACTGCCTTGCGCGACGGCGGCAGGATTGGCTTCGCCTGCTGGCAGGATGTCTTCGCCAACGAGTGGATGCTCGTCCCGGGGTCCGCGGTGGTTGCGGTGACCGGGGAGTTGCCGCCGATGCCGGGTCCGAGGGAACCGGGGCCGTTCTCCTTGTCAGATTCTGCTCAGATCGAGGAGTTGCTGCAGGGGGCGGGGTTCGGGGCCATCGACGTCGTTCCTCATGCCGAGCAGGTTGTGGTCAGCGCGGATCGAGTCGGGGAGGTGGCCGATGCGGCCTGTCGTGTCGGTGCGGTACGTGAGGCGTTGGAGCTGCACGATGACCCCGCAGTTCAAGACGAGATCCGCTCCGCCGTCCACACTGCGTTGTCGGAGCGAGTGCGCGATGGCGAGTTGCGCCTCAGCGCGGCTGCGCTCATCGTCAGCGCCGAAGCCAGCGTTCGGTAGACCGGCGGAGCGCAGGTGTCCGCGCGCCATCCGTCGCCTCCAACCGGCCCCGAACTTCAGCGATCGAGAACGTCGCTGAGCGTCGGCGACGCAATGCACTCCGCAGCTGCCGACCGTCCCTGAAATCCCGGAATCGGCACCCATGAATACGCGCCGTTCGGGACTCCGGTACGGGAGCTGAGGCGCGTCGTTCGGTGCGGTGACAGGAGGTGCGTCGAGCATCGTTCGTAGCCGTCGGCTTGGTCAATGGCCTCGCCGATGACCCACGGGGCAACGGCACTTCGGGTCGGGCTCAGATCAGCTTGGTGATGTCCGACCAGACGAAGAAGACCTCCTCCGTCTCGAATTCATCAACGGTGCTGGGCTCCGTGAATGACTCCACACCACCGAGGTGCCGATAGAAGGCACAGCTGGGGTTCTCCCGGATGCAGCCGACGACGACGGCATCGAGTGAGCGGTCGTGAAGTTGTCCTGCCGCGTGTGCGAGCAATCGCCTGCCGATCCCTCGTCCTTGCTGCGTGGGCAGTACGTAGAGGCCCCTGATCTCGCCCGCTCCGGGAACTCGATCGGACGGTCCTGCCCAGACAAACCCGATCACTCCGAGTTCTGCGTCGTCGTAGACATCGAACAGGTCCGAAGTGGCCAGCTCAGCAAGGGATCGTCTCCAGCCCTGCGCGCTGTCTCCTGGCGTCCACGTCAGGTCGAGCTGTGCCTCTGGGATCTGCCCGAGGAACGTCTTGAAGGACGCGGCGACGGTGATGAGGCCGAGTGCGTCGCAGTCATCCGCGGCCACAGCCCTGACTCCAGTCGGTCTCATCACCTGCCTCCCCCTTCATGTTTGGCACTGCCGGAGATTGATGCTCCTCTGTCTGTCAAGGAAAGTTCTTGGTCGGCGTCGAGGGTGGCGGGCAGGACAGGGATGAGCCACTCGACGGAGTCGAGGGCAGGCTCTTATCAGGCCATCGTTCACGTGGTCGCCGACGGGGCGAAGTGTTGCTCGAGCGGTATCAGCCAGCTGTAGGGATGAATGTAGGGACGTGCCGCCGATTGCGGTCGTTCACGCAGCGCTATGAAGCGGAGCGCTCGACCTCGGCGACCTCGCAGGTTACGTCCTGTGCGCCGGCGTCGAAGTTTGCGACGGCGTTCAGGTCGTATCCTTCACCCGGCTCAAGGCTGCCGAATTGGGCGGTCTCGATGATCCGGGTCTCAAGATTTCCGGAGCCATCATCGAAGTCGATCGTGATGCGGTAATTCGCCGGCTCCACGGAGCTGGGGACCTGGACGTTCACCGTGGCGGTCGCCACTCCGGCGTCGTCGCCTTGGCAGACGGTGAGTTCTACGTCGTCTGCGCCGTCCTCGATGGTCGACTGATCCTGTTCATCGTCGCTGTCGGTCGACGACTCATCCGGTTCGGTTGATCCAGAATCCTCAGCCTGCGTGGACTGAGAGGTTGTCTCGCCGCCGTCGTCGTCGTCGGAACACCCGGCAATCGCAGCGATCAACACGAACACCGCGAGTGCCGGCGCGATGATGAACAGCTTCTCGTACCAAGGCCGCTTGGCACTGTGGGCGTCGGGCGGAAGTGGCGGTGATGACTGTTCCTCGGACAAGGGTGAGCCTCTCTGCTGGAAATCGCGGTCCAGTTCCAACAACTGGCCCTGTCGGACATGCTCCACGATCTCGCGAACGGCTCGATAACGTGCCCTAACGTCTGCGGCGATGACCGACTCGACCGACGCAGCGTTCCGCAACGGCCACGCGGCGGCATTGTGCGAGCTGGGCGTGCTCGGAGTGGAGCGGGGCGGTCACTTCGCAGCGGTGCGCGGCCCACGGGCACCGGTTCTGCTCGCTGCGCTCGCATTGGCCGGGCACCGCGGTGTCGCCACCGATGAGCTGATCGAAATGATCTGGCCATCTCCTGACCAGCCGCGCACCGCCCGTCAGTCCCTCGCGAACATCGTGCTGCGCCTCCGCAGGTCGAATGGCGCATCGTTCGTCGCGTCGACTCCGCGTGGATACCGCATCGGCGATCACGTGCAGTCCGATCGGAGGCGATTTCTCGCCGACGTCGAGAAAGCGGGCGAGTTGGTCGCTCACGCGCCCGATCGTGCGCTCGACCTCGTCGATCAGGCCCTTGCTCGATGGCGAAGTGAGCCCTGGTCGGGGATCGAACGGCCGGTGGCGGTCGAAGCAGATCGCGCCCATCTGTTGCAGATTCATGCGAGCGCACTTCGACTGCGTGCGACTGCCCTGGTCGCACTGAACCGCCCGGAGAGCGCCTTGCCCGCTCTGCGCGAGGTGCTCGTCGCCGACCCCTTCGACGAGTCCTCTCGCTATCGGCTGGTGCGACTCTTGACCGACACGGGCCAGCGGGCCGAGGCCATGGGCACGATTCACGAGGCGCGTCGGGTGTTCTCGAAGCGTGGCCTGGTTCTCGATGCCGCGCTCGACGACGTCGAGCAACAGTTGCTGAGCGCCGAGTTCATGGTCGACGCGGAGATGGAACCACTGCCGGAGCAACCCACTGACTTCGTCGGGCGAGACCGGGAATCCGAAGAGATCGCCGGCGGACTTCGGGTCAGTCGACTGGTGACGCTCCACGGCATCGGTGGCTCGGGCAAGACGAGGCTCGCCGTTCACGTGGCTTCCGAGCTCAGCAAGCCCGGCGAACGCGGATTCGTCGACCTCGCCGGGGCACGATCGCACGGACAAGTCGAGCTCGCGTTCGCGCGAGGGCTTGGTCTGCCATGCAACCGGCTCGACGGACTCGGCACCGATGAGCGTCGAGAGGCACTCGCCGATGCAGCGTCGGCATCGGCGGGCCTTCTGGTCGTCGACAATTGCGAACATGTGGCCCGCGACGTGCGGGCCGTCGTGGGCGGACTGCTCGCTCGGCCGGGTCAGTTGCGGATATTGGCAACGTCGCGCGTGCCGCTCGAGATCACAGGCGAGTATCGATACCCGCTTCCCGAATTCACCCACGGCACAGAGCTCTTCAGACGCCGATCGGCGCATCACGGCGTTCCGATCGACCCTGACCAGCACGCCGAAATCATCGCTGACGTCTGTGAGCTGGTGGACCAGTTGCCGCTTGCGATCGAGATCGCCGCGGCGCAGACCCCGTATCGAACCCTCCACGAGATCGCCGACGAACTCGGGCGCGGAATCGACCATCGAGACGCCACCCAACCCGAACCCCGCCACGAAACCATGTCGGCAGCGATTCGTTGGAGCCACGAACTTCTCGACGCCGAAGCCGCTGACGCGCTTGTGAAACTCGGCGTTTTCGGTGCTGCGTTCCAGCAAGACGACGCTGCCGCGGTACTGACAACGGCCGACGTCAGGGGTGTGCTCGACACCCTCGTTCGTAGCTCACTCGTCGAACGAAACGATCAAGGTGGACGAAGTGTCTATCGTCTCGCGGCACCGGTGCAGCAGTACTGCGCGTCCGAGCTCGAACGCACCGGCGCGACGACAGAAGTCGCGATCGCGCTTGCTGAATGGCTGCTCGAATTCACCGATCGTTCCTACGGCGACGTTTGGTGGCGGCTGTCCGTCATCGACGAAGTCACGCTCCGACTGCCCGACGCGCTCTCCGCCGCTGACGCGCTCCGTATGGTCGGCCGCACTGACGATGCCACCCGTCTCGCAAGCAGGCTCGGAGGCGCAGCCCACTTGCATGGGCAAGCCGATGAACTCCTCGAGATCCTGACCGAACTCGGGCCCAATTGCAGCGACACCGAGGCCGCCGCTGAGGCGCTCGTGGCCCTCGTGATGTGCGCTGATGCGGCGCGTAGGCATGAAATGGTCCCTGACGCGCTCGGCCTTCTCGCCGCGATCGACGGACCCGGCGGTCGCCGGCATCGCGTGGTCGTCCACTGCACCAACGCCCTGTGGACCATGTGGACGGCGCGGCTCACGGACGCGGACTACCAAGCCGCGGGCAACGAGCTCGAGCTCGCGAGACACGTCGAGGAGGAACTCGACTCGCCAATCGACAGAGCGCACATCGAGATGTGGCAGAGCGCCATCCACCTCCTGGCCGGCGACTGGCCAGCCGCCGAATCAGCCGCGCGCCAATCGCTCGCCGATTCCGCAGGAACCAAGTTCGATGTCTACGCGACCTCATGTCTCTGCCACGCCAAGCTCCAACTCGCGGATCCAGACCTCGCTCTCGACCTTGCCACCAGCCACCCGGACCGCAACCGTGACACCACGTTCGGCAACCTCCTTGGAACCGTCGCAGCGATCGCACGGGTCCAACGTGGCGACACCGACCTCGGTATGGGCGAGATCTCTGGCATCCAGCATCGAGCTCGCCAAGCCCGATTCACCGTGCATCAGGACGACGCAGCGATCGCGATCGCCTACATCGCGCATCTCCTCGGCCACCACGACCTGGCCGCTCAGATCCTCGAGACCGGCGTCGCCGGGTACGGCCCCTGGATCGGATATCTCGTGCCCAAGATGTGTCGAGACCTCGGCATCCCGGTCACCGGGCACCTCAGCAGAACCGACGCGGAACGTCGGAGCAGAAGCGACTACTACGGCACCACCGCAAGTCGCGTGCTGAACGAACTTGCCCGGCGGCGAGCCAAGCACGGGGCGCTTCTGTCCCACGAGGTGTGACGCTCATGTCCGTGGGCCCCGACGGGCCCAAGCGGGGTGCATGTGTCCCCGAACCACCATGCCCTACGTCCGCGAAATGCGCGCCGTTCGGGACTCCGGTACGGAAGCGGAGGCGCGTGGTTCGGTGCGGTGACAGGAGGTGCGTCGAGCAGCGTTCGTAGCCGACGTCGTCTCTTGGGCAACCCACAGGTTCGAGTGCCCCCAGCGATGTGATTGGCGGGTTTGGGATCAGGCCCCACGCCTGGCGCAAGGCGATCGCCCGAACTGAACACCGTGGTCCCGTCGTGCCCGGAACACCTCGGGGTGGGTGGTCAGATGACGAGTACGGCGAGAGCGGCAACGGTGGCGAGCCATGCCGGGGAAACAATCCTGGGGCGACGGTGGTGCCTGAGCCAGAACCAGCCGGCACTCGTGATTCCACCCAACAGAAGGGTGGATTGGATGTACGTGCGGACCGCGGCCCGCTCACCGGCCGTCGAGCTGTCTGGCAGCTTTGTCGCGTAGTAGGCGGCACCGATGACTGCGATGGCGGTGAGGAGGAACGGCACGGCGATGGGGAGCCAGTGCGTCCAACCGGTCGCGGTCTCCTCAGGCGTGTCGCTGAGGCCGAGGGCAGCCTCCGATGGTGGCCCGAACTCCTCGATCGCTGCTCGGGTGGCAGCGGTCGGATCCATGCCGGTGGCGACGCGGTGGTCGATGGCGTCGCAGAGATGCCCTTCGACTTCCTCGAGCAACCGGCGTCGGCCAGGCGCTGGGGCGTCGAGTAGCTGGTCGACGTGGTCGAGGTAGGTGCGGAGCTCGTTGTTCGTCATCTTCACGTCGGTTCCCCCAGGATCGTGTCGATGCTCGTCTTCAGTTGCCGCCATTGCCGGCGTTCCTCGGTGAGGGTCTCTTTCCCGCGTGCGGTGATCTCGTAGATCCGACGTCGCCGATTGGTCGTGGTGTCCCATTGGCTCTCGACCAGTTGCTCGTCTTCGAGGCGGCGCAGGGCGGGATACAAAGAACCTTCCGGGATCGCGAGCTGGCCGTCGCTGGCGATGCGCAGGGACTGGGCAAGGGCGTAGCCGTGAGCTGGACCGTCCACGAGTGTGGCGAGCAAGAGTGCATTGAGGTGTCCACGGATCCGGTCCTGCGCCATTACATCGCCACTCTATGTATAGATGGCCGATGGGTCAATGCGGCGTAGGCCGTTCCCGCCATGATCCAGCAGATCCCCCGGGGCGGTCCTCGAAATCGCCCCGCAATACGCGCCGTTCTCCAGCAGGTCGGGCTGCGCGCGATCGGTTGATCGGCTGAGCTGATCGGTGCTGCAGAACGAAGCCTCTTTCTGTCAAGGCCCAAGTTTCGGGCGCGTCGAAGCAGACCCTGGGTCGAGGGGCGTACGGTTGTTGGTGGCCCGGGTGTGGCTTCTCCGAAGAGCCGGCCGCTTCAGGATGCAGAGCCGGTCACGCTGGATTCAGAGACGTTCCTGAGTGCCCACCCGGGTCACCTTCTCATCGGCGGCCGAGGTCGACCTGGAGCTGGCGCCACACGGCGTCGGACACGCGCCGCTTGAGCGCCCGGATCGCTTCCTTCTTCGTCTTGCCCTCGGCGAGCTTGCGGTCGTAGTAGACGCGGCCGGGGGTGCCGGCGTGGCTGATCTGGGCGAGCGCGATCAGGTGCATGGCGTGGTTCAGCTTTCGGTTCCCTCGCGGGTTCAACCGGTGGCGCTTGCTCGGTCCGCTCGAAGCTTCGATCGGGGCGGTGCCGTTGTAGGACGCGAACTTCTCCTTGGTCGCGAACCGTGCCGGGTCACCGACGTAGCCGAGGATGAACGCGGCGACGACCGGGCCGACCCCGTAGACCTCGAGAATCGTGGAACCTGATGCGTTCACCGCCTCGGCGATCCTCGCCCGGAGCTGTTCGAGTTCGCGGTCGCAGCGGCGCATGTCAACGATCAGATCCGCGGCGACGTGCTTGCGGGCGATGTCGATCGGGTTGTCCGTCCGAATGCGCCGCAACACCGCGGAGGCCTTGTCGGCCTTGAGTTTCCTGGGCATCCCGCCAGCGATGAGCTCGACCAGCACCGCGTGCAGGCGACACACAGCCTGGGTGCGGCGAGCAGTGATGTCGTCGTAGCGGCGGATCAGCATGCGGATCGCCTGGCGGTGATCGTCTGCGACGACTCGTCGGAGCCCGCAGTGGCGCAGTCCGGCGACGGCGGTCGAGTATGCGTCGTTCGGGTCGTTCTTCGATGCCTTCGACGAGCCCAGCAGCCGGACTTTCGCAGCGAGCGTCGCAGGGACGTCGATGACGTGTTCGCCTTCGGCGACGAGCTGCTGGGACAACAACTTGCCGAGCCCGTCAGCGGACTCGACTGCCCACGCCCGATCGTCGAAGGGCGCGGCCCACGCCAACAACCGTGACGTCTGGCAGCGATCCGCTGCCAGCGTGACCTCCGCCAACGGATCCTCGTGTTCGTCGATGGCCACCGCGGTGTGGGTGGCCTTGTGCGGATCGATCCCGATGATGATCGTCATGACATGCTCCTTTTCGTGGACGCCAGGGTGTTGCGTCACGACGGGCACTCCTGATGTGGGTTCGTGCTGCTCGCCTCTTTCGAGCCACGCCGTGACATGGACCCCGAGCCGGCGGGCGCTTCGTTCAAAAGCCAACCCGAACAAGCCGAGCAGCAGGCACTTCTAGAGCCAGCCGACCCGAGGTCCAACGACGCTACGAGCACGAGCTCAGCGTCGACCTCGATCCTCCATCAGGCAC
>DATKWD010000058.1:0-2213 GCA_035529695.1 Acidimicrobiales bacterium | reverse complement strand
CATCCGGTTCCAGGCCTCGCTGGTTCACATCCGCCGCGAGTTGCGGCGGGTCGCCCATCCGCGGGCCGTGCTGCCGATGAAGCTCGGAGGCCGAGCGGTCGACGATCCGGTCGCCGACCGCATCGTCGGTTTCGTGCTCCTCTACGTGATCTTCATCATCAGCGGCACGGTCGTCCTGGCGATGCTGGGCACCGACCTGGTGACGTCGGGGACCTCGATCGTCTCGATGATGGGCAACATGGGTCCGGGACTCGGAGAGTCCGGCCCGGCATCGAACTTCCTGGTGTTCGGGCGTCCCGCACGAGGGGTCCTCATGTTCTTCATGCTGGCGGGGCGCCTCGAGATGTTCCCGATCCTGCTGGGGGTGTTCAGCCTCGTGACGCGGGTCCGTCACCCGCTCAGGAGGACGCGTGCACGGGTGATGGCACGATGACCGACACCGCCGCTGCGCTGGCCCCGCTGGTCGAACAGCGGGGGTGGTCGACTGCAACCGGACATCTTCTCGGGTGGTCGCTGCTCGTCGTCGGCGGCGGCCAGGTGCTCAGCGGTGCGGTCGGCGAGTTGAAGGGAGATGGCGATGCGCTGACGATGGTCGCGTGCGGCGTGTTCGTCGCTGCGGCAGGAGCGGCGCTGGTCAGAGCCACGACCGTGCCGGCCCGGATTCGCTCAGGGACCGCGTTCGGGGCGGTCACGATCCTCTGGCTGGCCGTCTGCCTCGTCGGCGCAGTCCCGTTCTGGGCCGCGGGGGTGTTCGCTCACTGGGACGAGGCCATCTTCGAGTCGGTGTCGGGGTTCACGGCTACCGGCGGAACGGTCCTGTCGGACATCGAGGCGCAGGGCGCGTCGATCCTGTTCTGGCGGCAGGTCACACAATGGATCGGGAGCATCGGCTTCGTCGTGCTCGCGCTGTCGGTCCTTCCGCTGCTGGGCGTCGGTGGCATGGAGCTCCTGCGTGCCGAGACACCCGGGCCCGACTCGGACCGACTCGCACCGCGAGTGTCCGACACGACGCGCCGACTCTCAGGCATCTACGTCGGCCTCACGGCGCTCGCCGCCGGGGGGTTCCTGCTGGCCGGAATGGACCTGTTCGACGCCGTCGGGCATGCCATGACGGCCATCGCGACCGGGGGCTTCTCGCCCTACAACAACTCGTTGGGCCACTTCGACTCCTTGGCCGTCGAGCTGGTTGCCGTGGCCGCCATGTTCCTCGGCGCAGTCAACTTCGCCCTGTTCTTCCATGCCCTGCGCGGACGGGACGTGCGGGTGTTCTGGCGGAGCGGAGAGTTCCGCTTCTTCGTCGGCGTGACGGTCGCATCGGTCGCGTTCGTCAGCACCGTGCTGAGCCTCGACGGGTACGGATCGCATTCGGTGCGCGATGCGACCTTCAACGTGGTGTCGCTCGTGTCGACCACGGGTTTCGGCACGGTCGACTTCACCCGGTGGGTCCCATCGGCGCAACTCGTCCTCCTGGCGCTCATGATCACCGGAGGCATGGCGGGGTCGACCTCTGGCGCCCTCAAGCTCTTCCGCATCAGGGTGGTCGTCGCCGCCGCAGCCCGCGAGCTCCGGAGGGTCCGCCATCCGAGGGGAGTGTTCGCCATCCGCAACGACGGCCGGTCGATCGACGAGGCGATCGTGAGCAACGTCATCGGGTACGTGATGCTGTACTTCCTCGTGTGTGTCGCCGGGGTCGTGGCGCTGGCCGCGCTCGACGTCGATCTGGTGACCGGTGCCGGCTCTGTGATCACCGCGATGGGTGGGGTCGGCCCTGGCCTCGCGGAGACCGGACCCGCCTCGAACTTCCTCACCGTCTCGCGGCCGGCTCGCGGCGTACTCGACGCGCTGATGCTGCTCGGCCGGCTCGAGATCATCCCGGTCTTTCTGGCCCTGCGAGCCGCAACCCGTTTCAGGCGGGCGGGATGAATCGGGCGAGGGTCCGCAGGACCTGGTGAGGCGCAACGCTCGACACCCGTTCGATCGACTCGAGGGTCGCGAACACCTCGGTTCCAGGACCGCGGCCCTGGAACGACACCACCAGACTGTGACTGGTTCCGTCGTCGAGCACGACGATGGCCTCGGCGATGGGTCCGGTGCGGTCGACGTAGCTCACCTCGCCGATCAGATCGAGCGCGACGAGCACCCTGCCGAAGGTCTCGTCGGGCGGGGCGTCGACGACGAGGGTGTCGTCTCCCAGGAGGTTCACATCCGAGGTG
>DATKWD010000057.1:0-2292 GCA_035529695.1 Acidimicrobiales bacterium | reverse complement strand
CAGGCGATCCGGTAGAACCCGGATTTCCAGTACTGGCCCTTCGCCCGTGTTCCCTCGGCCGGGATCAACAAGGCCAACGAATCGGATTCGCCGGCATGGGCGACCAGGTCGGTGACCAGCGAACCGGGATCATCGCGATCGACGGGTACTCCGCCGAGTGCCTTCAGGATCGGCCGGAACGGGCCGGCGAACATCTCCTGTTTGCCGAGCCATCGGGGCGAGATGCCGCACTGCCACGCCATCGCCAACATGAGCGGGAAGTCCCAGTTGGAGGTGTGCGGCGCAGCGACCAGGACCGAGACCGGAACGCCTTCGGGCGGCGGGCTGGCAACGCGATAGCGCAGAACGAACAGGACGACACGTGCGAGGAGGCGTTTGATCAGCAAACCGTAGTGACGGCCCGACTATCACCCCGAATCTGTCAGAGGTTGCGGGTGACGTAGTCCTGTGCGGCTTCGGTTTGTTCGGGATCGCGCAGCGAGGTCTGCATGTGATCGGGGTCGCCCCACGCAGCCGACATGCCGGGATGCCCGCGTCCGAGCGCCGAGGTCATCGCCCGCGTCATGGCGAGTGGACCCGCCGGGGCCGCCACCAATTGGGCGACGCACGTGGCGACCGCGTCGTCGAGATCGGCGAGCGGCGCGAGACGCTGCGCGAACCCACTGCGATGCAGCTCGTCGGCGAGCACGGGTCGACAGGTCATCACCCAGTCGCGGGTGAGCGGCAGCCCGACTTCGCGCACGAGCAGCGGGATCCCCGCCCAGGTGAGCGGGATCCCGATGGCCAGCTCGGGAATCCGCAGCACGGTGTCGTCGGCGGCCACCCGGATGTCGCAGGCCGCAGCCAGCAGCGCCGCGCCGCCGATCACGTGTCCGTGGAGCCGACCAACCGTCGCCTGCGGGATCCGATCGAACTGGTCGAGGACCCGCTGCCACGCACCGGTGCGATGACGGCGGGTGGCCCAATCGGTGTCGAGATCGGCGTAGGCGGTCGCCCGCAGATCAGCGCCCGCCGAGAACGCTCTTCCGGCGCCCGAGAGCACGACCACCCGGATGTCGGGACGTTCCTCGAGCTCGTGCAGCGCGTCGGCCAGACCACGACGGACTGCGTCGTTCAGTGCGTTGAGCGTGTCCGGACGATCGAGGGTCAGCCGTGCGACCGAACCGTCGACGTCGAACCTGACGGGCGTGTCGGGCGTGTCCGCGTCGGCCACGGTCAGCTCGAGCGGAGGAGGTGGAGCGGGAGCTCTCGTGGACCGCGAACCTGTCCGGTCGACCAGCGGACCGTCTGCGAGGTGTCGAGCTCGAAGTCGGGGATGCGCTCCATCCAGACCTCGAGGGCGACGTTCATCTCCATCCGGGCGAGGTTCGAGCCGACGCAGCGATGGATGCCGAGCCCGAACGCCAGGTGGCGGTTGTGCTCGCGGTCGAGGATCACGTCGTGGGGATTCTCGAACGCCTTCGGGTCGCGGTTGGCCGCGGGAAACGGCAGCAGCGTCCAGTCGCCGGCCTTCATCAACACGTCGCCGACCTCGACGTCCTCGGCGACGATGCGAGCCATCGACACCGGGGCGTAGTAGCGAAGGAACTCCTCGACTGCGACCGGCATGAGGTCGGGCTCGTCGACTAGCTGCTGACGGTGCTCGGGAGTCTGGGCGAGGTGCCACAAGCTGGCGCCGAGTGCCGACCACGTCGTGTCGATCCCGGCGATCAGGATCAGGCCGATCGTGCCGCCGATGTGGTCGTCGGTGAGGGGCGCGCCACCGAGCTCTTGTTCGAGCAGGAAGCCGATGAGGTCGTCCTTCGGTTCGGCACGGTGCGACGCAACAGCCTGGCTCAGGTAGAAGAACAGCGTCTCCTCGGGGTCGGTGACCGGGTTCTGGCCGGGTTCTTCGAGGATGCGGCGGATGAACTCGCGGAACTTGTCGCCGTCGGACTCGGGGAGCCCCAGCATCTTGGCGATCACCCGGACCGGGATGTGCCGGGTGTAGCCGATCGCGGCATCGACCGGATCGTCCCCGCTCGCCAGCAGGTCGTCGATGAGCTCGTGGCAGATCGAGCGGGTGTCGTCGCGCCAGCGGTCGACGGCCTTGGGTGCGAAGGCGGGGAGCAGGATGCGGCGGGCATCGGCGTGGAACGGCGGATCGGACGTGATCGGCGGAGCGAACCCCTTGGGCCGAAGCCCCTGGGGCTTGTGGTCCGACACGATGATGCTCTCGGACGTGAAGTGCTGGGTGTCCTTGGCGATCTGGCTGACGTCGTCGTGGTCGACCGGGAACCAGCAGCCCCCGAA
>DATKWD010000056.1:0-15352 GCA_035529695.1 Acidimicrobiales bacterium | reverse complement strand
CGGACCCGTGCGACGACGACGCCACCCTCGAGACCTGCGTTGACGGCGATCTGGGTCAGCGGGGCCTCGAGCGCCCGGGCAACGATGCGGGCGCCGGTGGCCTCGTCGGCCGAGAGGCCTTCGGCGGCAGCGAGCACGCTGGCCTGAGCCCGCAGCAGGGTGGCCCCGCCACCGGCGACGACGCCCTCCTCGATCGCGGCCTTCGTGGTGCTCACCGCGTCTTCGATGCGGTGCTTCTTCTCCTTGAGCTCCACCTCGGTGGCTGCGCCGACCTTGAGGACGGCCACGCCGCCCGACAGCTTGGCGAGCCGCTCCTGGAGCTTCTCTCGGTCGTAGTCCGAGTCGGTGTTCTCGATCTCGCTCTTGATCTGTGAGATCCGACCCTTCAGGTCGTCTTCGGAACCGCCGCCCTCGACGATGGTGGTCTCGTCCTTGCCGATGATCACCTTGGCGGCTGTCCCGAGCAGGTCGAGCGTGGTGTTCTCGATCTTGAGGCCGACGTCCTCGCTGATCACCTGACCTCCGGTGAGCACCGCGAGGTCCTGGAGCATCGCCTTTCGGCGCTCGCCGAACCCAGGAGCCTTCACCGCCGCCGAAGCGAACGTGCCCCGGATCTTGTTGACGACCAGCGTGGCCAGCGCCTCGCCCTCGACGTCCTCGGCGATGATGACGAGCGGCTTGCCGCCCTGCATGACCTTCTCGAGGAGGGGCACGATGTCGCGGACCGCAGTGATCTTCGAGCTGACGAGCAGGACATATGCATCGTCGAGCACCGCTTCCATCCGATCGGGATCGGTGACCATGTACGGCGAGATGTAGCCCTTGTCGAAACGCATGCCTTCGACGAGATCCATCTCCATGCCGAAGGTCTGGCTCTCTTCGACGGTGATGACGCCATCCTTGCCGACCTTGTCGATCGCTTCGGAGATCATCCGGCCGATCTCGTCGTCGGCGGCGCTGATGGCCGCGACCTGCGCGATCTGCTCCTTGCCCTCGACCTCCAGAGACAGGTCGGCGATGGCCGCGACCGCGACCTCGACGGCCGCCTCGATGCCCTTCTTGATCGACATCGGGTTTGCGCCTGCGGTGACGTTGCGCATGCCTTCGCGGACCATCGACCAGGCGAGCACGGTCGCGGTGGTGGTGCCGTCGCCGGCGACGTCGTCGGTCTTCTTGGCGACTTCCTTCACCAGGGCTGCGCCGATCTGCTCGTAGGGATCCTCGAGCTCGATCTCCTTGGCGATCGACACACCGTCGTTCGTGATGGTCGGGGCGCCCCACTTCTTCTCGAGGACGACGTTGCGACCCTTCGGGCCGAGCGTGACCCGGACGGCGTCAGCGAGCTGGTTCATGCCCGATTCGAGCTTGCGACGAGCTTCCTCGTCGAACGCGATCATCTTGGCCATCTTGGAATTCCTCCGTGAAAACGCGCTGCCGTTGGCAGTCTCCGGTGAAGACTGCCAAGTGAAGCACGCTCGATCAGCACTCGCAACCCGAGACTGCTAATCCACCTCGGATCCTCGTTGTCCAGCTGCCAATAATTGGCGCGAGAACAACGAAGATCAGGAGTCTGGGGTCAGCCGCCGGCGACGGCGGGGACGATCGAGATGGTCTCGCCGTCGGGGACCTCGGTGCCGAGACCGTCCATGAACCGCACGTCGTCGTCGGCCACGAACACGTTCACGAAACGGCGGAGACCGCCGTCGTCATCGAGGATGCGGTCGGCGAAGCCCGGGTGTTGACCGTCGAGCGCCTTCAGGGCGTCACCCACCGTGCCTGCATCGACCTCGACCGTCTTGGCGCCACCTGCGAGGGGACGCAGCGTGGTGGGGATGCGAATGGTGACAGGCATGGCGAGACCTCAGGGGTGAGTCGAACGGCCGACGATGCTAACGGCTGGACCTCGTGATCCATTCCTCAGCGATGAGCCGAGCCTGCCGTCAGCCCGGGGTGCGCAACGGCGTGTCCGATGCAGACGAGTCATCGCCCGGGTCTTGATCACCGAGCCGACCTGCGTCAGCGTCGGGCTCGACGCGGCTGCCATCGGGCAGAAGATCGATGTCTTCGTCGCCGATCTTGTCGACGAAGCCGACCGAGGGCTTGGAGTCGGCCGCCTCGTCCTCGGCCGCGATCTGTTCGATCGGCTCATCGAGCACGTAGGTGCGCCACAGGTGACCGACGATGATCTTGAGCACGGCGGCGGTCGGCACCGCGAGCAACAGACCGAAGAACCCCCCGAGCGTGCCGCCGGCGAGCAGAGCGAGCATCACCACGGCGGGGTGGAGATTGACCGCGCGCTGCATGACCAGGGGCGAGATGAAGTGGTTGTCGATCTGTTGGGCGATCGCCATGACGGCCGCCACCGCGAGGGCGGTCCCGACACCTCCGCCCGTCGTGAACGCGATGATGATTCCGGGCACCGCACCGACCCACGGGCCGATGAGGGGAATGACGTTGAACGCACCCGCCACCATCCCAACGATCAGCCAGAACGGGAGTCCGATGATGGCGAGGCCGATCGACACCATGACACCGACGATGAACGCGACCGCCAACTGGCCGCGGAAGAACCCTCCGACGGCATGGTTCAGGCGGCGCGACACGACCATCACCTCCTCGTGGGCACGGTCGGGAATCAGGTCTTCGGACACCCTCCTGAGGTGCGGGAGGTCGACCAGCAGGTAGAAGGCGATGATCGGACCGATGAGGAAGATGATCCCGATCTCGAAGACCCGGGTGCCGACCTCGCGGACCGTGCGCAGCTGCTCGGACAGTCCGTTGTCGGTGGGGAACCGGGTCTTGGCGTTGGCGGCGACGCGATCGAGGTCCGCGGCCAGCACGTCGTTGTTCTGCGCTTCGAGTTCGGTGGCAGCCTCGGACACGACCGTGTTGAACTCCTCGGTGAAGGCATCGGAGGTGTTGCCGCCCAACTGATCCTCGATCTCGCTCACGTTGGGGATCTCTATGATCCAGCCGTTGTCCTTCGATCTCTGTGAGAGGTCGTTGACGCTGTCTTCGAGCGATGCCCTGATCTCGGGCCACTCCTGCGACAGCTCGTCAGCCTGGCGCTCCACCAGCGGTGCCATCGCGAATCCGGTTGCCACCAGGATCCCGATGACCCCGAGGTAGGCGATGGCCGTCCCACCGGCCCGTGGCATCCGACGCTTCTGGAAGAACGTCACCACCGGATTGAGGATGAAGACGATCGCGCCCGCCAACACCAGAGGCGGGAAGACCACCCGGAAGGTCCATGCCACCACGCCGATCAGGGCGAGCAACACGAAGAGGCCGACCACCGCCCAGGCGAACAGCCCCGCCCGACGAATCCGCTCGGTCACGGTGGCATGGTACCCACGTGGGACCGATCACCTCCCGCGTCGGCACACATCGAGGGTGTGGCGGGCACCGTGCGAGGACGCCAGGACGGTCCTATCCTCGGGTGATGGACGTCGAACGCCCCAAGATGCCCACGTCGGTGGTCGTGGTCGGAAGCGTCGTCGGCGTGCTCGTGGCGCTCGTCGTCGTGCAATGGGCCATCGGTGCCGTGCTCGGACTCCTCCGCCTCGGCCTGCTCGTGGCCGTGGCGGTGGCGGTGATCGCGGTCGTGGCCAGGTTGAGCCCTGATCGCGAGTAGCACTGCCCGTGGGGCCTGCTGCGACGTGGGAAAGGCGCTCGCAAACAGGAACTGAGCTCAGCTGCGCTCGGTGAGGAGCCCTGCGGTCAGCTTCGTGATGCAGGCGAGTGTGTCGTCGCGGGCACGTTGCCCACCGAAGTGCTCGACCAACGACTCGACCACGAAGGGGACGTCGATGTCGTCGAGCACTTGGCCGACCACCGCGACCGCCTCGACACCCGCTGCGGCCGCGAGGTCGGCCACCCCACCGACGACCTTGCCGTTGAGGGACTGCTCGTCGAGGAAGCCCTCACCGGTCAGGACCAGATCAGCGCGCTCGATCTCGTCGTAGAGGTCGACCTCTTCGGCGACGATGTCGAAACCGGACACCAGGGTGCCGCCGACAACGGCGAGGGCCCCGCCCAGGCCGCCGGCCGCGCCGCTCCCGGGAACGTCATGGACGTCGACGCCGTGGTCCTCGCGGTAGACGTCGACGAGGCGCTCGAGCCGGCGCCGGAGCAGTTCGACCTGGGCCGGTGACGCACCCTTCTGTGGGGCGAAGACCTCGGCGGCATCGACGAAGGTCGTCTCGACGTCGCAGGCGACGACGATCTCGACACCCCGCAGACGTTGCAGGGGGTACATCGCCCGCAACGCGCCGAGTCCGCCGTCGGTCGTGGCCGACCCGCCGAGGCCGACGATGATGCGAGACGCCCCGCTCTCGACGGCCCGCGCGATCAATTCGCCGGTTCCGTGGGTCGAGGCGGCAATCGGATCGTTGTGCTCCGCTCCCCCGAGCAGTTCGAGCCCACTGGCTCGGGCCATCTCGATCACCGCGGTCCCACGGACGAGACGCCATGGCGCCTCGACCGGATCGCCCAGCGGGCCGGCCACGGTCGTGGACCGTGTCGGCCCACCGAGTGCGTCGAGCAGCCCCTCTCCGCCGTCAGCCATCGGAACCGCACATGAGGTCCACCCGGCCGTGACGGCCGCTGCACACATGGCATCGGCGACCTCCCGGGCGGTCGCGGTGCCTCTGAACTTGTCGGGTGCAGCCACGAGGTGCATGGCGCCAGTGTGGCCCGCCGCCGGCGGTGTGCGCGTGGGCGAGCGGAGCAATCGCCCTCGGTAGGGTCTGCACCACCCATGACCCGCGCACCGATCGTTCTCGTCTCGAACCGCGGACCACTCGCGTTCGACCTCGACGGCGACGACCTGGAGGCGCGGCGCGGAGCCGGCGGTCTCATCTCCGGGCTCGGTCCGATCGTGCGCGACACCGACACGTTGTGGATCTCCGCGGCCATGAGCGACGCAGATCGAGTGGCCGCTGCCGGAGGTGTCCGCGTGCATGAGGGCATCCGGTCGCTCCTCGTCGACGTCGACCCGGCGACCTACGCCGCGAGCTACGACCTCATCTGCAATCAGATCCTGTGGTTCGTGCACCACGGGATGTTCGACCGGATGCGAACGCCACGGTTCGACCGCACCACCACGGAGGCGTGGACCGACTACCAGGCGGTCAACGCGGCCTTCGCCTCGGCAATCGTCGAGCACGCCCCCGCCGGCGCCCGCGTCCTCGTGCAGGACTACCATCTCGCCCTGGTGGCCCCGACGGTGCGCGCCCGCCGACCCGACGTGCGGCTCGCCCACTTCTCTCACACACCGTTCGCAACGCCGGCGGAGTTCGCGGTCCTGCCGGCGGACATGGCGGCGGAACTGCTCACCGGGATGGCCGCTCATCACGTGTGCGGCTTCCACAGCGAACGGTGGCGCAACGCGTTCGTCGAGAACTGCCGCACCGTGCTCGATGTCGCCCCGGCCACCATCGTCGCCCCGCTCGCCTCCGATCCCGACGACATCGTCGGGGCAGCTTCGAGTCCTGCATGCCGCGACGCACTGAGGTCGCTGAACGAACGGGTCGGCGACCGCACCGTCCTCGCTCGCGTCGATCGCATCGAACCGTCGAAGAACATCGTGCGCGGCTTCGAGGCCTTCGACCTGTTCCTCACTGAGCACCCCGAGTGGATCGACCGGGTCGTGTTCGCAGCGTCGATCTACCCGAGCCGCCAGAACCTGCCGATCTACCAGGCCTACCGCCAGGAGGTCGCGACCCGGGTCGCGCTGGTGAACGCTCGGCACGCGACGGACACGTGGAGCCCGATCGACCTCGACACGCAAGACCATTTCCCTTCGTCGGTCGCTCTGCTCCGCCGCGCCGACCTGCTGCTCGTCAACCCGGTCCGCGACGGATTGAATCTCGTCGCGACCGAGGGAGCCCTGGTCAACGAGCGCAACGTCGTACTCCTCCTGTCGCCGGACGCGGGCGTGTTCGACACGCTCTCCGACGTCGCCCTCGCGGTGCCGCCGTTCGATGTCGCGGCGACGGCCGACGCGATCCACACCACACTCGAACTCGATGCGGCCGAGCGGGTTTCGAGGTTCGACGCCCTCCATCGGGTGGCCCGCAGCAGGACGCCCAGCGACTGGCTCGACGATCAGCTCGACGCGCTCGACTGAGAACCCAGCCGCCCGATCAGCTGATGCCGGCGGCCATGGCGCCACAGAGCTCGACGAATGCGCGCGGACCGTCGATCAACATGTCGGCCCGCTCGAGGAGCTCGGGTGGAGCCTCGTTCGAGCGAACCGCGACCCGAACAACGGTGAGTCCGCGCGCCTCGAGACGATCGAGGGCATCGAAGGCGGGCAGATCACCGACGTCGTCGCCGGCGTAGAGCACGGCATCGAGCTTGGCGGACAGCTTCTCGATCGCCGTGCCCTTGTCGGCCTCGATGGGCGGATGGAGCTCGACGGACATCCGTGCCGACCGAGCGACGAGTCCCGAGCGGCCCTCTTCGCGGGCGGCCCAGGTGACGACGGCTTCCTCGACGTCGGGATGCTCGCGGTAGTGGAGAGTCAACGAGAGCCCTTTGTTCTCGACCCGCATGCCCGCAGGCCCGCGGGCTGTGGCGCGGGTCGCGGTGTCGGCCACCACCTCTCGCCAAGCTCCACCTCCGTTGTAGTCGTACCGGCGCCCGCGCCGGCGAAATTCGAGGCCGTAGAGGCCGACCATCACCATCGCTGCAGGGAGGCGGGTCTCGAGGAACGCGACCGGCCGACCCGAGACCGCCGCAACGAGCCCGAATCGGGTGAGAAGCGATTCGATGGCGTCGTGGGCGCCCTCGACGGCCACTGCGTCGTCGGGCTCGGCCACGATCTCGGCGAGCACACCGTCGAAGTCCGCGAAGATCCCGGTTCGGCTCGGGTCGACGAGCAGCGGCGCGAGGAGGGGGTCGATCATCACGGTGGGCACAGGCGAGCGCGACTCGACCCGAGGTCAGGTCCCAGCGATGTCGCCGCCGACGAGCACGATGACGTTCGGCGCGGTCTGTCCATCGGGAATCTCGACCGGGCTGGGAACCGGAACGGGCTGCAGCGACGTCTCGGCCGCGCCGATCGCCGAGGCCACCCCCGCGGCTTCACGCTCGAAGCCCTCCGAGAAGTAGACGATCGTGTCTTCGCGATTCGGGTCGAAGTTCGCGGGGGGCAGCGTTGCGTAGTTCAGCGCGTTCAGCTGATCGGTGAAACGTTGCGCTGCACCGCTGGTCGAGGAGGCATTGGCGACCAACACACGGACCTGCTCGTTGGGCAGCGCCGGTGCCAGCGTCGTCGAGGTGGTCGCAGACGTCGTCGAGGTCGTCTGGTCGGTGGCCCCGGCGGGCAGCGCGGCCGGGCTCGAACCACCCGAATCGGAGTCGAGGCCGGTCCCGATGAGCACGAACCCAGCCACCAGCGCCGCGATGATGAGCGCGATGCCCCGCGGAGACGCGCCCGTGAGCGGATTGGTGCGGCCGGTCTCGCTCATCGGAGCTGTCCTTGCCCGGAGGATCGACCTTCGACCCGCTGACGCCGGCGACGGGAGCGGCTACGAAGCAGACGTCTGATCACCAATGGGTCGTACTCCATAGCCTCGGGGTCTTCGAGAAGGTCTTGGAGGATCTGATAGTACCGGGTGGACGACAGCTCGAACCGCTCGCGGATGAGCGCCTGCTTGGGACCGGCCTCAGCCCACCAACCCCGCTCGAAGTCGAGGATCGCTCGGTCGCGCTCGGTGATCGGCATCGGCGCCATTCTTGCTCGCAGGACCGCTGGAAACACGGACCCCCGCCGGTGAGCCCGGACGGGGAGTCGAACCCCGATCTCCTGATTACAAAACAGGTGCTCTGGCCATTGAGCTATCCGGGCGGGCGGGATCTCGGCGCCGGCACTCCGGCGGGTCGCACAGCCTAGGACACGCGCGAAGTCCCGATCAGCTCGCCGACCGGGCCCGCACGACCTCGAACAGCGCCAGCGCGCCGGCCGTGCTCACGTTGAGCGAATCGAGATGGCCCGCCAGCGGGATCGACACGATCTCGTCGCACCGCTCGCGCACCAACCGCGACAGCCCTGCACCTTCGGCCCCCATCACGACACACACCGCGTCCTTCATGGCCGCGAGCGGGTCGAAGAGCCCGTGCCCGCCACCTGCGTCGAATCCGAGGGTCCAGACGTGTGCGTCTGCCAGGGTCGACAGGGCGGTCGGGAGGCCCCCCACCATGGCGATCCTCAGGTGCTCGATCGCGCCCGCGGACGCCTTCGCGACGGCCGGCGTCACGTTGGCCGCACGATGCCTCGGCAGGATGACCCCGGTGACACCCGCACACTCGGCGGTCCTCAGGAGCGCCCCGAGGTTGCCCGGATCGGTGACCCCGTCGAGCGCCAGCAAGAACGGCGGACGGCCGCCGACCGGCTTGCACAGGTCGATCACCTCGTGGTCGTGCAGCGGCGCAGCCTTGGCCAACACTCCTTGGGGCGATTCGGTGCGAGCTTGATCGCGGAGCTTGCCCCGACTGACTTCACGAACCGGCACCCGCCGCGAACGAGCGAGCTCGAGGATCTCCTCGAGTATGGGACGGTCGTCAGCGTCTGCGCTCACCAGGAGCTCGTTGATGCGACGAGTGCCCGCCATGAGCAACTCGCGGACGGCCTGCCGACCCTCGATCTGTTCGCCCCCGACGCCCTTGGGCGGACCCGAGCCGGCTCGGTCGGGTCGACCGTCGACCTTGCCGGTCACTCGGCCCGGGGGGCGACGACTCTTGGACACTCGTCCCGGGTCGGGCGACTTCCGCGTCGGGGGCGGGCGGCGACGACGGTTCTTTGCGCTCATCGCGAGACCACCGCGACCGCCCACGAGGCGATGCCCTCGCCACGGCCGAGGGCACCGACACCTTCGGTGCGCTTGCCCTTGACCGTCACCGGCGCACCCACGGCAGCGGTCAGCCGCCGCTCCATCTCCTCGCGAGCGGGTGCGATGCGTGGCCGGTCGCACACGACGACGCAGTCGACGTTGCCGATCTCGAAACCCGCCTCGGCGACCCGACCGGCGGCCACCCTCAGCAGTTCGATGCTGTCGGCGCCGACGAGCGAAGGGTCGGTGTCGGGAAACATGCTTCCGATGTCGCCCAGACCGGCAGCGCCCAGGATCGCATCGGTGCAGGCATGGGCGATGACGTCGGCGTCAGAGTGGCCGTCCAGTCCGGTCTCGCCGGTGAACCTCACGCCACCGAGCACGAGGTCGCGGTCCGGGTTGCTCGACGGTGGGTGCACGTCGTACCCGTTCCCGACGCGGATCATCGGCCGACCTGCGCCAAGAGAGCCTCGGCGACGGCAAGGTCGACCGGACGGGTCAGCTTGAGGTTGTCGGGGTCGCCGTCCACGAGCACCACCTTGCCACCGATCGCCTCGACCAGCGTGGCGTCGTCGGTCGCCTCGCCTGCTGAGGCGTGGGCTCGACGCAGGATGTCGGCCCGGAACCCTTGGGGTGTCTGCACCGCCACCACGCCCGCCCGGTCGATCGACCCGCCGTCACGCCGACGAATCGAATCGACCAGATCGACGACCGGGATCGCCGCGTCGGCCCCTGCGGCGAGTGCCGCGACCACCCGCCCGAAGAGATGCGTGTCGGCGAGCGGGCGCGCACCGTCGTGGACGAGAACGTACGCAGCATCGTCGGGCACGGCCTCGAGCCCCGCACGTGTCGAGTCTGACCGGGTGCGCCCGCCGGCAACCACGACGTCCGCGCCGGGCTCGGCGTGGCCGGCCCGATCGGATGCGACGACGAGGACGACACCATCACTCACTGATCGGGCTGCGGCCAAGGCATGGTCGATCACCCGCCGGCCCGCGAGCGGTCCATACTGCTTCGGACCACCGAATCGGGTCCCTGACCCCGCGGCCACGACTATGGACCAAGTGGTCATCGGCACGGAACCGTACGCGCGCCTACATTGCTCATGCCATGTGCCCCGACATCCGCCGCAGCCAGCCGGTGCGGTCATGAACGAATCGTCGATCGCCGACCTCATCGGCGACCTCGATCTCTTCGCTGATCTCGGCGTCGGCGAACTCGAGGGCGTCGCCGCGACCGGCGCCACCGAGAAACTGCGCCGGGGTGACGTGCTGTTCAACGAGGGCGACGAGGCGCACGACCTCTACGTGGTCCAGCGCGGACGGGTCGCCATGGTCAACAAGTCCTTCGACGGTCGTGAGTCAGTGGTCTACCTGATGGAGCCTGGCGATGTCTTCGGCGACATGCCGCTCTTCGACGGACTCACCCGCTCGACCGAGGCCCGCGCACTCGAGACGTCGCAGGTCGTGCGGATCCCGTACGGACCGATCCGTGCGATCTACGAGGCGCACCCCGACCTTCTGTGGCGCGTCATCGAGCTGCTGAGCACCCGACTGCGCAACACCGACGCGGCGCTGGCCGACTCGGTGTTCCTCGACGTGACCGGGCGCACCGCGAAGCGGCTGCTCGAGATGGCCGGCGATCAGGACAGCTTCGACCTGCCCGTGACCCAGGAAGAGCTGGCGGGCATGGTCGGGGCGTCGCGCGAGCGCGTGAACAAGGCGATCGCCAGCTTCGTGAAGCTCGGCTGGATCGAACAGGTCGACCGCAGCTACACCATCCTCGATCGTCAGCAGCTCGAGATCAGGTCGAGCTAGCTGCGCTCGTCAGGTGTCGGACTGAGTCAGGAATGACTCGGTGCGACTCCAGGCATCGGCGGCATCGTCGGGCCGATGAGCCGGTCGGCTCGGGTCGTGGACGAAGCCGTGCTGGGCCCCTTCGTAGCGGACCACGGTGACCCCGGTGGCCTCGAGCGCCTCGACGTCGTCGGGGGGCGTGTAGGGGTCTTCGGTCCCGATGATGGCCAGGGTCTTCGAGCAGAAGTTGGACGACAGCGCCTCGAGCGGCTCGGCCTGGGTCGGTGACTGCCAGGCCTCAGGCAGGCGGATCATGCCGTAGAACGCCACGGCTCGTTCGAACCGACCCGTGCCGGCAGCCTTGAACGTGTACATCCCGCCGAGACAGAACCCCACGACGTCGACGTGGTCGAAGCCGGTCGCTTCGGCCGCAGATGCGAGGTCGGCGAGGACCGCATGATCGACGAGGTCAGCGACGGCTTCGAGCCGCTGATCGAGGGGAAGATCCTCACGCCCCGGGAACGGCTCGGGCGCCACCACCACTCGCCCGAGATCGTCGGCCAAGCGCTGCGCCATGTCGTCGAACAGCGGCCGAAGCCCACCGATGTCGGGACAGATGACGAGGCCGGCGGTTGCCGATCCAGACGCCGGCACGGCCCGTTCGGCCGGCGTGCCCGACGGCAACCGGATCCGCACGCCGGTCAGCCTTCTACCGTGATCGAGCCCGTCATCGACGGGTGGATCTTGCACATGAACTCGACCGTTCCGGCCGTCTCGAAGGTGATCGTGGCCGACGCGTCACTGCCGAGGTTGCCGGTGTCGAAAGAGCCGTCGGCCGCGGTCAGGGTGTGGGTGGCCCCGTCGGTGTTGGTCACTTCGACGGTCGTGCCGATGGGGACCGAGGCGGGTGCCTCGAACGCGAAGTTCGCGATGGTGATCGCGTCAGAGGTCGAGCCGCCATCGGAGGCTGCTGGGTCTCCACCGCCGTCGCTGACCGACGTGTCGGTCGAGCTGTCCGAGCCCGAGTTGTCGTCGCCGCAGGCAGCGAAGACGAGACCGAGGGCGGCGATTGAGGCGATGAGCTTCTTCATGGGGTCTCCATTCCTGAATGGGATCGCGCAGGTCGCGCAGCCCTCAGTTGTAGCGATCGAGAATGCTCGATTCGGTGAGGCGGCTGAGGCCTTCCTTGATGGCGCGTGCTCGCGCCTCGCCGACTCCTTCGACGTCGTCGAGATCGTCGATGGTGGCTCTCATGATCCGCGACAGGTTGCCGAAGCGCTCGATGATCGCGTCGACGACCCCGTCGGGCAGTCGAGGGACCCGTGAGAGCAGTCGGTGCCCGCGTGGTTGCAGTCCTGCGTCGAGGTCGGCGGTCCCTCCGGGCAGATGCAGCATGGCCCCGACCGCCTTGAGGTCGAGGAGATCTTCGGTTCCGAGGTCCCCGAGCCCTTCGAGCACTTCTTCGACGTGCCACGCAGATGCCTCGTGGAAGTAGTCCAGGATCACCAGACGCCGATCGTCCTCGACCCCACCCATCAGCTCCTCGAGTTGAAGCCGGACGAGTCTGCCGTCGTCACCCAGTTCGACCAGGTCGGCCTCGATCTCCTCGGCGATGCGTCGCACCATCTCGGTGCGTTGCAGCACGGCCACCACGTCGCGCAGGGTCACGAGGTCCTCGACCTCGAGGGCCGAGAGCGACGAGGCCACGATGTCGAGCCGGCTCTTGTACCGCTCGAGGGTCTGGAGCGCCTGGTTGGCCCGATTGAGCAGGTTCGGGATCGGCTGCAACGGGTGCTTCTCGTCACCCACGTACACCGCGATCACCGCCTGGGCCTCCGACACCGACACCACGGGGACGTCGATCGAACGCGCGACACGCTCGGCGGTTCGATGCCGGGTTCCGGTCTCCGACGTCGGCACGTTGGGATTCGGGACCAGATGCACGTTGGCACGGGCGATGCGGCTGGCGTCCGAAGCGAGGATGATCGCCCCGTCGGTCTTGGCGAGCTCGGACAGCCGCTGTGGGCTGAACGCAGCGTCGAGCAGGAACCCGCCGGAACAGATGTTCAGGACCTCGGGTTCGTCGCCGATGACGATCAGGGCACCCTTTGACGCCTGGAGGATCCGGTCGAGACCCTCACGCAGCGGTGTCCCGGGCGCAACCGACCGCAGTGCGCTCAGCATCGGAGGACTCAAACGCGGCGGCACGAGGACATGGTAGCGGAGCCCTCAAGTCGGCGAGTTCTCGCCGTTCACCTCTGGAGTCCGGTCGCTTCGATCGCCTCGGCGAGCGAGCCGACGCGGATCGTCTCGATGCCTTCGGCCTGCGGGGCGTCGCGAGGGGCGATCGCCGACCTGAACCCGAGGCGTGCGGCCTCTTCGAGGCGTCGCTGGATCTGTGCGACCTGGCGGATCTCGCCGCCGAGTCCGACCTCGCCGACGGCCACGAGATCGCGCGCCACCGGGCGGTCGCGGCCGGCCGACACCACGGCCAACGACATCGCCAGGTCGACCGAGGGCTCGAGGCTCCGAGCCCCGCCGGCCGTCGCCACGTAGATGTCGCGGCCGGCGATGTTGGCGCCACAACGGCGTTCGAGCACGGCCAGCACGATGTTGAGACGGCCGGCGTCGATGCCCTGCGCCGAGCGGCGCGGCACCGGCAGCGTGCTCTTGTCGACCAGCGCTTGGACCTCGATCAGTACGGGACGGGTGCCGTCGAGGGTCGGCACGACGACCGAACCGGAAGTGCCGGGTCGACGGTCGGCGAGGAACAACGCGCTCGGGTCGGGGACCCCGACCAGCCCGACGGCGGTCATCTCGAACAGGCCCAACTCGCTGGTCGCACCGAAGCGGTGCTTGGAAGCACGGAGGAGGCGGAGGGCGTGGTGCCGGTCGCCCTCGAACGCCAGGACGGTGTCGACGAGGTGTTCGAGGACGCGAGGACCTGCGAGCCCGCCGTCTTTGGTCACGTGTCCCACCAACACCAGCGTGAGGCTCCGCTGCTTTGCTGCCTGGACGAGCCGATGAGCACAGGACCGCACCTGAGCGACCGACCCCGGTGCCGACCCGAGCGCCGTGTCGTGGGTGGTCTGGATGCTGTCGATGATCACCATCGTCGGCCCGAGTTCGTCGATCCGCTGGAGCATCGCATCGAGGTCGGTCTCGTTGACCAACCAGAGGTTCTCGGTGATCGCATCGAGACGCTCGGCACGAAGACGCACCTGCTGCACCGACTCCTCGGCGGAGATGTACAGGACGGACTCTCCCGTGTGGGCGATCCCCGCGGCCGCCTGGAGGAGCAGGGTGGACTTGCCGATGCCCGGCTCGCCTCCGACGAGGGTGGCCGATCCGGGCACGAGGCCTCCCGACAGCACGCGGTCGAGTTCGGCCACCAACGTGGCGCGAGGCGCCCAGGCCGTGAGGTCGACATCACCGATGGGCACCGGCGCCTCGTGATGGGCGGCCACGACCGGGCCGGGTCGGCCTGAATCGACCTCCTCGATCAGGGTTCCCCACTGCTCGCATGCCGCGCACTGGCCCGTCCACTTCGGCGCGGCCTCACCACACTCGCTGCATCGATGGACGGTTCGAGTCTGCGCCACCCCGAGACCCTACGCAGGGGGTCTGACGGCTACCGGCTTCAACCACGAGCCCGAACGGCACGTCCAGGGTCAGTCGGCCGCGACTGCGTCCGAGCTCGCTCGATGCCGCACGAGCCGCCAGGCGAGGAGGGCGAGCGCTGCGAACACCGATGCACCCGCGATCGCGAGCCACACCAGCGGCGTCCGGTCGGTGATCTCGCCCGTCGCCGAGATCGTCGTCGGCTCGTCACCCAGCGCCGGGTTCGCCGTCGTCGTCCCACCGCCGGGCAGCGCGATGCTGACCTCGAACGAGAAGAGCTCGGACACCGGGGCGCCGAACCGCTCCTCGATCGCGTCGATCGACTCTCCGACGGGCTCGCCGTCGAGCGCCTCGGCCAACTCGGGATCGGAGAACGCCGCGAGCCCACCCGACAGATCCACCACGACGTCGAACTCGTAGGTGGTGGTGGTGAACGAGTCGGTTCTCGTCAGCGACACCGCGTCGAACACGCCCGTGTCGCCGACCACCTCGGCGAGCACCGCTTCGCCTTCTCCCAGCGAGCCGAACGATTTCGTGACCACGACCTGGTTGAGCCCGTCGTCATCGCGCATCACCGGCGACACCGCCCACCCCGCAGCTGCGAGGTCGTCGACGGCGAAGGGGTTCTCGGGGTCGCCGAGCCGTTCGAGCGCCTCGTCGTCGAGCCCGACGCTCACCGCGACGGTGCCCGAGCCGCCCTCATCGACGGTCAGGGTGAGATCGGCACTGACCTGGCACGCCGAGAACCACAGCAGCGCGCCCACGACCCCGAGCCGAAGGATCTGGGACACCGGGTTCGACTCTAGGAGACGCCCTGCGGAGACCCAACCGCCAGGTACCCTCTCGGCCGGTGAAATCGGAACAGGTCGTGACCTTCGGCGACCTCGGCGACTTCACCCGAGGCTTCCCGAGGCGTACTACGAAGAGGCGAGAGCCCGACTCCCGCTCCGCGCAACCGTCATCGTGTTCTCCGACGATCCCGACTGGTGCCGGGCCAACCTGAGCGGTATCCATCCGGCAGCGGTGCTCGAAGCGGGACGAGATGTCGTCGATCTGGCAGCGATGGCCCTTTGCGAACACCACATCATCGCCAACTCG
>DATKWD010000055.1:0-56230 GCA_035529695.1 Acidimicrobiales bacterium | reverse complement strand
GCGAGGGCCGAGGAGAAGGCCATGCAGATCCCGGTGAAGATCACCTTCCCGTTGGTCTTCTGCATCCTCCCGGCGCTCTTCCTCGTCATCCTCGGCCCTGCCGGCATCCAGATCACGCAGAACTTCGGATGAGCTGGTTCGGCCGTCTGTCCTTGCGGCGATCCGACCGTTCTGACCGGGGCGTGGCGGTCATCGAGTACGCGTTGCTCGCCGGAGCGTTCGGCCTCGTGGCCATCGCCGGCCTGAGCTCACTGCAGAGCGAGTTCGACACCGCCTACGATGACCGACAGCCCCAGTACGGGGCGCCGCACGTGACCGGCCAGACGACCACGACCAGCGTCGGCGCCAGTTCGTCGAGCAGCAGCAGTTCGAGCAGTTCGTCGAGCAGCACGTCGAGCTCGACGAGCACCACCCTGGCGTCGACGACGACCACCACTGCGCCTCCCGTCAACCTCTCGTACTGGTGGCATGACCGGTACTGGGAGACCGGCACGAAATGGGCCATCCAGTCAGAGATGTTCGTCCTGCACACCGACGGGACGCCCTACGCGAACACGAGCGTGACCGTCAGCTACTTCGACATCAACCAGTTCCCGATCGGCTCGGTCACCGGGACGACGAACTCGGCCGGCTTCCTCCAGGTCAGGTCGCCGCAGTTCCGCAAGCAGGACCATGCGCGGGTGTTCCTCGCGGCGACCGACGTTGGAGGTACGGCCAACTGGGAAGGCACGCTCACGCAGTGGGTCGACAAGCCCTGACTCGATGAGGCGCCTCAGCCGGCCCGCTTCTGGCGGATGATGTTGAGCGCCGACCCTGCCCGGAACCACTCGATCTGGTCGTCGCTGAGGGTGTGAACCGCCTCGAAGTCGACACTCGAACCATCGGGTCGGGTCACCCGGCACACGACCGGCACGTCGGGTGCGAGGTCGGCAAGGCCCCCGATGCTGATGGTGTCGTCTTCGCCGATCAGGTCGTAGGACGCCGGGTCGGCGAAGGTCAGGGCGAGGACGCCTTGCTTCTTGAGGTTGGTCTCGGCGATGCGGGCGAAGCTCCGGGCGAACACCGCCTTGCAGTTCCGAAACCGCGGCTCCATCGCCGCGTGCTCTCGCGAGGACCCTTCGCCGTAGTTCTCGTCGCCCACGGCGACCCAGCCGCGGTCGGCGGCGTGCAGCGACGCCATGACGTCGGGGAACGGCTTGACCCGGCCGTCGACGGGATCCTTGCCCTCCCCTGCGATCCCGGTGAACGCGTTCACCGCGCCCAGGAAGAGGTTGCCGCTGATGTTCTCCAGATGGCCGCGGTACTTGAGCCACGGACCGGCCATCGAGATGTGGTCGGTGGTGCACTTGCCCTGGGCCTTGACGGCGACGGGGAGGTCGACGTAGTCGTTGCCGTCCCATGCTTCGAATGGGGTGAGCAACTGGATGCGGTCGCTGCCCGGATCGACGACGACCTCGATGTCGCTGCGGTCGTCGGGCGGCGACTGGAAGCCCGATTCGCCCTGGTCGAAGCCACGAGCGGGAAGGTCCTCGCCCACCGGTGGGTCGAGGCGGACCTCTTCGCCGGCATCGTTGGTGAGCGTGTCGGTGCGCGGATCGAAGTCGAGGGTGCCTGCGAGCGCCAGTGCGATCACGGTGTCGGGGGAGGTCACGAACGACAAGGTGTTGGGGTTGCCGTCGTTGCGCTTCGGGAAGTTGCGGTTGTAGCTGTTGACGATCGTGTTCTTGGTCTCGTCGGGCAGGTCGGGTCGGTTCCACTGCCCGATGCACGGGCCGCATGCGTTGGCCAGGACGTTGCCGCCGATCGCCTCGAGGTCGGCGAGGAGACCGTCGCGTTCGATGGTCGCCCGGACCTGCTCGGACCCAGGCGTGACCATGAGCTGGGACTTGGCCGTCAGCCCTCTGGCCGATGCCTGACGTGCGATCGACGCGGCCCGGGTGATGTCCTCGTAGCTCGAGTTGGTGCACGATCCGATGAGCGCCGAACTGATCTCGAGCGGCCAGTCGTTCTGGCGGGCCGCATCAGCCACCTCGCTCACCTTGTGGGCCCGGTCGGGGGAGTGAGGGCCGTTGATCATCGGCTCGAGTGTCGACAGGTCGATCTCGATCACCTCGTCGAAGTACGAGGCGGGATCGGCCAAGACCTCGGGATCGGCGACCAGGTTCGCGGCATGGTCGTCGGCGAGATCGGCGATCGCCTCGCGACCGGTGGCCTTCAGGTACGCCGCGATGTTGGCATCGAACGGGAACAGCGACGTCGTGGCACCGATCTCGGCACCCATGTTGCAGATGGTCCCCTTGCCGGTGGCCGTGAGGCTCTCGGCACCCTCGCCGAAGTACTCGACGATCGCGCCGGTACCGCCCTTGACGGTGAGGATGCGAGCCACTTCGAGGATGACGTCCTTGGCGGAGGTCCAGCCGTCGAGGCTGCCGGTGAGCTGGACGCCGATCAGCTTGGGCCACTTCACCGTGAACGGAAAACCGGTCATAACGTCGACGGCGTCGGCGCCACCGACTCCGATCGCCACCATGGCGAGGCCACCGGCGTTGGGCGTGTGGCTGTCGGTCCCGATCATCATCCCGCCAGGGAACGCGTAGTTCTCCAGCACGACCTGGTGGATGATCCCGCTGCCCGGCTTCCAGAAGCCGATGCCGTACTTCGCCGACACGGTGCTGAGGAAGTCGTAGACCTCGCGGTTGACGTCGACGGCGACTTCGAGGTCCTTGAGTGCCCCGACCTTGGCCTGGATGAGGTGATCGCAGTGAACCGTCGATGGCACCGATGTCTCGTCGAGTCCGGCGGTCATGAACTGGAGCAGCGCCATCTGTGCGGTGGCGTCCTGCATGGCGACGCGGTCGGGGTCGAAGTCGGCGTAGGACCGGGTCCGCTCGAGCTCTTGGGCCTCGGGTTCGCGGAGGTGGTTGAGCAGGATCTTCTCGGCCAGGGTGATCGGCCGGCCCAGACGTTCACGACCCAGCGAGGCACGCTCGTCGAGTCGGTCGTAGACCGCCTTGACCAAATCGACTGGGGTGGAGGATGACACGGCCATGGGGACTCCCTCGGAGAGGCTGAGACGTGGAAACTAATCGAGTGCATCGGATTCCTTTGGCACGGAATCACTTGCGCTGCTGAACGAACAATACAAGTATGAGACAAGTGAGACAACCTCGATACCAGACGATCGCCGCGAAGATCCGGGAGCTCGTGGCTCGCGGTGACTACGGCTCGAACCGTCTGTTGCCGAGCGAATCGGAGTTCGCCCGGGAACACGGTGCGAGCCGGGTGACCATCCGTCGGGCGCTCGAGACGGTGCGCGACGAGGGCCTGATCGACTCCCGCCAGGGCCTCGGGTGGTTCGTGGCGGCCGATCCGGTGAGACAGAGCCTCGGCCGCCTCGGCACGATCGAGGATCAGTTGGTGGCGCGTGGGCTCGAGAGCCGCCGCAGGGTGCTCGACTTCGGATTCATCGCTGCGCCGCGCCGCGCTCGTGAGGTTCTGGGCTGTGACACGGTGTTGCGGGTACGACGTCTCAACCTCGCCGACGGTGCCCCGTTCGCCCGCGTGACCGTCTGGTGTCCGGAAGGCCTCGGTTCGTCGCTGTCGCGCGATCAGGTCGAGCGGCAACCGTTCCTCGAGCTCCTCGACGTGTCTCTCGATCACGCCACGCAATCGATCGGCGCAGTCGCTGCCGGCGACAGTGACGCTCGCCGACTGAGCGTGCCCCCGGGGTCGCCGATGCTCCGGTGCGAGCGGATCACGCATGCGGTCGGGATCGGGCCCGTGTTGCTGAGCGAGTTCGTGTTCCCCGGTCACCTGACCGAGTTCATGGTCGAGCTGGCCAGCCCGGCGCCGTCGATCGCGCCGTCGGGGCTCCGCCTCGTCGGCGACGAGGCTTGACCCATGGATCTCCGGGTGCGCTGCGTGTGCGCCGCCGCGTCCTTCGACGTCGCGCTCGAGGTCGAGCCGAGCGATGTGCTCGGCGACGTCCGTGCTGCGCTGGTCCGGCACGCTCGGACTCGGGGCGTCGAGGTCGCACTCGATGCGCCGCTCAGCTTCGGCGACGACGAGCCCGACCTCGCCGAGACCGTGTTCTCGTCGGGCCTCGCGACGGGCGACGTCGTCGGTCTCGATCCACGCCCTGCGCCTGCGGACGGCCACGCTCGCGCCGAACCCCCGTTCGCGATCCGGGTCACGGTGGTCAGCGGGCCCGACGCGGGTGCCATCGTCCTCCTCGGCCAGGGCCGCCACACCGTCGGGGCCGACCCTGGGGCAGCGGTTCCACTCACCGATGCGTCCGTCGACGCCTCGCACGTCCACCTGGACGTCCGGACCGATGCCGCAGTTCGTGTTGCGCCGATCGACTCGCCGGTCATCGTCGGTGAAGCCGCGGTCGAGGGCCCGTTTCGGCTGGAGGACGGAGCGACCGTGCGCATCGGGTCGTCGGTGCTGGAGGTCACGAGCGTGCGGCATCGGCGACCGACCGACGCGCTCGGCACCGTCGCGCACAACCGGACGCCGTACCGGCGGCCGGTGGTCCACACCCGGACACTCGCACCTCTGGAGAAGCCGCCCGATGCCGCCGCCAAACCCCGGTTCGTCCTGGCCTCGGCAGTCCTTCCCGTCGCGAGCGGCGCGCTGCTCGTCGTCATCTCCGGCCGCGTCCAGTTCCTGCTTCTGGTCCTGCTCTCACCACTGCTGGCCGGCTGGAGCCATCTCCAGGACCGCAGGTCGGGCCGACGACGCTTCGAGCACGACCGGGCCGCGTACCTCCGAGGGATCGAAGAGCGCCTCACCGCCGCGAAGCGGGCGCAGGCCGACGAACTGATCGAGCGTCGTCGAGCGACGCCGTCGGTCGACGCGCTGGTCCCACACGCAGCGTTCCTCCAGCCTCGGCTGTGGGAGCGCGACCGTGTGGCGCCTGACCGTGGCGTCGTACGGCTCGGGCTCGCGGTCCTCACGTCCGAGGTCACCGTCGACATGGCGTCGGGCGGCGACGACGAACTGCTCCGCACTGCCCGAGAGCGTCTGGCCGACATCAGCGAGATCGCCGATGTGCCGGTGGGGGTCGACTTCGATGACGAGGCGGTCATCGCGATCGTCGGTGACGATGACCTGCGGCACGCGGTCGTTCGGTCGATCGTCGCTCAGGTGGCCGCACTGCATTCGCCCGAGGACGTGGTGATCTCGGCGATGGTGTCGGGAACGTCGCTGTCGGAATACGAGTGGCTCAAGTGGCTGCCCCACGTGCGATCGTCGGCAAGCCCACTTCCGAGGACCGCGCTGGCGATGTGGCCGGACGAGTGCGAACAACTCCTCGTCGAGGTGGCCAACCTGGCTGAGGCGCGTGCGGCCGACGATGTCGATGCGCGTCTGTGGCCGCGTCTGCTGGTCGTGATCGACGAGGCGGCCGAGCCCGACCGCACCGTGCTCTCCCGCGTTCTCGATCACGCCCGAGAAGCCGGGGTGTGGGTGGTCTGGGTCGGCGAGTCGTCCGACGGAGTACCTCGGCAGAGTGACGCCACGCTTCACTGCGGCAGCGGCTCGACTCCCTCGGTGCTCGATGGCCGCGCCACCGACCGGTCGACGATCGAGACGGTGCCGGAGGGGTTCGATCGCGAGTCCGCTGCGGCGTTCGCCCGATCGATCGCGCCGGTGCGCGATGCCGCGTCGGCAACGCAGATTGCGGCACTGCCGAAGGTCGTCCCTCTCTTCGAGGTCCTGTCGGGCGGACGCCCCGAAGTCGACGACATCCTCGACCGGTGGTCACGCGACGGTGGCGGCCTCGCGGTGCCGGTCGGCGTGGGGACCGCCGGTTCCCATGTCCTCGATCTCGTCGAACAGGGCCCGCACGCCTTGGTTGCGGGCACGTCGGGAGCCGGCAAGTCCGAGTTCCTCCAGACATGGGTGTGCGCGTTGGCCAACTCGCACCCGCCCCACCGACTCAATCTGCTGTTCGTCGACTACAAGGGTGGCGCCTTCTCGTCGGCCTTCGATCGGCTTCCCCACAACGTCGGCGTGGTCACCAACCTCGATGAGGCAGTGAGCCTCCGAGCCCTCACGAGTCTGCGAGCCGAGCTCGATCGTCGAATGAAGGTGCTCGGGGGCGATGCCAAGGACATCGACGAGCTCCGCTCGATCGATCCCGATCGGGCGCCACCCAGGCTGGTGATCGTCGTCGACGAGTTCGCCACGCTGGTGAAGGAGGTGCCCGACTTCATGGCGGGGATCGTCGACGTGGCGCAGCGTGGCCGAAGCCTCGGCATCCATCTCGTCCTTGCCACCCAGCGCCCTTCCGGCTCGGTCAACGACAACATCCTCGCCAACACCAACCTTCGGATCAGCCTGCGGGTCCTCGACAACGCCGACTCGGTCAGTGTCATCGGCTCGCCCGATGCGGCTGCACTCCCGGTGCCGCTTCGAGGGCGCGCATACGCCCGCACGGGTCCGGGACAGCTGCACCCCTTCCAGAGCGCCTTCGGCGGCGCTCCCGACGTGGCCGCGACCGTGCAGGGTTCGGTCGGAACGGGTGCTTTCGACTTCAGCGGTGTGCTCGCAGACGGAGCGGCGGCATCTCGACATGAGGGGACCACCCGCTCGCAGGTCGACGTCGTGGTGGAGGCTGCAGCCGATGCGCACGAACGGACCGGTCTCGCGGCGCCACGCCGCCCGTGGCTCGATCCGCTGAGTGATGTCGTCCCGCGGTCGGCCATCGGCCGGTCCCGAGATCTGCGGGAGGCGCAGACGACCGATCCGGGTCGCTGGTTGACGCTGGGGATCGCAGACCACCCTGAACAACAACGGCAGGAGCCGTGGTCGGTCGACCTCGAGTCGACCGGAGGTCTCCTCGTGTTCGGCCGGGGAGGGTCGGGCCGGACGACGCTGTTGCGCACCGCGGCCGCCGAACTGTGCGACCAGGGCGGTGGCGGCGAGGTGGAGATCCACGTCATCGATGCGGCAAGCCGCACGCTCGGGCCCCTCGCGTCATTTCCCCAGGTCGCGTCCGTTCTCACCGCCGACGACCTCGAACCCATCGCGAGGCTGGTTCAGGTGCTCGAAGGCGAGGTCGTTCATCGCCGCACGGTGTTGGCGGACGCAAACGCAGATTCGCTCTCCACGCTGCACAGGCTCCGCCCCGAAGCGGCGCGTCCCCGCATCGTGGTGCTCGTGGACGGGCTGAACTCGCTCCGAGAGGCGCTCGACACGCCCGAATCGTACGAGTGGTTCAATCGGCTGGTGCGGCTGACTGTGGATGGCCGTCAGGTCGGTATCCACTTCATCGCCACGTCGAGTCGACGCGCCGGTGTCCCGGCAGCGGTGCTCGGTTCGCTGTCCTCGAAGCTCGTGCTCGCCATGGGAGATGCAGATGAGGCCGTCGGCCTCGGGGTGCCGAGATCGATCGTCGCTGCATCCGACCTGCCGAGCGGACGCGGGGTCAGCGATGGCGTCGTCGTGCAGGTCGCGGTGGTCGGCGACGATCCGTCGGGCCCTGCTCAAGCCGAGGCGATCATCGCCCTCGGTCGGTCGTCAGCGGCGACGCCGGCTGCGTCGCTGCCCGAGCTGCCCGGATTCCTTGCGAGGCCCATGGTGCTCAGCCACGACATGGTCGTCGACTTCGGGGAGACCGACTTGTCCGGTGAGGCGATCGAGGTCGATCTGGCGAGCGGACACCTGATGGTGACCGGACCTGCAGGTTCGGGCCGCTCGACGGTCGCGGTCGGCGTCGCCCGAGCACTGGCGGCAGTACCGGACCGGCCGAGGCTCGTCGCGGTGGGCGCGAGTGCGAGCCTGTTGGCGCGGCTCGAGGTCCTCGACGACAGGTCCTTCGCTCGGTCAGATCATGGCGAGCTGCTCGAAGCGGTGGCCGCGACGGTGGATCCCGACTGCCGGTCGCTCGAGGCGGTGGTGTTCGTCGATGCGGCAGAGGATGTTTCGTCGATCGACGCCGATCGGGCGCTCGTGCGGTTGGCCGGCCTGCCGTCGGTTCGGCTGCTGGTGGTCGCCGATCCGGTCACGCTGGCGCGTGCCTTCTCGGGCTGGCTCGCAGAGGTGAAGCGCCACCGTCGGACCCTCTTGCTCCAGCCCGAGGGCAGGGCGGAGATCGACGACGTGCTCGGGGTGCGGGTCGCACTTCGCCCCGGTCAGGACTTCCCGGTGGGACGGGGGCTGCTCGCCCAGGGGAGGACGGTTTCACTCGTGCAGGTCTGCGCAGGTGAGTCTGCGAAGGAGACTCTGAAAGGTCACGAGAGATATTGACATGTCAAGTCGAAGGTTCATAAGATATCCTGAAACACACTGAAAATGGAGCACAAGCCATGCCGATCGCCGTCACTCCCGAACGCCTCCGAGGAAGCGCATCCACCCTGACCACCGGGTCGTCCAACATCGGAGCCGAACTCGGTCGTTTGTTGTCCGATGTTCGTGACCTCCAGGCAACGTGGGATGGCCGGGCCGCAGCAGCCTTCGACGGCTCCTACACCGCCGCCAACGAGGGCTTCAAACAGGTCGAGTCCGCCCTCACCTCCATCGCCGAGATGCTCCGGCGCTCCGCCGACCAGTACGAGGAGCAGGACCAGCGGCTGGCGAGCCAGTTCGCGGTCTGATCGACATCCACCTCCCACCTGAGCGATCCTGCCGACGCCGGGCTCAGGAGACGCTGCTCGAGGGTTGACCACCGCACTGCGGCACTGCGGTGCGATCATCACGAAGCTCCCTCGACCGAGCACTACGCTCGGACGAGGGAGGCAGCGCAGATGGACGAAGTCATCGATGCACGATTCGATGCCCGGGCATTCGCGGATCGCCTGTCCGATTTGTGCGCGTCGATCGATGCCGACCGCTGGGTGCTGTTGTGGCGCGAAGGTGACCACTGGTGCCGGGTCGGTCGAGCAGGAACCCGCGACGAGCTCCTGGCTCGTGTGGCGGCGACGGTTCCGGGAACGCTCGACTGTGTCACCGCCCAAGAGGTCGCCATGGTCGGGCCCCGCCTCGCTGCCGCCGGACTGGGCACCTTGTCGGCCATCACCCTCGAATCGCACCGCCCGGCGGTGGCGTTCTTCGAGGAGCCGCGCCGGCTGCTCGTCGACCACGACGACGTTTCGACGTGGTTCGAGGTCGCGCTCGACGTCGCGACCGAACTGGCCGACGCGGCCGGGTTGATGGCCTGGGCGCCCGATCTGGTGGACCTCGGGGCAGGGAAGATCTCTCCAGGCGACGCGCTGTCGCTCCTCGTCGATCACTTCGGGTTCACCGCAGCTGTCTTCGCAGCTCCTGCACGAAACGGTGTCTTTCGTCTCGTCTGCGACGGGTCGGCGCCTCCGGCGGTTCCGGACGAACAACGCACGTTCGTCTCCGACTGGCCGGCGCTGGCTGCCTCGCCCGCGTCAGCCTTGCGCTGGCTCGATGCCGATCGGCCGTCGGCGGACTGGGTAGCGGCGTCGACCGGCGTCGACGCCACTTCGATGCTCGCCGTCGAGGGCCGAGGAGAGCCGTTTGCGCAGCTCGGCTTGGTCACCGATCTGTTCGGCGCGGCGGTCCAACGTTTCCGGTCGGCCGAGGAACTGCGCGAGCGTGTCCGGCTCGACGAGCGGACCCGGCTGGCCGCCACGTTGCACGA
Source organism: Acidimicrobiales bacterium (assembly GCA_035529695.1). GTDB lineage: Bacteria > Actinomycetota > Acidimicrobiia > Acidimicrobiales > Salinilacustritrichaceae > DATKWD01. The sequence continues at coordinate 46,617 of DATKWD010000055.1, read as the reverse complement.
AGAGCTGAGCCAGCAACTCGCTGCCCTGACCATCGAGATCGACCTGTTGGCGAGTCGCGAGGGGGCCGTGGCCGTCGCAGATGACCTGACCGCACTTCGACGTGGCGTGGTCGGCGCGCTCGAATCGCTGCGATCCGCGATCTTCGAACTGACGCCGCCCGAACCCGACTGGACGAAGCTGGACGTCGGGCTCGAGCGATTCGTGGTCGACCTCGCCGCGTCACGTGACCTCTGCGTCGACTATGTCGTCGACGGCGACCCGCACCCGGTCGATCCCGACGCGGTGTCAGTGATCTTCGCAGTGGTTCAGGAAGCGCTGTCGAACGTGGCAAAGCATGCGGGCACGACCCGCGCTCGTGTTCACGTCGAATTCGTGCCGGAGGCAGTCAAGCTCACGATCGCCGACGACGGGGCGGGTCTTCGCAGCAGGGACTTCGAGGGGGTCGACCTCGCACACCAGGGTCTCGGACTCCTCAGGACCCGCGCCCGGTTGGCAGGCGCCAGTTTCCAGATCGGTGACGACTGCGGCTCGGGCACGGTCGTCCGCCTCGAAGTCCCGACGACTCCGTCAGTCGAGATCACCCGATGACGACTGACGCCCTCGAGGGATCGCGCGTGTTGCTGGTCGACGACCACGGGGTGATGCGCGCCGGGCTCGCGATGCTGTTGGCCGAAGTGCTCGGGATCGAGACGTGCGAAGCGTCCGGGGCCGAGGCCGCACGGTCGATGCTCGACGAACATGACGTCGATCTCATCCTGCTCGATGTTCGCCTGGGCTCTTCGAGTGGGATCGATCTGCTCCGTGCGCTCCGGGCCGACGGCATCGACACTCCCGTCGTGATGTTGTCGACCTACGACGGCCCCGAGGACGTCGAGCCCGCGCTCGACGCCGGTGCGGCGGGCTATGTCCTGAAGGACGCCACGCCCGATCAGCTCGCTGATGCCATGAGCACCGCTCTCAACGGGACCGGGGTGTATCTGTCGCCCCCGGTGGCGGCCCGGCTCCTGTCGCGCCGACAGGCGGTCGATCGCAGCATCACCAAGGACCTGTCGGACCGCGAGCGCGAGATCCTGGTCCAGCTCACACGGGGCGCGACGAACGTCGAGATCGCCGACACGCTGATGATCTCCACCAAGACGGTGAAGACCCATTTGTCGGGTCTGTTCCGCAAGTTGGCGGTGTCGAACCGTACCCAGGCAGCAGCCCTCGCGATCCGTGAGGGGCTTGGCACGGAACGTCGTTCGGCTCCCCCTGACCCCCGGGCCTGATCGCCCGAACCGGTCGCTCACCGCGACGCCGCACCCAGCCGCGCCATCGCCAAAGCCAGTCGGGCCAACAGGAGTCGCCATTGGGACGATGACACCCTGTGACCCGATGATCGACCCGTACGACGACCCTCAGCGGACCATCCACCGCTCGGTGCGTTCGATCAAGCACGATACGTACGGTCAAGGGGGCCACGGGAAGGAGAAGGCGCATGGAGGCGACGGGGCCATCGGGTCCGGTGGGCGACAACGAAGGTCCCCGGAGATACCGACCGACGCAAGCGGCAGGGCGCCGTCACGCCAACGTAGGGTCCGACCACATGAGCGACGACGGTTGGATCGACGAACCATCGGTGGTGGTCGTCGGCTCGATCAGGGCCAGATCCACCCTCGGCGCCCTCCTCGCGTCGTGGGGCTGGCCGGTGTTGGCGCTCGAACCCGACGACCTGAGTGGCCTTGCGGCCATGCGGCGATGCCGAGCCGATCTGCTGGTGATCGATGGGAGCGGGCACGGCCGCTTCGGCGATCTCGATCTGGCTCGTGAGTGGCTCGCGCCGAGCGCGATCGTCCGCCTGGTCGATCGTCCCCAGGACCTGACCGCCGATCCCACCTCGATGCTGGGTGGCGTCCCGGCGCACCGTCTGCGCGAGCGGTTGCTCGCAGCGGTTCGCGGGTGCGCCTCCACGCCGCTGTCCCCGTGATGTCCGACCGACAGACCCAGCCGGTTGGGATCACGATGGCCGAGCTGCTCGAGTCCCGCCGGAACGAGGCGCGGGGTGCCATCGTGGCCGACAAGGTTCTCGGGGAGATCCGGGTGGCGTTCGACGCCGGCTCGGCGGCCGATCGTGATGCTGCGATCGAGACCTTGGATTCGTTGCCGGTGGTGGTCGTCCAGTCCTGGTTCGACGCAGAGGTGGCCGCAGCGACCCCAGATGACGTGCCCGAGTTCGTTCGTCTCGCCGCCGCAGCGGCGCACATCGATGTCGGCGTCGACCTGAGTCGTGCTGTGCTCGAGCTCGATCGGTCGACCCGAGTCGTCCTGGGCTCCAAGATCGCCGAGTCGGCATCGTTCGCCGGCCACATCGAGAGGCTCCAGAGAAGCGAACGGTTGGATCACCGAAGGATGGGCCTCGAACTGGCTGAGCTCACCGGCGACGGGCCCGCGATCCTCCGCGGGTTCGACGACCCGTCGGCCGATGTTCGAAGGGCCGCGGTCGAGCTGGCAGACCCGCACGGCGACGCCGACCTCGGCGTCCGACTGGGTCGTCTTGCCGTCGAGGATCCATCGGTCGAGGTCCGGCTGACCGCCGCTCGCCGCCTGGTCGACGTCGAGGGACCCGCCCGTGTCGACGCGATCCGTCAGGCTCTCGGCAGCCCCGATGCTGCCGTGCGGGCCATGGCGGTGGGGATGCTCGGCGGCGGCGGTGTCGACGAGGTCATTGCGCTCACCGGCGCGCTCGATGACGAATCGAGCGATGTCGCTGCTGCTGCTGCCGCGCTGCTCGCACGCTCTCACCCATCTGAGGCGGCGGGGATCCTGTGGCCAGCTCTGGTCGAGAGCGACGGGCCGCATCGTGCCGCCGTGCTCGGCGCGTTCGACGAGCTCGAGCTGCCCAGCATCGCGGCGACGCTGCACCGCGCGATGCGGAGCGATGATCCGGTCGAACGGGCGCTCGGTCACCAGGTCGCTGCGCGACGCGATCGGAGCGACGCGATGACCCTGCAGCTCCACGAAGCCCTGACCGACCCCTCCATCGACGTCCGACTCCACGCCCTCGACGCCCTCGGTTCGCGGGTCGATGCCCTCGACGTCGACGCGCTGGCGGGTCGCTTGCAGGACCCGGCGCCCGCAGTCCGGCTCGCGGCCGTCCGCCTGCTCCGCGCACTCGCCGACGACCGGAGCTTCGGGCCGCTGCTCTCAGCGGCCGGCGACCCGGTCGACCATGTACGTGCGGTCGCCCGGGAAGCGGTGCTCGATCGACGCGGGCCTGGGTTGGTTGACGACCTCGTCGCCGCGCTCAGCGAACCTTCGCGAAGGCGGACCGCTCGCGAGCTCCTGGTCGAACTCGACGCCGATGCGATCGACGGACTGCTCGAGGCGCTCGGAACTGCCGACAGCGAGGTCCGAGCCGAGATCGGCTCGGTGCTGCATGCGGCCGGCCACGGCGATGAACTGGTGCGCCGTCTCCAGAGCCGCGACCCGAACGTACGCCTGGAGGCGTTGCTCGGCATCGAAGCGCTCGTCGACCCGTCGTGCGTTCCGGTGGTCTCGGAGTGCCTGATCGATCCGGTCACCACCGTTCGAGGACGAGCGGCGGAAGTCCTGGCGACCCTCGGCGATCCTCGCGCCATCGAGCCGCTGCGCCGCGCCATGATGTCGGACCCCGACCTCGATCTGGTGCCTGGTATCGAATCGGCGCTGCGGTCCCTCGGCGCCGACGAACTGGACGACGACGTGATCGAACTCCGGCCAGAGATGCCGGTCGAAACATGACAACCGCAGCGCTGATCGCCAGCGGCATCATCGTCACCTTGTCGATCGCCCTCATCGCATGGGCGCTGCTGCGGCGCGGCCCCCGGTCGCGCCGGGAGGCGTGGGTCGCCCTCGATGCGCTCGAGGCCGATGAGCGCACCGACGCGGTGGACTCCGCACCAGACGAGCCGCCCGAAGCCGGAACCACATCCGACGTGGACTCCGATTCGGTCGATGGACGCGATGCGTTGGTCGACCTGCTCGACGACGACGGGCACCTGATGGGCGACGGCGAACTCATCGCAGTCATCGACCGCCGCGGCGCAGTGGTGGCCGCGAGCGCGTCGGCCGAGCAGATCCTGGGCTGGACGCCCGGAGCCGCGTTGGCGCTTGTCGGGCCGATGCGACCCGTCGGCCGGTCGGATCGATTCGGTTCGAGGTCCGACCCGTTCGAGCGGGCTCTGGACGGTCCCGGACGCGAGGACGTCGCCTGTGTGATCGACGTGGCATCGGGTCCGGTCATCGCGCTCGTCACGACCCGACCAGTCGACGCTGGAGGCGAGGACATGGTGCTGATGCTGGTCGAGGTCGCCTCCGCGGGCTGAGCGTCGAGCATGACGACAACTACGATCCGGCGCTCGGCGTACTCGACGTCGGTCCGCGAGCCCGAGGAGTATCCCCATGAGTTCCCAGCCTTCCCGCTCGGGTCGTCGCATCTGGGCCGTGGTGATGGCTGGGGGATCCGGGACGCGCTTCTGGCCGGCGAGCACCGAAGGCCAGCCGAAGCAGCTCACCCGGATCGTGGGGGACACGACGATGCTGCAACAGACCGTGGCCCGCGTTGCCGACGTCGCGGACGAGGTCATGATCATCACGACCGCGGCGCTCGTCGAACAGACCGCGAGGCAGCTCCCCGAGGTGCCGGCTCACCACATCGTCGGTGAGCCGCGTGGTCGGGACACCGCGCCGTGCGTGGCACTCGCCGCCGAGATCGTCCAGTCGGCCGATCCGGGCGCACTGATGGTCCTGTTGCCCGCCGATCACGTGATCGAACCGGCAGCGGTGTTCGCCTCGTCGATCCGCCGGGCATGCGAGGTCGCCGAAGAGGGTCATCTCGTCACCTTCGGTGTCCCTCCGCGCGAGGCCGCAACCGGGTACGGCTACCTCCATGCGGTCGAGGCGCTGGCGGGTCACGCCGACGCCAGGGTCGTCGAGGCATTCGTCGAGAAGCCCGACGCCGACACCGCCGCTCGATATCTGGCGGACGGGGGGTACTTCTGGAACAGCGGGATCTTCTGTTGGCGCGCCGACGTGGTGATCGACGAACTCACGACCCACTGCCCCGATTTGATCGACTCGATGGCAGGGCCCGGCTCGACCTGGGGGAGCGACGACTTCGACGACGCGCTCGGTGCCGCCTACGACGCCGTCACACCGATCTCGATCGACTACGCATTGATGGAACGGGCGGATCGGGTCGCGATGATCGTCGCCGACTGGTCCTGGGACGATCTCGGCAGCTGGGATGCGGTGTCCGACCACCACCCGGTCGACGATCGGGGCAACGTCCGCATCGGAGACACGCGCCAGCTCGACTGCGACGGCACGCTCCTCTACCAACTCGACGGGCCCATGGTCGTCGGCGTCGGGCTCGAGGACATGATCGTCGTGTCGGCCGGCAACGCGGTCGTCGTGCTCCCGAAAGGACGTGGTCAGGACATCAAGTCCATCGTCGAGGGCCTGCGGGCTGAAGGCCGGACCGACGTGCTCTGAGCAGGCGTGCGCTGATCGGACGGGCCGCTCGGGTCAGACGCTGACCTGGATGCGGCTCGCTGCGAACTCACCGATGCCGATGTGGGCGCCGGCTATCTCGACGGTTCGTGTGCCGTCGGGCGCCGCCGAGCTCACCGTGCCGTGCTGGTCGGGCACGACCCGCGAGGCTTCGAGGAACGCCAGCACACCCGGGGTGAACTCGAGCTCTTCGGGGATGCGACGGACCACGAATGCAGCACCGACATCGAGTTCGCTCAGGGTCTTGACGGCCTCGACCTCGTACCCCGAGCCGGGGATCGGGTTGCCGTGGGGACAGGTGGTCGGATGGTCGAGCACACGCATCATCGCGTCCTCGACCGGGTCGGAGATCACATGTTCCCACTTGCCTGCCTCATCGTGGGCTTCGGCCCAGGAGAGGCCGAGGATGTCGGTGAGGAACCGCTCTGCGAGCCGATGGCGGCGCACCACCTGTTCGGCAAGTCGGCGACCGTCGTCGGTGAGTGCGATCCGGTTGCCGCTGAGATCGACGAGCCCCTCGGCGGCCATCCGATGGACCATCTCGGACACCGCCGGGCGGCTGACGTCGAGGCGTTCGGCGATCCGCGCCTGGATGACTGCGATCTGGTCCTCGCCGAGCTCGAAGATCGTCTCGCAGTACTCCTCGAAGGCAGGATGCCACTCGGGGGTCTCGTAGCCGGCCACGGCGACGAGTCTAGAAGCGAGACCGCACGTTCACCCTGCGGCCTTCGCAACGCTCAGAGACGGGGCCAGGGCTTTGCTCGCCGCGAGCTCGGGCGCCGCCGGTCGCTGACCGCCCAGGCTCGGCGCCACACCGGCGCATTCGGACCGGTGAGGGCCGGGGTCGCGCCCGCGTGAGCACGCTGGCGAGCCTGCCACCAGTCGGTGGTCGCCTCGTCGGCCAGAACGGCCACGGCGTGGACGATGCGCTCGTTCAGTGCACGGCTCGACTCGTCGTCGGCCCCGATGATCGGGCGACCGAACGTCACCCGCGCCGTTGCGGGCGACGGAAGGGTGCGGCCCTTGCGCAGGATCCGACCTGTGCCCTCGAGGTGCACGGGCACCACAGGCACGCCGCATCGCTGGGCGAGGTAGGCAGCGCCCCCTCGGAACGGCTGACCCCATCCGTCCTTCGAGCGCCCGCCCTCGGGGAAGATGAGCATCGACCAACCGTCGTCGATGAGCTCGGCGGCCTGGTCGGCACTCGATCGACTGACCTTGCTCCGTTCGATCGGGATGGCATTGAGGACCAGTGCGGCCGCAGTGCTCGTCAAGGACGTGCGGAAGAAGTAGTCGGCGGCGGCACCGACGAAGACCTTGTAGCGGAACGGCTCGGGCAGCGACGAGAGCATCAGCGGCGTGTCGAGGTGGCTGTGGTGATTGGCGACGAAGATCACCGGCGCGTCGAGATCGGCGATCAGGTCGAGGCCGCGCCGCTCGGGATTGGCGAGCGCAGCCATGGCAGGACGAACGGCCGCCTCGAGCAGCACGGTACGCGCCCACCGAGCGCTGAAGCGTCGAGCCCATGCGGTCTCGAAGTCGGCGCCGAGACGTCGCTTCTTCGGCACTGGTTCGACCGAGCGGGGCACCGATGGCGCGCCGTACGGAAACGGGGCACGGGCGACCTTGGATCGCAACAGCCGAACCGTTCGATTCACGTGACGTGCCTTTCGCTCCACGGCCGCTCGGGCCGTCCGCACGGGTTGCGCGGTCCGCTCACGTGACGTGCCTTTCGCTCCACGGCCGCTCGGGCCGTCGGCACGGGTTGCGCGGTCCGCTCACGTGACGTCTGCCATCAGAATCGGGGGGTTCTTGACGTGGGTGATCGTCGGTTCCGGGCCCACCGTGTCGCTGGCCATCTCGAGCGCGTCCTGCAGCGTGCTGGCCGGCTTGAAACCGAGGCGCCGAACGGCCCGGGTGTCGCCGCCGACGATGATCACCTGACCGAGGTGCTGGAGGGCATGAGCGCCCCAATACCACATGTAGAACGGGTGGACGCCGTGGTACGCGTTGCTCGTGCGATAGAGGTGGCGGTACCACTCGTCCTCCGCGAAGTCCTTCTCGTACCGCTGCTCGATCTCGATCGGGTCGGTGGTCTCGCTGAGGACCTGTTCGAAGAAGTCGATGTAGCTCGGATGATGAACGGGGTGGAACTCCCACGGCGTCGGGTGGCTGAGGATGAGGACGCCGCCCTCGCGGACCAGCGGGCGACCCTTGTAGAGGTTGAAGAAGTAGCCCAGCCCGAGGCACATCACCAGGATCGGGTTCATGATCGAGTTCACGTTGTACGGGCAGATGTAGGGGAGCCCGAACGTGAGGATGTCTGTCTGACCTTCGACTCGGACGAGTTGCTGCTCGTAGACGTTGGCGGTGGTCACCTCGTGCACCGCCTCGACCTCTCCGGCCTGGACCGAGGTGAGCCCGTAAGGCGCCCTCCAGCTCTGGAAGATCTTGCGGGCCGCCTTGGTCGGCATGCGGTCGAGGCCGGCCTTCATGCCGAGGAAGGTGGCGCGGTCCTTGGCGTTCCACTCCCATTCGCGCTTCTGGAGCGTCGACAGAGGCCCGCTGTCACCGAAGGTGTCGTTGTTGAGGGTGGTCTCGATCTGGAAGACCTTGACCCCGGCGTCGGTCAGCACCTTGCCCATGCGCCAGTTGCTGTGGTGCAACTCCGAGCTGTGGCGGTCCATGAACGACCGGCTGTGCTGCATCGTCCGGACGTTGTGATGATGCCTGAGACTGCGGTAGCTCGCCAGACCGGTCGCGGTCGACTTCCAGCCGCCGTCCATGGCGACGAGGTTGATGTTGACGTACACGATGAGGTCGGACTCGGCCGCTCGCTTGTTGATCTCGATCTCTTCGCCCTTGTCGGTCGTGCCGAGGTAGGCGAGGTTGTCGGGGTCTTCCGCGTCGTGGTTGTAGAGCGCACCCTGCGGAGCGAACGCGTCGTAGACCCGATCACCCACGGCATGCCGCAACTCGTCCTCGGTCATTCGGCGGTGGAGGGCGAGTGCGGCGATCAGGTGGACGTCGTCGACCCCGGCCTGAGCGGCACGGTCGAGCACGGCCTCGATGACACGCTGGCGCAGGTCGGGCCTCCGCATCGGAGGGAGCGGCAACGAGATGTCGTCGAACGCGATCGTGAGCTTCATGCCGGGAGTGAGCAGGTCGCGTAGGGGCGCTGACTCGCCGAGCGGGTGATCGAGCGCGTGCTCGATCGCACCATCGACGTCCTCGATGCCCTCGATCGGCTCGGCGGGGTAGATCACCCGCGAACGACCCACCGGCAGTCTCTCGAGTCGGAAGTTCTCGCCGTGGTGAAACAGGATCGGTGGCGTCGATCGATCGACGTCCAGCACCAGGCCGGGCCGAGGCATCAGGAACACACTCCATTCGCGGGCCGGAGGCCCCTCGTACGTGGGTGAAGGTCGGTCACAGGTGCTCACGCTCTTTCTCGGTGCGAAGGTCGAAAGCGATCTTCACCGCACCGCGTGGCCCCGCCGTCGCGGCGTGGGCGATGGCGTCGGTGTAGTCGGCCAGCGAATAGGTGGCAGTGACGAGGCGGCCGAGGTCGAGGTCGGTGACCAGCTGCACCGCCCGATCGAAGTCGGATCGGTCGTAGGCGTAGCAGCCACGGATCGCGACCTCACGGTGCCAGAGGCCGGTGAGGTCGAGGGTGGTCGTCGCCGGCATGCCGACGACGAGGATCTCGCCCCCGGGCGCCACCACGCGCAGTGCCTGCGAGAGCGACTCCTCGCTCCCCACGCAGTCGATCACCATCGGAGCGCCGCCCGTGAGCTGCGAGCCGAACCGCAGGCTGCCGGTACGTGAGCGAACGGTTCGATCGAGCTCGCCCGGTTCGACGACTCGACCGGCGCCGAGTTCGGTGGCGAGCCGACGCTGCTCGGGATAGCGGGCGGTTGCGATGACCTCGGTCGCGTCATCGAGCGCGGCGATCGTGAGGAGGCCGAGCGTTCCGGCGCCGATCACGACGACGAGGTCCTCGTCGACCTGCGCAGCCGCGTGAGCGGCACACGCCGTCGGTTCGATCATGACCGCCGCCTCGTCGCTGACGTCGTCGCCGATCGTCAGGAGCTGCGAGTCGTGGGCGACCATGCCGGTTGACCAGCCGCCGCCGGTGTCCTCGCAGAATCCCGACTGCAACCCGGGCTCCAGGTGTCCGAACGCGATGCGCTCGCAGCGATTGATCGCACCCGCGGCGCACCCGGCGCAGGGCGGGTCGATGGCACGGGTGGCGCAGCTCAGCACCGGGATGAGCACGGCGCGGGACCGGTCGTCGAGATCGCCGACGACTTCGTGGCCGGGGACGAACGGGAAGGCGACGATCGGCTCGAAGTAGCGGCTCGACTTGCCGTCGATGGTGGCCAGGTCGGAACCGCAGATGCCTGCGAGCCGTGGACGGAAACGGTGCCAGCCGTCTCCAGGGAGGTCGGGAGGGTCGATGTCGCGCAGCGAGAGCGGCCCGTACTTCGCGCCGCTCCCCGGCCGGATCGATCCGGCGACCAATCCCGCCGCGTACTTCGCAGGCTTCCGCGAAAACTGCACAGCCTTCACCGGCTTCTCCAAGCGGGGCCGATGGGTAAGAGGGGTTGAGGCGAACCGGGGGCCTTGTCGAAGTGCTCCACCAGCCAGCCGCGCTTGCGGGCGATCGCCGACAGACGGGTCTCGGGGTTCACGGCCACCGGGAAGCCGACTGCCTCGAGCATCGGCAGATCGCTCGACGAGTCGGCGTAGGCGACCGCCTCGGACAGGTCGAACCCGTTGGCGTCGGCATAGTCGATCATTGCCTGCGCCCGGGTCTCGCCCGTGGGCGGAACGCCCGTGAGCTCTCCGGTGAAGCGGCCGTCGCGGACGGTCAGCTCCGCGGCGATCACGTCGTCGAACAACGGGTGCATCGGCTCGACCGCCACGGCGAGCGCACCCGTGATGAGCACCGTCCGGTGTCCCAGGCGCCGGTGCTCGCGCACCCGCCGGATGGCTGCAGGGAACGACTTCCGGAGAATCAGGTCGCTGAACATCTCGGCGGCGTCGGCTTCGAGCTGATCGACCGGAGCGCCCTCGTAGCGCTGGTAGAACTGCCGCAGGAAGTCGCTGCGATCGCGCCGATCGAGCGCCAACAGGCCCGGCGCCTCGGCCAAGGTCTTCAGGACGAACCTCACGCGGTCCTGCGGTGCGAGCCGGCGGGTGGCGAGCCACGAGTACGACGCCACCACATTCGATGCGATGAGAGTGTTCTCGAGATCGAAGGCCGCGAAGTGACGGGCCGGGTCGAGCACCTGGCCGCGAAGACGTGTCGGCCGATCGGGGCCGACCTTGCCGCGTGGCGTCGTCGGCACACGTGCGCTCGCCACGACGGAGGGGAGGTGCACCTCGGGGACGTAGCGGTCCCAGTCGACGACCCGCGGATCGAACGCGAACGCCTCCTGGTCGGCCGCGTCGAGGTCTTCGAATCTCTCGAGCAATCGGTCGACGCCGTACAGCGCCTCACACTCCGCGTATGCGCCGTACAACTCGACATAGGTGAGGGCCCGTTCGGCTTCCTCTCGCTTTTCCTCGATCCTGGCCGACCACTCGGCCTGCGTGCCGCGCAAGGGCAGGGCCTGGAGCATCCGCTCGGCGCGTTCGAGGATGTTCTTTCCTCTCTTCAGCTGGCTCTGGACACGTCCGCGCCCCGGGAACCCGAATTCGGGCACGACGATCGGCTGACCATCGGAGTCGTACACCGGGTGCTCGGTGAACCACGACTTCGTGATGTCGACGAGTTGCTGATAGCGGAGCGGATTGGTCGAGCCCGAAGCGACCTGAACGTACACCGGCTCGTCTTCGGGCCCGCGGGCCGCCGCGTCGATGATCGCGGCGACGACGAGGTCGACGGGGATCACATCGATGATCCCTTCGGGCACCCCGGGGAATTCGGCGAGCAGGCCGCGGGCGTAGGAGATGATCACCGGCTCCGCCATGCGAAAGCCCCGAATCCAACCGGGTTGCGGCTCGAGGAAGGCGGACTCGATGATCGAGGGTCGCACCACCGTGACGGGGATGTCGCCCCGGGTCTCCATGAGTGCGCCCTCGCCGAGGGCTTTGGTGTAGGCGTAGGCGTCGGGCCACCCGAGACTCGCGGCCCGACTCCGGCCGGCCTCGACGAGCTGATCGTCAACCCATCGAGTGCGGTATTGCTCGGTCTTGGCTGCCAGCAATGGCGTGCCGGCGGCGCCGATCTCGCGTCGGGCCCGTGCGCGAAACTCGGTGAGTCGGTCGGGCAACCGGCTCGCTGCGTCGGCGTCGGCGCGCGACCGGCGCGCCGCGTCGACCTCGGCTCGCCAGTCGACGTCGACGGCGAACGGCGAATCGATGACGGCCTGCTCGGGGGCGCTGCCCTTGCGGTTCCCGGCGACGTAGCAGGTCGACACCGAGACCAGGTGCGGAGTCACTCCGAGGTCCGACAGCGCCGCAGCGATGCGGGTGGGGCCGAGCAGGTTCACCTCGACCGCCGAGTCGATCGGCGAATCGAAGCTCACGGTTGCAGCAGAGTGGATCACGATGTCGCATCCTGCGAACGTGGCGCGCCCGTCGGCGTCGAGCCCGAGGCCGTCGGTCCCCACATCACCGGCGATCGCGGTCACGCGGCGGCCGATCGTGTCGTCGAAGTCGTCGCCCCACTCGCCACGAAGGCGATCGAAGGCGTCGTTGCGGAAGATCTCGCGCGTTGCGCGCTGGGTCACCGTCCGCTTGCGGCCCGGTCTGATGAGCAAGACCAGCTCGCACCCGGGGACCGATCGAAGCAGCCGCTCGACCAGAGCGGTGCCCAGAAAGCCGGTCGAACCGGTGATGGCGATGCGCTTCCCCGCAAGGGCCTCGACGATCATGCGACCTCTTGTCTACCAAATGGTAGAGAGCGAGTCGCGAAGGGCGCGTGCGGCAGACTTGCGGTGTGATCCCACCTGACGTGCGGAGCCGCTACGAGGCAGGCGTCGCCGCTGCCGACCTGCATCTCGTCGGCGGTCGGCCGTGACGTCGACCACGACGTCCACGAAGGACAGGATCCTCGATGCCGCTCTGCACGCCTTCGGAACCAACGGCTATGACGCCACCTCGCTCGACGACCTGGCCGACGAACTCGGCATCGCCAAACAGACGATCCTCTATCACTACCCGTCGAAGGAGATCCTGCTCGACGCCGTGATCGATCGGAGCGCGGACGAAGTGATTCAACGCATCGAGCGGGCGCTGGCAACCGCGGGCGACGGTTTCGAACGAATCGAAGCGATCGTGCGAGCCGTGTTCCGCCTCGCGGCCCGAAGGCCGGCGATGCTCGGGTTGTTCCGCGAGGTCAGCCGCCTCGGGCCACCGGCCGCCACGCGACTGACCGGCGCGCTCGACGAGTTGATGCAACGGGCCGAGCAGTTCCTCGACGCCGAGATGGACGCGGGACACATGAAGCGCCACGATCCGAGGCTCCTGATGCTCTCTGGCTACTCGATGGTGATCGGCCTCGCCACCGAGGTCGAGGTGCTGCGGGCGCTCGGTGAAGAGCCCACCCTGGCCTCGCTGGTGAGACGCCGCAACGAGCTGATCAGTTTCCTGCGGAGTGCGCTGATCGCTCCTTGAACCGACGATCGGATGCGTGCCCGCCACGGGAGGAAATTCGTGGCGCGCACGTCTCTGCGGGAACCAGATGTGCGGCGCGCCTCGTCAGACGTGCATGCGACGACTCCTGTTGATCATCACCACGTTGGTCTTCATCGCTGCGGCCTGCTCGACGGGCAGCAGCGACCTCTCGACTTCGGGGAGGTCCATCGATGCGGAGGCGCCCGCCGTCGAACCGTCGGGTGGCGACGTGGCCCTCGACGCCGATGGCGGGTTCGCCGGCGAGGAGGCGGTCGACCAGAGCGCCGCCACCGATCTCACGCTCCAGCCGATCGGCACACTCGGACGCGAGATCATCAAGACGGGTCGGGTCGAGACGCTGGTGGACGACGTGTCGGCATCGGTCAACGAGGTGACCGTGGCGACCGAGGCCCGCAGTGGAATCGTGTTCGGCCGGACGGTGTCGCTCGACGGCGAGCGGCCCAGTGCCGGAGTGGTCGTGAAGGTTCCGGCCACCTCGTTCGATCAGCTGATGGACGACCTTGCGAAGATCGGTGAGGTGCAGGCGCAGGAGTCGAGCGCCGAGGACGTCACCGACCAGATCGTCGACATCGAGAGCCGGCTGACCTCGGCCCGCGCGTCGGTCGAACGGGTGCGCGGGTTCCTCGAGCAGGCCACCAACGTCGACGAACTGACCCGGGTCGAGGCCGAACTCACCCGTCGCGAATCCGACCTCGAAGCCCTCGAAGGTCGCCTTGCGGCCCTCGAGGACCAGACCACGCTCTCGACCATCACCATCAGCCTGGCGACCGACCCGGCCGACATCGTGAACCCCGACGAGGAGAACGACAAGACCGGATTCGCCGCCGGGTTCGCCGCCGGACGTGATGCGTTCATCGGGACCGCTCGTGGCGTCCTCGCCGTCGTCGGCTTCGCCCTGCCCTTCGTCCCGGTGGTTGCCCTGGTCGCTGCTGTGATCTGGCTGGTCGCCCGGCTGCGTGGACGTGGCGACCGCAGGTCAGTGGTCGGTGCGGAAGCCTGACCGGCGCCGGTGTCGGTCGAGCGCCAGCGCGATGAGTTCGTCGAGCAGGCGCGGGTACGAGAGCCCTGAGGCCTCCCAGAGCTTGGGGTACATCGAGAACGGCGTGAAGCCCGGGATCGTGTTGATCTCGTTGAGCAGGAAGCCTCGTCCGTCGGCCTCGTGGAAGAAATCGCAGCGGGCCATTCCATCGGCACGGAGTGCCAGGAACGACTGCACGGCGAGCGCCCGAACCTCGTCGGCTTCGCGGTCGGCCAATGGAGCGGGGATCTCGTAGGTCGTCTGCCCGTCGAGGTACTTGTCGGCGTAGTCGTAGAAGTCGTTCGCCGGCACGACTCGGCCGGGGACCGAGGCCCTCGGGGTCGTGTTGCCGAGGACGCCGACCTCGATCTCGTCGGCGATCACCGCTTCCTCGATGACGACGAACTCGTCGTACCCGAGTGCGAAGGCCACCGCATCGGCCAGTTCGTCGGCACTCCAAGCCTTGGACACCCCGACCGAAGAGCCCATGTTCGCCGGCTTCACGAAACAGGGAAATCCCAGGTCAGACGCGATGTCAGACAGGACGTCCGGGCTCTCGCCACCGCTGCGCATCGATCGCCATCGCACCTGCGGGATGCCGTTCGCCTCGGCGAGCTGTTTTGCGGTGATCTTGTCCATCGCCACGGCCGAACCGAGGACGCCGGCACCGACGTACGGCACACCGGCCAGTTCGAGCAGACCCTGGACGGTGCCATCCTCACCCTTGGGGCCGTGGAGCAGCGGGAAGACGACCGTGGTCGCAGCGTCGCCGGCCGTGCGGTCGGGAACGACAGCGGCGAGGGGCTGCACGGTGGTCCCGGTCGCGGTGAGGGCGTCGGGAAGCCCGGTGGCTCCGCGGTCGAGTGCGTCGACGGCCTCGGCGTCGCGTACCCACTCGCCCGCTCGGGTGATGCCGATCGGTTCGAGCCGGTAGCGGGCCCGGTCGAGGGCCTCGATCACGTGGCGGGCCGTGGTGCACGACACGTCGTGTTCGGCCGACTGGCCTCCGAACAGCACGACGACCCGGATGCGATCGGACGACATGGGCGCTGATCCTAGGGTCGGTTCTGCGAGACTCCGGGCATGCGCTTCCGGCTCTCCGAGATCGCTGCCGCCGTCGACGGCACCGTCGTCGGCGACGACGTCGAGGTCGACGGGGTCACGATCGACTCGCGTGATGTCGGGCCCGGTCAGCTGTTCGTCCCGATCGTCGCCGAACGCGACGGGCACGACTTCATCGGAGCCGCACGCGTCGCCGGGGCGGGGGCGTTCCTCAGCACGAAACCCGTGGCCTCGGGTCCGGCGATCGAAGTTCGCGACACCGGCATCGCCCTGCGCTCGCTCGGAATGCTGGCGAGGAGCCGCCTTGCCGGTCCGGTCATCGGCGTCACCGGTTCGGTCGGCAAGACCTCGGCCAAGGACCTCTTGTGTTCGGTGCTCAGCACCGAATTGCGGTGTGCCGCCAGTCACCGGTCGTTCAACAACGAACTCGGCGTCCCGGTCACCCTGGCGAATGCGCCCGACGACACCGAGGTGGCGATCATCGAACTGGGAGCTCGGGGCATCGATCACATCGCCCAACTGTGCGTGGTCGCGAGACCGACCATTGGCGTCGTGACCCGGATCGCGGCGGTTCACACCTCGGAGTTCGGGTCGATCGACGAGGTCGCCATCGCCAAGGGAGAGCTGGTCGAAGCCCTGTCGTCCGACGGACTGGCGGTGCTCAACGTCGACGATCCGATGGTGGCCGCTCTCGCCGCACGCACCCGAGCGACGTGCCTGACCTACGGGCAAGCCGGTCATGTCCGAGCCGACGGCATCGGACTGGGTGACGATCTCCGGCCTCACTTCGATCTGACGACCCCGGTCGGCTCGGTCCGCGTCGAGCTGTCGGTGGCGGGCATCCACCAGGTGTCCAACGCGCTCGCCGCAGCGGCGGTTGCCCAGCACCTCGGCGTGTCCTTGGCGCACATCGCCGAGGGCCTCGCCACCGCAGAGCTGTCGCCCTGGCGGATGGAGGTCGCACGGACCCAGAGCGGCGCAGTGGTCATCAACGACTCGTACAACGCGAACCCCACCTCGATGTTGGCGGCCTTCGACGCCCTGTCTGCCATCCCGGCCGGCCGACGCATCGCAGTCATCGGCGAGATGGCCGAACTGGGCGAGTCCTCCGACGCCGATCACCGTGCGATCGGCGCCGAAGCGCTCGATCGGGGCTTCGAGGTGATCGCCGTGGGCACCGACTACGGCGCTGGGGTCGCCGTCGACGACGTCGACGCCGCCATGGGCGCGCTCGGTCGGGTCGGCGAGGGCGATGCAGTGCTCGTCAAGGCGAGCCGAGTCGCCAGCCTCGAGTTGATGGCCCAGGCGCTCCTCGCCTGAACGTCCACGCTCGGCGAGGTCCGCCACCTGCGCCGAGCGACTTCGTACCATCGGCCTCTGTGTCCTGGGAGGAACTGACGTTGCCGTTCGACGAGACCGAGTCCGCCGCACCCGCTCCGGTTGGCGCCGTCATCTGCGACCTGTCGACGCAGTGCGGGCACTGCGGTGGGGCGATGCGTCCCGAGCACGCCCACTACCGCTGCACCCAGTGCGGCCAGCGCGACAGCTGTTGCGACGGCCCGTACTGATCTCGTGCCGCTTCGGGTCGCCGTCGCTCCCGAGGGCGTGCGTGGGTTCTGCCGTGACGCGGTGATTGCCGGTGGCGGCGAACTGGTTCCGGTCGGCGACGCAGACGCTCTGGTGTGGACCGATCCGGCAGACTCGGGCGCGCTCAGCGAGGCGCTGATGCAGAACCCGGACATCTCGTGGGTGCAATTGCCGTGGGCCGGGATCGAGCCGTTGGTCGGTGTCCTCGACGCCGATCGCACCTGGACCTCGGGCAAGGGGGTCTACGCCGAGGAAGTCGCCGAACACGCGCTTGCCATGGCGCTGGCCGGCATGCGGAACCTGGTCGGCTACGCCCGC
This sequence comes from Acidimicrobiales bacterium, assembly GCA_035529695.1. Lineage (GTDB taxonomy): Bacteria > Actinomycetota > Acidimicrobiia > Acidimicrobiales > Salinilacustritrichaceae > DATKWD01. Next base: position 29,455 of record DATKWD010000055.1, on the reverse strand, counting down.
CAGGATCACTGGAGCGGGCCTTCGGGCGTCAACCTCCTGGGGGCCAAGGTCACGATGCTCGGTGCCGGCGGCATCGCCGCGTCGTTCGCCCGGATGGCCGCGCCCTTCGGGGTCGAACTGCGCGTCGTGCGGCGAAGCAACGAGCCGTTTCCGGGTGCTGCTGTCACCGCCAGGTTCGAACGGCTCGACGACCTGCTGCCCGACACCGACCTCCTGGTCCTCGCTTTGGCCCTGACCCCCGAGACCACCGGTGTCATCGACGCCCGGCGTCTCGCGCTGCTTCCGGGTCATGCGTGGATCGTCAACGTCGCCCGTGGCGCGCACATTGTGACCGACGCATTGGCCGACGCGCTGGAGGCCGGCACCATCGGGGGAGCAGCCCTCGACGTCACCGATCCCGAACCGCTGCCCGACGGCCATGCGCTCTGGTCGCTCGACCGCTGCCTCATCACGCCCCACGTGGCGAACACGCCCGAGATGGCCGTACCCGTTCTCTCCCGCCGGATCACCGAGAACGTGCGTCGCCGCATCGACGGACGACCCCTCATCGGCGTCGTCGACGTCGTGGCCGGCTACTGACGCCTCTTCGTCCGGTCGCTATTCGTCCGGTTTCTGCTGGCCCGGCAGGAAGTGGGCGGCGAACTGGAGGAAGGGCTCCTGCATCTCGCGGAGTTGCTCGCTGGTGTCGGTGAGGCGTTGGAGGACCGACTCCATCTCGCCGAGTTGAGCGAGCATTGCCTGGAGCTGGGCGCGCTGCGCCTCGAGTTGACGCTCGAGCGATGCGAGTTGATCGGCCGACGGTGAGAAGGTCGCGACCAGATCACGCATGGCCTGGACCTGCTCGCCGGGAACGAACGCCCGCCCGAGTGACTGCTGAAGGGCACTGATCTGCTCGCTGGGAGCGAGTGCCGACAAGAGGTGCTGGAAGTCGCGCATTCGCTCGGTCGGGGAGAGGCGGGCCAGGGCATCCCGCAGGGTGTTGATCTGGGAATCGGGGTCGGGCACGCGTCCGACGGTAGCGCCGGAGCAGTGGGCCGATACGTTGCATCCCGTGGCCGCCGGACCGACCCACTACGAGGTGTTGGGGATCGCTCCCGATACGCCGGTCGACCAGGTGCACCGGGCCTATCTCGATGCCGCCCGTCGGAGCCATCCCGACCGCAACGCCGGTTCCGATCAGGCGGGCGCGTCGATGGCCCGCATCAACGAGGCGTGGCGCGTGCTCGGGCACCCCGGGCGTCGTCGACAGTACGACCGTGAGTTGCGGGGGGAGCCCTCGTACCTCGGGAGCGCGACGGCGGCGACGGCCGGCCCGCCACGGCGGTCTGCCCCCGATCTGGACGACGATGACGACCTCGTCGATGTCGCTGGTGGGGCAGGTTCGTCGCTCTTCAGCTTCCTGCCGTGGTTGGTGGTGCTCGGCGTGCTCGCGATCATCTTCGTGTTCACGGCCTATGCGACGACCGGTGGGGGCCAGGCCGATGCCGACAGGCAGGGAAGCGCCAGCCGTCTCGGCGAGTGCATCGTCATCACGTCGGCGCGGCCCACCATCGCGACCATCGATTGTGCGGTGGGCAACGACGGCCAGGTGGTCGAGGAGATCGAATCGGGCCTCGTCTGTCCGGCAGGCACTCGTCGCCTCGAGGTGCCCGGCGAGCCGAAGATCCTCTGCCTCGCGGGCTGAGTTGTCCACGACGTCGATCGATAGGTTGAGCCGGGTGTTCTCTGTCAGTGGCATGGACCACATCGTCCTGATCGTCGGCGACGTCGACGCGTCGCTGCGGTTCTATGTCGATCAGCTGGGTCTCGAGCCCGAACGAGTCGACGAGTGGCGAGCCGGCGAGGTCTTCTTCCCCTCGGTCCGCATCGATGCGTCGACGATCATCGACCTGTTCGAAGGCGAGGTCCACGGCAAGAACCTCGATCACTTCTGCATGGTCGTCGACGGCGACGTCGTCGAGATCGCCTCCAGCGGCCAGTTCGAGGTCGTCGACGGTCCTGGCGAACGGTGGGGTGCCCGTGGCATCGGCACGTCGGTGTACGTGCTCGACCCCGACGGCAACACCGTCGAGCTCCGCACCTACTCCTGACCCCACGCACTTCCGGCGACAGGGGCGCTGCGAGGCTTCTAGGTTCGCGGGTATGGACTTTCGGACCGCTTCCATCGGAACCCTCGCATCCGAGGTGCAGTCGGGTCAGCGGACGGCCGTGTCGCTGACTGAAGCCGCACTCGCCCGGATCGACGCAGTGAACGACCAGGTCAACGCATTCGTCGCCGTCGACCGCGACAATGCACTCGCTCAGGCGGCGGCGATCGACGAACGGGTCGCACGCGGCACGTCGGTGGGGCCACTGGCCGGCATCCCGCTCGGGGTGAAGGATCTCGAAGATGCCGCAGGGTTCGTGACCACGCACGGCTCGCCTGCGCACGCCGATGACCCCCCGGCGTCTGCGGATTCGATCCTCGTGCAGCGGCTCCGCGTGGCGGGTTGTGTCGTGATCGGCAAGACCAACACGCCCGAGTTCGGATGGAAGGCCGACACCGAGAACCCGGTGTTCGGGGCAACGGCGAATCCGTGGAGCCTCGGGCGGAGCGCGGGCGGGTCGTCCGGCGGTTCGGGTGCGGCCATCGCGTCCGGCATGGTCCCGCTCGCAACCGGCTCCGATGGCGGGGGGTCGATCAGGATCCCTTCTGCGATCAACGGCTTGTCGGGGATGAAGACCTCACTCGGGCGGATTCCCAGCGGCGACCCCGGGTGGGTGAACCTGTCGAGCAAGGGGCCGATGGCCCGACGCATCTCCGACGTCACCCACGCGCTCGACGCCTGCATCGGCCCGCATCCGACCGACATCCGATCGCTCCCCATGCCCCGTGCCTCGTGGGCGGATTCGATGGCGGACCCCGAGCCCCCTCGCCGCGTGGCGTGGTCGCCGACGCTGGGCTACGCCCCGGTCGACCGCGAGGTACGTGCCGCATGCGAGGAGGCCGTGAACAAGCTGGCCGCGGCCGGGACCGAGGTGATCGAGGTCGACACGGTCTTCGACGCCGATCCGGCCGGTGCGTGGGTCAGCCTCGCCTACACCTACAACCTGCGGAGCCTCGAGGCGCACCGGGACACCGAGGTGTGGAACCGGCTCGACCCGGGGCTGGTGTCCTGGATGGAGTGGTCGGCCCGCAAGCTGAACGCCCTCGATCTCGTCAAGGCCGACGACCAGTGCCATGCGCTGAACCAGCGGCTCGTCGAGGTGTTCCATGACACCTCCGCCCTGCTGACCCCGGTGCTCGCGGGCCAGACGCCGTTCGGCCGAAAGGACGGGACCGTCGACGGTGAAGAGACCGCGTCCTGGGTGTCGATGACGTATCCGTTCAACATGACTCGCTCACCTGCCGGCACCGTGCCAGTGGGGCTGACAGCCGACGGCATGCCGATCGGCCTCCAGATCATCGGACCGCAGCACGCCGACGTCGCCGTCCTGCGGTTGATCGCCGTGATGGAGCGGCTCGTCGGGTTCGACGCGGTGGCCTCGGGCGTGTGAAGGGCGCTTCGGTGCTGCGCAGGTTGTGGCGGATCCCGGGCCAGGACTTCCTCGATGCGCTGGAGGAGACCGGAGCACCGCCGTCTGCCCTCGTCGACGGAATCGCCGACCGACTCGCCGTCCACGGGTGACCCCTCGCCGAGCCAGGTAGCGTCGTCAGACCGGCCGGCGCAGTCGAGGTCTCGGGGGACCAACGTGTGGCGCACTCGAACGTTCAGGACGGCAAGGGACGCAGCCGTGGGAATCACGCCCCTCGGTCAGCAGGCCATCGCTGCGTACATCTACCCGGCCGAGGGAACGCGGCCCGCCGTTGGCGGCCTGAGCCCAGTCCCGGAGACCACACGACCGGCAGCATTGCTGCGCCCGGGATCGCGTCGTGGCGACCTCGGGCCGCCGCAGTTCGGTTGTGGCCACCGTGAGCGCACCTGATACTGCGGCTGTGAGGTTCCGCCGAGTTTTCCGACCGGGGAACCGGCCGGGTTATGGTCAGGTCCCAGGGCGTATAGCTCAGCTGGCTAGAGCGCACGCTTCACACGCGTGAGGTCACAGGTTCAAGTCCTGTTACGCCCACCAAAGTCCGCGAACTCCTGCGCGGTGAGGCCCGGAGCGAATCGGAAGCCCTGGCCGAGGTCGACCTCGGCGGCGACGGCACGGGCCACGTCGTCTTCGGTCTCGATGCACTCGAGCAGCGCGACCTTGTCGTGTCGATGCACCTCGGCCACGGTCGCGGCGAGGTCAGCCGGATCGACATCGAGGAACACGCGATCGAGCTTCACGACATCGACACTCTCGTGCTCGATGACCGCCACGTCGTCGCTGCCGTCGCCGAAGTCGTCGACCCACAGCGAGAAACCGTGCGACCTGAGCTCATCGAGTGCGGCGTCGAACTCGGGCACCTCGAGCCACGACCACTGCGGTTGAACGGCATTGGCGCGCTCGACGTCGAACTGCAACTGGTGGATCTCGATCGCCAGGCCTGCGGCGCAGTCGGCGGGGATGGCGAGAACGTCATCCATGAACTCGCCGTCGAGCATCTGATCACCCATGAGGTTGAAGCTGACGATCGGCCCGTCCGCACCCCGGGACGTCGCTGCCCAACGCGAGAGCATCGATCGGGCGCAGTCGGTCAGGGCGCCCGTTGCGTGGGCGTGGGGGAGCCAGGCCGAGGTGGCGAGCACCTCGCCGCTCGGTGCTCGCCATCGGATGAAGCTCTCGGCTCCGTAGATCGCGCCGGACCCGAGGTGGACGACGGGCTGCAAGTGCAGCTCGAGCGCTTCGGGAACGCCGTCCTCGAGCGAGGTGCGAACCCAGTCCTCGACGTCTGGCTCGGGTGGCACCACGCGTCAGTCGAAGAAGTTCTCGGCGCTCAGCGTGACCGAGACGTCGGCCGAGGTGATCCCGGGGATGTTGGCGAAGCTGCGGAGTTCGGCGGTCGAGGTGCCGCCACCTTCGACGAACGCGAGGATCGACTGCGTTCCGCCGACGAGGCCGCCCGCTTCGTTGCGGAAGACCCCGTAGAGGGGGAGATTCTCCTGCCGCTCCTCGAAGGTCGATGACACCTTGGAGGTGACGGTGATACCGCCGAACTCCTCCTGGGTGATGGCGGTTTCGCTCACGGTGAGTTCGCCACCGAGGTCGCCGGTTCGGACCAGCTGACTCGCCTCTGCCGTCACGTCGATCCGCACGATGTTGCCGGGAACATCGCGAAGGAAGTCGCCGAGGCCGACGCTCTGACCACCCAGGAGCCCTGACACGAAACTGGTCTCTGTCTCCACGGCCGTTCCGGCATCGTCGAACAGCCCGATGGTGACTTCGACGCTGGTGGCGGCGAGACCGGTGTTCGGGTTCGTGATCACGAGCCCATAGCTCGCGTTGGTGACGCCGTCGTCGAACTCGTCGGGCACGAGGACGAATCCGGTCTCATCGACCTCCATCGGATCGGCGTCGGCGGGGTCGACGAACTCGGGGAATCCGCTGTCGGGCGGCGGAACCGGATCTGGCTCGCCCTCCTTGTCTTCGGGTGCATTGGTGCTCGTGGACGTCGTGTCGCCCGCGCTGACCGGGTCGTCGTCGTCACCGCTGCCGAACACCACGAACGCGAGCACGAGGGCGATGACTGCGGCGATCACCCCGCCGACGATCAGCGGTGTCTTGTTCTTGTCGGGCGTCCCGAACGGGTCGCCGCTCGGCGAGGGACCCACCCCGGGTGGTCCGGGGGGGAACGCGGCGGTCTCGAGGCTCGTGGGAGGCACACCGGCAGTGGTGGGGTCGGGAAAGGCCGGTTGGGTCGCGCCGGGCGCGGGTTCGACAGGCGGCGCCACCTCGGTTGCGTCGGGCGGAGCCATCGGCACGACGGGGGACGTGGGCTCGGGTGCGGCCACCGCTTCGGTCGGTGGTGCAGTCGGCTCGGGCGGCGTGCTCGGCACGGCGGCGGGCTCGGCTGCCACTTCGGTCGGTGCGGTCGGTGGTGTGGTCGGCTCGGGCGGCGTGGCCGATGAGGGTGGCGAAGCAACAGGGACGACAGGTTCAGCCTCGGTCGGAGCCGGCCAGTCGGGCCGTGGTGGCGGGTACCACTTCCCGTCGCTCGCCTGCCACCACTCGGGGCCCTGCTGGGTGTCGCTCATGGACGAACGTGCCTTCTGTGTGATGCCGTGGTCGGAGGGTTCGCACCGTGCGATGACACGTGGCGGTGCTCGTACAGCCTGCCACGCCACGATGTCCCGACCGGTCCATCCCGAAGACGTCGGAGTGGCTTGCCTCCCACCTACATTTGCCAGCGTGGAGTCACTGACCGCCGCAGAGTGCCGGGTCCTGGGTTGCCTGATCGAAAAGGCCGTCACGGTGCCGGACACCTACCCCATCACGCTCAACGCGCTGCTGGGCGCCTGCAACCAGCGGTCCAGCCGCGACCCGGTGGTCGCCTACGACGAGACCGACGTGGTCACCGCCGTCGACGGTCTTCGCGAGAAGCGGCTGAGCCGCCTCGTGCACCAACCCGGCGGGCGGGCCGCAAAGCATCGCCATCGCGCCGACGAGGAACTCGTGCTCGACGAGCCGACCCTCGCGGTGCTGTCGGTGCTGTTGCTCCGAGGACCGCAGACCGTCGGCGAACTACGCACCCGGTCCGAGCGCCAGTTCTCCTTCGGTTCACTCGACGAGGTCGGTCACGTGCTCGATCGCCTTGCCGAGCGGGACGATCCGCTGGTTCGGATCCTGCCGCGCCAACCTGGCCAGAAGGACCAACGGTGGACCCACCTGCTCGGCGGCGAGACGCGTGCCCCGGCCGATGCCCCCGACGGTCCCGACGCGCCTGCCGCCACCCGTTCGGCTGCGGCAGGGCCGGTATCGGTACCTCTCGAGGCTCGCGTCGAGAGGCTCGAGGCCGTCGTCGCGTCGCTCTGCGCCGAGCTCGGGATCGACGCCGATCTGCCCGGCTCCGGTGACGGCGGATAGTTTTCGCCCGCCCCCAAAACGAACCGGAGAGACCCGTGATCGAGTGGACCGAAGAGCAGGAAATGGTGCGCGTCGCGGTGCGCGACTTCGTCGAGAAGGAGATCGCGCCTCGGCGTGAGGAGTTCGAGCACGGCGACACCCCGCCGTACGACGTCCTTCGCAAGTTGTTCGCGACCTTCGGCATGGATGCCATGGCCCGCGAAGGGTTCAAGCGTCAGATCGAGTTCGAGAAGTCTGTTGCCGAGGCGATCGAGAAGGGTGAAGAGGCGCCGACCAAGCCGGTGCGCGAGGGCGGAGACGAGTCGCTGACCTTGTTGCCGATCATCGAGATCTGCCGCTACTCGCCCGGGATGGTGACGGCGATGGGCGTGTCGATGGGCCTCACAGCAGCTGCGATTCGCTCGAAGGGCACGATCGCCCAGAAGGAGCGCTGGGTTCCGGAGCTGCTCACCATGGAGAAGATCGGCGCGTGGGCGATCACCGAGCCCGGCTCGGGGTCCGACGCTTTCGGTTCGATGAAGTCGACGGCTCGGCGTGACGGCGACGAGTACGTCCTCAACGGATCCAAGACCTTCATCACCAACGGCCCCTACGCCGACACCATCGTGTTCATCTGCAAGCTCGACGAGGGGAATCCCCCCGAAGAGCGCAAGATCCTCAACTTCGTCCTCGACGCGGGTATGCCGGGGCTGGTGCAGAGCAAGCCGCTGCGCAAGATGGGCATGCACTCCTCACCGACCGGCGAGTTGTTCCTCGACGACGTGCGCGTCGGCAAGGACCGGCTCATCGGCGAGACCGAGGACCAGTCGGCCGGCGGGCGTGATGGCGCCAAGGCAACCTTCAACATGGAGCGTTCGGGAGTCGCCGCCATGGCCCTCGGCATCATCGAGAAGTGCCTCGAACTGTCGGTTCAGTACGCCAAGGACCGGGTCCAGTTCGGCAAGCCGATCGGCGAGTTCCAGCTCATCCAGGACAAGCTGGCCCGGATGGAGGTCGCCCGCCTCAACGTGCAGAACCTGGTGTTCCGCACCATCGAGATGGGAAAGGCCGGCAAGGCACTCAGCCTCGCCGAGGCGTCGGCCATGAAGCTCTACTCGGCCCGTGCCGCGATGGAGGTCGCCCTCGAGGCGGTCCAGCTCCACGGCGGCAACGGCTACATGGCCGAGTTCCACGTCGAGCAGCTGGCGCGTGACGCCAAGGTCCTCCAGATCTACGCCGGCACCGACGAGATCCAGATCACCCACATCGCCAAAGACCTCCTCCGCGCCTGACAGAGCGGCACTCTGTCGTTGATTCCAGGGTCTGCCGTGGATGGCTCGACTCTGGGCACGGAGGATGGCGGCAGACGTCGAGATGCACGGCAGAGCTGGCCTCTGGCAGTCAGGCGGCGGAGCGGAGCGCGAGCGCTTGGAGCACCTGGGCCACGAAGATCTCGGGACTGCCGATGACCAGGTCGTAGTCGAATTCGAGAATGAGCCACTCGTCGAGGTTGGCTCGGTTCCGGCGCACGAGATCGGAGAGCATGACCCGCCGGCGTCGGAAGTGGTCACCACCAACGAGTTCGACTGCGACCCTCACCTCGGGCCAGGCGATGTCGAATTCGACCGGTGTCCCGTCGCGAAACAGGGTCCGAAAGCGCGACTGACCGCCGAGAACACCCGCGCGTCGGAGGATCTCGTTGGCGTCGTGCTCGAACCGCGAGTCGTTGGCGCGGTGCGCGTATTCGTGAACGACCGCCTGGCGGAACTTCCGTATCCCGGTGCGGCCCGGGCGTGCATGACGCCGGATCGCGTCGACTGCCGCCGGCGCGCTGATGTCGTAACGGCGGCGAGCCGATTCGAGCCGCCGCTTCACGGTGCCCAGCGGCGCGGTCATGGCATCGTCGAGGACGGCACGGAGGACCCCTGTGACCGGAATGCCGTACCGCACGGTGACCCGCGCCTCGTCGAGGTCGCGCATCTCGTGAGTCGTGGCCGGGCCGATGCGGTGGTTGAGGCCGCGAGGGATCGCGATGTGGGGTTCATCGTGTGGCACGTCTTCGATGTCCCACAACGCCAGGGCGGTTTCGCACGAAGCGACGGCATGGCGTCCAGCCTCGAGCGTGGCCACACGCACGGATTGAAGCCATGTGCGAGGTGCGCCGGAGAAGCAGTAGACGCCGTGGCCGTCGCGCCGGACGGCGCCCTGTTGGACCCAGACCGCCAGGTCGTTGTCGTTGGCGCCGGCATCGAGCGCCTGCACGCGGTTGAACGCGCCGTGCTGGTCGGCGGCGATTCGCCCCAGCTCGTGAAGAAGCTCACGCATGGACTTCCCTCCATCGGAGGTGGCTGTGGGGGAAGCCGACGCCAGCGTAGGCGTTCGCCGGGAGCGGCGTGATCTGCCGTGGATCACTGTGTCCACCGTGAATCCACCCGCTCAGAGCATCGAGATCGACGGCAGTCTGCGACATCGACGGCAGCGTGAGGTCTGGCGGTGAAGACTCGGCCTGTCGTGGACTTCTTCTTCCGTCGTGGATTCCGCGGTTTGTCGTGGATTTGATTGCCGTGGTCTGGGCTATCCACGGCAGACCTAGGAATCGACGGCGAACGTGGGGCGGCCGATACAGTGACCGGTGCGTCGTCGGGAAGACATCGGCGGCGTGGGGAGCTCGCACCAGCGGGCTGAGAGGGTGGCTGTCCGTGCCGCCGACCCACCGAACCTGATCTGGGTAATGCCAGCGGAGGGATCGTGGACCTGCGTCCGCCAGACATCGTGATCATCGCCGGAGGCGACACCGTCGACCCGGTGGTGGTCAGCGACGTCGACCCGACCGGCTCGCTCGTCATCGCCGCCGACTCGGGGCTCGACGTGGCGACGACCCTCGGCTGGGCCGATGCGGTCGACGTCGTCGTCGGCGACTTCGACTCGGTCAGCCACGGCGCGCTCGATCGGGCGGCTCTTCGGGGTGCGGACATCCGGCCCCATCCGGCCGACAAGGACTGGACCGATCTCGAGCTCGCGCTCGCCGCCGCCGAGAGCTCGGCCGGACCTGAGATGCCACAGGTCCTGGTGCTCGGGGTCACCGGAGGTCGCGGGGATCACGAGCTGGCCAACCTGCTCCTGCTGGCGGCTCCGGCGTTTGCCCGCCTCGGGATCGCCTGGCGCAGTGCAACCGGACGCGGTTGGGTGGCACGCGGTCGCCTGGTGGTCCCGGTGGGCGCACCGTCGACGATCAGCGTGATCCCGGTGCACGGACCTGCGACGGTGAGCCTCGAAGGCTTCAACTGGCCGCTCGACCATCGTGAGATCGCCCCCGGGTCGACCCTTGGCGTCAGCAACCTGGCCGTCGTCGATCACCCGGTGGTCACCGTGCATGACGGCGTGGCGCTCGTGTTCTCGTCGAATCCGCACCGATCAGGAGAACCGGCCCGATGAACGTCCGAACGATCCTCGCGGCTGGTCTCGCCTTCGCTGCCGTCGTCGCCGCGTGTGGCGGCGATGAGACAGCCGATCCGGTCACGCTCACCCTCGTCACCCACGACAGCTTCGTCGTCAGCGATTCGGTGTTCGCAGCGTTCACCGACGAGACGGGCATCGAGGTGAGGATCCTCCAGGGCGGCGACGCGGGATCAGCGCTCAACCAGGCGATCCTCACCAAGGACAACCCCGAGGGTGACGTGTTCTTCGGCGTCGACAACACGTTCGTGTCGAGGGCCTTCGACAACGACCTGTTCGTCTCCTACGAAGCCGCCGGCCTCGACGCGATCGACCCCGCCCTCGTGATCGACGAGCAGCACCGGGTCACGCCGATCGACACCGGCGACGTGTGCCTCAACTACGACGTCGAGGCGTTGGCCGACCTCGGCGTGGCGCCGCCCACGGACCTTGCCGATCTCGTCACTCCCGAGTACGCGGGCTTGACGGTGGTGCAGAACCCCGCCTCGTCGTCGCCCGGCCTCGCCTTCCTCCTGGCAACGGTCGATCGCTTCGGCGAGGACGGCTGGGAGGACTACTGGGCCGGACTTCGCAGCAACGACGTCGAGGTCGTCGCCGGGTGGGAGGACGCGTACTACGGCTCGTACACCGTCAGCGGCGGCGACCGTCCGATCGTGGTCAGCTACGCGTCGAGTCCGGCCGCTGAGATCGTCTTCGCCGAATCGCCGATCGACGAACCGCGGTCGGCGGTCCTGTTGGACAGCTGCTTCCGCCAGATCGAGTTCGCGGGCATCCTGGCCAACTCGCCGCACCCTGACGAGGCTCGACAGTTGGTCGACTTCATGCTCGACGACACCTTCCAGGCCGACTTGGCGCTGAACATGTTCGTCTACCCGGTGACCGACATCGCGCTGCCCGAGGTGTTCGACGACTTCGCTCAGTTGGCCGACACACCGCTGTCGCTGGCTCCCGACGTCATCGCGGCACGGCGCGACGAGTGGTTGTCGACGTGGACCGACGCGGTCCTCCGCTGAGGCGGTCCGGCCCCGCCGGTCGACCCGGCCCGACGTCCTTCCTCGCGTCCGGCGCGCTGCTCGTCGCGCCGCTGGCCTTCCTCGCCGTCTTCTTCGTCGCTCCGATCGTCGCCATCCTGAGCCGGGGGTTGACCGACGAGCAGGGAGTCGACCTCTCGCCACTCGTCGAACTGGTCACCGACCCGAGTCAGCGGGGAGTGGCCTGGTTCACGCTGTGGCAGGCAGCGGTCTCGACGGTTCTGACGGTGGTGGCCGCGATGCCGATGGCCTATGTGCTCGCCCGCCTGAGCTTTCCTGGCAAGGCGATCGTCCGAGCACTGATCGTCGTGCCATTCGTCCTGCCGACGGTGGTGGTGGGCGTGGCCTTCCTGAACTTTCTGGGACCGAACGGGCCGGTGTCGGGGGTGATGGGCACGCTCGGCGTCGACGATGTCGACCTCCGTCGAACGGTCCCGGCCGTGCTGATCGCCCACGTCTTCTTCAACTACGCGGTCATCGCACGTACGGTCGGTGGCACCTGGGCGCGCCTCGACCCGGCGGTCACCGAGGCCGCGCGGACGCTCGGCGCCTCTTCCTGGCGGGCGTTCCGGACGATCACCCTCCCCGCGCTCGGTCCGACGGTGGTCGGTGCGTCGACGATCGTGTTCTTGTTCACCTTCACCTCGTTCGGGGTGATCAAGGTCCTCGGCGGCCCGCAGATCGCAACCATCGAGGTCGAGATCCACCGCCTGACGACCGAACTGCTCGATCTGCGGGCCGCGGCGGCGCTGTCGCTCCTGCAGATGCTCACGGTGGTCGCGCTCCTGGCGTTCGCCTACCGGTCTCCGTCGTCCAAGGTCGGCGCCTTCGGGACCACCGGCCGCGACCACGACCGGCGACCTCGTGGTGGGCAGTGGTGGGTGCTCGGTGCAACTCTGTCGACGGCAGCGATCCTCTTGGTGCTGCCGGTCGCATCGCTGGTCGAGCGGAGCTTCGCGACCGACGACGGTTACGGCCTGGCGTTCTACCGAAGCCTCTCGACCACCGGCCGGGGGACGACCGGATTCGTGGCGCCGACCGAGGCCATCGGAAACTCGCTCGTGTTCGGGCTGGCGGCGGCAGGTATCGCGATGGTGCTGGGGCTGCTCGTCTCGCTGGCGATCGTCAGCCTCGGATCACGCACCGGCCGAGTCGCCGACACTGCCTTCGCCCTACCCCTCGGGACGAGCGCGGTGACGCTCGGATTCGGGTTCCTGATCGCGCTCGACGAACCCCCTCTCGACCTGCGTACCTCGCCGCTGCTGATCCCGGCGGCCCAGGCGTTGATCGCGATGCCGTTCGTCGTGCGCACGCTGCTGCCCGCCCTGCGAGGCATCGATCCCCGCCTCCGAGAGGCCTCGGCCACACTGGGCGCGACCCCGAGGCGAACGCGATGGGAGGTGGACGTACGGCTGATGCTCGCGCCGCTCCTGGTCGCCGTGGGGTTCGCCCTCGCCATCTCACTCGGCGAGTTCGGGGCCACGGTGTTCATCGCCCGAGCTGACGCACCCACGGTCCCGGTGGCGATCTTCCGGTCCCTTTCGAGGCCGGGCAGCCTCAACTTCGGACGAGCGATGGCGATGAGCACGGTCCTGATGGTCCTGACCGCCTCGGTCATGCTGCTCGTCGATCGCGCGCGGACGGCCGACGCTGTCGGGTCGCTCGCGTGATCGAGGTCAGCGGCCTGACCAAGGCCTTCGGTGACTCCGTGGTGCTCGACGGCGTGGACCTCGGGGTCGCCGGTGGCGAGACGGTGGCGCTGCTCGGCCCGTCGGGCGTCGGCAAGTCGACGCTCCTGCGCATCATCGCCGGCCTCGAGGTCCCCGACGCCGGCTCGGTGTCGGTGGACGGCGCCGACCTCGCCGGCGTCGCGACCCACCGACGCGGCATCGGCTACATGTTCCAGGACCTGGCACTCTTTCCCCACCTCGACGTGGCCGCCAACGTCGAGTACGGACTCCGGATGCAAGGAGTCGGCCGCCCGGAGCGCCGGGCCAGGGTCGACGAGTTGCTGATGGTGGTCGGTCTGGCAGACGCCGGATCACGCGATCCGGCGTCATTGTCGGGAGGCGAGCGCCAACGAGTCGCACTGGCACGTGCGCTGGCTCCACGACCGGCAGCCCTGCTCCTCGACGAGCCGTTCGGCGCGCTCGACCGGAGCCTCCGTGATCATCTGCTCGACGAGCTCCGCTCGATCTTCTCCGCGCTCGGGCTCACCGTCATCGCCGTGACCCACGACCCGACCGAGGCTGCTGCGCTCGCGAATCGGATCGCGGTGATGCTCGACGGCGGGATCGCACAGATCGGCCCGCCTGATGAGCTGTTCTCCGCGCCCCGCAGCCGACCGGTCGCAGCAGCCCTCGGGCTCCGGAACGTGCTGGACGGCGCAGTCCGCGGCGGCGAGGTGCGAGTGCAGGGATGGGGAACCTTCCGCGTCGCGGTCACCACGACCACGTGCGGTCTGCTCGTGCCGCGCGGGGCGATCCGTGCTGCCCCGGCGCCGACCCGCAGTGTGGTCGCGGTCGAGATCGAGGACATGGTGCTGCGGGACGGTCAAGCCGTCAGCGTGATCCGGCCGGTGAACGGTGGACCGACCCTCGAAGCCGACCTGCCTGGTGCCGTGCGCGGTGAACGGCGTGAAGTGGCCGTCCACCGAGATGCCGTCCACGTGATGACCTGAGCGCCGCGGCGTCGTAGCATCACGGCTCGATCCCGTGATGTCGACGCGCCGCTCCCTCGCCCCGTCCCGCCACCGCGGACTCGCGCTGTGTGTCTCGATCGCGTGCGCCTGGGCACTCGTTGCGCAGTTCGACAGCGCACCAGCGGCGGCCGGTCCGCCTGCGTCGTCGTCGACCTCGACGACCGTTGTGTCGTCGTCGAGTTCGAGCAGTTCGACGAGCACGACCGGCCCGGGTGGATCACCGACGACCGCGCCCACCGAAGCCACGACGACCACGGTGGTGCCTCCGCTCGACGATCTCGCCGGCCCACAGGATGCGGTCGCCGAGGAGGTGCCCGAGACCGACTTCGTGGTGCCACCCCGCGACCCCGCAGCGCTGGGGGTCAGCGGCGCACAGGCGAGCCGGGTGATCCGCCAGCAGCTCAGGGTCGCCAGGGCCGAAGCCGTGCAGATCCAGGCTGCGTTCGAGGTGTCGACGGACCGGGTCGCCGCGCTCAGGAGTCACCGGGCGCAGCTCCAGAGCAGCCTCTCCGAGCTCAGCGACAAGCAGGTCGCTGCGATACGCGAGCTCCAAGTTGCCGAGGACGTGTTCGAGAACCGGGTGGCCGATGCCTTCATCCGCGGCAACGTCGGCGAACTCTCGGCACTGTTGCGGTCCGATGACGTCAACGACTTCATGTACTCCAACAGCCTCACCGAGGCCGTTGCCGAGGCCGACCTGGCCGCCGTGGCGCGGGTCGTCGAGGCTCGTCGCACCCTCGACCGCGGTGCGAGGGCGCTGGCGGGCGATCTCCGCGAGGTCGACCGTTCGCTCGCCGACGCGCAAGCCGAGCTCGCTCGCTTGCGTCACGAGAACCAGCAGGCACAGCTCGCACTCCGCGTGTTCGCCGCCGGAGGCGAGATCGTCATCTCGGGCTTCGTCTTTCCGGTGGGCACGCCGAACCAGTTCAGCCCGACCTTCGGCGCTCCGCGGATGACCGGCAGCGTGTTCGAGCACTCGCACCAGGGCACCGACATCATCGCCGGGTTCGGGACACCTCTCTACGCAGCGGAGCGAGGAGTGGTGACCAAGCTGGGTGTCGACGTGCTCGGTGGGCAGAAGCTGTGGATCAAGGGCGAGAGCGGCACGCACTACTACTACGCGCACCTGCAGACCTTCGAGCCCGGCATCGTGGCGGGGTCGTTGGTCGATGCCGGTGATGTGGTGGGAACGGTCGGCGACACGGGGAATGCACGGGGCGGGGTGCCACACCTGCACTTCGAGATCCATCCCGGGGGTGGTCCGGCGGTCGATCCATACCCGCTGCTCAGAGTGGTTGCCGATCTCGCCCCGTCTGCGTGACACGATCAGACGATGGAGCTGGTCGAGACCGTGGAGCTTCGTGCACAGCCCGCAGCGGTGTTCGCCATCGTCGAGGATCTCGGCCGTTGTCCCGAGTGGTTGTCGATCGTCTCGCGGGCCAACCGGATCGAGGGTGACGAACCGGCTTGGATGGTCGACCTCCGTGGCCGCATCGGGCCGCTGTCACGAGCCAAGCGGCTCAGGATGCAGCGAACCGAGCACCGTCCGCCGTTCCACGTTCGCTTCGAACGTGTCGAGCCCGACGGCCGATCGCACTCGCCATGGGTACTCGATGCGGCGGTCGCACCGGCCACCGACGGGTCCGAGCTCACCATGACGCTCCACTACGGCGGTGCGCTGTGGGTTCCGATGCTCGACCGGATGTTGCGGCAGGAGATCGAGGGTTCGCGAGTCCGGCTGGCCGAGTTGCTCAGCGCCTGACGCTCCGCACAGAGAATCGGCCGTCGATCCGATCGAGTCGGAGCGCGCGGTCGAACAGGCCAGACAGCGACTCCGAGGTCAGCACGTCGTCGATCGGTCCGGCCGCCACCGTGCGTCCTCGGCCGACCAGAAGCGCATGGGTGAATCCCGGAGGGATCTCCTCGACGTGGTGGGTCACGAGCACCGTCGGTGGACCGTCGTGTGCCGCGGCTCGGGCCGAGAGTGCGTCGATGAGATCTTCTCGGCCCGGGAGATCGAGTCCGGCGGTGGGCTCGTCGAGCAGCACGATGGCCGGGTCGAAGGCGAAGGCCCGTGCAAGCAGCACTCGCTGGCGTTCTCCGGCCGACAGGGTGGCCAGGGGTGCGTCGGCCCGATCGCCGAGATCCCACCGCTCGAGCTCGGCCCGAGCGTGCGCGTGGTCGGCGTCAGAGTAGGTGTGCCACCAGGGCGCGAGCGCTGCCTCTCGCCCGGTCACCACGATCTCGGCGGGCGTGCGCTCGGGTTCGAGCAGGTCTGCCAGTGCCGGACTCGCCAGTCCGATCGACCGTCGGAGCTTTCGTACGTCGCATCGTCCGAGCCGCTGGCCAAGCACCTCGACCTCGCCCTGGGAGGGATGGCGATACAGCGACGCGATCCGGATCAGCGAGGTCTTGCCCGAGCCGTTGGCACCGAGGACGACCCATCGTTGGTCGGCTTCGACCCGCCAGTCGATGCCTCCGAGGATGGGCGTGCCGTCTTCGACGAGTCCGACCGACCGCATCACGAGCGCGGGCGGAAGGGGCATGGCTGCCTGACGCTAGGGGACCGGGAGCATCAGGTCGTACGCTGCGGGCGCTCATCGTTCTTCGAGGGGAGACGTTTCCATCTCGACCGCAGTAGGACTTCTGATCGTCGTCGCGCTGATCGGAGCGAATGCCGTGTTCGTTGCGGCCGAGTTCGCCATCGTGGCAGTCGACCGTTCCCGTGTCGAGCGACAGGCCGAGTCGGGCAAGCGCGCCGCGCGCACGGCGATGCGGGTGTTGCAGCGCCTGTCGTTCAACCTGTCCGGAGCGCAGCTCGGGATCACGGTGTCGTCGCTCGTGCTCGGCTTCGTGGCCGAACCGACGATCGCCAAGGCGATCGAACCGGCGATCGGCGACCTGGTCGGGACCGAGCGTTCCCGAGGTGTCTCGATCGTGATCGCGCTGCTCCTGGCGACGACGGTGCAGATGGTCATGGGCGAGCTGGTCCCCAAGACGATCGCCATCTCCAAGCCTCTCCGCACCTCGTACGCGCTCGCCGGCCTCCTCAAGTGGTTCGGCATCCTCACCGGGCCGCTCGTCCGGTTTCTCAACGGCGCAGCCAACCTGACCGTTCGTCGCCTCGGCATCGAGCCGCGCGAAGAGCTTGCATCGGTCCGGAGCCTCGAGGAGCTCCACCTGCTGATCCGGTCGTCGGCCGAGGAGGGCACGCTCGACGGCGACTCGCTGACTCTCATCGCCCGCTCGATCCGGCTGGCCGACAAGACCGTCGCAGATGCGCTCGTCCCGAGGATGGCGGTCCGCAGCCTCGACCGGGCACAGATGGTGAGCGATCTCGCCGAGGTGGCATCGGAGACCGGTCTCTCACGCTTCCCGGTCCACGCCGGCGACCTCGACGACATCGCCGGCGTCGTCCACGCCAAGGATGTGTTCGCGATCCCCTACGAGGAGCGGGCGACGACGCCGATCGATGCCATCCGACGCGACGCCTTCTTCGTCCCCGAGACCCGTGAGCTCGGCTCGTTGCTGCTCGAGCTCCGCGATGTGGGGACGCACCTCGCCGTCGTCGTCGACGAATACGGCGGCACCGAGGGCATCATCACGCTCGAGGACGTCCTCGAGGAGATCGTGGGAGAGATCGACGACGAGTACGACGAGTCCACCCCGCTCACGACCCTCCAACGTCCGGGTGAGTGGGTCCTCGAGGGCACCCTGCACCCCGACGAGGTGTTCGACGCCTGCGGCTTCCGTATCCCTGAGGGCCCCTACGAGACGCTCGCCGGATTCGTGGTCGCCGAGCTCGGACGAATCGGCGAGACCGGTGATCAGTGCGCGCACGACGGTTGGCGATTCGAGATCAGCGCACGTGACCGCCATCGGGTCGCCGAGCTCCGCGTCGTGGCTCCCGAGGCCGAGGTCGCACCATGATCCTCGCGCTCTCCGTCGCGGTGGTCCTCGTCCTGCTGAACGGCGCGTTCGTGGCCGTCGAGTTCGCGCTCTTGGCGAGCAGCCCGTCGAAGCTCGAGAGCCTGGCCGAGGACGGCAACGTCTCGGCGCGGCGTGCGTTGGAGGCGACGAAAGACCTCAACCTGCAGCTGGCAGGTGCCCAACTCGGCATCACCGTCGCATCCTTGCTGCTGGGATTCGTCGGTGAGCCGACGATCGGTCACCTGATCGAGTCGGCGATCCATCCGCTCGGGTTGAGCGAAGCGACCGAGGCGACCATCGGGTTCGCCGTGGGACTCGCGATCGTGGTCTTCGCCCACATGGTCTTCGGTGAGATGGTTCCGAAGAACATCGCGTTGGCCGCGCCCGAGAAGACACTGCTCTATCTGACGTTGCCGGCGCGGCTGTACCTCGTGATCGCCGGACCGGTTGTGCGGTTCCTCAACCTGGTGTCACGGGTGATCGTCCGAGCGATGGGGGTCGAGCCGCGAGACGAGTTGCTCAATGCGGCGTCGGCCGAGGAGATCTCGTCGATGGTGGCGGCTTCGCGCGACGAGGGCCTGATCGCCGATGTCGAGCACCGGCTGCTCACGGGTGCGCTCGAGATCGGCGTCCGTCCCACCAGCGAGATCATGGTCGAGCGCGACGACATCGTCACGATTCCTCGCTCGGCGACCGCGGTCGACGCCGAAGCACTCGTGATGAGCAGCGGACACTCCCGCCTCGTCGTCGTCGGTGCAGGCCTCGACGACGTGTTGGGCTTCGTGCACGCGAAGGACCTGCTCACCCTCGATGCGAAGGCACGGAGCCGGCAGCTGCCGCTCGGTCGCATCCGACCGATGCCGGTCGTTCCGGTCGATCGTCCGATCGACGACGTGCTCGTCGTCATGCAGCGAGCCAGGGTTCACATGGCGCTCGTGCGTGGCCCCGGGTCGACCACCGTCGGGGTGGTGACGATGGAGGACATCCTCGAGGAACTGGTGGGTGACATCGTCGACGAGAGTGACCCCGAGAACCGTGCTCGGCGGCGATTGCGACGAGCGTCGCGTCGAGTCGACGAGGCCCCTGTCGACGAGGCGGTCGATGGCGCTGTCACGAAACTGTAACGCGAGTCATCTCGTGGTTACACTGCTCGGCTGATCATGACCCCTGCGTTCCGCCGTCTCGCCGCTGTGCTCGCCGTCCTCCTGGCCGTCGGCCTGGTGGCGCCTGTGTCGGCGCAGGCAGCCGAGAGCGACGTGGCCAAGGCGCGGGAGCGTGCCGACGCCGCAACCCGCGAGCTCTCTGATGCCGAGACCCGATTGGGCGAGCTCGAGGAAGAGATCGCCGACCTCGAGGCCCGCGCAGACACGGCTCGGCGCCACATCGAGTCGCTCGAGGGAACCGTGCACGAGCTCGCCATCCAGCAGTTCATGACCGCAGGTCAGACCCGACTGTTCTCCGAGGGCGACATCAATCGGCAGGTTCGCGCCGATGCGCTCGCCGAAGGGGTTCAGCAGGGCAACGCCGACACCATCGACGACTTCCTGGCCGTGCAGGCCGATCTCACCGAGATCGAGGGGGCGCTGGCAGCCAGGCAGGCCGAGCAGACCGACACGGTCGAGATCCTGAAGGACCGTCGTGCCGAACTCGCCGCCGAGCTCGAGAAGGTCGAGGCGGCCGAGCGCAAGCGCAAGGAGGAAGAGGCGCGCAAAGCCGCCGCCGCCCAAGCCGCCGCCGCCCAAGCCGCTGCCGCCCGAGCAGCAGCCGCGCCCCGAAACCAGAGCACTGCGGCGACTTCGGCTGGATCGGGCGGAGCGAGTGCACCGGCTCCGGTCGCCCCGCCTGGCCCGGTGACCTCCGGTGGCGGCATGGCGTGTCCGATCCAGGGCGCAACCAGCTTCATCGACTCGTGGGGCTTCCCACGATCGGGCGGCCGCCGTCACCAGGGTGTCGACATGTTCGCCGCCCGGGGAACTCCGGTCGTGGCGCCGGTGGCGGGCAACCTCACCCATCGGGGCAACTCGGTGGGCGGGCTGTCGTTCCACCTCTATGGCGACAACGGCACCTACTACTACGGCACCCATCTCAACGGCTACGCCAACCAGGGTGCCGGGCACGTGCCGGCCGGCACCGTCGTCGGCTACGTGGGGGATTCGGGCAACGCCCGAGGATCAGGCACCCACCTCCACTTCGAGATCCACCCCAATGGTGGTTCGGCCGTGAACCCCACACCGGCGGTGCGGGCGGCCTGCTGAGCGCGCATCGGGCAGGATGGCCGGGTGACCGATGTCGAAGCGCTTGCCCGGCAGTTGGAGAGCTGGCTCGGAGAACCCGTTGCCGACCTCCGGCGGCTGACCGGCGGGGCGAGTCGCGAGACGTGGTCGTTCACCGCAGGCGAGCATCGCCGGATCCTTCAGCGAGATCGCGCCGGAGCGGTACGCACCGGAGGTGGGATGCCGGCCGAGGCCGCTCTGCTGCCACTGGCGCACGCTGCCGGAGTGCCGGTTCCGGCGCTGATCGCAGCCGACGTGACCGGCGACCACACGGGGAGCCCGTCGATGGTGACCGCTCACGTCGAGGGCGAGACGATCGCCCGACGTATCCAGCGCGACGATCGCTTCGCGGCGGCCCGACGCCGATTCGCTGCCGACGTCGCCGCGGCGCTGGCCGGCATCCACGCGGTCGAGCACGAGGAGGTGCCGGGTCTGGTCGGCGGCGACCAGGTGGGTCAGTTCCGTGAGATCTTCGATGCGTTCGGCGAACCGCATCCGGCATTCGAGCTGGCATTCCGTTGGCTCGAGCAGCACCGTCCGGTGTCGGTGGGCCACGGGTTGGTGCATGGCGACTTCCGGCTCGGCAATCTGCTGCTCGACGAAGACGGACTCGTGGCGGTCCTCGACTGGGAGCTGGCGCACGTCGGCGACCCGATGGAGGATCTCGGGTGGCTGTGCGTCCGGGCGTGGCGGTTCGGCGGTGACCTCCCGGTGGGCGGGCTCGGGACGCGGGAGGCGCTGTTCGAGGCCTACGAAGCCTCGTCGGGCTCGTCGGTCGATCCTGAGGTCGTCCGATGGTGGGAGGTCCTCGGAACCCTGAAGTGGGGAATCATGTGCATGATCCAGGTGTCGTCCCATCTCCTCGGGAAGGCCCGATCGGTCGAGCTGGCGGCGATCGGCCGCCGCGTGTGCGAGAACGAATACGACCTCATGGAGCTGTTGCGATGACCGGGGCGGCCGACCTGCCCGATCTCCACGGCCGGCCGACCGCCGCCGAGCTGGTCGAGGCCGTCCGCGAGTTCCTCGAGCACGACGTGATGGCCGTCGCCGACGGGCGGGTGGCGTTCCACGGCCGGGTCGCAGCCAACGTCCTCGGCATGGTCGAGCGCGAGCTGGCTGACGCAGGTGCGGCCGAGGCCGCTCATGCCGACCGGCTCGCGGCGCTCGGATTCGTCGACGACGAAGCACTCAGTGCGGCCATCAGGAACGGGTCGCTCGATGACCGATGGAACGAGGTCGTCGCCGCGATCGCCGCCGATGTCGCCGACAAGGTGGCCATCGCCAACCCCAAGTACGCCGATTGACGCGGGCGAGGCCTGCGGCGCTAGACCGGCTGGCCCCAGCCGATCGGGTGGGCCGGCTGCGCATCGGTGTCGACGAGATCGGCGTACAGGATGATCGGCCCGGCTTGAGCGGCTGCAGCCGCGGCCAGGTTGACCAGGAAGCTCAAGATGGTGCCGATGACGAGTGCCGCTGATCCGAGGAACGAGAGGAACGAGAGGGGGAAGCTGACGATCTGGAGCCCGAAGCTGAGGATGAGGACGAAGAGCAGGAGTCGACCGAGCACACCCCACCCGTGGCCCGAGGTGAGTGCGTAGGACCGACTGAAGGCTGACGCGCCGCGCCGCTCGACCACGGAGATCGGTAGTGCGAGCGCGAACCTCGCCATGACCCAGAAGGTCAGGGGAAACAGGGCCAACACGGCGATGATCGCAATCGGCGGGGCGATGGCGATCATGCCCACGAGGACGACGGCGACCGCGGCGTAGATCACGAACGCAGTGGCGGCGAGTCCCATCAGCGGGATGATCGCTCGCGCGCTGAGCCGAACGATGTCACCGGTGCTGGGAGATTCGCCGCTGTGCACTGCCCAGAGCGTGACGATGCCGGCGATCGACACGAGGATCGTTGCGGCGATGTTGACGGTCACGAGGATGATCGCCCACGTCCAGATCTCGCCGGACGACGCGTCGAGGTCGGGGACGTCGAGGGTCTCGTTCGGCTGGAGGTCGACCGCCTGCTGGCTGAACTCGTCGAACCAGTCGGTGAGGCCCAGGGCCGAGTCGGCGGCGACGAAGCTCAGCACCACCGGGACCGCCACGGCGATGAGCAGCGGGAGCAGCGGCATGATCGTCCGTGCCATGAGTCCGAACGAGGCCGACAGGAAGTCGCCGACCGAGCGCAGGCCCGGGTTGTACCAGCGCCCGCCGGGGGCGGGACCCGGCGGCGGGGGCGGCATGGCTCCGCCCCAGCCGGGCTGGGTCGGCGGGCTGGCTTGACCGCCCCACCCCGGTGTCGGTGTGGGGGGTGGCGGCTGCCCCCATCCGGGGGGCGGGGTCGGAGGCCCGGGAGGGCTGGGTGGGGGAGGGAGGTCGGACACCGGTTTCAGGCTCCGACGGCGTGGTACCCGCCGTCGACGTGCACGATCTCGCCGGTGGTCTGCGGAAACCAGTCCGACAACAACGCGACGACCGACTTGGCGACGGCGGACGAATCGGTGACGTCCCATCCCAACGGCGCACGTTCGGACCACACGTCCTCGAACGCCTGGAACCCGGGGATCGACTTGGCCGCCAGGGTCTTGATCGGGCCTGCCGCCACGAGGTTCACCCGGATGTTCGACGGCCCGAGTTCGCGGGCCAGGTAGCGAGAGGTCGACTCGAAGGCGGCCTTTGCGACGCCCATCCAGTCGTACGCAGGCCAGGCAACGGTCGCGTCGAAGTCGAGACCGACGATCGATCCGCCCTCGGACATCAACGGCGTGACGACCTCGGCCAACGTCTTGAGCGAATACGCCGAGATCTGCAGCGCGACCGACACGTCCTCCCACGGTGCCTCGGTGAATCCGCCACCGAGGCACGACTCGGGGGCGAAGCCGATGGCGTGGAGGGCCCCATCGATTCGGTCCCACCGCTCGCCGAGCGCGTCGCGGAGCACCGGGACGTGGCTCGGGTCGGTGACGTCGAACTCGAGCACGTCGGGCTCGAGTTCGAGCTTGCGCGCCGTCCGCTCGGTGAGGCGGAGGGCTCGGCCCGCACCGGTGAGCACGATCTCGGCCCCCTCGGCCTGTGCCAGCTGGGCCACTCCGAAGGCGAGAGAGGCGTCGGTGAGGACGCCGGTGATCAGAATGCGCTTGCCGTCGAGAAGACCCATGCAACTCCAGACCCGTCGAGAGGTGCCGACGTTACCGACCCCATGCAGCCGTTCCGTGTGCACGACGCCGAGGATGTCATCGAAGTCCTCAGGTGCGCTGTCGGGGGGCACGCCGGTAGCCTGCCCGATCGTGAGAGTCGGAATTCTCGGAGGGACCGGACCTGCAGGAAGCGCCCTTGCCGCGCGACTGGCCTCGGTCGGGTACGAAGTCGTCGTCGGATCACGCTCGAAGTACCGGGCGATGGAGGCCGTCGATGAGATCCTCGCAAAGTGGGAGGGTCGCGAGCTGGCCACCCTCGATGCCGATCAGGAGCTCGACGAACCCGCCGCCCACCAGGGTCTCGCCATCGCCGCCGGCGACAACGAATACGCGGCCGACGCCGACATCGTCGTCATCGCGACTCCGTGGGACGGTGCCACCCAGACCGCCACGTCCGTTGCGTCGCACCTCGACGGCAAGATCGTCATCTGCATGGCCAACGCGCTCACCCGCATCGGCAAGGAGTTCCAGCCGTTGGTTCCGCCACGAGGCTCGGTGGCGGCGTCGGTGCAGGCGGCGGTGCCGGGTTGTCGGGTCGCCGCTGCGTTCCACCACGTGCCGGCGAAGGAACTGGGCGACCTCGACCAGCCGATCGACATGGACGTGCTGATCTGCTCGGACCACGCCGATGCAACCCAGGTGACGTCGGAGATGGTCGCCAAGATCCCGAACATGCGACCCCTCGATGCGGGTGGACTCTCGTTGGCCACCCCGATCGAGTCGTTCACGGCGGTGCTGTTGCAGCTCAACGTGCACTACAAGACCCGGGTGGCGGTCCGCTTCACTGGCATCGACGAATAGGTCGCCGTCGTGGAACCGATGCGGCTGTACGACACCGCCCGTCGCGAGATCGTGCCCTTCGAGCCGGGTCCGGTCGTCTCCATCTACACCTGCGGGATCACGCCGTACGACTCGACCCACCTCGGGCATGCCTCGGTGTACCTGGCGTACGACGTGTTGCAGCGACGTCTGCGTGACCGGGGCCACGAGACGCGATGCGTTCGCAACGTGACCGATGTCGACGACGACATCCTTCGCAAGGCCCGCGAACTCGGAGTGCACTACCTCGATCTCGCGGCTGCCGAGATGGTCAGGTTCGACGCCGACATGGACGCACTGGGCATCGTGCCGTGCTTCAGCGAGCCTCGCGCCACGTCGGCGATCGCCGACATCCGAGGTTTCATCGGCATGGTGCTCGATCGAGGACACGCGTATGAGTCGGGTGGGTCGGTCTATTTCGAGGTCAGCAGCTTCGAACGATTCGGGCAGGTCAGTCACTACGACCGTGACGAGATGTTGGCGCTGGCTGCCCAGCACGGCGGCAACCCCGACGACCCGAACAAGCGCGACCCTCTCGACTTCGTGCTCTGGCAGCCCTCAGCCACCGACGAGCCGTCCTGGGAGTCGCTGTGGGGACCAGGACGGCCGGGCTGGCACATCGAGTGCTCGGCGCTGGCGCTGCGCGAACTCGGCACGACGATCGATCTGCACGGCGGCGGCAGCGACCTGATCTTCCCGCACCACGAGTGCGAGGCCGCACAGTCCGAGGCTGCCACGGGCGAGCCGTTCGTGCGGCACTGGATGCACCAGGCGATGGTCCGTATGGACGGCGAGAAGATGTCGAAATCGCTCGGCAACCTGGTGTTCGTCAGCGACCTGCTCAAGGATCACGACGCCCGGGCGATACGCCTCGGTGTCATCTCGCACCACTACCGCGATCCGTGGGAGTGGGACGACGATCTCATGCCCGCGGCCGATGTCAGGCTCGAGCGCTGGCTCGCCGCCGGCGAGGGTGACGCCGGCCTCGACGAGGTCAGAGCCGCACTCGATGCCGATCTCGACACCCCGGCGGCTGTCGCCGCCATCGACACCGCGGCCGCGGCCGGCCTCGGCGTGTCTTCGGCTGCCGCACTCGTCGGCGTCACCCTCTGAAGCCGCGCACCTCGGCGCGAGCACGGAGAACTGGCCGAGAACCGGCTGAAAGGCGGGTCTCGACGTGGCACACTGGCCGCACATGGCAGATCGGCAGCACGGAAACATGTACCCGGTCGCTCGCGCGATCCTCGGGCCGATCAGCAAGTTCGCGTGGCGCATCCACACCACCGGCTTGGAACACGTCCCGTCCAGCGGGCCTGCGATCCTCGCCCCGAACCACGTCTCGTTCCTCGACTCGCCGTTGCTCATGTTCTCGCTGCCGCGACGGATCACCTACGTCGGCAAGGCCGAGTACATGGACGACTGGAAGACGAAGTACCTGTTCCCGGCCGTCGGCATGATCCCGATCGATCGAGGCGGTGGCTCCGCGAGCCAACGAGCGCTCGACGCGGCCGCCGGCGTGCTCGAGCGGGGCGAGTTGTTCGGCATCTTCCCCGAAGGCACTCGGAGCCGCGACGGCATCCTGCATCGCGGCCACACCGGCCCGGCCCGACTCGCGCTCCGCACGGGTGCGCCGATCATCCCGGTCGGCATGAAGGGCACCCGCGACATCCAGCCGCCCGACGCCAAGATGCCCAAGATCTTCCAGCCGTGCGAAGTGAACATCGGCAAGCCGATCGACGTCAGCCGTCACCAAGGCCACGCCAACGACCGGCTGCTGCTCCGGCAGATCATCGACGAGGTCATGTACGAGATCCGCGAGCTGTCGGGCCAGGACTACGTCGACGAGTACGCCACCAAGAAGCCCGAGGGCTACGACGCAGCGGGCGACAGCAAGGTGTTGACCGCCGAGGAGGCCACCGCCTCGAACGGACACGGCACCAATGGTGATGGCCCCGAGGCCGAGTCGCCCAAGCGGAGCTCGGCCGACGTGCTGGCCAAGTGGAGCTGAACCAGGCGTACCTCTGATCCGTCGCAGTTCTGGGGGCGATGTTGCGGGTGGTGGTCGACGATCGTCCCCTGATCCCTGCGAGGCTGGGGGTGTGGCGTCGCTCACTCCTCGCATGCAGCGCGTCACCGACGGGGTCGTGTCGATCCGGCCGCCGCAGCCGGGCGATGCGGCCGTCCTGATCGCCGGGCGCGACGCAGCCTTCGAGCGCTGGCTCGGCCCCGGCTCGCCCGAACCGACACCGCTCGCCTGCATCGAGCGGGAAGGCGAGGTGGTCGGCTGGATCGACGTCGACACCGACCGCGACTGGCTCGACGATGGCGAGGTCAACATCGGCTACCACCTGTTCTCGTCTGCTGGCGGCCACGGGTATGCAACCCGAGCGGTGATGCTGCTCCTTCACCACCTGAGCACCGGCACGAAGCACCACACGGCGACCGTCCTGATCGACCCCTCCAACGAGCGCTCACTGGCACTCGTCGCGCGATGTGGGTTCGAACAGCGAGGGCTGGTCGGCGACCAGGTGCTGCTCGCTCGGCACCTTCTCGACATCGACCGCTTACGGTCGACGTGATGGAGGAGCGCACGGGGAAGCTCTGGGCGAAGCAGGATCAGCACGAAGGCGATCGCTGGCGTCTGTTCAATGCGGTTGCCGGAGCGATCGAGGCGGAGCGGGTTCTGTATCCGGGCTGCTACGTCGACGTCTCGGCTTCGTTCGCCTTCGCCGACGTGACCTACGTCGACGTGGACGCCCGAGCCGCCCGGTTCTTCGCCGACGAGGCCGGCGTCGAGGAGATCATCGCCGAACACCCGCCGGTTCCCGACCGTTCGCAGTTCAGGTTCATCCACTCGGACTACTCGGCCGACTTGGGTCTCGAGGACGAGTCGTTCGATCTCCTCGTCTCGCTGTACGCCGGATTCAGCAGCGAGTCGTGCACTCGCTACCTCCGGGTCGGCGGCACCCTGCTGGTGAACCCCAGCCATGGCGACGCGTCGATGGCGGCCATCGACGACCGGTACGAACTCACCGGCGTGGTCGTCTCGCGCGCTGGCGGCTACGGGGTTCGCACCCACGGCCTCGACGGCTATCTGATCCCGAAGGGCGACATCGAGATCACGGCCGAACTCCTGCATGAGCGCGGCCGGGGCATCGCCTACACCAAGACCCCGTTCGCGTACTTGTTCAGGCGCGTCGGCTGACTGCGATCAGACCCAGGCAGGCACGAGGCCCTCGACCGATGCGGCGCTGGACAGGGCGTCGTCGAAGCAGCCGAACCGGCAGTCGCCCGTCACGTCTTCGACGATGAGGGCGGCCGCCAACTGGATTGCGTCGTACGCACGCAGCGGGTGGCGGGCGGCCAGCGCGACGGCGCGATCGAGCACGACCCCATCGACGCGCGTCACGATGAGGTCGCCGTCGTCGGAGCGGGAGTCGTACCCGAACTGGGCTGACAGGACGCGAGCGTCTTCCGCTGTGATCTCGCCCATTCGGTGCTTTCGCCACAGGGCGGCGGGCACCTCGACTCGCGCGAGGGCGCATATCACGATGACGTCGCTCACCGTGCGCACCAGGTCGGCGCTCGCCTCGTTGGCATACCGCTTGACCAGGGCCGATGAGTCCAGGAAGACCGTCACCGTCCGTCGATGACGAGCTGTCCCAGCTCCGCACCCTGGCCTGCCCGCGCCCGCGCGCCCTGAACGGCGCCGGCCGGAGGGGCATCGATGGCGGGGGAGTCGTCGGCGAGGAGGCCGGCCAAGCGGAGTCGCTCTCGGACCTGGGTCGCCGGCTCGGCCGAGAACATCGGATCGGTGGCGGCCTGCAGCACACGCGTCACGTACTCGTTCATCGACAGGTCGTGGTGGGCCGCTTGGAGCCGAACCCGGGCCACCAGGCCGTCAGAGGTTCGCCAGGTGACCTGCGCCATGACCAGGAAGACTAGCAGGTACGCATGCAGGCGTGCATGCACACGGAGGGCGCGGCCGGCTGGTCGCGACGATGTGACCAATGCACTCGGAGTCTCGCGGCGCACCTCAGTAGCCTCGCCTGCCATGTCCGAGATCACGGTTGCCCTGCCCGACGGTTCGACACGTCAGGTCGAAGCTGGCACCACCGCGGGCGATCTCGCCGCCGAGATCGGGCGGGGCCTGCGCAAGGCAGCGGTGATCGCCGAGGTCAACGGCGTCGAGCGTGATCTGAGCGCCGAGCTGAGCGATGGCGATGTCGTGTCGGTCGTGACCAAGGACTCCGAGCAGGGTCTGTTCACGATCCGCCACTCGACGGCGCACGTGTTGGCCCAGGCCGTGCTCGATCTGTTCGACGGTTCGACGTTCGGGATCGGTCCGCCCATCGAAGACGGCTTCTACTACGACTTCGCGCTCGCCGACGGCGGCACGTTCACGCCCGAAGATCTCGACCGCATCGACGCCCGCATGCGCGAGATCATCAAGCAGGAGCAGGACTTCATCCGCGACGACATCGCCAACGACCGGGCGCGGGAGATCTTTGCCGACCATCCGTTGAAGCTCGAGATCATCGACGGAGAAGCCGAAGACCCGACGTCGGTGTCCGAGCCCGGGTTCGCCCGCACCTACGAGAACCCGCCCAAGGCACCCTCACCCCGCAGTCCGTTCGCCGGCTACGACGGGTTCATCGACCTGTGCCGCGGTCCGCACGTCGAGCACACCGGACGCCACCTCGGCCACTTCAAGCTGACGCGTGTCGCAGGCGCCTATTGGCGTGGCGACGAGAAGCGCCAGCAACTCCAGCGCATCTACGGCACGGCATGGGATTCCAAGCAGGCCCTGGCCGACCACCTCGAACGGCTCGAAGAGGCCGCCAAGCGCGACCACCGCAAGCTCGGTGCCGAGCTCGACCTCTTCAGCTTCCCCGACGAGATCGGCTCGGGCCTGGCCGTCTTCCACCCCAAGGGCGGCATCGTCCGCCGCATCATGGAGGACTACAGCCGCAAGCGGCACGAGGAAGCCGGCTACGAGTTCGTCTACGCGCCCCACATCACCAAGGCCGGCCTGTTCGAGACGAGTGGACACCTCCAGTGGTTCGCCGACGGCATGTTCCCG
>DATKWD010000054.1:0-43327 GCA_035529695.1 Acidimicrobiales bacterium | reverse complement strand
CAAGAAGCTCTACACGATCGAAGACGTGATGGCGTCGCCGGTGGTCTCCGACCCGCTGCGGCTGCTCGACATCTGTGCCACCAGCGACGGCGGCGCGGCGATCGTGCTCACCAGCCTGGACTTCGCGCGCAAGCACTCGGCGAAGCCGGTGCGCGTCGCGGCGGTCTCCACCGTCACGCCGCGCTACCCGAACACGGTGATCGAGATGCCGAACTTCGCGACGGATTCTGCCGTCGGCGTCTCGGTGCCCGACGTGCCGTTCCGCGACTCGATCGCGCGCGGCGCTTATGAACAGGCGGGCATCGGGCCCGAGGACGTGTCGCTCGCCGAGGTCTACGACCTCTCCACCGCGCTCGAACTCGACTGGTACGAGAACATCGGTCTCTGCAAGCAAGGAGAGGCCGAACGACTGCTGAACGACGGCGACACCAGCATCGGGGGCCGCATCCCGGTCAACCCGAGCGGTGGCCTCGGCTGCTTCGGCGAGGCAGTCCCCGCCCAAGCGCTCGCGCAGGTGTGCGAGGTGACCTGGCAGCTCCGAGGCCAGGCCACCGGACGACAGGTCGAGGGCGCCGCAGCCGGCATCACGGCGAACCAGGGCCTCTTCGGCCATGGCAGTTCGGTCCTGCTCTCGACGTGACTCTGTGATGCGGTCACTCGGACGGGGGGCGTCGTTCGTCTACGTCATCGTCGCCTATGTGATCGCAACGGCGGTGGCCTACGGCGTCGCGGCGGCGATGGGCGATGAGTCGCCGCTGGTGACCGCGCTCGTCGCCGATCTGGTCGCCACGGTGGTGATCTTCGTGGCGGGCACGATTGCCGACAACGGCTCGCTCTACGACGCCTACTGGAGTGTCGCCCCGCCGCTCATCGCCTGGTACTGGCTGGCGACAGCCGAGTCGACCGCGAACGGGACCCGCCAAGCGCTCGCGTTGATCGTCGTCGTCGTGTGGGCCATCCGCCTCACGTCCAACTGGGCGCGCGACTGGCCGGGGCTCGAACACGAGGACTGGCGCTACACCAACCTCTACGAGAACGGCCCGAAGCACGTCATGCGTCTGACCAGCGTCATGCTGTTCCCGACGTTGATCGTCTTCGTCGGGCTGCTCCCGCTGCGGTCGGCCCTCTCGGAGGGGTCGAACGACGTGGGCGTCCTCGACTGGCTGGCGTTGCTCGTCGGCATCGGGGCGAGCGTGATCGAGTATGTGGCCGACGAGCAGATGCGCCGGTTCGGCCGGACCAAGCAGCCCGGCGAGATCATGCAGACCGGGCTGTGGCGCTACAGCCGCCACCCCAACTATTTCGGCGAACTCGCCTTCTGGGTGTCGCTGTGGTTGTTCGGCCTGGCCGCCGACGCCGGGTGGTGGTGGACCGTCATCGGGCCGCTGGCGATGCTCGCCATGTTCGTGTTCGCCAGCATCCCGATGCTCGACGACCGAAGCCGCGAGCGCCGCCCTGCCTTCGCCGCCTACGAGGCCCGCACGAGTGCCCTGATCCCGCTTCCACCCAAGCGAACCTGACCAAACCCCCGATCTTCGTTGCTCTCCGGCCAATAGTTGGCGGAAGAGCAACGAAGATCGGGTGGGGACTCGGGGTCGAGGTGGGGTCGTGGCGCGTGGGTGTGGTCGCGTTCGGCCGATACCGTCGGCCCGTGACCCGGATCGTGCTCGTTCGTCATGGCGAGTCGCAGGTGAGCGTGGACCACGTGATCGGCGGCGACAACGGCTGCACCGGGCTGTCCGATCTCGGGCGGTTGCAGGTGAAGAGCCTCGGCCATCGGCTCGAACGCACCGAAGAACTCGGCACGGTCGACGCCATCTATGCCTCGACCCTGCCGCGTGCCGTCGAGACCGGCGAGATCCTCTCGGCGTCGTTCGGTGGGATGGACCTCGCGATCGAACCCGACGTCAAGGAGTGGGACCCAGGTCCCGAGATCGACGGTCTCGGGTGGGACGAGGTCGAGGCCCGTTTCCCGCCGCTCGATCCCTGGACTCCGCACGACCGGCGATACCCCGGCAGCGAGACCTGGGCCGAGTTCACCCACCGTGTCGGGCGTGGGCTGCACCGCATCGCTGCCGCCCACGACGGACAGACCGTGGTGGTGGCGTGCCACGGTGGCGTGGTCGAGCAGTCGATGGTCGCCTTCGGTGGCCTTTCGCACCACGGCGAGCACCTCAGCTTTCAGATCTCCAACGCATCACTCACCGACTGGTACCGCCCCGATCCCGACGAGCCCTGGTGGCGCCCAGCCGGTCGTTGGCGGCTCATGCGGCTCAACGACGCGGCCCACCTCGAGGGCATCAGCTGACCAGCCTCGCGTCTCGTCGGCCGGCGCGGTCACGAACGACAGAATCAGTGCTGGAAGCCAGAGCACACCGGCGCCGCTGGCAGCAAGCACGACGACCACGAGGAGCAGCACGCACCTCGACGCGATGACACCTCGGCGTCCGCCTGACCAGAGCGCACACGCCACCAGCGTGGAGAGCACACCGACGATCACACCGAAGCCCCCGAAGAAGGCGATGATCGCCACCGACGCGTCCCACGAGAACATGTCGGAGGTGCGCTCTTCGTAGGCGAACGCCACGTGGAAGCAGCCGACAGTCCACATGACGGCAACCGAGACGACGACCGGGGCCGCCGCAAGACCAGCGGTGAGACGCGGCCATCGCAACCGGATGCCGGTCCGGTGATGGGAAAGCCGTCGGCCGATGGCTCGGCCGAGGCAGCGAAGAAGCAGGTGCAGACCGGCCCACAGGAGCGGCAGCGAAACGAACAGCAGCAGGGCGACCGGAACCGACTGCGACAGCGGAACCGCGTCTTGTTCGGATTCGCACCCCGCCGTCAGGGTGGCGAACAACACGAGCGCGGGAGCGGTGGGGTGGCTGTGGTTCGTTCTCACCCCCGCAGCATCGGTGCGTTCGGTCGAGCGGTCGATGGGGACGAACCCCCAGATCAGCCTGGGGACGACCCGATGAGCCCCACCACCAGCTCGATCGGTACGTGATCGTTGGTGTCGACGCTCACGACGGGCCACGGTCCGTCGATCGGCTGGGAGCGGGGACCGGTCCAGAGGCTCGAGCCGACGGCCCGGTGCTGGTCGAAGTGCCCGGGGTGGCGTTCGCGCTCGCGATAGCGGCGCTCGGCCTCGGCCGGCTCGCACGCACAGTGGACCTCGACGATGCTTCCCGGCAGTCGCCGCACCTCGTCCCGCGCCAGCTCGGGGAGCCACGCTGATTCGACGATCCCGCGGCCGGCCTCGCCCGCGACGGCCAGCAGCACGGCGATCGACGCGGCCCCCAGGCGCTGCGCCTCCTCGACGCCGTCAAACCCGAGCGAGTCGAGCAGGGCAACCTTGATGGTGTCCTTGCAGAACAACGGCAGACCGGTCGCATCGGCCAGCC
This sequence comes from Acidimicrobiales bacterium, assembly GCA_035529695.1. GTDB lineage: Bacteria > Actinomycetota > Acidimicrobiia > Acidimicrobiales > Salinilacustritrichaceae > DATKWD01. The sequence goes on along the minus strand of DATKWD010000054.1, from coordinate 39,923 downwards.
GGCGGGCGAGGCTGGTCTTGCCGGAGCCCGGAGCGCCCGAGATCACGACGAAATCGGGAAGCGTCATCCTCGCAGGTACTAGGCGATCCAGCGGCTGAGCGACTCGACGACGCAGCCGGGTTTGTCGGCGCCGTCGATCTCGACGGTGAGCGTCATCGTGGTCTGCACACCGCCCTTCACCTCGTCGGCGGCAGTCAGTTCGCCAACGACGCGAACGTTCGACCCGACCGGCACCGGTGCAGGGAAGCGCACCTTGCCGGCGCCGTAGTTCACGCCCATCGACACGCCCCGCACGTCGACGATCGTCGGCAGCAACATGTTCGTCAGCGAAAGCGTGAGGTAGCCGTGAGCGATGGTGCCCCCGTAGGGCGATTCGGCTGCGGCGCGCACAGGATCGACATGGATCCACTGATCGTCGCCGGTCGCCTCGGCGAACGTGTCGATGCGGTCCTGGGTGATCTCGACCCAGTCGCTCGGGCCGAGGCGGGTGCCGACACCGGCTCGCAGTTCATCGAGGTCGCGGAAGATGGTGAGCATCTGGCTGAGGCTAGAGGCCGAGCAGATGAGCGAGGCCGACCAGATCGTGGCCGCTCGGCCGCGGCCCGAGCGGGCTGTTGTGACGCAGGATCGACGGGAGCGAGGGGATACGGGGACCTGCGCACACTTGCCGCACACGCGAAGGTCCTCACGGATGCTGGCTGCTGACCGATATGACTTCGCCGGTGAGATAGGACGAGGCATCCGAGGCCAGGAACACCATGACGTTGGCGACCTCCCACGGTTCGGCGCCTCGGCCGTAGGCCTCGCGTCCTTCGAGTTCGGCGAGTAGCTCGTCGCTGGTCACCTTGGCGAGGAACGGATGCATCGCAAGGCTCGGTGCGACGGCGTTGATCCGCACGCCGTGTTCGGCGGCCTCGACGGCGGAACAACGAGTCAGGGCCATCACGCCCGCCTTGGCTGCGGCGTAGTGCGCCTGTCCGGCCTGGGCCCGCCAACCCAGGACCGAGGCGTTGTTGACGATCACGCCCGAGCCCTGGGCGTACATCTCGCGAAGGGCCGCACGGGTGCAGCGCATGGTCCCGGTGAGCGTCACGTCGAGCACGACGTTCCACTGCTCGTCAGTCATGTCGACAAGCGGCACCTCGCCGCCGAGGCCGGCGTTGTTGATCAACACGTCGATCCGGCCCAGCGCGTCGACCGACCCCGAGATGAGGGCCTGGACGGCCTCCTCGCTCGTCACGTCGCACACGATCGTCGCGGGCCGATCGACGCCGGTTTCGGTGGCCAATCGGTCGGCGGCCTCGCCGAGTCGGCGTTCGTGATGGTCCGACAGCAGCACGGTCGCGCCCTCTTCGGCACAACGGCGGGCAGCGGCATACCCGATGCCCGTCCCGGCTGCCGCAGTGATCACCACGGTCTTGCCGGCGAGCTGCCCGGAAGGTGTGGGGTAGGCGGGAGCGGGAACGGTCACCGGCCGATCCTGTCAACCAAACCGGCCACCCCGCAGCATCTGTGTCGCGTTTTCGACGTCAGACGGTCGGAAAAGACGCACAGATGCACGGTGGGGTGGGGGCTGTGACTCATCGGGGCTCCTTGGGGAGGGCGAGGGCTCGCTCGCCGATGATGTTGCGCTGGATCTCGTTCGACCCGGCGTAGATGGTGTCGGACCTGCTGAACATGAACACCTGCTGTTCGGCACTCAGTTCGTAGCCGGTCTCGGTCGTCATCGCGTCGGGGCCGGCCAGATCGACGGCGAGTTCGCCGAAGTCGCGGTGCCAGTTCGACCAGAACAACTTGCTGATCATCGCCTCGGCCGACGCCGGATCGGGGTTCGAGAGCATGCGCATGCCGTTGAGCCGCATGATCTGCAGCCCGATCCACGCATCGGCGACCCGCTGGCGCAGTGCCGGATCGTCGAGCCTTCCGCTCCTACGAGCGAGTTCGACCGCGGCATCGAACTCGTTGGTGAACCCGAGTTGCTGGCCGAGCGTCGATGCACCCCGTTCGAACGCGAGGGTGCCCATGGCGACCTTCCAGCCCTGGTTGGGTTCGCCGACGATGTTGGCGGCCGACGTGCGGGCGTCGTGGAAGAAGACTTCGTTGAAGTCGGCGTCGCCGGTGATCTGGCGGATGGGACGGATCTCGACGCCGGGCTGATCCATGGGGACAAGCAGGTACGAGATGCCGCGGTGTCTCGGCGCGGCGGCCCAGTCGGTGCGGCACAGGACGAAGCACCACTGCGACCACTGCGCCCAGGACGTCCAGACCTTCTGTCCGTTGATCACCCAGTCGTCGCCGTCGAGCTCGGCGCGGGTCCCGACGTTGGCCAGATCGCTCCCGGCATCCGGCTCGGAGTAGCCCTGACACCAGATCTCCGAGCCGTCGCGGATGCCGGGGAGGAACCGGCTCCGTTGCTCGTCGTCGCCGAACTCGATCAGCGTCGGTCCGAGGAGCGTCTCGCCGATGTGGCCGAGGCGACCGGGGCCCTTCGCCCGGGCGTACTCCTCGTTGAAGATCACCTGTTGCATGAGCGGGAGGCCACGCCCGCCGTGCTCGGTCGGCCAGCCCACGCACGTCCACCCGCTGGCCCCGAGGTGTCGTTCCCACGCCAGCCGCTCGTCGACGACGCCCCCCTCGTCGCCCGGGCCGCCTCGACCGCGCGTGACGGCGAACTCGCCCGACAGCGCGGTTTCGAGCCAGTCCCGGATCTCGGCTCGAAAGGCGAGGTCGTCCGGTGAGGAGCGCAGATCCACGAGCCGCAAGCGTACGAGAGGATCTGACACGCCGTCAGATCCTGAGGACCGGCCACCGAAGGTGGGTCGGGCCGCTGAGGCAGCGGAAACGTCGTAGCTTCGACATGATGGAGCTGACGTTTCGTGAGATCGATGCACCGGACGGCGTGACCGTGATCGAGGACGGCCCGCGTTGGCAGATCGCCAACGAGTCGGGCGAAACGAGGCGCGTGCGGTCGGTGGCGCGGGTCTACGACCTCACCCACGCCGGTCGGCTCCGCATGTTCGCCCACGGCTACCAGTCGTGGACGTGGAGTGGACTGGGGGTGGTCGGCGAGGATGTCGACGGGTCTCTGGTCGAAGGGTCGGTCGGTCTGACCCGCGGGATGCACCACGCAGATCAGCGCGTCGCTCGTCCCGGTGAGGTCCGGGCTGAGCTGGTGACGGTCCTCGCCGACGACGACGATGTCGTGCTCCTCGGTGCCGACGGCGGCGATCGGCACGACACGACCATCCGCGTGGTGCCGACCGGTCATGGCACCGCAGAGGTGCGTGTCGAGGCGTTCCTGGGCGACGTCGAGATCCCGAGCGGTGGCGGTGTGTCGCTCCATGGCCTGTTGTCGGCCGAGCCGTCCGATGTCAGCTCGGGTCTCGCCTGGTGGGCCGGCACCGTCGGTCGACTCAACCGAGCCCGAGCCTCGGCGCCCTTCCAGCTCGGCTGGTGCTCCTGGTACCAGTACTTCCACGGCGTGACCGAGGCGGACATCCGAGCGAACCTCGCCGGTGCTGCCGACTGGCCCTTCGAGGTGTTCCAGATCGACGACGGCTTCCAGTCCTCGATCGGTGACTGGATGTCGATGAACGACAAGTTCGGTTCGAGCCACGACACACTCGCCGCCGACATCGATGCGGCCGGGATGGTGCCCGGAATCTGGCTCGCACCGTTTCTCGCTGCCCCCGAGTCGGCAGTGGCGCAGGCGCATCCGGACTGGATCGCCGAGCACAAGCCGGGCCGTCCCCTGATCGGGATGGTGAACGGCGGGTGGGGCGGGGCGGTCCACACTCTCGACACGACTCACCCCGAGGTGCTCGACCACATCGAGTCGATCGCCCGGTCGTTGGTCGAGGCCGGCTATCGCTACCTCAAGGTCGACTTCACTTACGCGCCCGGACTCGACGGGGTGTTCTACGACCCGACCGTCACGCCCGCCGCCCGGGTGCGGGCCGGCTACGACGCGCTCCGGCGCGGCGCCGGCGACGACGTGTTCATCCTCGGTTGCGGCGCGCCGATGGGCCCGTGCATCGGCGTCGTCGACGGCATGCGCATCGGCGCCGACGTCGCTCCGTGGTGGGACGTCCAGGACGATCAGTGGCGACCACCCGGCTACGAGCCGCACGAGCCGGCAACCGCCAACGCACTCCAGAACACCATCACCCGTTCGTTCATGCACCGTCGACTCTGGCTGAACGATCCGGATTGCCACATGTTGCGCACGACCGACACCCGCATGAGCGAAGCGGCGATCGACTCGTGGGCCCGGGCGGTTGGCGTGAGCGGGGGCATGGCCCTCGTGTCCGACGACCTCTCGCTCCTCGACGACCATTCTCGGCGCCGCCTCGACGAGGCGGTGGCTCTGGGTCGATCAGCCGACGCGGCGGCTGTCGACGGCGAGGTCGCCGTGGCGCCCGACCTGCTCGATCGGCATCGCTGCGAAGTCCTGGCTGGCCCGGTTGGCAAGCTCCACGTCGACCCGCACACGCAGGTGTCGACGCTCACCGCCGGCTGAGCGGCCGGGAGCGCCTGCCTCGTCGATGTCGTCAGTCGTTGTCGATCTCGGCGTCGACAACGCGGAGTCGATCGACCCCGATGATGATGATCTCGCCCTCGGCGGCGAAGAAGCAGTCGAAACGGACCAGGTCGGCACTGTCGCACTCGATCAACTCGATGGTGTCGGCAGCCGGCGCGGGCGAGCTGAACAGGGAGTCGAGGGCGCCCGCTTCGGCATGCCGAGATGCTGCCGCACGGTCGCCCGCGATCCACGACGTCACGACGAAGACGGCCGCGTCCTCGGCGGTCTGAATTCCGTCGGCGGCGAGGGCGTCCGGCGAGGTGGACGCCACCTCTGATTCGGTTGTCGTGGTCGTCGCAGCCGTGGTCGAGGTCGTCGGCGCAGCCGTGGTCGGGGCTGCCGTGGTCGTGGTGGTCGCCTCGGTCGTCGTCGGCGCAGCTGCCTCGTCGTCGTCCGAACACCCTGCGCCGGCGATGGCGATGCACAGAGCGAGGGCGAGGGCGGCGGTTCGGGCGCTCATCCCGGCATTGTCGCCTACCGTGCCGCCATGACCGAGTCACCCCGGATCGATCCGCTCCCTGAGGCCGAGTGGGACGACGAGACCCGAGCCATCCTCGAAGCGACCCTGGGCATGGGTTCGGAGCCCCTCAACATCTTCACGACGCTGGCCCGCCACCCCAAGCTCCTCAAGCGCTGGCTGGTGTTCGGCAACAGCCTGTTGATCAAGGGCATCCTCGGCGGGCGCGAACGCGAGCTCGCCATCCTGCGTACCGGCTGGAATTGCCGAAGCGAGTACGAGTTCGGCCAACACGTCGTCATCGGTCGGCGCGAAGGGATCACCGACGCTGAGATCGTGCGTCTCACCGCCGGTCCTGACGAGGATGGATGGGACGACCTCGACGCGGTGGTGTTGCGGTCCGCTGACGAACTCCACGCCGACCAGCGGATCAGCGACGCGACGTGGTCGGTGCTGACTGGCTACTACGACGATGCTCAGATCATCGAGCTGATCATGACGGTCGGCCAGTACCACCTGGTCGCCATGACGCTCAACAGCGCGGGGGTGCAACTCGACGAGGGTGTGCCGAGCTTCTCCGACCTCGGCCTCGACCCCGGCTGAAACTGGATCCTTGTTGCTCTACGGCCACTATTTGCCCGGAGAGCAACGAAGATCGTGGGTTTGGCGGGGCTAGGTTCGATCCCATGCTTCTCGGATCGCACGTCTCGCCCGAAGACCCGATCGGCACCGCCGAGCAGGAGGGCGCCGACTGCGTCCAGATCTTCCTCGGTGATCCGCAGTCGTGGAAGAAGCCGCCTCCTCGCGACGATGTCGACGAGCTGAAGAACTCGCCGATCCCGATCTACGTCCACTCGCCGTACATCATCAACGTGGCCTCGCCGAACAACCGGGTTCGCATCCCGAGTCGGAAGATCCTCCAGCAGACCTGTGACGCCGCCACCGAGATCGGCGCACGCGCCGTGGTCGTTCACGGCGGCCACATCACCGAAGACGATCAGGACGACGACGGGTTCGTTCGATGGCGCAAGGCCATGGACAGCCTCGACACCGAGATGCTGGTCCTGCTCGAGAACACCGCCGGCGGTGACCATGCGATGGCCCGCTACTTCGACACCATCGGTCGGCTGTGGGATCACATCGGCGACACCAACATCGGCTTCTGCCTCGACACCTGCCACGCGCACGCTGCGGGGGAAGACCTCGCCGACGCGGTCGAGCGCATCCTGGCCATCACCGGCCGCATCGACCTCGTCCACTGCAACGACTCCAAGGACGAGGCCGGCTCGGGCCGAGACCGCCACGAGAACCTCGGCCACGGTCAGATCCCGCCCGATCTGCTGGTCGACATCGTGCGAGCGGCCGATGCCCCGGTCATCTGCGAGACGGCCGAAGAAGGCCGCAAGGACGACCTGGCGCTGCTTCGCTCCGGCCTCGGCCTGAGCTGACCCGCACCAAGCATCTTGGCGCCACGCCGCGGAGAGACGGCGGTGATCGTGGCCGGGATGCACCGGTCGGGGACGTCGATCGTCGCACTCGGCCTCAAGAGGCTCGGGGTGGTGCTCGTCGACGACGTGGAGGCCCCAGCCGACCACAATCCGGCGGGGTACGGCGAGGACAAGGACTTCGTCGCGTTCCATCGACGGATGTTCGATCGATCGTGGGCTGACCCCGGCGATCCCGACCTCGGCCACCATCACGATTGGGGCTACGACCCCGCCGAGACGTTCGACCCGTCCGCATTCGATGCCGTCGCCGGCGATGCCAGAGCACTGCTCGACCGCGAGGCCGCCACGACTCCCTGGGGATGGAAGGACCCGCGCACGACACTCGTGCTCGATCGATGGGTCGCGCTGCTCGATGATCCGAGAGTGCTGCTGGTCGTTCGTCATCCCGATGCCGTCGCGTCGTCGATGGCCGACCTCGGCCCGTCTCTCTGGCGTGATCCGGTTTGGGCGCACCGGATCTGGCGCTTCTACAACCGCCGGCTGCTCGCCTTCGCCCGGACTGCGAAGGTGCCGTGCCTGGTCGTCGACGGAGGACTGGCCACCGCGTCGGTGACCGAGTTCGCGGACGTGGTCAACGACGGGCTCGGACTCGCCCTCGATCCCTCCGGCGTGGTGTTCGATCACGTCCGGCACGACCGGTTCGACCGAGATGCCCCGCGGCACCGACTCCCGATGACAGAGCGTGCCGCCTCGGACCTGCTGTGGCGGCGGCTTCGGCGCACGGCTGCGTGGCGAGAGCGATGACGAGGCGCGGGGAAACGCTGCGCTCCTGACGGGTGCGGCACGCGAGGCTGGGGGAGTGTTGACCGCCGAGGAGATCCGCCAGGTCGAGACGCTCGGGCACCTCCGCGTGCCTGCGGTCCTCGACGTACCGGCCGTCCAGTCGATGGAGGACCGGATCTGGCGGCGGCTCGGGAACAACGGCGCCGATCGGGACGATCCCTCGACGTGGTCGGCCGACAAGGCGTGGGGCCTCCAGCGAATCCGGAAAGGAGATCCTGCGCCGACCTCCTCCTCGCGGTTCACCGAGGCGGTCGATGCGCTGATGGGCGCAGACGCATGGCGGACCCAGCAGAACTGGGGGCAGGCCCTCGTCACCTTCCCCAGCGATCCGCCCTGGACGGTGCCGGGCGGGTCGTGGCACCTCGATCACCCGTACTCGTATCCCCCCGGGGAGATCTGGGGCCTGAACGTCTTCCTCATCGTGCACGACCTCGAACCGCACGGCGGCGGGACCGGGGTCGTCGAGGGCTCGCCGGAACTGATCCGTCGCTGGCTGGTCGGAAAGGACCCCAAGAGGTCGACCATGAAGCAGCTGCGCAGGGGGTTCGAGGCGAAGCACCCCTACTTCGCCCGCCTCGTCGACCGAGACGACCCGACCGACCCGGCCGAGCGGGTCGCGGACTTCACGGCACCCACCATCATCGACGACGTGGAGGTGCGGGTCGTCGAGGTGACCGGTCGGGCCGGTGATGTCGTGCTGTGTCATCCGTGGGCGCTGCACAACGGAACGCCGAACACGACCGCGCAGCCGCGGCTCATGAGGGCGTGTCGGGTCTATCGGCGCGACCTCTATCCACGACTCGCCGAGTGATCAGCTGGCCTCGAAGGTCCCGACCATGCCTCGATCCTCGTGGTCGTCGATGCCGCACACATAGCGGTACGTCCCCGCGTCGGGCAGTTCGAGGATGACCGAACCGCTTGCGCCCGATGCGGTCGGTCCGATCTCGCCGAGGACGTCGCCGGACGGATCGAAGACCTCGAACTCGTGCTCTTCGCTGCCGATGTTCGTCATGTCGAACTCGACGGCCTGGCCGGCCTCGATGTCGAGGTCTGCGAGTCCGTCGTAGTCGTAGTCGAACGCTTCGAAGGACACCTCGACGTCGGACGCTGTGAGCAGCGCTTCGCCACCCTGGCCGGTGACGGTGATCGTCTGGCGGATGCCGTCACCGGTCTGGCCGGGCTTGCACGCGATCTCGTAGGTCCCGGCTGCGAGGTCGACGTTGAAGTCGACACTCGTGCCCGGGCCGATGTTCTCGCGTTCGGTGACGATGCGGTCACCCTCGGCGTAGACGTAGACCTCGGTGACCTTGCTGCCCTCGTTCTTCACCCGAAATGTCGTCGCACCGGCGGCGAGCTCGGTCTCGGCCGGCACACACGTGTCGTCGGAGGTCGCGATGTCGATGACCGGACCGGCGTCGTCACTCGAACACGCGCCGAGTGCGACGAAGAGCATGACGAACATGGCGACGCCGAGACGGCGGCTGAGCTGCATGGCTGGACTCCTCGAGGAAACGAATCGGTCAGGGAGCCGGCACGGCCTCGGCCGGCCGCAATGCCGGAGCGGAGCGCGACGCCGCCTTCGAACGGTCCGGGCGGAAGAACAGCGTCATGACGACGCCGAGGTAGGTGCTCCATGCGATGACCTCGGCCCACGAGGGATCGGGACGGAAGTTGATCGTGCCTCGGAGCAAGGTGCCGTACCAGCTGCCGGGTGGCACCTGGGCTGACACGTCGAACGCGGTCTGGTCGAAGAGCGGTCCGGAAAGGATGCCCGCCTCCCACAGATCATGGATGCCGTAGGCCAGCACGCCGGCGGCGATCACGATGAGGCCGGCGCCGGTCCACGTGAAGAACTTGCCGAGGTCGAGGTGCACGGCTCGTTGGTACAGCAACCAGCCCAGGACCGTGGCGACCGCGATCCCGAGCAGGGCGCCGGTGATCGGAGCACTGCTCGACCCGGCGGCCTTGGCCGCGGACCACACGAACAGTGCCGTTTCGACGCCTTCGCGTGCAACCGCGACGAATGCCGTGACGACGATGGCGCCGGCGCCACCGGCCAGGGCCGAGTCGAGCCGACCCTGGAGCTCGGAGGTCAGGCCTCGTGCGGTGCGCTTCATCCAGAAGATCATCCACGTGACGAACCCGACGGCGATCAGCGACATCACGCCGCCGAAGGTCTCCTGGGCCTTGAACGTGTCGAGGCCGTGTTGGGTGAAGGTCAGCAGCGCGCCGACGCTCAACGACAAGCCGATGGCGAGTCCGACCCCGACCCACATCGGCCGGAGGCGATCGCGCCGCTCGGTCCGCACCAGATAGGCGACCAGGATGCCGATCACCAGCGCGGCCTCGAGCCCTTCCCGGAGCCCGATCAAGAAGTTTGCGAGCACGGCAACCACATTTCGAAACGACGCTCAGCGGATGATGTTAGGAATGCTTACCATCGGCGGCCCGGCGTGCCAAGTCGCTCGGTCGGGCGGGGCCTCAGACCGGTGTCGGCTCTTCTCTGAGCAAGGTGCGATAGAGGTCGGCGTAGAGGCCGCCTGCGACCAGGAGGCTGTCGTGCACACCGCGCTCGACCACGCGACCGTCGTCGACGACGAGGATCTGGTCGGCGCTGGTGATGGTCGACAGACGGTGAGCGATCACCAGCGATGTCCGACGCTCGAGCGCCGATGCGAGGGCGGCCTGCACGAGCGCCTCGTTCTCGCTGTCGAGGTGGCTCGTCGCTTCGTCGAGGATGACGATGGTCGGGTCCTTGAGCAGCATGCGAGCGATCGAGAGTCGCTGCTTCTCGCCACCCGACATGCGATAGCCGCGTTCGCCCACCAGCGTGTCGTAGCCGTCGGGGAGCGACGTGATCAGGTCGTGGATCTGTGCGGCCCTGCATGCGGTCTCGATCTCGGCCTGGGTGGCGTCGGGTCGGGCGTACTGGAGGTTCTGGCCGATCGTCTCGTGGAAGAGGTGAGAGTCCTGGCTGACGACGCCCACGGCGGCGCGCAGCGAATCCTGGGTGAGGTCGCGGACGTCGTGGCCGTCGACTCGAATCGCGCCGCTCGTCACGTCGTACAGCCGGGGCACCAGGTTCGAGATCGTCGTCTTGCCCGCCCCTGATGGTCCGACCAACGCCACCAGTTGGCCTGGCTCGATGACGGCGCTGATGCCCTTGAGAACCGGTCCGGCCGACCGGTTCGGTGCCGTGGCGGCGTCACCCTCGAGGCTCTCGAGCGTGATGCCGTCGACGGGATATTCGAAGCAGACGTCCTCGAAGGTGAGCCGCCCCTCGGGCTCGACCAGGTCGATGGCGCCCGGTCGGTCGGCGATCGGGTTCTCGAGGTCGAGCACCTCGAAGACCCGTTCGAAGCTCACGAACGCGGTCATGACGTCGATGCGGGCATTGGTGAGCGCGGTGAGCGGCGCATAGATGCGCGTCACGTAGGCCGCCAGGGCGACCAGGGTCCCGGTCGTGATGGCACCCGAGATGACCAACCCGCCTCCGACCCAGTAGATCGCAGCGACGCCGACGGCGGCGACCAGGGTGAGCGCGATGAAGAACGTCCTCGACAGCAGCGCCGCCTTGACGCCGGCGTCGCGCACACCAGCAGCCTTCGCCTCGAAGCCCGTTGCTTCGTCGCCTGCCCGACCGAAGAGCTTGACCAGCAGGGCGCCGCCCACGTTGAACCGCTCGTTCATCGTGGTGTTCATCTGCGCATTGAGGTCCATCTGCTGGCGGGTGATCGCCTGGAGGCGTTTGCCGACCCGCTTGGCCGGGATCACGAACAATGGAAGGAGCACCAGTGCCAATGCGGTGAGCCGCCACTCGAGCAGGGCCATGGCCGTGACCGTGGTGACGAGCACGATGATGTTGGAGACGACCGATCCGAGCGTGCCGGTCAGTGCGCGCTGCGCGCCGATGACGTCGTTGTTGAGTCGGCTGACCAGCGCGCCGGTCTGCGACCGCGTGAAGAAGGCGATGGGCAGCCGCTGCACGTGGTCGAAGAGGGTGACGCGAAGGTCGTGGATCAGCCCCTCGCCGACCCGCGAGGACCACCAACGCTCGAAGAACGACAACACCGCATCGCCGAATGCAGCAACGAGCACCAGCGAGGAGAGGAGCGCGAGCTGGTGTCGATCCTGATTGGGCAGCGCGTCGTCGATGATCGCCCTGAACACGAGCGGTGAGACCAGGCTCAACAACGCCGAGAGGACGATGGTGGCGAGGAAGCCGACGATCCGCCAGCGGTGGGGACGGGCGAAGACCCAGACGCGACGCAGCACGCCCTTCTGGAGGCGTACTCCTTCGACCTTGCTCGGATCGGATCCGAGCATGGAGTGTGGACCCATCTGCATCCCGTGAGGTTACGGCGGGTTCCCGACGATCCATCGTGTCGGCTCCTAGGGTCGGCGGCGACACGAGGAGCCGACTGGAGCTGATGTGAACGAACGCGAGCTCGAACCCAACTGGCCCGTCCTTGTCGGCGTGGGCACGTGCTTCGATGACGTCGAGGCGGTCGAGATGATGGCCCGGGCCACCATCGCCGCGGGCGCCGACAGTGGGTCGGGCGAGATCCTCGAGAGGGTCGAACGGATCGTGGTACCGCGCGGGACCTGGTCGTATGCCGACCCGGCCCGGATCGTCGGACGGCGGATCGGCGCCCCGACGGCGACCACGGTGCTGGTCGACGTGGGGATCCCGCAGCAGACGTTGATCGACGAGGTGCTGGCTGCGATGCTCGCAGGCGACCTCGAGGTGGCCGTCGTGACCGGTGCCGAGGCGAAGGCGCGTTCGGCGCGCCTGTTGGCCACCAGCACGAAGGGCGACACGGCCGGAATGGCGGCGGTGTTCGGTGGTGGCACGGCCGAAGCCATCGCCACCGAGACCGACCAGGGCGACATCGAGCCCGATGTCCATCAGCACCCCGTCGGCGACTTGATCGACCCCGCGGAGCTGTCCGCCGGTCTGTTCGCCCCGGTCGAGCAGTACGCGCTGATCGAGTCCGCACTGGCAGCGCACGAGGGTTTGTCGATCGACGAGATGCGCACCGAGGTTGCGGTGCTGTGGGCCCGTTTCAACGAGGTGGCGGAGCGAAGCCCCGACGCGTCCTTTCCCGCACCGATGACGGCGGATCAGCTCCGAACTCCGTCGCCGGCCAACCGGCCGCTCGCGTTGCCGTACAACAAGTGGCTGGTGTCCCAGTGGACGGTCGATCAGGGTGTCAGCCTGCTGTTCACCACCGTCGGTGCGGCCCGTCGAGCCGGCATCGATCCGAGTCGTTGGATTCACCCGCTCGTGGGCCTCAGCTCGTCACACCTCGTCCCGTTGTCGCAGCGCGCCGAGCCGCATCGGTGGCCGGCGATGGGAGTGCTCGGACGTGCCGCCGAAGACCGCCTCGGTGCGCCTGTCGGCGCGTGCGAGGTCCAGGAGGTGTACTCGTGCTTTCCGGTCGCGGTGCGGGTCCAACAGCGTGAGTTGGGTCTGCCGCTCGACGGCACGCCGACCATCACCGGAGGCATGACCTTCGGCGGGGGGCCGTTCAACAGCTTCGTCCTCCAGGCAATGGCCCCGGTCGTACGCCGGTTGCGCGAGTCGGGCGGACGAGCGTTGGTGACCAGCGTCAGCGGGTTGCTCACCAAGCCGGGCCTGGGGGTTTGGGCCGCGGCTGGCGATGGCGAAGCGCCGTTCGTCGCCGACCTCGCCAGGGCCGCCGAAGCCGCGACTGCCCGGCGGAACGTACGCGCCGACCACGACGGGCCGGTGACGATGGTCGCGGCGACGGTCACCTTCGAGGGGCTCGACCCGATCGGTCTCGTCGCTCTCGCGGTGACGCCTGAGGGCGAGGCGGTCATCGTGCGCTCAGCCGATCCGTCGCTGGTCGAGCGTGCCCAACACGCCCTGGGCGTGGTCGGCGAGGTCGTGCGGGTATCCCAGGGCACCGTCGTACGGTGAGATAGCATTCTCCGCTCAACCGCACTTGGTGGCGGTAGACCTTCGTTCCGTAGTCGACGTGGCATTGGTCTGAGGCCATTTGTCACTTTGAGCGAAGATATCACTACTTTTGGGACCGCCGGGGTGGACAAGATGCCCCCCCGGACGGGAAGACTGTTCGTCGTGACTGTCGCCGATGCCTACCAGCCTGCAACTGACCAGTGGCGGGATCTGGCACCAGAGATCCATCGCCAGAGGCTCGTGGTCGAGGGTGTGCCATCGCGGATCATCACCGACGCCGACATTCGCGACTACCTGCGTGAACTGACCATCGTCACCGAGATGATCCCGCTGATGGACCCGGTGACCCACTCGTCGCCGACCTATGGCTGGGCCGGTTGGACCCATTGGGAGACATCCGGCGCCCACTTCTACGCCTGGGACCGTCCCAAGCTGTTCTTCTCGGTCGACATCTACACGTGCAAGGCCTTCGACAGTCGCGCCGTGGTCGAGTTCTCCCGGGAGTGGTTCGATGCCACCGAGATCACGTGGAGGGGCTTCTGACATGGCCATGACCGACCGGACTGCCAGAACGACCGGCTTGTCCATCACCTCGGCCGTCGTCTCAGACCTCGCAGCAGCTGCCACCACGCCGTTCGGCTGCTACATCGCCGGGCCCTCCGATCCGCTCTCCGACGAAGCGCGTGAACTCGAGAAGTCGGTGTTCTACGACACGTTCGGCAACAGCCCGGAACTGCTGGCAGCCGAGTACGGACCGTACGACGACGCCTGCGTCTTCGTCGTCGTCGTCGATCACAATCTGGCGCGGATCGCCGGCATGGGCCGGATCATCCTCGATCGGCACGGCGTGCTGAAGAGCCTGGCCGACATGGAACGAGCGCCGTGGTCGGTCTCGCTGGACGACGTGCTCGAGCGAAGCGGCATGTCCGACTTCGACTCGTCTGAAGCCATGGACGTGGCGACGCTCGCGGTCGACCCCGACTACCGAGGCGGCAAGGCCGGCGACCTGATGAGCTTCGCCCTGCTGCAGGCGATGGCGTCACTCGTCCACGCAGCCGACATGAAGTGGATCATCACGATCCTCGACGTGGTCGTCCTCGAGTTGGTCCAGGCGAAGCTGGCCGGCCAGTTCAGCTACTTCGTCGACGTCGAGCCGAAGCGCTACCTGGACAGCCCGTCCAGCGTCCCGGTGTACTGCCGGTTGAGCGACTACCGGGAACGATTGCGCGTCGACGATCCCGCGCTCGAAGAGGTGCTCTTTCTCGGCAAGGGCTTCGAGTCGGTCATCTCGCCCGCGGACGTCGAACGGGCGGCCGAGGTCGTCCGATCGCTCACCAGCACGCCGACCATCGACCTCCGCGATCCGTCTCATGTGACGATCGGCGACGAGGCCATCGAACTCGCCGACTGACCTCGGATCGCCGCAGCGCCCTCAGCGTGGCTGCAGCTGGCGCAACCGCTGGAGCACCTGAGGAACCTCGCCTGCCGGAATCGGTCGGGAGAAGTAGTACCCCTGGGCTGAGCGCACACCGAGTTCGAACAGGCGGGCGGCCTGGGCCGCGTTCTCGACTCCTTCGGCGATCGTCCGGAACCCGAGTGCGCCGGCCATGGCCACGATGGCCGACACGAGGCTCTCGTCCGAGGACGGTTCGCTGTAGCCGATCCCACTCACGAACGAGCGGTCGATCTTGGCCGAGTCGACCGGGAACGACTTCAGCTGGGAGATCGAGGAGTAGCCGGTTCCGAAGTCGTCGAGTGAGATTCGCACACCTGCGTCACGCAGCTCGCTGAGTTGAACCTTCGCCCGACGAGCGTCGCTCATCAGGAGCCCTTCGGTGATCTCGAGCTGGAGCGCCCCGTGGCCGATGTCGTGCCTGGCGAGCGTGTCGATCACCTCGCTCACCAGCGAGCTCTCGTGGAGCTGGCGTGGCGAGAGGTTGACCGACATCGTGCACTGCCCCACGACACCGTCGTCGCGCCAACGGGCGAGCTGAGCGCACGACTCGTCGAGGATCCACGCGCCGATGTCGAGGATCATCCCGGTCTCCTCAGCGACGGGGATGAAGGTCGCCGGAGAGATCGACCCCATCACCGGGTGGTCCCAGCGGCAGAGCGCTTCGAAGCCCTCGATCACTCCGTCGGGCAGCCGGACGATGGGCTGGTAGGCGACGGTGATCTGGCCGTACTCGAGCGCGTTGTTCAGTTCCTGCTCGAGAAAGAGCTGCTCGTCGGCCCACTCGCGCATCGAGTGATCGAAGACCACGACGTTGTTCCGGCCACGCTTCTTCGCCTGGTACAGCGCGCTGTCGGAGTCTTCGATGATCGTGTCGAACTGCGAGGTCGCTCGGGGTCCGAGCACCCGAACCCCGATGCTCAGCGAGGCGTGGATCTCGTTGCCGTTGATCCGGAAGGGCACTCCGAGGCAGCAGCGCAGCTGCTCGGCGAGATCCTCGATCTCTTCGAGGTCGTCGGCACTCGTGATGACGACGAATTCGTCGCCGCCGACCCGAGCCACGAAGTCTGCTGGGCTGACGTTCTCGCGCAACCGGATCGCGACCTTGCGGAGCAATGCGTCACCGGTGGCGTGCCCCATGCCGTCGTTGATCAGCTTGAATCGGTCGAGATCGGCGAACAGCGCACCGGTGTACTGATCGCGACCTTCCTCACGGCACCGGGCGAGGTAGTCGGTCAGATTGGCGCGGTTGGGGAGCCCGGTGAGCGAGTCGTGGCTGGCGGCGTGGAGCAAGCGATCCTGGACGGCGTCCTGGGCCCTCATGGCACGGATGACCCGCCATGTTGCAGCAGCGGTGAGGCTGGCTGCGATCGTGGAGAGCGCGACGCGGTCGTGCGCCGACGTCTCGCCACCGAGCGCAGTGATCGCGGCTGGCACACCGAGGGCCATGCCGACGGCGACCAACCTGATGGTGTGCTTGCCGTGTTCATTGGGATCAACGGATCTGGTGAGATCTTTGATCGAAGGATGGAACACCGCAGCTCCGGCGGCGATGAAGGCGAGGGCGTATGGGACATCGATGACCTCAGGAGTGGCATCGAACAGCGACAGCTCGAGCAACATGTACACGATGTCGCCGACCAGCAGGAACATCAGCGCTGCCACGAGGTAGCGATGCGAGGGCATGCTCCGGCTCTGGCCGAGGAGCCCGAAGCGCAGAGCGATCGACGCCATGGCCAAGGTCAAGACCGGGTAGACGATCAGCAACACCTCGATGATCGGTTCGGTGTCGGTCTTCAGCGCAGGAGCGAGGATCGCCAGCCAGATCACTGCCGCGACCGCGAGTGCGGCGATCAGGGCATCGAGAAACGCATCGACGTCTTGGCGACGGTTCCGATACCGGTGGTGGTGCAACATCATGAGGCCCGTCCCCAGCAGCACATAGCCGATGAGGCTGAACACGTCGGGCACGAGCGATCGGTCCGGGCTGAGGTCGCCGAGCGTCTCGAGTTGGATGCGGAGGCCACCGCCGACGACCCACGCGAGCAGCGCGGCCGACATGAGCATCCATGGCAGCCGCGGCTGGATGTCGTTGTGGCGCAAGCCCCGATAGGCCACGGCCAGGCATGCGACTCCGAGAAGCGGGAAGGTGCTGTCGCTCAGCGGACCCAACAGACCGACGGCGTGAAGCGTGAGCCACCCCAGCGACAAACCCACGTACAGGAACCACGCGCGTTCCGGTCGTTGGCCCTCGCCCTCGGCTGCCCAATCCACGCCCTATTGTGACGTAAAGCGGCCGAGCGTGTACAGAGCGTGGTCGAAAATTGAGTCAAATGGCCCGGTGATCCCAAAACACGCCGTTCTCGGACCGAAATCGGTGGATTCAGCGGAGGGGGTGGGATTCGAACCCACGGAGGGTTGCCCCTCACACGCTTTCCAAGCGTGCCGATTCGGCCGCTCTCGCACCCCTCCCGGACTGCGTTGCTCCGCTCTCGGGGGTGACGGCCAGGCGATCTGCGGCACACCGCAGGCACCGCTGAGAGCTGCTGCCTTCCGGCCCTGACTCGGTTCACGGGCTGCAATTGCACAGGACCCGACCGCCACCCGCGAGAGCGGAGCGGCGCTCAGGATAACGACCCGTGGCTCGCCGCAAAACCGAACGCCCCTCGCAGCGCCGTCTAGCGTCGTCGCCCGTGGACGACGCCGACGCGATGCAGGTGGCTCTCACCGAGGCTCGAGCGGCGGCCGACGGCGGTGAGGTACCCGTCGGCGCGGTCGTGATCGTCGGCAACGAGATCGTCGCCCGCCGCCACAACGAGCGCGAAGCGACCGGTGACCCGACGGCCCACGCCGAGGTGCTGGCGCTGCGCGATGCCGCACGACGACTGGGTAAAGGGTGGAGGCTCTCCGAGGCGACCCTCGTCGTCACGCTCGAGCCCTGCCCGATGTGCGCCGGCGCAGCCTGGGCGGCTCGGGTCGGTCGCGTCGTGTTCGGCGCCGCCGACCTCGACGCGGGCGCGCTCGGATCCCGCTATCACCTCGGGGCCGATCCGCGGCTCAACCACGAGTTCGAGGTGACCGCAGGCGTACTCGCCGACGAGGCAGGTGCTCTGCTTCGGTCTTTCTTCGCCGACAGGCGCGGCAGCTAACGTTGACGACGGAAGGTTGCCAGAGCGGACGAATGGGGCGGCCTCGAAAGCCGTTGTGGTGCTTCGCATCACCATGGGTTCGAATCCCATACCTTCCGCAGAGATGGCCCCCTCAGCGGGGGACCTGCCCTCCACGTGAGC
The DNA here is from genome assembly GCA_035529695.1 of Acidimicrobiales bacterium. Lineage (GTDB taxonomy): Bacteria > Actinomycetota > Acidimicrobiia > Acidimicrobiales > Salinilacustritrichaceae > DATKWD01. The sequence continues at coordinate 21,906 of DATKWD010000054.1, read as the reverse complement.
CAAGGTTGTGAGCCAGTCAGCAACCACCCCACCACAGCTCGCGTGGAGGGCAGTGCTGTCAGATGTCTTGATGATCTGCGATCGGCTCGTGGGCCAGTTCGGCCAGACGCGTGAGCCCGGGCTCCGCGACCTGGGCCAGTCGGGCAGCAGCGGCGCGAATCGCGGGTTCGCTTCGTCGCGCCGGGTCGATGCGAGCGGGGTTGAGGGCGCAGCCGTTGGCCCAGGCAGCGATGTCAGGCTCAGCGCTGTACGCGCGCGTCGCCAGCGTGCCCCGAAGCTGCATCTGTGCCCAGTCGGCAGGGCTGTTCGGGAGGTTGCTGGGCGGACACAACCGGTTGCGCTCCCGGTCGTCGTCCCGGGTTGCCTCCACGTAGCCGGCCAGAGCCGCGCAGAAGCACGGGAACCCGACCCGGATCGTCTGGAGCCGGAGCTTGTCCGGGCTCCAGAGGGGAACGAGGGGCGGGTACTGCAGGCCGGAAGCGGCGCAGTGCACCACGAGCGAGCCCTGCGGAAGGGGAACGACCCCGTGTTCGAGGACGATCTCTCGCGCCGTCACGAACTCGATGTGTCCGAGGCGGACGACGTTCTCGATCGTGCGGAGGAGATCGAGCTCCCACACGGCGAGTGTGGGCGTCTTCGCCATCGTGGGGACGAGGTCGGTGTCGATCCGAAGCATCACGCCGGCAGCTTCGAGGCGCAGGAACAGGTCGTCGAGCGATTCGGCGTCGACCGCCGCCGCCATGGTGTTCGCACCGAGCCCGAGCGCCACCACCGGGTCGGGCTGGACGTTCGCGCGATCGAGCATCCAGGGCTCACGTGGACGCACCCAGACGATCTGGTCCGGCGGCACGCCGTTCGTCAGCAACCACACGATTCCGTCGGTTGCCGTCTTCCCTGATCCGACGATCACGTAACTACTCGGTGCCTCGACCAGGCCCGCGAGTTCGTTGATGGGGACGACCCTGCTGCTGTCGGCAACCCCGAACGGTGGAGGTGTCGTCGCGGGGATCGTTGGTGAGAGGTAGGTCGCGTCGACGACCCGGCGCCGCACGTCGATGCGGGTGGTCTCGCCCGACACCAGCGATGTGACGAGGTGAGAGCTGCCGTCGGTGTGGTAGTCGGTCCGCCCGAGGAAGGTCACGCGGCCTGAACCGACGAAGCGGCCGTAGAGGATTTCGTCGTAGTAGTTCTGGATCTCAGACCGTCGCGCCCGCTCCTGGAGTCCTGCCTCGGGGCCTCGGACCTGAAGGGCACCGGTTCCGAGCTCTGTCGACGCGACGCCGTAGAACAGCGATGCCTGATGAAGCTGGACGAATGGGTAGGCATCCTGCCAGTGCCCGCCGGCGGCAAGGCGACGGTCGACGAGTGTGACGTGTACGTCGGCGTGGTCGATCAGGGCATCGGTGAAGGCCATGCCCATCGCGCCCGCACCCACCACGAGGTAGTCGGTCTCCAACGTGCGCATGGCCATGATGCGTGGCCTCGAGTGCTCGGGCGAACTTGCCAACGGAGCCTACGGCCCGGGGGACGAGTCGAGGCAGACATCGGGCTCCAGCCCCTGGCAGCGCTCACTGTCGGGCCGGGCGGTCGCGCGACAGCGGTGCTCTGGCACCGCAAGAGGCGGTCGGCGTGTCAGTCCGTCGAGATCGTTCGGACCTCGGTGGTGATCGCGTCGACGAACTCCTCGTCGACGTCGATCCCGAGACCGGGGCCCTTGGGAACGTCGATGCTGCTGTCGGGTCCGAGCACGAACGGGTCGCAGACGTCTCGCTGCCAGTAGCGGTCGGTCGCCGAGATGTCGCCGGGAAGTGTGAAACCCCGAAGCGAGGCGAGCGCGAGGTTGGCGGCGCGGCCGATACCGGTTTCGAGCATGCCGCCGCACCACACCCGGACCCCCGCCGTCAGACAATCGTCGTGGATGTCGCGTCCGGCCAGATGGCCGCCGACGCGACCGGCCTTGATGTTGACGATCGAACACGCACCGAGCTCGACCGCTTGGCGCGCGACGAGTCGGGTCGTGATGCCCTCGTCGAGGCACACAGGAGTGTTGATGCGTCGAGCGAGTTCGGCATGGTCGAGCAGGTCGTCTTCGGCGAACGGTTGCTCGATCAGCAGCAGCGCAGAGGCGTCGAGCGTCTCGAAGACCCCGACGTCGTCGAGCGTGTAGGCGGTGTTCGCGTCGACCTGGATGGCGAGATCATCGCCGAACTCGCGGCGAATCCGAGCCACCGGTTCGGCGTCGAATCCCGGCTCGATCTTCAGCTTCACCCGTGCGTAGCCCTCCTCGACATGGGTTCGCACGACCGTGACGAGCTCGTCGATCGTGTCGGTGATCCCGATCGAGACCCCCACTTCGACCGTGCGGCGTACCCCACCGAGATGATCGGACAGCGACAATCCGGCAGCTCGCAGCTCCGCATCGAGAACCGCCAGTTCGAGGGCGCCCTTGGCCATCCGGTGGCCGTCGATCCCTCCGAGGGTCGAGCTCACCGTTGCGGCGGTGACGTGGTCGGCGGCCAGGAGTCGGGGGGCCAGGAACTGCTCGATCACGAGCTGTGCGCCGGCGGTGAACTCCGAGGAGTAGTCAGGTACCGCACCGGCGACACACTCGCCCCAGCCGTCGACCCCGTCGACGGTCGCCCTGATCAGCAGGACATCTCGCTCGGTCTGGATTCCGAAGGACGTCCGGAACGGTCGAACGAGCGGAAGCGAGATCCTGCGGAGCTCGATCTGTTCGAGCGTCACGGCGCGACCACGTAGCGGCCGGACCGGGTGAATCCGGTGATGCGATCTCCGTGGCCGAGCCGTGTCGCCAGCGCGTGCCGCGTGCTGCGCCGCCACCGCACCGCTGCGTCGGGGTCGGTGGCCCGCATGGCCACGATGTCGTCGGGCACGAGGACGAACGCAGTCGAGGGAGTGCAGTCGGTCAGCTCGCCGTCTCCACTCACCAGGTCGGCGGCTCCCGCCGCTTCGAGCAGTGCCTCGTCGTGCTCGATCCGGGTGCCGTCGGCCAGGTCGCGGACCGCACCGGCGGAGAGGTGCCAACCAACCACGAAACGGTCCGATTCGTCGGTGCCGTTGATGGCATCGTCACGCAACGAGCCGTAGTAGTTCACCTCGTATCGCTCGATCGCCACGCCGAGGCGCTGCAGGTTGAACCAGGCGTTGCGCCGGACCAGAGGATCGAAGGTCCACTCGACCACGTCGATGCCCCGGGCGAGACACCACGCTCGCTGGTGGAGCTTGAGGGCGCGTCCGCGCCCGTTGCCGGCCTCGGCGTCGAGGAAGCCGGCGATGTGTGAGTGGAGCACGACGACGCCGTCGCGGCCACCGAGGAACGCAACGGCGCCACCGATCAGCGACTCGCCCGCCCACGCGCCGACGACGTACCCGCCTGCTTCGGCGAAGGCACGGAGCAGGCCGTGCTCGACCATGGGGGTTTCGCGGCGCCACACCCGATCGATCACGTCGCTCAGGGCGAGCAAGTCGTTCATCTCACCGATTTCGCGCACGGTCAATCCGACACTGTGGATCGCGTCGTCGGCTTGTCGGGCCGCCTGCTCTGCTGCGGCTCTCGGGTCGGGACTCATGAGGTGGTCAGGACGTATCGTCCGCTCGGCGTCGCACCGGTTGCGCGGACGCCTCGGGCAAAGGCCTCGACCATGACCTCCCGAACCGAGAGGCGCCACCGGGTGGCCGACTCGGGCTCGGTGGTTCGGAGGGCCACGATGTCTTCGGGAGTGGAACAGAGCCATGGGCCGTCGCCGTCGGGGTGCGCGACGACGTGGCCGTCGTCGGAGACGAGGTCGACGGCGCCCTCGGTACGGAGCTGCGCTTCGTCGGGCGCCGGCCGTCGACCTTCGAGCGCATCGATGACCGCACGAGAGCGGATGTTCCATCGGACCGTGAAGCGGTCGGTGTCGTCGACTCCGTTGACCGAGGTGACCGACGGCGTGCCGTACTTGTTGACGACGTACTCGGTGACATGCTGCGCCCTGCGCTCGATGTTGAGCCATGCGTTCCTGCGGAGCAGCGGGTCGAAGCTCCCCTGCATCGTCTCGAAGCCGTTGCGGAAGCCCCAGGCCCGCTCGTACATCAGCAGGCTTCGGAACCGTCCTTCGCCGCGTACGTCGGGCACCATGCCGCTGATGTCCTTGTAGAGCACCTCGGGCTCCGCGCTGTCGGGATAGCCCAGCGACAGGCCGATCATGCGCCCCGAACTCAACTCGTACATCCCCACGACGTAGCCGCCCGCAGCCGCCCGGGATGCGACGCGCTCCGGGGCGATCCACTTCTCGTCGCGCTGCCAGATCTCGTCGGCGAGGTCGGAGAACGTCTCGAATTGCTCGTCGGTCGACAACTCGACGATCTCGACCCCTGCATCGGACATGACCTGGGCAGCGATCGCGTCGGCATCGTTGACGAGGTCCACACCGGGCAGTGTGCCACCGCAGGCCGCGCCGGCCCGGGCAGATACGCTCGGCACGACATGGCGTTCCAGTCGCTCTACCGTCGCTATCGGTCCCGCACCTTTGCCGAGGTGCTCGGCCAGGACCAAGTCACCACACCGCTGCGCAACGCTGTTCGAGAAGGACGGGTGGCCCATGCGTATCTGTTCAGCGGCCCCCGTGGGACAGGGAAGACCTCGACCGCCCGCATTCTTGCCAAGGTGCTCAACTGCGCGGCTCCGGTCGACGGCGAGCCGTGTGGCGAGTGCGACGCATGCGTGGCGGTCGAGCAGGGGACCCTGGTCGACTGGTTGCAGGAACTCGACGCCGCGTCGAATCGTGGGATCGATGCCATGCGGGGCCTCATCGACCGGGTGGCGTTCGGGACCTCGGGCAACCGCAAGGTGATCATCCTCGACGAGGTCCACATGTTGACCAAGGAGGCCAGCACCGCACTGCTGAAGACCCTCGAGGAGCCCCCGGCTCACGTGGTGTTCGTCCTGGCGACGACCGATCCGCAGAAGGTTCTGCCGACCATCCAGAGCCGGACCCAGAAGTTCGAGTTTCGCCTGCTGAGCGCCGATGTGCTGGCCGGTCACGTACGCCACGTGATCGACGACGCCGGCCTCGACCTCGGCGACGATGCCGTCGACGAGGCGGTTCGGCGAGGTCGAGGCTCGGCTCGCGACACGCTCTCGGCGCTCGACCAGATCGCCGCAGCGGGTGGCGTCATCGACGCCGGCGTTCCCGTCGACGACCTGCTCGACGGCCTCGCCGACAGCGATGCCGGTGCAGTGCTCGCGGCCATGGCCCACGCGGTGGAAGACGGTCAAGACCCGCGCATGATCGCGGACGCGCTCGTCGCCCGGATCCGCGAAGCCTTTCTCGAGTCGATGCGTGCGCCGATGCGGGCGACCACCGAGACCGACCGTGCTCGCGCAGCCGATCTCGCGGCCCGCTTGTCGCCCGCCCGCCTGACCGCATCGCTCGAAGCGATCGGGACCGCCGGGGTCGACATGCGCCAGGCCCCCGATCCGCGAATCCCGCTCGAAGTCGCTCTCGTCCGACTGTGCCGGGTCGGCGACGAATCGATCGCCGGGCTGATCGCTCGCATCGAGTCGCTCGAGACGGCGCTGGCCAACGGTGCGACGCCCGCAACCGTCGCCCCGGCTCCGTCGACGGTGCCGACGACGGTGCCACCGGCTGATCCGCCCGCCGCCGCCCCGCCTGTGGCCACGGTCGCGGAGGCGCCGCCTCCGGCTCCTGCCGAGCCGGCCGTTTCGGCCGCGAAGCAGGGGAGGGCGAGCGCAGCACGCCAGGTGCTGGCCGGTCGGTCGCGCCCCGACGACACGGCCTCGGACCCGGCCCCCGCCACGAACGCCGATCGTCCTCCGCTGGGACGACAGGCTGCGGCCCCCTCCACGCTGCCCGAGACGGGCGACGCCGGCGACCCTGGGGATGCGGTCGCGGCGCCACCGGCGGCAGAAGCCGAACCCCCACCGTCGGGATCCGCTCCGGTCCCAGCCCTTGCTGCGCCCGCCCCGATCCAGGCCGGCCGAGCACCGACGCGTGACGAACTCGTGCTGGCCTGGGCCGATGAGATCCTCCCCAACCTCCCCAGATCTGCGTTGTTCAAGGTCGGACGGTTCGTCGACGGCGCCGACGGCACCTACTCCTTCGCGTTGCCCAACGCCCCGCACCGCGACAACTGCGAGAAACGCCGTGAGGAACTCGAGGGAGCGCTGAGCGAACGGTACGGCGTGCCGATCCGTCTGCAGATGGTCGTCGACGGAGATGCCGCGCCACCGCCCGCAACCAGCGAACCCGATCCACCGCAGGACGAGGACGAGATCGACACCGACGCGTTGATCGATGCCGGAGATGCTCCTTCGACGGTCGACCGCCTGACCCAGGCGTTCCCGGGAGCCGAACTGATCGACGGAGGATCCGACGACGGGGGTTGAGGATGAGCGAGGATGCGTCCATGAGTTTGGAGGATGACCCCGACGATCTGAGCGCCTTGACAGGCGGCCTCGATCTCGGCGGGTTGCTCGAGCAGGCCCAGGCCATGATGAGCCAGGCACAGGCGGCCAACGACACCATCATCGAGGGTTCGGCCGGTGGTGGGGTGGTCAGGATCACCGTCTCGGGCATGGGTCGCTTCGATGCGGTGGCCATCGACCGAGCCGCGGTCGATCCCGACGATGTGGAGACGCTCGAAGATCTGGTGCTCGCGGCGCTGCACGACTGCAACCAGAAGATCGCGGCCCTCCAGTCCGGCGGAGCCGGCGCCCTCGATCTCGGTTCGATCGGCGACCTGCTGGGTGGCGTCATCGACACCGACGCCGAAGATTGATCACCGGGCGAACGCCGTGAGTCCCTATGGCGAATCGGTTCAGGCGCTGATCGACGAGTTCGGTCGCTTGCCGGGCATCGGGCCGAAGTCGGCTCAGCGCATCGCCTTCCACCTCCTGAAGGTCGACGAGGTCGATGCTCGCCGCCTGTCTGCGGCGATCATCACGGCCAAGGAGCGGGTTCGGTTCTGCGAGGTCTGTTTCAACCTGGCCGAGGCACCCACCTGCGGGGTGTGCTCCGATGAGCGCCGCGATCAACGGGTCATCTGCGTGGTCGAGGAGCCGCGCGATGTCGTGGCGGTCGAGAAGACCAACGAGTTCACGGGTCGCTACCACGTGCTCGGCGGAGCGATCAATCCGCTCGAGGGCATCGGTCCCGAACAGCTCCGAGTCGCCGAGTTGCTCGCGCGTCTCGAGTCCGACGACGTGACCGAGGTCATCCTCTGCACCAACCCGAACATCGAGGGCGAGGCGACGGCGCTGTACCTCACCCGGCTGATCGGACCAGCGGGCATCAACGTCACCCGGATCGCAAGCGGTCTGCCCGTCGGCGGCGATCTCGAATACGCCGATGAGCTGACCCTCGGGCGCGCGCTCGAAGGCAGGCGCACCGTAAGTGAGTGACCCAACCCCGATCTTCGTTGCTCTCCCGCCAATTATTGGCAGGAGCGCAACGAGGATCCGGGGTGGGTGCGTTCGTGGGCGTGCGACGGGCGTTGCGGCGGTGATGCTGGTGGCGGTTGGCGTCGCGGCCTGTGGTGGTGGTGACGGCGGAGGAAGCGCGGCGGCGGACTCGGTGGCCACCCATCTGTTGGGGGCCGAGGCGAACGACTCCAATCGTGACGATCACGAATGCATCGCCGATGCGGTCGCCGGTGTATTCGACCGTGACACCCTCGAGACGTTTGCGGCTGCCCCAGCGCTCGAGGACCTCGATGTTCCGAGCCGCGAGCGCCTGTTGCAGGCCGCGCTCTCGTGCGTCTCGGCCACTCAGCTCGCCGGCTGAGCTTGCTCCTCGGGCGGTACCGCTTCGACGGGCGAGGGGCCCAGCCCCTCGGGTGGAGTCCGGGCGGAGGACCGGAGAAGGGTGTATCCGATGATGCCGGCGATCGTGCTGCCGAGGAGGATGCCGATCTTGGCGTCGGCGATCAGTAGCGGGTCCTCGAACGCCAGACCGGCTACGAAGAGCGCCACGGTGAACCCGACGCCGGCGGTGGCCGCAAGGCCGACGATGTCTCGCCACGTCGTGTAGGCCGGGAGCTTCCCGAGCCCGAGCTTGGTGGTGAGGAACGTGAACGAGAGGATGCCGACGGTCTTGCCGACGACCAGGCCGAAGATGACTCCCATGGCCGGTTTGTTGTCGGCCAGGCTGCCCAAGGCGTCCCCGGTGACCTCGACACCGGCGTTGGCCAGAGCGAACAGCGGCACGATGCCGAACGCGACCCACGGGGTGAGCTTGTTCTCGATTCGCTCGAGCGGCGAGAGCGTCTCCCACGCCAGTCGCTGGAGATCCTCGATCGCCTCGTTGTTGACCTCGAGTTCGGCGCTCGTCAGCTCGTCGTCGAGCAGCGAGTTCTCGACCCGGTCGACCAGCGCCCGCGCATTCGGTGCGAAGCGGCGAGGATCGTAGAACGACCACACCGGCGACATCAGGCCCAGCGCGACGCCGGCGAGGGTTGCGTGGACGCCGGACTCGAGGAGACAGAACCATGTGATCGCGCCGCCGGCGAGGTAGACCGCGGGCGCTCGGATGTTCATCCGTTTCGCGACCTCGAGACCGAGCAGGATCACCACGGCCCCGCCCAACCACGCGAACGACAGATCGTCGGTGTAGAAGACGGCGATGACCACGATGGCGCCGATGTCGTCGGCGATGGCGAGGGTGAGCAGGAACAGCTTTGCCCCCGACGGGATCCGATCGCCCACCAATGCCACGATGCCCACGGCAAACGCGATGTCGGTCGCCATCGGGATGCCCCACCCCTTCTCGGTGGGGGTGCCGGCGTTGAACGCCAGATAGATCGCAGCAGGAACCAACATGCCGCCCAGCGCGGCAATGGCCGGCAAGGCGACGGCCCGAGGGTCCCGGAGTTCTCCGACCACGAGCTCGCGCTTGATCTCCAGACCGACAACGAAGAAGAACAATGTCATCAGCCCGTCGTTGATCCACTCGACGAGCGTCAGATCGATGTTGAGGAGGTCGTGGCCGAGCTCGACGACGAGGCGTGTTTCCCACAGCTCGGTATAGGTGTCGCCCCAGGGTGAGTTGACCCACACCAGGGCAACGACGGCGCTTGCGAGCAGGATGACGCCGCCAGCGGCTTCGATCTGCATGAAGCGCTGGAACGGGCGGACGAAGGCCCTCGGAACGAATCGTTCGGATTCGCTCCAGGTGTGGCGGACGCTGCGGGGCGGGGAGTTCTGGTCGGAGGAGTTCACGGCGAGGGTGCGAGGCGCGACGATGCGCCCAAGCATCCATTGTGACCGCTCCAGGCGGAGATCACGTAGCCGAAGTCGACGGCCGATCGAAGGTCATCTTCACGGCCATGCCGTTCTGGTGCTGACGAAACGAGGCCCGGTCGGCGAGGACCTTGATGAGCGGAATGCCCAACCCACCCTCGTGGTCCAGTCGTTCGGGATCGGTCACCTCGGGAAGTACCGAGAGTTCGTCAGGGTCGAATCCGGGACCGTGGTCGATGATCTCGACGATGAAGCTCTCGGGGCCGACATGACAGCGAATCGTCACCGGCTCGGGCGACGCTTCCTTGGCGTGTGCCTTCACTGCATTGCTGCAGGCCTCCGACACCGCGAGGCGGAGGTCCTCGAGGCGGCTGTCGGAGAGCGGCGGGTCGAGGCTCGCGGCAGTTGCCACGACAAGGCGAACCACGGCGAGGTAGTCGAGGCGGGCCGGGATCTCGAGTACCACCTCGCGCGTCGTCATCCGACCGCAGTTTCGATCGAGTCGGCCATCACGAACACTCGGTCGAGACCGGTGAGCTCGAACACCTTGCGGATCCGTGAGTTGGTGCAGACCAGACGCAGGTCGCCGCCGTGGGTTCGGACGCGTTTGAGTGCGCCGACGATCGCGCCGAGTCCGGTCGAGTCGAGGAAGTCGACCGCGCCGAGGTCGATCACGACATCGAGGTGCCCGTCGGAGACGAGTCCGATCACGACTTCGCGCAGGCGCGGTGCAGTCGCGATGTCGACGTCGCCGTGGACCGAGACCACCCACCAGTCGTCGTGCGCGTACGTGTCGATCTCGAGATCCATCGTGCTCCAACGTGCCCTGCGGGGCGTCAGGCACGAAACCTACCGTCCGTGGTGAAACCACACCGTGGTAACTACACCGGCGAAACGCGTAGTCTCAGCTCATGGCGCTCGCCGCCTCGACCCCGCTCGACGATCTCGTCGCGACCCTGGCGAACCGAGCCGCGGCCGCTGACGCCGGCCGCCTCGACGACGTCGGCCGGCTGGTCCACGTCGAACGGGTGCCCGGTCGTGACGCCGGCTACGGCGAACTGGCGCGGCCGCTGCCTCCGGCGGTCACCGAACGCCTCGGTGTCGACCGCCTCTGGTCGCATCAAGTCGAGGCGATCGACCACCTCCGCGACGGTCGCTCGGTGGTCGTGGCCACGGGGACCGGTTCGGGGAAGTCGCTCGTCTATCAAGCCGCCATCGCCGAGTCGTCTGCTCGCCCGGTCCGTCCAGGGTCGGCGCTCTGTCTCTTCCCGACGAAGGCACTGGCGCGGGACCAACTCCGCTCCATGGCCGAGCACGATTTCGGTGGCGTGGTGGCAGGTGCCTACGACGGCGACACTGATCGAGAGCTCCGCACCTGGGTGCGGCGCAATGCCAACGTCGTGCTCACCAACCCCGAGATGTTGCACAGCGGGCTGTTGCCGCACCACCCACGGTGGACCCGATTCCTTTCACGGCTCGACTACGTCGTCATCGACGAGCTCCACGTCTTCCGTGGCGTGTTCGGGAGCCACGTCGCCCATCTGTTACGCCGCCTCCGCCGGCTGTGTCGCCACTACGGCTCCGACCCGACCTTCTGCTTCACGTCGGCCACGCTCGGTACCCCCGAAGTGCTGGCATCTGAGCTTGCGGGTCTGCCGGTCGAGGCGGTCACCCAGGACGGGTCACCGTGTGGTGAGCGCCTCATCGCCCTGTGGAATCCACCGCTCGTCGACGCCGAGTCGGGTCAGCGGTCCTCGACCCATGCCGAGGCCGCCGGGCTGCTGGCCGGCCTCGTCGCCGACGGCAACCGGACCATCACGTTCTGCCGGAGCCGACGGGGCACCGAGTTGGTCGCGGCCGACGCGTCGCGGCGCCTGCCCAAGGTCGCCGACCGTATTCGTCCGTACCGGGGCGGCTACCTGTCGGCCGAGCGGCGCGAGATCGAAGAAGCGTTGGCGATGGGCGAGGTCGACGGGGTGGTCACCACGACCGCCCTCGAACTGGGGGTCGACCTGGACGGGCTGGATGCGGTGGTGGTCAACGGCTTCCCGGGCACCATCGCCTCGTTCTGGCAACAGGTCGGGCGTGCGGGCCGCGACGGAAGGACGTCGCTCGGTGTGCTCGTCGGGGGAAGCGATCAGCTCGATCAGTGGTTGATGGCCAATCCGACCGAACTGTTCCGTCGGTCGCCTGAACCGGCGGTCGTCAACCCTGCCAATCGATTCGTCTCACGTCCCCATCTGCGCTGCGCTGCTTTCGAGCTCCCGCTCACCCATGCCGACCGGGAGTTCTGGCCGGGTCTCATCGACGAGACGATCTGCGAGCTGGTGCGATCCGACGACCTCGCCGTTCGGCGCCGGTCGTCCGGTCCGATCGCGGTGTGGACCGGGAACGGCTGGCCCGCCCATGGCATCGGTCTGCGTTCGAGCGGTGGTGGCACGGTCTCGATCGTCGACACCTCTGGCTCTGCAATCGGGACCGTCGAGTGGGCCCGGGCCGCCGAGATGGTGCACGAGGGGGCGGTCTACCTCCACCGAGGCACGTCGTGGCAAGTGACCGAACTCGACCTCGAACACCGCCGAGCCGTGGTCGAGCGACACGACGGCTCCGACTACACCGTGGTCCGGTCGACCACCGACCTGGCGCTGGTCGCCACCGAGGTCACGGCCACGCTCGGCGGCGCCCACCTCGAACTGGGCGAGGTCGAGGTCACTCGGCAGGTCACCGGCTACCAACGCAAGAAGGTCGGAAGTGGTGATGTGTTGGAGTCGGTTCGCCTCGATCTGCCTCCGTCGACCCTCACCACGAGGGCGTTCTGGTATGCGATCGATCAATCGGTGCTCGACGCGGCGGGTCTCGACCCGACCCGAGTTCCTGGTGCGCTCCACGCGGCCGAGCACGCGGCGATCGGCATGCTGCCACTGTTCACCATCTGCGACCGGTGGGACGTCGGCGGCGTGTCGACGGCTCATCTACCCGAGACGGGCACGGCCACGATCGTGATCTACGACGCCTACCCGGGGGGTGCGGGGGTGGCCGAACTCGGCTATTCGGCCGGCACGGGCCTGTTGTTGGCGACCCTTCGTTCGATCGAGGCGTGCCGGTGCGCCGACGGTTGTCCGTCGTGCGTGCAGTCGCCCAAATGTGGCAACGGCAACGAGCCGCTCGACAAGGCAGGCGCAGCGAGCCTCATCCGCAACCTCGTCGGCGTCGCCTGAGGACTCAGGACGCGGTGTCGAGCTCACTCGAGCAGAGCGAGCGCAGCTGGGGTCAGGTCTCGAAGCGTCCGCTGTTCACCGTGTCGTCCGCGGTCCACATGACACCCCGACGCGGCGGGCCTCACTCCACGCGGATCGTGACGGCTGCGGTGAGGTCGATGTCGTCGACCAGGGTGTTGAGCAGCGGCACGACGATCGGCGAGCGGTAGATGACTTCGATGCGGACCCGCTCGCCGCTGACCAGCGAGCCTTCGACCTCGACGGTGAGCCGACCGGCATCGAGTCCGGCTGCTGACAGGGTTGCCTCTGCCGCGGCGTCGGCATCGGCCTCGACGGCGGCGACCCGCGCGCCTTCGCGGGCGCTGTGGGTGACCAGGACCTGATCGCGGACGATGAGACCCGCTTGCAGGACCACCGACAGGCCGAGCACGACCACGGGGAGGACCAATGCGGCTTCGACGCTCGATTGTCCGGTGTCGGTACGAGGCGGCTTCAACCGACCTGGTCGAGGATCTGGGACACGACGGCGTCGAACAGTCGCCCGATGGCGTCGGTCCGGGTCGCCCATGCGACCAACAGCAGTGCGATGGCAGCGGCGCCCAGCAGGACGAGGGCATATTCGGTGGTCGTCTGACCGGACTCGGTGGGACGTGACATGGATGGGCTCCTTGGTTCGGGAGCGGATGAGGGAGGCCGTGGCCTCGAGGGGTTCGGTCGGAGACCGAACCCTGAGCCGGGTCTAGAACGGGATGGACCCGACTGATCCGGCGAGCAGAGGCACGACGGAGAGCAGCACGAAGGAGGGAAGCGCGCAGCAGACCAGAGGGAACAGCAGTCGGACAGGCAGCCGCTTGGCCCGTTGCTCGGCGCGTCTGCGGCCGAGACGTTCGAGGTCGTCCGATGCCCTGGCGAGCACGGTTCCGAGTGCGATCCCGTCTCTTGCCGCATCGGTGATGGACGAGGCAACCCGCTCGCCGGGTTGTCCCGCCGGCCCGAACAGATGCCGGATCGCCACGGTCTGGTCGCCGCCCGACCTGAGGATCGCCATCGCAGCCGCCACCGCCTCGTCGAACGGAGGGTCCACCCGGCCCGAGAGTGCTTCGCACGCAGCGCGCAGCCCCAGACCGGCCGCTGCGGCGATGACGAGGAGGTCGGTGACCGTCGAGACGTCGAGGGGGTCGACCACGATCGGTCGTTGCCTCCGACGGGCTCGTGACACGAGTGCGGTCCATCCGCACACGAGCGCGAGCACACCCAGCGCTGGTGCGGCGATGGCCAGCGTGGAGCCGAAAGCAGTCGTCGCCCCGATCGCCACGTCGTCGGTGCTGTCCAACGCTGACGCCCAGCGCAGCGCCGGACCCTGGCGGCTGATCCGGCCGATCGAGCGGACGACGCCGCTCCCTGATGGGCGAGCCGGGACGATGCGCCGCTGCGGCGAGGCGAGCCATGAGAGGACGACGCCAGCCCAGCAGGCGCCGATCAGGGTGGCCTTCACGCGGCCTGCTTCACGGTCTTCGCCATCCATAGAGCACCGAGGAGGTCGAGGCCGACGCCTGTGACGAGGCACGCCACGCCAACGGGAGTGGCGACGAGGAAGTGCAGGGTGCGGGGGTCGGCGAGTCCCGACACGGCCATGAACGCGAGCGGTGCGACGGCCAGCACGTGCGCGCTCGATCGTGCTTGCGCAGCCATGCTCGTCCGCTCATCTCGGAGGTCCGTCCGGCTCCGCAGGACCGTGGCCGTCCGCTCGAGCGCATCGCCGGTCCGGCCGCCGTGCTCGGCCACCATCGAGATCGCTCGTCCGGTGAGTCGAACGTCGTCGTCCGGGTCGGTGGCCCAGGTCGAGAACACCTCGACGATCGGGACACCTTGGTCGATTCGTCGCGAGAGCTCGGCGAGTTCTACGGCGAGGGGTCCGCTCACCGACGCGTCCGAAGCACCGAGTGCCGCCGAGAGGGAAGCGCCGCCGCGAACTGCGCTGGCGGTCGCGTCGGCGAAGGTCGCCAGTTCGGCGCGACGCCGCTGGTCGCGACGGCCACGCATGAACGCGAGCACGACGGGCGGCCCTGTCGCTGCACCGGCGAGCAGGATGAGTCCGACCTCGCCCAGCACTCCGACCGAGGCGGCGGTGAGCCCGGTGGATGCGAGCCACACGGTCAGGAACTGATCGGGCCCGATGGCGAGGTCGGCGGCGTCGATCCGAACCACCAGCCGCCGCGGGGCCCGGACGACCGAACGGCCCGATCGGTGGGGGAGGCGGCCCAGCACGCGCCTTCGGTGCACTCTGCTGGACAGCGACCGCGCAACCGACACCATCAGCGCCCCGAAGAGCAGGACCCCCGTCATACGATTCGTCGGCTCGGCCGGGATCGCTCGCCGACGACACCGTCGGCATCGGCGATCGGTCCGACGATGGCGCCGAGGTCGGGGCCGAGGGCCGGCTCGACGATCGAGGTGATGTGGCGTCGCCCGTCGGACCGTCGCCCGAGTTGCACGATCAGATCGACTGCAGTGTGGATTCGCTGACGGATTCCGGCACCGTCGAGCCCGGATCGAGCGCTGAGGGCCATGGCCTCGAGGCGGCGCAACGCATCGACTGGGCTGTTGGCATGGCAGGTCGTCATCGACCCGTCGTGCCCGGTGTTCATCGCCCACAACATGTCGATGGCTTCGGAGCCGCGGACCTCGCCGACGATGAGTCGGTCAGGTCGCATCCGCAGCGACGCCCGCACGAGGTCGCCGATCGTGACGGCGGTGAGTCCGTCGCTCGTCTCGGGCCGGCACTCGAGGCGGACGACGTGGTCGCCGGGCAGCCTGAGTTCGGCGGCGTCTTCGATGGTGACCGTGCGCTCGGAAGGTCCGAGGTGGCCGCACAGCGCGTTGAGCAGCGTCGTCTTGCCGCTCCCGGTTCCGCCACTCACGACGAGGTTGCACCGATCGTCGATCGCCTGGACCAGCAGCTCGACCACCTCAGCCGGGGCGAAGTCGCCGAGCGGGACGACGTGTGGTCCGAAGCGACGGATCGTCAGGTAGGGCCCGTCGACGGCGACCGGAGGAAGGACGACATGAGCTCGAGAACCGTCGAGGAGGCGGAGGTCGACGATCGGGTTCCGGAGATCGACGCGTCGTCCGCTCGGAGCCGTGATCCGCTCGACGATGCGACGGATCTCGTCCTCCCCGATGACCACGTCGGTCTCGACGAGGCTGCCCTGTTGCTCGACCCAGACTCGGCCCGGTCCGTTGACCAGCACGTCGGTGATGTCGTCTGAGCCGAGCAGGCTCGCCAGCGATCCCAACCCGGCCACCCGGTCGGCGACTTTGGCCAGCACCTGGACCTCCTCGGCCGCGCCGAGCAGCGGGGCGAGACGCCTGAGCTCGTCGAGCACAGCACTGCGATCGCCCGCCGGATCGAGGTGACCAGCGACGACGAGACGATGGAGCTCGGTGGCCAGATCTTCGACCGAGTGCGCCGACGCGACGTCAGGCAGCGTCATCGAGGGCTCGCTGCAGCTTGCGCGGCAGACGGCTCCGCAGGATGCCGGCATCGACGGCTCGAGCGATGGCGGGGTCGAAGACGACCGTGGCACGGACGGGCACGCCGAGCGCGGCCTCGACGTCGGAGGCACCGAGTGCTCGGCCCGGCTCGTCGACCATCACGACCTCGCTCGGCCGATGGTCGGCATCGAGCGCGTGGCGCAGCGCGAGGTAGCACGGACGGGTCACCAGCACCGACCGGTCCGCGCCCCGCACGACGTCGGCTGCCGAGCCGTCCGGTCGGGTGCCGGCGTCGACGATGACCGTCCCCGGGAGGGCATCGAGGAGCCCGAGGACGGTCCGCGCATCGGCGGTCAGCGACGAACGTCCGCGGGGGAGCAGGTCGAGGCCGGGTGCCACCTCGACCAGCAGCTGGCCGATGGCATCGGGAGGGACCGAGTCGAGGCCGGCCAGCAGGTCGGTCAGGCCGGGCCCGGCGGGCTCGGCGATGCCCAGGCAGGCAGCGGCGTCGCCGTCGAGGTCACAGAGCACGGCGCGCGCGGCACCCCGGCGAGCTGCGACCAAGGCGAGCGCACAGGCGACGACCGTGGTGCCGCTCCCGCCCTTGGCGGCCCAACAGGCGATGATCACGGGGAACTCCTGAACGAGAGACGTCAGAGTCCGCGTGAGCGGCGAGCACGCCGGCCGAACGCCGACGAGGAGTGGTCAGATGTCGGAACTCGTGACCGAGTCCCTCAGGACTAGATGTCCTGCACCTTCTTGGCGGCCATGACCGCGAGTGCAATGAGGATGACCAGGAGGAGGAGTTTCTTCACGGGGATGACTGTAGACCCTGTGTCAAGGGATGGCGGAGGTGGACGGGAATCGAACCCGCCGCACGGGGATCGCCCGTGCCAACCGCTTTGAAGGCGGCGGAGCCCACCAGGTACTCGGACACCTCCAGAACTGATGACTCAGACCGCCAAGAGGTCGCGGGCGCCAGTGTCGCTGCTGGGGTGCCGCAGCTTGCTCATGGCGCGGGCTTCGATCTGGCGGATCCGCTCACGGGTGAGGTTGAAGTGCTCTCCGACCTCTTCGAGCGTGCGGGGCTCGCCTCGGTCGAGGCCGAAGCGGAGCTTGAGGATCTCGCGCTCGCGCTCGTCGAGGGGAGCCAACAGGCGGCTGATCTCCTCGGGGAGGAGGGCCGTGGCGGCCGTCTCGAACGGCGATTCGGCCGAACGGTCCTCGACCACGTCGCCGAGCTCGGCGTCGCCGTCCTCTCGCAGCGGCTCGGACAGCGACAGCGGCTCGGCGGCGAACCGGAGGGCCTCAGTGACCTTCTCTTCGGGCATCTCGACCTCGATCGAGAGCTCGGCGAGCGTCGCTGGGCGACCGAGCTTCAGCTCGAGGCGGGCACGAGCCTTCTGGAGCCGGGCCAGGGTGTCGCCGGCGTGCACCGGGAGGCGGATGGTGCGCCCGGTGTTGGCGATACCGCGGGTGATCGCCTGACGGATCCACCACGTGGCGTAGGTCGAGAACTTGAAGCCCTTGCGCCAATCGAACTTCTCGACGGCGTGCATGAGGCCGAGGTTGCCCTCCTGGATGAGGTCGAGCAGGGGGAGGCCCGAGGCCTGGTACTTCTTGGCGATCGACACCACCAGGCGGAGGTTCGACTGCACGAACGTGCGCTCGGCCCGGTCGCCCTGGCGCGACTTCTTGCGCAGCTCGCGCTTCTTGGCCGGGGTGATGTCCTTGCCGCCCGCGTCGAGTTCGAGGCGGGCCTCGTTGCCGGCCTCGATGGCCTGGGCAAGACGGACTTCATCGTCCTTGGTCAGCAACGGGTACTGCCCGATGTCAGTCAGATAGAGCCGGACGAGGTCTTCCTCGTCGCGCTCCGCACGCTCCTTGGCCAAGGGTTGCACCTTCTTGTCGATCGACGGGACAGAGCGCGTTCTGAGAACGCGTACAGACATCGCCGTGGCACGGCGGTGTTGAACACGATACCGATGAGGTCAAGTCCTCCAAACTGGAGATCCCCGATTTCCGTGATTCGGTGTGCTAGAAGCCCGTGGTTCCTGGGCAGCTAGGTTGCCGAAGATGACCGACGAAGTTGAGTTGACGATGGTCTCGATGAGCTTCGACGCCACCGATGCCGAGGCGTTGATGAAGGTCCTCGCCAAGTACGTGGTGCTCTCGCGGGGCCATGACGGCTGCCGAAACATCGATCTGGCGGCATCGGTCACGACGCCGGGGCGGTTCGTCATCGTCGAGAAGTGGGAGTCGCCGCAGTCCCAGCAGGCGCACTTCGATTCACCCGAGATGGTCGAGATGGCCACGTCGTGCCAAGGTCTGCTGGGCAAGCCGCCGCACATCGATCTGCTCGAAGGCATCAGCGCCCACGACCTCAACTGACCATCAGGATCTTCGTTGCTCTTCAGCCAACTATTGGTCGGAGAGCAACGAAGATCGTGGGATCTCAGTCGGGTTTGACTGCGAGTGCCTTCTGGCTGTGGCCGTCCACGTCTGCCCAGGTGAGATTCTCGCCGGACCAGAGGGCTTCGAACGCCGCGTCGGCTGCATCGGTGAAGCCGTGGCGGTTGCGGAAGTGGTAGAGCCGCCGCTGGCGTTGTGAGTCGTGTCCGAGGCGCTCCATCCGGCCCATGGCGTAGGTGTCCCACGCCGTGTGCTGCGCGATGGTCAGGTCGCTCTCGGCCGGGGGGTCGCCGAACGCCGCGTCGATCGCATCGCGTGTCCGGAACAGCACCCGCCCGAGGACGTCGGTCGTCCCATGGGCGCTGAACGTGCGGGGCTTCTTCGGGTTCTCGAACGCGCCCGACTCAGCGGTGATCGTGATGGGATCGAGCGACGTCACCTCGACTCGTCCGAGCGGGGTCATCTCGTTGACGGAGATCTTGATGACCGCATCTGCGGGGATCCCGATCTTGGTCGCCAAGTCGTCGGCGAGGGCAGCGATCTCGGCCGCGTCGTACTCGACGTTGTTGAACTCCGGAGGGGTGACCTCGGTCGGCATCAGCTCTGCGCAGCTTGGAGTTTCGCGACCCGGGCGTCGTTCTCGAGCTTCGCCTCATGGGCGATCTCGGCGATCTCGTCGATCTCCTCGTCGGCGAACCCCGCCAGCTCGCGGAACCGGCGAGCCAGGCGCACGGGGGAGTCCTCGTCTTCACCACGGAAGCCTCCGAGGCTGAACAGCTTGTCGACGACCTTCTGGAACTCGAGGGCGGTCTTGAGTCGTTCAGGGTCGTCGGCGGTGATGCGCCGGAGCCAGTCGGAGCCCATCTTCACGTGGGTCACCTCGTCGGCGAGCATCCAGTCCTCGCAGTACTCGAGCATCGGATCGCCGGCGATGTCGCCGAACTCCTTCATGGTGTTGAAGACGTCGATGGCCAGACCCTCGAGCGCCCGGTTGACACCGGTCAGTCGGAGAATCGGGTCGGGGTTGCAGGCGGCCTCGTAGAGGAACGTGTTCTCGGAGAACTCGCCCACCTCGGTGCCCATCCAGTCGCCCAACTTGAGGCTGATCTCGCAGTGGCGAGCCTCGTCCCAGCACTGGCGTGCCATGTCGAGCTTGAGCTCGAAGGGAACCGAGGTGTCGTCGTCCTTGGTTGCCGCGCCACCTCCGGTCGAGCCACTGCCGACCTCGAAGTCCCAGCACGTGCGCCCGGCGCCCTCGAGCGCCTGGATCTCGCCCACGAAGATGCCGTGCATCAGGGCGCGGGCAGCATCGGGAGCATCGGGCCGGTCGGGCGTCAGCCGACCGCCGCCGCCGGTGCGACGGTCGCCGACCGTGCGAGGGTCGGCCATGCGCTCGGTGATCGGCACGCGAGAGAAGCGGTCATCTCGGGCGAGGTCCTCGACGGGAAATGCCTTCCTCATGCCATTGCCTCCTGGGGCTGATTCGATGCGTAGGCGTCGCCGATGCTGCCGGGGCCGGTGATCCCGCCGGCGGCCAGCATCAGCTTCTGGAGCTTCACTTGATGAGCGGCCGCCCGCTCGATCTCTTCGGGTGTTTCGATCAACGACTGAAGAATCATCTCGCCGTCGCGCCAGTCCTCGAACTCGTCCTTGAGTGCGAACTCGAGCGAACGGATCGTGGGCGCGTCGGTGATCGTCGAGGTGTTGTTGCGGTGATAGGTGTACGCGGCGATCTTGGCCGGGATCAGCACCCGGTAGACGCCGACGAGCTTCTCGATGGTGGTCTCGGGTGCCTCGGGCTCGGTCATCGCGTCGACGAAGGCAACCAGTTCGTCGTTCGGCGGCTCGGTGAGTCGGTCCTGGTTCATCTCGCGCAGCTCGGGGAGCCGCTTGTGCCAGAGCTCGGCGTGCCAGGCGTGGTGGTAGCAGTGGGCGCCGAGGCGCATCTTGACGTCGAGTTCGGGCACGGTGGCGATCCACCCACCCATGACCTCGAAGGTCTTCATCTCGATCCACTTGTAGTGGCCGACTCGCTTGGCGGATTCGTCGACGCTGAAGATCCCGGGAATCTCGCGCCGGTCCCACGGGGCGAACGCCGCTCGTGGCTTGGACGGGTCGGCCATGGTTCTCGTTCCCCCTGGGAGTCGATGACGCGCGTTATCGAGAGACTACCCGGCAACTTGACCCTGCGGTCAAGGAGCCTTCCGGACCACCCGATCGGCGAGGGGGTCAGCCGAGGTTCCACCAGTAGTTGACGTCACCCAGCGCCTTGCGCCCGCCTGTCGAGAGCCAGAACCTCGTGGAGCCGACTTGGCGCGCGGGCCATGACTTCCGCCTGCTGGCGAATGGGCAGATACTTGATTCCATGACCGACGACCCGAACACGACGAGCACCGAGGCTGAGCGCGGGCAGGTGAGCACGGCTGCTGCGGAGATCTACGACGCGTTCTTCGTGCCAGCCCTGTTCGGGCAGTTCCCCGAGAAGGTCCTCGACCACGCGCAGGTCGGCGCCGGCGCCCGGGTCCTCGACGTCGGCTGCGGAACGGGGGTCGTCGCCGTCGCTGCTCACCGACGAGTGGGCCCCGACGGTGCCGTGATCGGGGTCGACCCCAACGAGGGGATGCTCGCCGTCGCTCGCCGGTCGGAGCCAGCGATCGACTGGCGGCCAGCCACCGCCGAGTCCCTCCCCATCGATGACGACTCCGTCGATCACACCGTCAGTCAGTTCGCCGCCATGTTCTTCACCGACCGTGACACCGCCCTCAGCGAGATGGCTCGCGTCACCGTCTACGGCGGCACGGTCACCATCGCGACCTGGGCCGCTCTGTCCCGCACTCCGGGCTACGACTCGATGGTCGCGTTGATCGACGACGAACTCGGCGAAGAAGCGGCCGATGCCCTTCGGGCTCCGTTCGTGCTGGGGGAGGCTGATGACGTCCGGGAGATCCTGAGCCCCCTCGGCGATGACATCCGCGTCGATGAGCTCGCCGGCACGGCTCGGTTCGCATCCATTGCCGACTGGGTGCACACCGACGTCAGAGGCTGGACCCTCAGTGACCTGGTGGACGACGCGGGGGAAGCTGCCCTGGTGACCCGAGCCGAACGTGACCTGGCATCGTTCGTCTCGACCGACGGCACGGTGGCGTTCCCCGCCCCGGCCCTGGTCGGCACGATCCGGATCGACCACTGACGCCAGGCCGTCCAGCGGTCGGAGCCGAGCGACATCGCACGCGGACTCCGTGCGGGGTTGGGCGCTACGCCGCGTTCGAGGGCGACAGCTCGCTGATGAGCACGGCCACGATGATGAGCATCGCTCCGACGAGCGCCGCGGCGCCGAGACGCTCGCCGTCGATCCAGGCGATGGCGGCGGCGAAGACGGGCTCCATCACCAGCAGGATGGCGGCGCGGGACGGACCCACGGTGCGCTGCCCCCAGTTCTGGAGCGAGAACGCCAGGGCGCTGGCAAAGACGCCGGTGAACACGACGCCGATCCACGTCGAGGTCTCGAATCCGTACCCG
>DATKWD010000053.1:0-12014 GCA_035529695.1 Acidimicrobiales bacterium | reverse complement strand
CTCACCGACGTTCATCATGCCCAACGTCACGGCCTCGATGATGATCGCTCCGAGCACCGCCTCGGGCAGCTTCGAGAAGATCGGCGCGAGGAAGAGCAGCGTCAGGATGACGAAACCACCCTGGGCGAGGCTCGACACCTGTGACCGCGCCCCAGCGCCGTCGTTGACGGGGCTCTTGGAGAGGCTGCCGTTGTTGAAGATCCCTTGGAACACACTCGACGACACGTTCGACATGCCCTGGGCGAGCAGTTCCTGGTCGACGTCGATCCGGTAGTTGTGCTTGGTCGCGTACTGGCGAACTCCGGCGGTCGTCACCGAGAACCCGATCAGCACCAACCCGACCGCCGCCCCGACCACCACGGACCAGTTGTCGAAGATGATCTGCAAGTCCGGGAACGAAGGATTCGGGAGACCTCGCGGCACGTCCGCGATCAGTTCGACCCCACGGTCACCCAGACCGAAGATCACCGTCGCGAGAATGCCGAGCACCACCGCGACCAGCTCGGCGGGCACTTTCGGCACGAGGAACTTGAGGCCGAACAACACGACCAACGCCACGCCACCGACGACGACCGTGGTCCGGTTCGCGTCGGACAGACTCGTCGACCACTCCCAGAGCTTCTGCCACGTGTTCGAACCGGACTTCTCGGTTCCCGTGATCTTGAACAGCTCACCGGACACGACGTTGATGGCGACACCGAAAATGAACCCGGTCAGAACGGCCGCCGACAGGAACTCGGCGATCCAGCCCATCTTGAGCACGGCCATGACCACGAACAACAGCCCGGCGACCAGCACGATCGCCGTTGCGATCGCCACCGCGTCGTCGGAGCCCGCCGCCCCGATCGAGACGATCGCGGCACCCAACACCGGGGCGGTCGACGAACCCGGGCCCTGCACCAACTGCTTCGACGTGGTGAAGAGCGCGAACACGATCATGCCGAACGCCGCGGCATACAGACCGTTCTGGACGGGCACGCCGCTCAGCGATGCGTAACCCAGCGAGGTGGGCACCATGAGCGCCCAGACCGACAGCCCAGCGATCACGTCCTTGGTCAGCCACGCACGCTGGTACCGAGGCAGCCAGGCCAGGATCGGGATGTACCTCTTGATCGAGCTCGGAGTCGATCCCGCCGTCTCCGTAGCCTGGCTGCCTTCACTACTCATCGTGCGTCAGCTCTCGGCTTCGGCGTCCTTCTGGAGCTCGGCGGTGTCCGCCTCGAGCTGCTTTTCCTCGACCTTGTCGGCCTTGGCCATGACGCCTTCGATCTTCGCGCCCATGTCGGACACGCCGACCACGATGAGACCAGCCTGTCCGGCGTCGAGATTCTCGCCGAGCTCCTTGAGGTCCTTGCGGCTCATGCCGGCCGCTGCGTGCCCCGCGAGCGCGCCCAGGGCCGCGCCGCCACCCGTCGTGGCGGCCAACAGCCCGCCACCGATCGCGGCCGCCGGGAAGAGCGCGATGACCAGGCCGGTGGCGAGGCCGACGGTTCCGCCGCCCACCGCACCGACACGTGTGGGCGTCTCGTGCTTCTTGACGATCTTGACCTTGCCGTTGTCCTTGCGCTCGATGACGGCGGCGTCGTAGGCGTCGATGAGGCCTTCCTTGGTGTGGAGGTCGTGGACCGCGTCGTAGTCGGCCTTGGCGTCGTCGACGCTCGAATACACCCCGACGTACGCCATGAATGTGTCCATTGCCATGTCTCGCTCCTTTGGTCGGTGAATTGCTTGACAACGCCATCCTGACGGCGACACGCGCCGCAGCAGTCATGCAACCTGGGTGATCCGATCACCGGCGGGTCGACCGGCGAATCAGCGATGTCAGCCGAGCACGCTCGGTGCCAGTAGGCCCAACTCCCGGGCCCGGTCGACTGCCTCGCTGCGACCGGACACCGCCAGCTTCCGGTAGATCGAGTTGGTCTGGGTGCTCACCGTGTTCCTCGACACGTACAACCGTTCACCGATTTCCTTGAGCGAGAGATGCGTCTGCAGATACGGCAACAAGCGGAGTTCCGCAGTCGACAGCGCCGTCCCGTGCAGATCGGTCGGCCAGCGACTCAACGTCGCGCTGAGCACATCGGTGCGGGCGTTGAGGCGGCCGAGCTTGGGTCGCCGGTACAGCACCCCTTCGGTCTCGTGCAGCAGGATCCTGGCGGCCTCGGGATCGCCCAGCGCGAGGTTCGCATCGGCCAGCTCGAGCCGCAACCACGCTGCGCCCCACGGGTTCACCCAGGTGACGGCCGTCCGCAAACGCATCGCGCGGAACAACGACGCCCGACCCGTCTCGGTCTCGTTGCGGTGCAACAACAGACGGGCGCGGGCCGCTTCGACGATCGAGTTGATGGCGTACTCGGAGAAATGGGCTCGATCGACCACCGAGACGGCGAGTTCGAGGTCGCGTTCTGCATTCGCCCAGTCGCCACGATCCATCGAGAGCAACGCCCGGTACGCGAGGAAGCGCGCCTCCGGATCGTCGAATCCGTCGGTCGTGGTCGTCACCTCGAGGCTCTCCGAGAACAGCGTGAACGCTTCGTCGTCGTCGCCCTGCAGCCATCGGGCGACCGCGAGAAAGCCGAGGGATGCCGGCCGCCATGGGCCCCAGACCGGCTCATTGGTCACGACCGATGTCGCGTCCGCTTCCATCTGCTCGACGCCGTGCGCACAGAGAAAGGCCCGGAGTGCAGCACGACTCGACACGAACGACTCGACCTCCGAGTCACCCTCTGACGTCAGATGCTCGATGCGATCCGCCCATCGCTGCGCTTCGACGGCATTCCCAGTCAGAGCTTCCAGCCAGCCGACCAGTCCGGCCAGCTCCGGATTCCGTTCGATCATCTCGTCGGCAAGCTGGTCCAGCCATCTCCTGACGTCGTTCAACCGGCCCTCGTTGTACGCACGCGCCAACTCCCTGACGATCACGTCGGCAGCGATGGTGAGATCTCCGCCGGCTCGGGCATGTTCGACGGTGCGGTCGACGGAACCAGCTGCCGCCCACCACCGAGCGGCACGCAGGTGGCGCTCCCGAACGGTGTCCGGTTCGAAACGGCTCGCCTCGTCGAGGAGCACGCTTCTGAACAGCGGGTGGTACCGGAACCACGCCCCGCTGCCGTCGAGTGGCGTGATGAACAGGCCGGCACGCATCAACGTCTCCAACACCGCGGCTGACCGCGTGGAGTCGAGGACGGCGTCGCACAGCGATGGGCCCAACACGTCCAGGATCGCCGTCCCGTGGAGGAAGCGATCGATCTCCGGCGGGAGCCCAGCCAGGACCTCGGATCGGATGAACTCGGCCACGGCCCGATCGGACGACGACGGCGCGAGAGCGAAACCGACCGTCGCCGCGCCGCTGCGCTGGGTGTGCTCGAGCAACGCCAGGCCAGCGGGCCATCCCTCCGTTCGCTCGAGCAACCGACGAATCCGTTCCGGCAACGGTTCCACCCCGTGGAGCTCGAGAAGTTCTGCCACCTCGTCGGCGTCGAAGACGAGGTCGGTCACACCGATCTCGACCACCTCACCGCGCACTCGTCGTCGGCCGCCGGCGAGCCACACGTCCCGGCGGCTCGAGACGACCAGCTGAACATGATCAGGCAAGAGATCGAGGAGCAGACCCACCGCGTCACGGCAGTCGCGTGATCGGATCTCGTCGAAATGGTCCAAGACGATCACGAGCGGCTCGTCGACCGCACCGATCGAGGCCGCCAACCCCGGCACCACCCGACCGAGTACGGAGACGTCGGGCGAAATCAGCTCACGAGAGATGGCGCCGTCGAGCTCTCGCACCCGCCTCACCCCGGTGACGATCGATGTCATCAGCGTGGCGACGTCGTCGTCGGCCCGATCCAACGACACCCAGGCGACCGCGCGATCGTCGTGCTCCAGCCAGTCGACGAGCAGCGTCGTCTTGCCGTATCCGACCGGCGCCGAGACGACGATCAAGGGTAGATCCACACCGGCGGCGAGCAAGCTCGTGAGGCGTGGCCGCCGGACGACCCCAGAGCGCACGCGCGGAAAGCCGGTCTTCGCATCGACGAGAACTCGGTGAACGTCGATGGCGTCGATCCCGGTGCTCATGGTCCCCGCACAGGGTAATGGAAACCCGTCGGAACGTCGCTGGAGGTGCGGTGCCCGACATCGAGGCGCTGGCCTCGACGGCCCGTTCAGAGGTCGCGGACGATGGGCACCCGGCCGTCGTCGACGGCCCCGATCAGCTCGTCGTGGTCCTGCTCGGTGCGATCCGCATAGGCCTCGGCGAACCGTGCGACCGCACGATCGAAGGTGTCGTCGTCGCCGAGGTATCCGGAGATCATCGACGCGTCACCGGACCGGGCGTGGGCACGGCCGAGCGCTGCGCCACAGGCCATGGCATAACGCCGCAGGACGTCCGCCGTCATGGTCTCGACGTCCGCGGACGCCTTGCCGTCCCAGAGCTGGCGTACGTAGAAGTCGGTGGCGGGTTCATCGCCACGCTCGTAGCGGGCCCACCCGACGAGCGCGTCGGGTGTCGCCTGGATCTTTCGTTGCCCATCGACGACGCGATGACCCTCCTGGTCGAAGGCGCTCGGCGCCAGATGCTCCTCCAGGACCGACGGGGCCGCCTCCTTGATCTGGAGAAACAGCGGTTCGCCGTCACCCGATTCGAACAGCGCGATCAGGCACCGGGTTCCGACGCTGCCGACCCCGACGACCTTGAGCGCGATGTCCGTCATCGAGTACCGGTCCATCAGCTGGCGCCGGTCGGCGTGCAAGGTTGCCCGGTAGTCGTCGAAGAACTCCTCGACACGGGTCATCTCCGCGCGGCGTCGCTCGTCCGTCATCGTGACGATCAGGGGCGGGTTCGACACGATCACCCGACGACCATCGACGATGTCGGTGAGCTTGCCGAGCGCCCCGAGGCTGTTCTTCCTGGCTGACTTCTTGCGTGACTTGGCCAGACGACGCCGATCGCTCTTCGCAGTTGCGAGCGTCTTGGCCAGATCCTCGACATCGATCCGGTAGTAGAACACGTCGAGCGGATTCATCTTCGATGCCGCCGCGATCACCTCACGGTACGCAGCCGTTGTTCCTCTCGCGAGCTTTCGGTTGGTCTTCTTGTCGAGTTTGTTGTTGCGGCCCGCGACCACGACGCTGGCGGCGAGTCGTTTGACGTCCCATTCGAACGGTCCCGGAAGTGTCTCGTCGAAATCGTTGATGTCGAACACGAGACGGCGTTCGGGCGACGAGAACATCCCGAAGTTCGACAGGTGAGCATCGCCGCACAATTGCACGGTCAGGTCGGTCCGCGGGCCGACCGCCAGGTCGGTGGCCATCACGGCCGCCGACCCCCGCAGAAACGTGAACGGCGTGGCCAACATGCGCCCGTACCGGATCGGGACCAGGTCCTGCAACCGGTTGGCATCCTGGGCCTGCAGGATCGCCAGCGCGCTGGCTCGGTCGTCGGGAACGACGAGATCGGCGTGCGCCTCGAGCGGCACGGTGTCGCGCCGCTCCCGCCCAGCCGCCGCCCGCGCGGCCTTGGGCTCGCGCCGACTCTCGAGCGACCAGCGTGGATCACGTTGCGAATTCTCCGAGGTGCCCATCACTTCTCCCTGTGATCGCGGTCGACTAACCGGTACGACTCGATTGTGGAGCACAGCGAGGCGATCGGCGTCACCCGTTCTGTGCGATGTGTCCCCGTTCGCACGAAATGGATGACGAACCCGCTCCGGTGTCACCTCACAATCGACCCATGGCCCCAACGCACCCGGAGAAACATGCGCGAATCCACGTCGTCCGCCACGCTGACGCGGGAGTCCGCGGACACGGCCCCGACGACCACCTGCGCCCGCTGAGCCCCGGCGGGCACGCGCGAGCAGAGGTCCTCGCCGAGCTGCTCGAACTCACGTCGGCCAGCCGCATCGTGTCGAGCCCGTACGTGCGCTGTGTGCAGACCGTCGAGCCGCTGGCAGCGCGGCAGCGCCGCTCGGTCGAACTCAGCGACATCTTGGCGGAAGGGGCGAGCGTCGAGGCGATGGTGCACCTCCTCCGACGTCTTCCCGATGGAAGTGTTGCGTGCACGCACGGCGACATGCTCGGGGAACTCGCGAAGATCGTGGACTCCGTCGACGGGCTCGACGGCCCGATCTCGTTCGACAAAGGCGGCGTCTGGGTGCTGACGCGCAACGGCGACGCGCTGTCGCTCGTGGAACAGATGCGGGTGACTTCTGGATATGTCGGTGACCGACCTGTGATGATGGCGAGGTAGTCACCGCGGAGCCCAGGCCATGAGTGCTGACACAGAGTGAGCGAAGGAGTACCGACCATGGGAAAGAAGAAGCGATCGAAGAAGGACAAGGCGCATCAGTCGTCAGAGGCCGCCCCCGCTGTCGACGGCGACGTCACCGCAGCTGGTGATGCACCGACAGCCCCGCAACCGGGCGGCAAGCTCAAGCGCAAGGAGTACGAGGCCGAACTCGAGGTCCTGCAAGGCGAACTCGTGGCCATGCAGGAGTGGGTGAAGGCCACCGGTGCGAAGATCTGCATCGTCTTCGAAGGGCGTGACACCGCCGGCAAGGGCGGCACGATCAAGCGGATCACCGAACGGGTGAGCCCCCGCACCTTCCGCCTGGTTGCGCTGCCGGCGCCCACCGAGCGCGAGAAGTCGCAGATGTACATCCAGCGCTACATCAAGCACTTCCCGGCGGCGGGTGAAGTCGTGATCTTCGACCGCAGTTGGTACAACCGCGCCGGGGTCGAACCGGTGATGGGATTCTGCAGCCCGGAGCAGACCGAACGATTCCTCGATCAGACACCAGCCGTCGAGAAGGCGATGGTCGAGTCGGGCATCATCCTGATCAAGTACTGGCTCGAGGTGAGCGCCACCGAACAGACCCGGCGGCTCAAGAGTCGCATCGACGACCCGCGCAAGGTCTGGAAGCTGTCGGACATGGACCTCAAGTCCTACAGCCGCTGGTACGACTACTCGCGCGCCCGCGATGCGATGCTCGCCGCCACCGACACCTCGTGGGCGCCGTGGTTCATCGCCCACACCGACGACAAGAAGCGCGGCCGCCTCAACATCATCTCGCACCTGCTCTCGCAGGTGCCGTACGAGCAGATCGACCGCCCCGAGATCAAACTGCCCCGGCGTCAAACCGCCCGCGGGTACGTCGAACCCGACCTGCCGCTGCGGCACATCCCTGAGCCCCACTGAGGATCGTTGAGGACGCCACGATGACGATGACCGAAGAACCGACCCAGCAACCGGCACCCGACAGCACGCAGTGGTACTCGCTGTCGGTCGACGACACCGTCTCGCGACTCGGTGTCGATGCGACATCCGGGCTCAGCGCCACCGAGGTCACGAGTCGCCTGGCGACCTACGGGAAGAACGAGGTCGCCACCGAGCCACCACCCACCACCTGGCAGATCGCGAAGGCGCAGATCGCCAACCCGATGAACATCATGCTGCTGATCGTCAGCATCGCCAGTTTCGCGATCGATCAGATCGCAACCGGCGCCATCGTGATGGCCCTCGTGCTGTTCAACGTGATCATGGGGACGAACCAGGAGCGCAAGGCGATGGCGAGCGTCGATGCGCTCGCCCAGCTCCAGGTACCGATGGCTCGCGTCCGCCGCGATGGCTCGGTCGAGGAAGTCGATTCGGTCGGTCTCGTTCCCGGTGACATCGTGCTGGTCGAGGCGGGCGACCTGGTGCCGGCCGATGCTCGCATCATCTCGTCGGCGTCGCTCGAGGTCCAAGAAGCCGCGCTCACCGGTGAGTCTGCCCCCATCGCCAAGGACAGCGTCCAACTCGGCGACGAGGAACAACCGCTTGGCGACCGCACGAACCTGGTCTTCCAGAACACCCAGGTCACCCGAGGCTCGGCAGAACTCGTCGTCGTGGCGACCGGCCAGTCGACACAGATGGGCCAGATCGCCAACATGGTGACGGCAACGCAGCGCAGCAAGTCGCCGCTGCAGGTCGAGCTCGACGGGCTCACGAAGATCTTCGGCTTCCTCGCCTGGGGAGCCGTGGCGATCATCGCGATCGTCGGCATCGCCCGCGACCAGGAGCAGGAGACACTGATCCTGCTGTGCGTCTCCACTGCAATCTCGGCGATCCCGACCGGTCTTCCAACGTTCGTGCAGCTGATGCTCTCGTCGGGTGCGCAGCGGCTCGCCGAGTCGAAAGCCGTGGTCAAATCCCTCAACGACGTCGAGACGCTCGGCGGCACCACCGTGATCAACAGCGACAAGACCGGCACGCTCACCATGAACGCGATGACGGCGGTCACGATGATGACCGGCGGCTCCTGGTACAAGGTCGAAGGCAGCGGCTACGCGACCTCCGGTGCCATCCTCGGCCCGGCCGGCGAATCGACCCCTGACTTCAGCGGCCTCGCGCTCGGCCTGGCGCTGTGCAGCGACGCCACCGTTGCGGCCGACGAGACGATCATCGGCGACCCCACCGAGGCCGCCCTCGTTGTCCTCGCCGCGAAGATCGGCGTCGACGCCGAGGAGACTCGGCGCGCGCTGCCGCGTGTCGCGCTCGTGCCGTTCGACTCCGAGTACAAGTTCATGGCCACGTTCCACGACCGGCCGCCCCACATGGAACGGCCGCTGCTGACCGAACCGCAGTTCATGACCGTGAAGGGAGCGCCCGACGTCGTCGTCAACCGGTGTTCGCAGGCACTGTGGCACGGCGAGGTCGTCCCGATGGACCAGGTCAGGCAGGAGTTGATCGATGCCAACCAGCAACTCTCCGAGAAGGGGCTGCGCGTCCTCGCCTTCGCCGCGCGGGCGCTCTCCGACGACACGATGAGTGCCGCCGCCGCCGACCCGATGAGCGAGGTGCACGACCTCGTCATGATCTCGCTGGTCGGCATCATCGATCCGCTCCGTCCGTCGGCGGTCGAAGCAGTCCGCATGGCCCACGGCGCCGGGATCGACGTCCGCATGATCACGGGTGACCACACGGTCACCGCTCGAGCGATCGCCGATCAGCTGGGCCTCGGCCCCGGTGTCATCACCGGCGCCGATCTCCAGAAGCTCAGCGACGAGGACGTGAAGGCGCAGCTGCCCCAGCTGCACGTCTTCGGCCGGGTTGCCCCCGAAGACAAAGTCCGTCTGGCCCGCCTCATGCAGGAGGCTGGCGAGGTGGTCGCCATGACCGGCGACGCCGTCAACGACGCCGCAGCACTGAAGCAGGCCGACGTCGGCGTCGCGATGGGCAGTGGCTCCGAGGTCACCAAACAGGCCGGCAAGTTGATCCTCACCGACGACAACTTCGGCACGCTCGTGCACGCGGTCGACCTCGGGCGCGACATCTACCGTCGGATCTCGTCGTACGTGAAGTTGCAGCTGACGATCCTGTCGTCGGTGCTGCAGCTCATGCTGATCGCCACCATCTTCAACATCAACGAAGGTGTGGCGCTGTTCCCGATGCAGTTGCTGTTCGCGAAGTTCTTCGTCGTCGCCACGGTCGTCGTCGGCTTCATCGTCGACGTTCCCGACCCCGGCGTGATGGGCAGGCCACCTCGTACACCCGGTTCGAAGATCGCCACTGGCGCGCAGACCGTGCGCTGGGTGATCAGCGGCTTCCTCATCTCCGGCTCGGCGCTGGCGGTGCTGTCGTGGGGCCCGGGTGAGCCGAGCACCACCGTCGGATCGACGTCGATGACAATGGCGTTCGCCGTCGTCGCCTTGAGCGCGGTGAACATGGGATTCGTGATGCGTCGCGAACGGCAGGTGCCGTGGTCGGCGCCACTGTTCCCCTACATGGGCTGGATCATTCTCGGCTGGGCGCTCACCGTCTTTGCGGTCGAACTCGGGATGTTTCAGCGCCTGCTGGACACGGTGTCGCTGACCGGCGCACAATGGGTCCTCGTGATCGGATTGTCGCTCATCTCGCCGTTGTTCGTCGCGGTCGACAAGGTCCTCCAGATCCGTCGCCTCGACCGCGAACAGCGAGATCACCCGTTCGCCGGCATCGCCACCACCTCGGGTGTCTGACCAGATCGTCGCTCCGAGCGGCTGGCGCGGACTCGTCCCCGGCATCACCGCGGTCCGCACATACGAACGGTCGTGGCTGCGTTTCGACCTGATCGCCGGAGTCGTACTCGCCGCAATCCTCGTCCCCCAGGGGATGGCCTACGCCGAACTCGCCGGGCTCCCGGCCGTCACCGGGCTGTACACGACGATCGCCTGCCTGATCGGTTACGCGGTGATGGGGCCGTCGAGAATTCTCGTGCTCGGGCCCGACTCGTCGGTCTCACCGCTGATCTTCGCCGCCATCGTGCCATTGGTGGTCGTCACCGCCGATCCGGCGACCGCCATCACCCTCGCCGGGATGATGGCGGTGATGGTGGGCCTGATCCTGATCGGGCTCGGCATCGGCAAGCTCGGATTCGTCGCCGACCTGCTGTCCAAGGAGGTCCAGGTCGGCTACATGAACGGCCTGGCGATCACCATCTTCGTCGGCCAGCTCCCCAAGCTCGCCGGGTTCTCGACCGATGCCGACGGGTTCGTCGCGGAGGTCGAGGCGTTCCTCGACGGGTTCGCGGACCGGAATTCCACCGCGCTGTGGCTCGGCCTCGCAACCCTCGCCGTCCTGCTCGGACTCCCACGGCTGACACGGACGATCCCTGCGGTCCTCGTCGCGGTCCTGGGAGCGACACTCGTCACCGGCATGTTCGACCTCGACATCGCCACCGTCGGCGACCTTCCCAAGGGTCTGCCGCGACCGGCGATGCCGTGGACAAGCGTGAGCGACGTCGCGCCCATGCTGGTCGCGGCGGTCGGCATCACACTGGTGTCGCTCACCGACACGATCGCGACGTCGACGGCCTTCGCCGCCCGACGCGGTGAGGAGGTCAAACCCAACCAGGAGATGATCGGCATCGGCGCTGCCAACGTCGCCGCGGGGTTCTTCCAGGGCTTCGCGGTCTCTACCAGCAGCTCGCGCACCGCCGTCGCCGACCAGACCGGCGCCAAGAGCCAGCTCACCGGACTGATCGGCGCGGGCATGGTCGCCCTGCTGTTGCTGTTCTTCAACGGGCTGCTGGCGAACCTTCCACAGACCGCCCTCGCCGCCGTCGTGATCGCGGCGGCCTTCTCGCTCGTCGATCTCGCGACGCTGCGCCGCTATCTCGGGCTCCGCAGGAGTTCGCTGCTGCTCTCACTCGTCGCGACCGCGGGTGTCGTCTTCTTCGGCGTGCTCCAGGGCATCCTCATCGCCGTCGTGCTGTCGATCCTGCTCTTCTTCAGGCGCAACTGGTGGCCGCACGGCGAGGTCCTCGGACGCGTCGACGGCGAGGAGGGCTGGCACAGCGACGTCGGTGGTCACGCCATCGAGGAGCGCGACGGCATCGTCGTGTTCCGGTGGGAGGCGCCGCTGTTCTTCGCCAACGCCGGCATGTTCCGCGACCAGGTTCGGGAGCTGGTACGCCAGCGCAACCCGCGATGGGTCGTCCTGCAGTGCGAAGCGATCACCGACATCGACGTCACCGCCGCCGACGTGCTGGAACAGCTCGACGACGAACTCAACGCCCAGGGGGTGCACATGGCCTTCGTCGAGCTCCGCGCGCGCCTGAAGCACCTCGTGTACGACTACGGACTGTTCGCCACGCTCGACGCCGAGCACTTCTACGGCTCGATCGAAGAAGCACTCGCCGACATCGAACGCGAAGCTGCGGGCGAGGGCGCCGGCTGAACCCGCCCCACCGATGAGCCAAGCGACCGCATACGGCGGCTTCACTCATCGCAACCGGCCCACCCTCCCCACCGATGAGCGAAGCGACCGCATACGGCGGTTTCGCTCATCGCAGCGGTGGGTGCGTGGCGTACGGTCGCGGGATGACTCGACTGACGGCCAGCGACGGACACGAACTCGACGCGTACGAGGTGCACCCTGACGGCGCATCGGCGTCGATCGTGATCGTGCAGGAGATCTTCGGGGTCAACGCCCACATCCGTTCGGTCGTCGACCGGTATGCGTCATTCGGCTATCGAGCGATCGCTCCGGCACTCTTCGACCG
>DATKWD010000052.1:0-2802 GCA_035529695.1 Acidimicrobiales bacterium | reverse complement strand
GTCCCCGCGAGCGACGGGGGATAGCGCCGGTCGTCGATCCCGGGGATCTGCGCTGCGGTGAACGCGACGACGTGCACGTCGGGGTCGTCACGAAAGACCACGTTGAAGTCGTGGAAGTCGCGCCCTCCGGCGCCCATGATCACCACCGACCGCATCGGTCGTGCCCGGTCGGTTGCCACGAGATGACGCTAGTGAAGGGCGAGTGGTCGATGGGCAGAGCAGTGGCTGAAGTGCACCTCTCGGGGTTCGAGCGCCTCGAGGCGGCGGATCGAGTCTCTCGACCGCCGAGACCTCGTTGCCGATTCGCTGTCCGATCTCGCCGTTAGCCTGCGCGGCCATGGCCACGCCGTCACGCAAGGAACGCTTGGCAGAGCTGCGGCGCGAGCCACCGCAGTTCAGGCGCGCCACCCTGGCGTCGAAGGTCGAGCTGACCCCCCGGATGATGCGGGTGACGCTCATCGGTGACGAGCTCGACGACCTGGTGATCGACGAGCCCGCTGCCAGCGTGCGACTCCTCGTGCCGTCGCCGCCGTCCGACGAACTCGTGATGCCCGAGTGGAACGGCAACGAGTTCCTCCTGGCTGATGGGTCGCGGCCCGCGATCCGTACGTTCACGCCGCCGTTCAAGGCGGCTGGCGAACGCTCGATCGACCTCGACCTCGTGCTGCACGATGGCGGCGCAGCGTCGGCGTGGGCCCAGCGCGCCGAGGTCGGCGCCGAGGTCGCGCTCTCCGGCCCGGGACGCGGCTTCTCGGTCGATCCGGCGTGCCCGTCGTTCCTGCTCCTCGGCGACGAGACGGCGATTCCGGCGATACGTCAGTTGCTCACCGTGCTCCCGGCGGGCGCAACGGTGGAGGTACACGTCGAGGTGGCCGAGCCGGACGCCCGCATCGACCTCGGCGCGCCCGAGCAGGTGACCGTCGAGTGGCACGACCTGCTGCCCGCCGCCGCTCCGGGTGACACGCTCGTCGCTGCGGTCGAGACCGCGAGCATCGCCGTCGACGGACACGTGTGGGCTGCGGGCGAGGCCGCCGCAGTCCACCGGATTCGGGGCCACCTCTTCGACGTGGTCGGCCTCACCCGATCGTCGGCGACCGTACGCGGCTACTGGAAGCTCCGTGAGTGACAGAAGTCTCACCCCTCGACCTGAGTGAGTGAGTACTCACTCAGGTAGGTTCTCGCCGTGCCAGGGCTTTCAGCGACCTCTCGTCGTGCCACGGCCATGCCGGCCGACGAACGCCGAGCAGCGGTGATCCAAGCCACGTTGCCGCTGCTGGCAACCCACGGCGAGACGGTGACGACCCGTCAGATCGCCGAGGCAGCAGGGGTTGCCGAAGGAACCATCTTCCGGGTCTTCGCCGACAAGGACGAACTCCTTCTCGCCACCCTCGACGCGGCGCTCGACCAAGGTCCGTCCGACGCCGCGTACGCCGCGATCGACGCATCGCTCTCGTTCGAGAGCCAGTTGATCGCCGCAGTGGGCATCATCCAACAGCGGATCGTCGACGTGTGGGCCGTGGTGTCCAATCTCGGGCCGAAGTTGCGTGAGCAGGCGAGTCGCCCGCTCACCGACAGCGAGGCGCTCACGGCGCTCTTCGAGCCCCATCGCGACCACCTCACCGTTGCGCCGCGACGCGCCGCCAGGATGCTTCGGGCGCTCACCCTTGCGGTCACGCACCCGATGCTCGCGGACGACGCGATGACGGCCACCGAGATCGTCGACCACTTCCTGCACGGCACCCTCGACGGGGGGGTCGGCTAGATGCTCACCGACCTCCTCAAGCAGCGGCTCGAGCCGTACAAGAAGCCGCTGGTCCTGGTCGTGGTCTTCCAGACCATCCAGGCCTTCGCGGCGTTGACGCTGCCATCGCTGAACGCCGACATCATCGACAAAGGCGTGATCCCCGGCGACAACGCAGAGATCACCTCGATCGGCGCCGTGATGATGGCGATGACCGTCGTCCAGATCGGGTTCGCCACCGCGGCTGTCTACTTCGGGGCCAAGGTCGCCATGAGCTTCGGTCGTGACGTTCGTGACCGGCTGTTCCACCAGGTTCTCGACTTCTCTGCCCGCGAGGTCGGCCGCTTCGGCGCTCCATCGCTGATCACCAGGATCACCAACGACGTGCAGCAGGTGCAGATCCTCGTGGCCATGGGTTGCACGATGATGATCGCCGCGCCCATCACGGCCGTCATCGGAGTGATCATGGCGGTCCGCGAGGACCTGGGGCTGTCGATCGTGCTGGTGATCAACATCCCGCTGGCGGTCATCGTCCTCGGATTCCTCGTCTCTCGCATGGTGCCGGCGTTCCAGCTGATGCAGGAGCGGGTCGATCAGGTGAACCGGGTGATGCGCGAACAGATCACCGGGATCCGGGTCGTCCGAGCTTTCGTCCGTGAGCCCGAGGAGGGCAAGCGATTCGAGAAGGCCAACGACGACCTCACCGACGTTTCGCTGCGCACCGGCCGCTTGATGGCCGCGATGTTCCCGACCGTGATGCTCATCATCAACATGTCGAGCATCGGAGTGCTGTGGGTCGGAGCCGACCGGATCTCGGCCGGTTCGATGCAGATCGGTGCACTGATCGCCTATCTGAGCTACCTCATCCAGATCATGATGTCGGTGGTCATGGCGACCTTCATGATGTCGATGATCCCGCGTGCCAGGGTGGCCGCCGAGCGGATCCAGGAAGTGCTGGTGACGCCGTCGTCGCTCACGGTCCCGGCCGATCCGGTGCGAGCACTCATGACCCCCGGCACGCTCGAGTTCCGCAACGTCGGGTTCCACTACCCGGGTGCCGA
>DATKWD010000051.1:0-7802 GCA_035529695.1 Acidimicrobiales bacterium | reverse complement strand
CTCGAGAACGTGTACGCCGACATCGGTTCGGCCGTCGGATTCGAGACCATCGAGCAGGAGGTCACCGACCGGTTCGTGGGCTTCGGACTGGCGCTGATGATCCTCAGCGCCGCGCTCTCACTCATCTGGTTCAGCCGCCTGCCCTGATCCGATGTGGGATGTTCAGGCTCGGGGAGGTAGCATGGCCGTGCCGGCCGATGTGGCCGGTTCTTCAATGAACGAGAGAAAAATGACAACTGGTACCGTGAAGTTCTTCAACGCTGAGAAGGGCTTCGGCTTCATCTCCCGTGAGGGTGCAGACGACGTGTTCGTCCACTACTCCAACATCCAGGGCGACGGCTACAAGTCGCTCGACGAGGGTCAGAACGTCGAATTCGACGTCGCCCCTGGACGCAAGGGCGAAGAAGCCCAGAACGTTCGCGTCATCTGAAGCGTCAGATGGCCGTTGAAGGCGTCGCCGGCTCCGGCCGGCGGCGCCTTCGTCGCGTCTGGGCGCCGGTGCGATCGGACGCTCAGGCGACCGAGGTCTTCTCGCTGACGGCCCGGCTGCTCCCGCCGGGCTGCATGGTGATGCCGTAGAGGCAGTCGGCGGCCTCCATCGTGCGCTTCTGGTGACTCACGATGAGCAGCTGCGCCTCCTGCCGGAACTCGTGCACCAGATCGAGGAAGCGGTGCAGGTTCACGTCGTCGAGCGCGGCCTCGACCTCGTCCATCACGTAGAACGGGGACAGTCGGCTCCGGAACACTGCAAAGAGGAAAGCGAGCGCGGTGAGCGACCGTTCGCCGCCGCTCAGCAGTGAGAGCTTGCGGACGTTCTTGCCCGAAGGCTTCGCCTCGACCTCGATCCCGGTGTCGAGCAGGCGATCGGGCTCGGTGAGCTTGAGTCGGCCCTCGCCGCCCGGGAACAGCGTGCCGAACAGTTGCTCGAAGTTCTGGCTCACGTCGGCATATGCCGCCGCGAACACCTGCACGATCTCCTCGTCGATCGCGCGGATCACCTTCGCCAGCTCGCGCCGCGAGTTCTTGACGTCGTCGAGCTGGCCCTGCACGAACTCGTGACGCTCCTGGAGCGCTTCGTACTCCTCGAGTGCAAGCGGGTTGATCGGCCCCATCAGCCTGAGCTCCCGTTCGAGCTCGCGGGCGCGGGCCGCGGGCGCGGCTCCCTCGTCGAGCGGTGGGCACCCCGCGGCGAGCGCAGTCTGTGGGTCGACGTCGAGGTCGCGCCGCATGGTCTCGACTGCGTTCTCGACCCGGAGCCGGAGCTCGGTCTCTTCGATCTCGGCCCGGCGAAGTCGTTCGCGGACCTCCTCGAGCTCATGCTCGGTCGCGGTCCGAGCGCGGCGGTGGCCGTCGAGCGCGGTCGCCTGGGTCCGCTGGACCTCGGTCTGAGCCTGACGGCGGAGCCGAAGGCGCCCCAACGAAGCGTCGAGCACCGTTTCGGCCTCGGCGACTCGGCTGGCCAACGCGTCGAGCGCGGCGAGTCGGGCGTCGAGCTCGACTCGGCGCGACGCAGCCTGGTCGCGGACAGCACGGTTGCCGTCGAGTCGCGCCTCGACCTCGGTCAGCCGCCGTTGGAGGAACTGGCGGCGATCATCGAGCCCGGCGGCCCGCAGTTCGAGGTCGGCACGAATCGTGGCGACCGCGCGATTGCGCTCGTCGAGCTGTTGACGAGCAACCGCCATCGCCTGTGCGGAATCGGCGGCATCGGCTTCGGCTGCCTCGAGTATCGGCAGCCGGTCCTCGAGCTCGGTGAGACGTCCACGCTCGGCCTCGACCTGTTCGACGATCTCTGCCAGGTGGCCCTCGAGCATCACGATCTCGGTTTCCACTTCGCGCTGATCGGCGTCGATGCGGTCGAAGGACCGCGCAGCCTCATCGCGGGCGTCGCGGACGACACCCAGTCGGGTCGCGGTCTCGCGTTCGGCCTCGACGGAGTCGCTCAGGAGTTCACGCGCCACCTTTGAGCGCTCGACCGCCACGGCCGCCGACGAGGTCGCATCGTCGGCACGCTCCTGGGCCTCGGTGAGCGCGGCACCGGTTGCACCCGAAGCGCTGAGTCCGACGCGCCATCCGTCGGCACCGAACCGATCGCCGGCCGCGGTCACGACAACGGCCGCCGGGTTGGCGAGGCTGGCGTCGAGGGCAGCCGTCCAGTCACCGTCGACTCGGGTGACATGGCCCACCAGTCCGTCGAGCAGCTGCTCGACGTCGGGTCGGGTCGCCCTCACGTGCGGACGCAGCGGAACGCCGACCGAAGCGGCGGTGCGCTCGGGCAGTTCAGCGCCCAGAGCCACGATCGACCCGCTGACATCGTCGGCCCGCAGCGTCGCGATGGCTTCGCGCCCCGAGGCCATCGAGTCGACGACGACGGCGGACAGCGCATCGGTGACCGCAGCCTCGAAGGCAGCCTCCCAGCCGCTGTCGACCTCGACGAGGTCGAGGAGGGTGCCGATCACCCCGTCGATGCCGGCGAGCCGTTCGGCGCCGGCCTTCGACCGCGCCTCGTCGAGCGCCAGCTCGAGCGCGTCGGCCCGCGCGATCCAGCGGTGAGCCTCGGCCTCGGCGACGCGCCTGTTCTCCTCGGCCGTATCGGCGACCGAGGTAGCGGCCACGACCGCGGCTTCGGCGTCGGCGTGCGCACGCGCGAGCGGCGGCTCGGTCGTCTCGGTGTCGGCGAGCACCGACCGCTGCCGGTCGGCCTGCGCCGCGAGCCGCTGGCCCTTCTGTCCGAGTGCCCCGAGTCGGGACTGCGCGCGGGAGACCTCGAGATCGGCCCGTTCGAGTCCGCTGCGCAGCGCCACCAGCTCGCCTCGGACTTCTGACGCCTCACCGGTCGGCATCGGCACCCCGTCGGCCCACTGCTCCTCGAACGTGCGCCGGGCCTCGGCCAGTGCGGACTCGCGCTCGGCGAGCCTCTCGAGGTCGGGCGCCATGGCAGCGGCCCCTGCATCTGCGGCCGCCAACTCCTCAACCAGGCGAGCTGCCTCGGCTTCGAGCGATGCGATCACTTCGGCATCGACGGTGACGCCACGCTCTCGCTCGACTCCCCGGTGCCGCTCGGCCAGGACTGCGGTCAGCCCACGGGCGCGTTCTCTCAACCCCTCGTAGCGGCCGAGGGCGTCACCGAGATCGTCGCCGCCGATGGCGGCGAGCTCTGCCTCGGCTTGCAGCACCGACGTGTCGAGCTCGCCGAGTCGCTTGCGCAGGGTCGCCTCGGCGTCAGTGTGCGCCGTTCGATCCGTGACGATCCGTGCCATGCGCTTCTGGAGGGTGTCGAGCTCGCGCCCGGCGAGGAAGACGCGCAGGCCGCCCAGCTCGCTGACGAGGGCGCCGTGGCGCCTGGCGGCGTCGGCCTGTCGCTCGAGCGGACGCAACTGCCGCCGCACCTCGCGGAGCAGGTCCTGGAGCCGGGTGAGGTTCGCCTCGGTCGCGGCGAGCCTCCGTTCGGACTTCTCCTTGCGCTTGCGGAACTTGAGGACACCTGCGGCCTCCTCGATGATCAGCCGGCGTTCCTCGGGCCGGGCGTTGAGAACCGCGTCGATCTGTCCCTGACTGACGATGACGTGCTGCTGTCGGCCGACCCCCGAGTCAGACAACAGGTCGGTGATGTCGAGCAGGCGACACGGAACCCCGTTGATCGCGTACTCGCTGTCGCCGGATCGGAACAGCGTGCGGCTGATGGTGACCTCGGTGAAGTCGATCGGGAGCAGCCCCGCCGAGTTGTCGATGGTCAGCGCCACCTCGGCTCGGCCCAGCGCCTGACGTTTGGTCGTACCGGCGAAGATGACATCGTCCATCTTCTGACTGCGG
Organism: Acidimicrobiales bacterium; assembly: GCA_035529695.1. GTDB lineage: Bacteria > Actinomycetota > Acidimicrobiia > Acidimicrobiales > Salinilacustritrichaceae > DATKWD01. Next base: position 3,992 of record DATKWD010000051.1, on the reverse strand, counting down.
ACGGTCTTGGGAGACTGTGCACCGAGCACCCACCCGATGGCATCGACCACGTTCGACTTGCCGGATCCGTTGGGTCCGACCACGACCGTGACGCCCGGTTCGAACTCGAGCGCGGTGGTCTCTGCGAAGGACTTGAAACCCTTGAGGGTCAACGTCTTCAGGAACACTGCGGACCACCGTAGTTGTGGTGGTCAGACCGACCGCGCACCCTGACGACGCGGTTGGATCGAGGTTGGTTCAGACCTGGCAATCAGGGCAGAAGTAGAGGTTGCGCCCCGCGAACTTGGTCTTGGCGATCACGCCTCGACAGCGGTGACATGCCTCTCCGTCGCGGCCGAATGCCTCGAGGTACTCCTGGAAGCCCCCGGGCTTTCCGTGAAGGTCCTCGTACGGCACCTCGGGAAGAGTGGTCCCCTGGTACTTGATGCCGTCGTGCAACGTCTCCACCAGCGAGCGGTAGAGGCGGCGGATCTCCTGGGTCGACAGGCTGTCGGTCGAGCGGTCGTAGCGGAGTCCGGCCTGGTAGAGGACCTCGTCGGAGTAGACGGGACCGAGACCGACGATGAGGGAATCGTCGGTCAGGAATGCCTTGAGCTTCATCTTCTGGTTCACGATCATGCGAGCGAAGTCGGTCCAGGAGACGGGCGCATCGACGGCGTCGAGGCCGAGCTCGGCCAGTGCCGGAAGTGCATCGGCCAGCTCGTCGGACGCAGTGACGAACATCTGCGCCTTCTTCTTCGGGTCGATCAGCCGCAGGTCTCCCCCCTGGGTGAACGTGATGGTGATGTGGGTGTGCTTTTCCTTCTCTTCCTTGGTCGCGACCTTCCTGAGCATGCCGGTCGACCCGACCGACACGACCAGCACGTTGGACGAGTCGAGGTTGAACACGTAGTAGGGACCCTTGCGATTCAGCGACTTGAACTTCACACCTTCGAGGAGCTCGGCGAACTGCTTCTTGTTGGAATGGCGCTCGAGCGCGGCCATCGAGGTGGCCTCGACGGACTTGACGCGTCGGCCGACGACCTCCTTGTCCAGCTGCTTGCGGATCGTTTCGAGTTCGGGGAGCTCAGGCACCGGGGGTTCCTTGTTCGAGAGATGGGTCAGATGGCGGCGCGGGGTCATGCAGCGCATCGAGCGCAGCTCGGGCGGCCCGCTGTTCGGCCTGCTTCTTGGATCGGCCCCTGCCCTCGCCGACCTCGGCGCCGTCGAGGCTCACGGTCACCGTGAAGGTGCGGGCGTGGTCGGGTCCGGTGGACTCCGAGACGTAGGCCGGCACTGCCGAGAGACGCTGGGCCGCGAGCTCCTGAAGGCGGCTCTTGTGGTCGTGACCGGCGCCCCCGGCTTCGGCGACCGCATCGACGCGGTCGGACACCAGGGCGTCGACCAACTTCATCGCTTCGTCGATTCCACCATCGACGTAGACGGCACCGATGACCGCCTCGAGGGCGTCGGAGAGGATCGATGACTTCTCGCGTCCACCCGACTGCTCCTCGCCCCGGCCCAACAGCAGCCAGGCGCCCAGGTCGATCTCGGTCGCCACTTCGGTCAACGTCACGGCGTTGACGACCGACTTGCGCAGATCGGTGAGCCGGCCTTCGTCGAGATCGGGGAACCGGGCATAGACCATGTCGGTGACCGCGAGCCCGAGAACGGCATCGCCGAGGAACTCGAGGCGCTCGTTGGACTGGTGGCCCGGGTTCTCGGCGCACCACGACCGATGGACGAGCGCGGCGCCGAGCGCGTCGGACGTACTCGGTTCGTATCCGAGGCGCTCGACGAGGACCCTGAGGTCGCGTTCGGGCAGGTCGCTGATCGTGGCGTCCGGGTCAGAGTCGCGACACGACGTAGTCGACAGCATCTCGAACGCTCTTCAGATCTTCGAGATCCTCGTCGTCGATGCGGAACCCGACCGTGCGCTCGCTGAGTTCTTCCTCGAGCGCCTCGACGAGTTCGATGAGCGCGAGGGAGTCCGCGTCGAGGTCATCGGAGAAGCTGTCGCCCTCCTTGATGACGCCCGGCTCGATCTCGAGGATGTCCGCCAAGCGGTCTCGGATCAGTTCGAACACTTCATTTCGGTCCATGGGGGCACCTTCGACGTGGGTCTCGGCGGGCACGTTCTGCTCTCTCCTCGGTGGGGTCGGCCGATGATAGCGGCCCTCGACTTTGTGCGCTTGTGAATGCGACGCTGTGCGCCCGTGAGTGGTCAGCCGACCGCGGAGCGCAATCGCTCGACGATGTCGACGTCCTGCAGTTCTCGCGTCACCCGGACGGCGTTGACGATCGCGGTGCTCGACGACGATCCATGGCTGATCATGCAGATGCCGTCGACGCCGAGCAGCATCGCTCCCCCCGTGCTGTCAGGATCGACCTGGCTGTAGAGCGGCAGGAGCTGCGGCATCAGCACCTCCGCGGCCGCCTTGGCCTCCTCGGTCGACCCGAATGCCTCGAAGAGGGCGCCGACGAGCGTGCGCATGCCACCTTCGAGGGTCTTGAGGGCGACGTTTCCGGTGAACCCGTCGGTCACGACGACATCGACCGCGTCGGTCATCAGGTCTCGACCCTCGACGTTGCCGATGAAGGTGCCGACCTTCAGGGCGTCGGCCGCGTCGAGGAGCGGATAGGTCTGCTTCACCAACGAGTTGCCCTTGCCTGGCTCTTCGCCGATCGACAACAGGCCGACCCTCGGCTCGGAGATCCCGAACCGCTCGGCCGCGAACGTGGCACCCATCTGAGCGAACTGGAGGAGCCACTCGGGCTGGCACTCGGCGTTCGCGCCTGCGTCGAGCAGGATCGTGGGCGTCGAACCCGGGACCGGGATCGGGGTGGCGATGGCAGGGCGCTTGACCCCCTTGATCCGCCCCATCCGCAACAGGGCGGACCCCATGGTCGCCCCGGTGTTGCCGGCACTGATCATCGCCGACGCACGACCGTCGCGCACGGCTTCGGCGGCTCGGACCAGCGAGGAGTCCTTCATCGTGCGCACGCTGGCGGCCGGGTCGGCGTCCATCGCGATGACCTCGGACGCCTCGATCAGCTCGAGGTCGCCGATCTTGTCTCGCAGCTCGGGCCGGCCGACCAACACGATCTCGACCCCGAGTTCGTCGACGGCCGCGTGCGCGCCCGCGATGATCTCGTCGGGCGCATGGTCGCCACCCATCGCGTCGATGGCGATCGGGAGCATGGCCGGGCTACTCGACGTCGATGGCCTGGCGACCGTGGTACCAGCCGCATTCGCCGCACACCACGTGCGGGAGCTTGGTCGCGCCACATCGTGGGCACAGGCTGCGGCTGGGCGCGGTCAGCTTCCAGTTGGCGGCCCGCCGGCTGCGGGTCTTTGCCTTGGAGGTCTTTCGCTTCGGAACGGCCACTCGTCGGTCCTCGTCAATCAGGTCACGGGCGCGACGCTGCGCCCAGAAGAACCGACACGCTAGCCAGCCCTGCAGTGCAGGCCCAATCCCGCCCGCAGCCAGGTCATCGGCGGTGGGGTCTTCGGCGGTGGTCGTGGCGTTCGTGGCGATGCCAGGTGTCGTCCATCGGTGGCCCGATCCAGCCGGGATGGTCGGGGTCGGTCAGGTGGAACACCGGTCGGTGGTCGACCATCTCGATCCGGGCGAGGTCGGCGTGGATGAGCACGTGGTGGAACCGACACAGGAGCACCAGGTTGTCGACGTCGGTTCGGCCGCCGTGTTCCCACCAGATGACGTGGTGGGCGTCGCAGAAGCGGTGCGACCGGTCACAGCCGGGGAAGGCGCAACCGCCGTCGCGGACGGTCAGGGCGCGGCGTTGCGGACGGTTCGCGTAGCGGGCGCTGCGGCCGAGGTCGAGCTCGTCGACCAGGCTGCCGTCGGGGTCGACGAAGCGGGCGCTCTGACCGGCGACGGCATCGGCGAACACGAGACGAAGGTGGTCGGCGTCGGCGGCCCACCGCCGGGCGAGCCGGGCCGGAACGAAGGCCCCGCCGGGCAGTTCGAAGCGCGGGGCGACCTCGGTGC
>DATKWD010000050.1:0-7698 GCA_035529695.1 Acidimicrobiales bacterium | reverse complement strand
GGCTGCGGCGGGGATCGAGGGGCTCGACGCCGGCCGGCCGGTCGTGATCCCCGGGGTCGCCAATCGTGCGGTCGCCGGGGTGGCGAAGGTCATCCCGCGCCGACTGTTGCTCCCGATTCTGGCAAAGCGTCACCCGGCGCTCTGACGGGCTGCCTCACTCGCAGTCGGGGAGCTGATCGCCGGCCGGGAAGGGCTCGATGAGAGTCTCGTTGGCGAAGCCGTCGAGCGGATCGACGATCCGGACCCACTGATCGCTCGACCTGCCGTTGAGCTCGACGTCGATGCGCTCGCCGGTCGTGACGCAGACGGCCTCGAACTCGGTGTCCTCCTCGATGCGCGTGACCTCGAGACTCTCGCTGGTCGGCTCGGCCCGGACGATGATGTTGATCTCGGGGATCGACTTGAGTGTCACCGGTTCGAGCTGACCGACGTCGATGGGGGTCGAGGTGGTGGTCGTCGTCTCGTCGGTGCCTCCACCGTCGTCGCCTCCGAAGGCGAACACGCCGGCTGCGACGAGCACGAGGAGGGCGACGCCGCCGCCGACGATCATCGGGATCTTGCTCTTCGACCCCGCCGTGCGGTCGCTCTCTGACCCTCCGGCAGGTTGCGGCGGTGACGACACCGGAGCGACAGGCGGGGGTGTGGATGCCGTGACATCGGCCTGCGGGGCTGCTGCAGGGGGCGGGGGAGGGGCGGGCGCGGGCGGAGTGGCAGGGGGTGGAGTCGTGGGGGGCGGAGCCGCAGGTGGTGGCGGCGTCGGGGGTGGCGGCGCGACCGGCGGCGGAGCCGTCGGCGCAGGCGGCGGGGCGACGGGAGGGGGTGGGGCCGCAGCCGCAGGCGGGGTCGGCGGCGTCGGTGCCGGAGGGTCTGCGGTCAGGGCGGCGCCATGCTGGGCGGCGGCATGTCGAGCGGCACCCATGGCGATGCTGGCCTTCGGGTCGGCGTCGACCGCAACCGGCCGTCCGAGCTCGCTGGCGAGCAGCTGGCCGACGAGCGGGACGCGACTCGACCCGCCGACCAGCAGGACCGACGTGAGCTCCCAGGGTGCGAGGCCGGCCGAGCTGAGCGTACGGCGCATGGTCTTGGTGGTCTCGGCGAGCATCGGGCGAATGAGGCCTTCGAAGTCGGCGCGGGTGACGCGCACCGTCTTGGACACACCCGGCAACATGATCCGCACGTTGGCGTCGGTGTCGCTCGACAGCTGGATCTTGGCCTCGGTGACCTCGTCGCGGAGCATCTGGATGTGGGTCGCGGCGGTGTCGTCGTCAGGTGCGTCTTCGCCGGTGAGGTCGGCCAACTCGAGCACGGCCTCGAACAACGCCTGGTCGAAGTCGATCCCGCCGAGGAACTCGATCCCCTTCGGATCGCCGATCAGCTCGAACCCGTCGTCGGTCCGGCGCACCATGGCGGCGTCGAAGGTGCCACCACCGAGGTCGTAGACCGCCACGACCGAGCCGGGCTCGACGCGAGCCTGGCTCGCGTAGTGGACGGCGGCGGCCTCGGGTTCGGTGAGTCGGCTGATGTGATCGACCCCGGAGGACTCCATGGCTTGGTCGAACAACTCGAGGCGGTACTCGCCCCAGTTGGCCGGGTGGGTGACGGTCACGCTGCGAGGCGGGCCGCCTTCGCGTTCGGTGACCTTTGCGACGACCCAGGCGAGCTGGTGGCCGAGCAGCAGATGAGGCGGAAACGGCGAGCCGCCGAGCAGGAGCGGCGTCGAGTCACCGAGCCGGCGCTTGAACTCGCGTGCCACGCGGGTCGGCTCGTCGAGGCCGCGACGAGCGGCAGTGGTGCCGAAGACGAGGACCCCGTCGCGCTCGGCGAACACGACCGATGGCTCGAGCGGATGACTCGAACCGAGATTGAACAACGAGATGTGTGACTCGCGTGCGACCGCGGCGGCCGTGAACGTCGTTCCGAGGTCGACACCGATGTCGTAGGTCACAGCCAGCCGAGGCTACCGCCGCGCAGTGAGCGGCTTCAGACGAAGAAGCTGGCCACCGTGGTGAGTGCCATCACTGCCACTGCGATCACGCAGGCCCACACCCCGAAGCGAACCCACGCCGGCCGGCTCTTGAAGCTGGCCGAGGTGACCTCGTGGTGCTTGGAGGACGGTGCGGTGTAGCGACTCACGCGGGCAACGCTAACGGCGGATGAGCCCCGGTGGTGGCTGGACTCACGAGCGGTGCAGTACGTCGATGATCTGTTGCGCCGCGGTCCCGTCACCGAAGGGAGACACGGCCCGCGCCATCTGTGCGTACGCCTCGGGATCGTCCAGCAGCCGAGTGACCTCGCGGTGGATGGCTTCTGCATCGGTCCCGACCAGTCTCGCGACGCCCGCCTCGACGCCCTCGGGGCGTTCGGTGTTGCGCCTCATGACCAGGACCGGGACTCCGAACGCGGGTGCTTCTTCCTGGAGGCCGCCGCTGTCGGTGACGACCAACGTGGCGCGCTTCATCAGGTGGATCATGGTCGGGTAGTCGAGGGGTTCGGTCAGGATGATCGATGGGGTGCCGCCCAGCCGCTCTCCGATGACGTCGACGACGCGCGGGTTCGGATGGACCGGCACGACGAAGCGGACGTCGGGCTGGTCGGCAGCGAGCGCTTCGAGCCCGTCGCATATCGCCTGCAACGGCTCGCCGTGGTTCTCGCGTCGGTGCGCAGTGACCAGCACGAATCGATCGAGGCCGGAGAAGCGTTCTGCGAATCCGGGCGGTGGGGCCTGGCCGGCGACGTGGAGCAACGCGTCGACGACGGTGTTGCCGGTCACGTGGATCGATTCAGATGGCATGCCCTCGCGCCGCAGCGCCTGCGCAGCTCGTTCGGTCGGAGCGAAGTGCCAGTGCGCCGCAATGCTGACGAGTCGACGGTTGAACTCCTCGGGGAACGGTGCTTCGAGATCGCCGGACCGTAGGCCGGCTTCCACATGACCGACGGGGACGTGTTCGGAGAACGCCGCAATCGCGCTGGCGGACGCAGTCGTGGTGTCACCCTGCACGAGCACGACATCCGGCTCGCGCGCCCGGATGACCTCGCCGACGCCTCCGATCGCCGCCGCCATGAGGTCGGTGAGCTGCTGGTCGGGCCGCATCAGCTCGAGGTCCAGCGTCGGAGCGAGTTCGAACGCATCGATGACCTGGTCGAGCATCCCGCGATGTTGGCCGGTGAGCCACACCTCGGCATCGAGGTCGGGATCGGTGGCGGCCAATCGGGCCACGGGAGCGAGCTTGATCGCCTCGGGGCGGGTGCCCATGACGATCGCCAGCCGCATGCAGCCATTCTGACCTCGCGACCGCCGCGGATCCGTACCCGAGCCGTCCGGTTCGGCGAAACCGTGTCCTAGGCTCTCGCCGATGGCTCGAATCGACGCTCCCGACGTGGGCCTCGGCCCGCACATCGACTGGATGATGCATCGGGTGCAGATGGCGACCGGGGTCGGGGCGCTGTCCGAGGCGGTCTATGGCAACACGCAGTTGTCGTTGCGCGAACGCGAGGCGGCTCGGTGGATCGTCGCCCAGCTCAACGCGTGCCGTGTGTGCCAGTCCACCGAGGCCACCGACGGCGCGTCCCACCGGGCCGACGCCGGCTTCTACTCCGCGGTGGTCGACTGGCGCGAGAGCCTCGAGCTGACCGAGCGCGAACGCCTGGCCGCGGAGTTCGCCGAGCGGTTCGTCCGCGACCACCAGGCGATGGACGACGACCTCTGGGATCGGTTGCGAACCGAGTTCGCCGACGACGAGATCGCCGACCTCGTGATCTGTTGCGGCACCTTCCTCGGACTCGGCCGCATGCTCGCGGTCCTCGGTGTCGATCCCCCCGACGGTGGCCTGACCGTCTGACCGCCGCGCCCGAGGTGGCGAATTCCGGGGGTGATCGCTGCGCTGGTCGGAAAGGATGCTCTTCATGGGTGTGGTCCAGGTGTCGGGCGTGTCATTCGCGCACCCCGGCGGCGCCGAGCTGTTCTGTGATGTGTCGTTCAAGGCGAAGAAGGGCTCGCATGTGGCGGTCGTCGGCCCGAACGGGGTCGGCAAATCGACCCTGCTCGGTTGCATCAGCGGCGCGTTGACACCTGACGCGGGCTCGGTCCACGTCGATGCCGACCTCGCCCTGATGCCGCAGTCGATCGGCACCGATCTCTCCGGTGATGGCCCGATCGAGTCGCGCGCGAGCACCACCGTGCGCCAGTTGCTGGCCCGATTCTCGTCGCCGGTCGTACGCGATGCCGCTGAGTCGCTCGCACGAACCGACCTCGCAAACGAACGAGACGGCACCGAGGCAACAGGAATCGCGCTCGCCAACGCCTACGTGACGTGGCACGAGGTCGGTGGCTACGAGGCCGAGAGCCGATGGGACGCGTGCTGCGACCGGGTCCTCGGTGCGGGTCTCGATGCGTCCGGATCGAGGCCGATCTCCGAGCTGTCGGGCGGCGAGCGCAAACGTCTGGTGCTCGAGTCGCTGTTGAGCAGCGACATCGGCATCTTGTTGCTCGACGAGCCCGACAACTTTCTCGACATCCCCGCAAAGCGCTGGCTCGAGCGGCAGATCACGGCCTCGTCGAAGACGATCCTCATGATCAGCCACGATCGCGAGCTCCTGTCCGCGGCTGCGACCTCGATCGTGACGCTCGAAGTCAACGGGTGCTGGACCCACCCCGGCTCGTGGGCGACCTACGACGAGGCGCGGCGCGCCCGAAACGAGTCGCTGGGCGATGCGCTCCAACGTTGGAAGGACGAGGAGAGACGGCTCTTCGACCTCTACAAGCTCATGAAGGTGCGGGCCTCGGTCAACGACGGCAATGCGGCGAAGGCGAACGCGGCCGAGACCCGCTGGCAGCGCTTCGTCGACGTCGGCCCACCGCCTCCACCGCCCCCCGAACGATCGGTGACCATGCGCTTGAGCGGATCGGGGAGCGGCAAGATCGCACTGCGGTGCTCACGGCTCGAGCTCCTCGGGTTGACCGTTCCGTTCGACCTCGAGGTCTACCAGGGCGAGCGGGTGGCGATTCTCGGACCCAACGGGACCGGGAAGTCGCACTTGCTCCGCCTTCTCGGTGGCGACGAGACCGTGGTCGCCGACGGCCAGTGGATGCTGGGTGCGCGTGTGGTGCCGAGGTTGTTCCATCAGACCGACGACGTGCCCGAATTCCGAGGTCGTACGCCGCTCGAGATCGTCGGCGATCACGATCTTCCCGACGAGCCCGCTCTGCGAGCGCTCGCCCGCTACGGCCTCGGCGAGGCAGCCCGGCGTCCGGTCGAGACGCTCTCGGGTGGACAGCGCGCCCGACTCCAGGTGCTCGGGCTCGAGCTCAGCGGCGTGAACCTCCTGCTGCTCGACGAGCCGACCGACAACCTCGACCTGGCATCGGCCGAAGCGCTCGAAGTGTCACTCGACACCTTCGAGGGCACGGTCGTCTGTGTCACCCACGACCGCTGGTTCATGCGGTCGATGACGAGGTGGGCGATCATCGACGACGACGGCGGCGTCACCGAGGCCCTCGACCTCGATGCCGCGCTCGCCGTGATCACGGGCGAGGGCAGCCCGCCCGGAGCTTCGCTGGTGAACCTCAGCTCAGGAGAACGACCTCGTGCGCGATCGACACGCCTGAGGTGATTTGTTGACTACGGTCGCCCTGCAATGCCGGAAGCCCCCTCCATCGTCTCCCTCGATGCGGTCACCCTCGAGGTCGAGGACATGGCGGCCTCGGTGGCCTTCTTCAACACGCTGGGATTCGACCGGATCAAGTTCGGCGGCGCGGACTCGCCGTTCACCTCGTACAAGGTGGGCAAGGGACACCTGAACCTCCAACTGGTGCGAGAGGTCGACTACCACAGTTGGGGTCGGCCCATCTTCCACGTGGCCAAGGTCTCCGACGTCGACGCGCTCCACGCCGCTGCGGTGGCTGCCGGGTACCAGCCTGATTTCGCGCCGACCGACGCGCCGTGGGGCGAGCGCTACTTCCACATCCAGGACCCTGACGGTCACGAGATCAGCATCGCCTGTCCGCTCCCGGACTGACCGGTCAGCCGAGCGTTTCGGCGACCGTGTGAAGAACCAGACCGGCGAGTCCGCCGACGATGGTTCCGTTGATGCGGATGTACTGGAGATCGGGACCGAGGAGGAGTTCGAGGCGGCGTGCGGTCTCGGCGCCGTCCCAGCGCGCGATCGTGTGGGTCACGACCCCAGCGATCTCCTCGTCGAACTGGGTCACGACGAAGTGCACGCCGATCTCGAGCCCGTCCTGGACCTTGTCGATCAGGGCCGGATCGTCGCTGAAGCGTTGGGCTGTCGACGCGATGCTGTCGGCCAACCGAGCTCGCAGCAGCGACTCCGGGTCGGCGGCCTGACTCCGGAGTCCCTCCTTCAGGTCACCCCACGCCGTGCCCACGAAGTCTCGGAGTGCGGGCAGGTCGAGCAGTTCCTGCTTGATGGTCTCGCCGCGGGCGATGAACTCCGGATCGTGTTGGAGATCGTCGATCAGCTTCGCGACGCGCTCCTCGAGGTGCTGGCGCATGTCGTGCCCGCGATCGTTCACCATGTCGTCGAGGACGTTGCGGGCGCCGTCGACGAGGCGACTGAAGATCCGGTCCTCGACCGCTCCCGGCAACCACCAGGGCGATGCCTGTTCGAGGCGCAGCTTCAACTCCACCCGGTTCTCGTCGAGGTAGGTCGACAGGCCGCGGAGCGTCGCGTCGACCAGTTCCTCGTGGCGGCCGTCGCGGGTCGCTGACGCCAGGAGGCGGCCTGCCAACGGCGTGACCTCGATGCTCTCGATACGGGATCGGACCGCGTGCTCGATCGCGGTCTGGATCTCGTCGTCGCGCAGCAGGTCGGCGACCTGGACGGCACCGTCGAGGACGTAGCCGGCCACCTTGCGGGCGTTCGCAGGTTGCGTGAGCCACCGCATGGTGCGCTCGGCGGCCTTGGACGACCGGACCCGTTCGACGATGGTCTCTGGTGTCAGGAAGCTCTCGGCGATGAACGAACCGAGGGTGGCTCCGAAGCGGTCTTTGCGCGTCGAGATGATGGCGGTGTGCGGGATGGGGATGCCGAGCGGGTGGCGGAACAACGCGGTGACCGCGAACCAGTCGGCGAGTCCGCCGACCATCGCGGCCTCGGCAGTGGCCTGGACGTATCCGAGGCCTCCTTCGGCGCCTGCGATCGTCACACCCAGGAACACGAGGCTCACCGCAGCGAGCAGCGCTCCTGCCTGTCGGCGAGTGACGCGGAGGGCGCGAGCCTGCTCGTCACTCGACCTCACCTGCGGAGGGATCTGGATCACGGCCATGTCGTCGGTCTACTGCCTCACCCCCGTACGTCCTTCGTCGGTCAGCTCAATCGGGAAGCGCGAATCTCGGTCGGATCTGAGAGGCTCCGCACATGTCGGGCGGGCTGCCGAGGGTGTTCTGGGTGCGACAGCACTCGTCGTCGCCGCTCGTCGCTGATCGGCGGTCGGCGACGATCGGGGCCCTCACCGACCTCGCCCTCGGTCCGGCCGTGTCCGCGGGTCAGACGGTCGCGATCGCGGTTGGGAGCCGGGGGATCGCAGGTCTCTCCGACATCGTGGCCGGGGCGGTCGAGCACCTCCGCGCCCTCGGACTCCATCCGTTCGTCGTGCCGGCGATGGGAAGCCACGGAGGCGCCACGGCCGAGGGGCAGGCGGAGGTCCTCGCCGGATACGGCGTCACCGAAGCAGGGGTG
>DATKWD010000049.1:0-22791 GCA_035529695.1 Acidimicrobiales bacterium | reverse complement strand
TTCACCGGTCCGCGGACCTGCGAGCCGCCGGTCGGTCAGTGAAGCGAAGCGCGGTCGGTCGTCGAAGAAGAGCGGCTCGGCGTCGAAGAAGAGCGGCTCGGGGTCGCAGAATTCGTCGAGCACCCGGCGCAGGTCCAAGTCGACCGGCGCACCTTCCGGTGGCCGAGCGGGCGGGTCGCGGAAGGCGGCACCGAAGAAGCAGACTCGGAAACCCGCGAAGAAGTCGGGCCACGAACCCGAGCCGTACAACGAGCCGTTGCCGTTCATCGAGTTCGTCGCAGCTCATCCGGTCGGGACCGCCGTCGAGGGTGAAGTCGAGCGCTTCTCGTCGCACGGCTGCTATCTGATCTCCGACGGCGCGCGGTGTTACCTCTCGCTCAAACTGATGGGCGACCCGGCCCCCACGAGCCCCAAGGAAGTCGTGTCGCTGGGCGAGACGCTTTCCTGTGTCGTCATCTCGATCGACACCCCACGACGCGGCATCGACCTGGCTCTGCCAGGATTCGTACCCGACAGCGCCGAGGGCGCCGCACACTCCACCCGATCCCAACGAAATGAATCCGAGGAGGATTCCTTGAGCACCCGAAAAGCAGTGAAGAAGAAGAAGGCTCCGGCGAAGAAGGCTCCGGCCAAGCGGAAGGCTCCGGCGAAGAAGGCTCCCGCGAAGCGGAAGGCTCCGGCGAAGAAGGCTCCGGCCAAGCGGAAGGCTCCGGCGAAGAAGGCTCCGGCCAAGAAGCGCTGATCCCGCACCGTGCCCGCCGACCGCGTCCGGTATGCGACGTGGAACGTCAACTCGCTCAAGGCTCGGCGTGAACGTGTCCTCGAGTGGATGACCCATGCCGAGCCCGACGTGTTGTGCCTGCAGGAGACCAAGCTGGCTGATGCATCGTTTCCCGCGCTCGACTTCGCCGCTGCGGGCTACGAAGCCGTCCACCACGGTGAGGGCCGGTGGAATGGGGTGTGCCTCATCAGTCGGCTCCCGATCACCGACGTCGTGGCCGGCTTCGCCGACGGTGGGCCACCCGACGACGAGGCGCGGCTCTTGACGGCGCGTTGCGGCTCGTCATTGATCGTCACGGTGTACGTGCCGAACGGACGCGCTGTCGATCACGAGCACTACGAGTACAAGCTCAGATGGCTCGACCGGTTACGAGATCACCTCGACGCGCTGACGACGGCGACCGACGACGTCATCGTCTGCGGTGATTTCAATGTCGCGCCGGAGGACCGGGACGTGTGGAACATCGACGAGGTGCACGGGGGGACGCACGTCTCGGCGCCCGAACGCGCCCGCCTCGGGCGCCTCGAGGCATGGGGACTCGAGGACACCTTCCGCCGTTGTCATCCTGATGAAGACCGGCTGTACAGCTGGTGGGACTATCGGGCCGGGAACTTCCACAAGCACAAGGGCATGCGCATCGACTTGATGATGGCCACCCGCTCGGTCGCCGACCGCACCCGGTTCGCCCTGATCGACCGTCAGGCGAGAAAGGGCTCGTCGCCGTCCGATCACGCCCCGGTCCTGATCGACGTGGACGCTCGATGAGCGCGCCGCCCGGCGACGACGACGCCGGACCAGGCGCCGGAGGATGGTCCGATCGTCTCGAGCACCTCGCCACGGGTGAGGTCTCGAGCCGCCGTGCCGAGGCACGTCGCGTGGCCGACTCGGCTCGCCGTGCGCTCCATGCGCTGATGAACAGCGAAGCCCCCGAAGAGGTGCTGCACCAGGTGGCCGACGGGCTGTCAAAGCTCGCCGATCAGCTCGCAGCGCACCCGAACAGGTCGATGTACGTGGGCTTCGCCGAGTCCGCGAACAGCGGCGATCCGCATGCGTTCTTCGACCACAGTCCGATGATCGGCAAAGCGAATCCCTTGGCGCCGCCGATCGCTCTCCGACAGGTCGACGACCACATGGAGGGCATCGTCACCTTCGGTCCCGCCTACGAGGGGCCACCGGGGTGTGTCCACGGAGGATTCATCGCAGCTGCGTTCGACGAGGTGCTGGGCGCAACGCAGTCGTTGTCGGGCACGCCGGGGATGACCGCGCGGCTGACCGTGAACTACCGGCGTCCCACGCCGCTCGGCGAGGAGCTCGTGTTCGTCGGCGAGCTCGATCGGGTCGAGGGCCGGAAGATCTTCACGATCGGGCGGGTCATGGCAGGAGCCACGGTCACCGCCGAAGCCGAGGGTCTCTTCGTCTCGATCGACTTCGGGCGATTCGCCGAGCTCAAGGAGATCCGCGACGCCCGGTGAGGACGTCGAGCAACTCATCTCCGAATCGTGCTGCCTTGATCGGCCCGAGCCCTTCGATCCGGGAGAGCGATTCGAGGTTGTTCGGCGGATGCGCCACGAGTTCCCTCAGCACCCGGTCCGGGAGCACCGACGACGCGGGGATGCGCGCTCGTCGGGCCACGACCTCACGCCAGGCCATGATCGCCGTCGTCAGCGACTGGTCATCGTGCTGGGTGGTTGCGAGCGCCGATCGGGCGCTGCCGAGCGCCGATCGCTGCTCATCTGCGTCGGCCCGCAGCGGGGTGATCGTTGGCAGGTGGCGAAGCAGGGGGGACACCTCCCGCTCGACGGAACGACCGCCGACCGTGCGGCTGCTCGCAGCATGCAGGTGCAGCACGCGTTCTGCTCGGGTCATGGCCACGTACAGGAGGCGCGCCTCCTCGGCACGGGCCTCGCGCGTGCGGGCGTGGCCGATCGGCACGAACCCGGCCTCGAGGCCGGCGAGGTGCACCGCCGGCCACTCCAGGCCCTTGGCGGCGTGAAACGTCGCGAGCGTGACCGCGTCTCGTCTCGACTCGCCGCGCCGGTCGGCGGTGGTCCGGATGAACGCCGCCAGCTCAGCAGCGGTTGCACCCGGGCCGGAGCGGCTGAAGGCCAAGGCACGGCTCTCGAGCTCGTCGAGGCGAACTCGGAGATCTGCCTCGACGTCCATCGACTGGAGATCGTCGATGACCGCCGAAACGGGCCGCTGGTCCTGATCGAGCTCGGCGAGGATCTTGCGAATGGCCGGGTGATCGACGACGGGATCGGCGCCGCGCACCTCGTGCGGGATGCGCGCGAGGCGGAACGCCTCGCGGATGGGTGCCAGCTGCGCGTTCGTGCGGACCAACACGGCGTGTGACGACCAGCCCATGTTGGGCCCCTGCTCTCGGCGGACGAGACGCGCGATGGCTCTGGCTTCTTCGGTCTCGTCGGCGTGCACGGACAACCGGGGGAGGGCGCCGTCGGCCTGACTCGGTACCACGTCATCGGAGGTGAGCCCCGCAGTGGCGAGCACCGACGTGGCGCCGTCGAGAATCTGCGGAGTCGACCGGTAGTTGGTGGCGAGCCGAATGACCTGGACGGGCGGATAGTGGGTGCCGATGTCGAGCAGGAAGCTCGGGTCGGCGCCGTTCCACGTGTAGATCGCCTGCTGGGGGTCGCCGACCACGAACAGGTCATATCGGTCACCGCGCCAGGCTTCGAGCAGCCGGAACTGGAGCGGATTGATGTCCTGGAACTCATCGACGAAGAGGTGGCGGAATCTCCAACGCTGGGCTCGTGCGAATGCGGGGTCGTTCTCGATCAGTCGAGCCGCGGTGAGCAACAGATCGTCGAAGTCGAGCAGCCCCCGATCGGCCTTGATCGCTTCGTATCCCTGGTAGGCGTCGGCGACGTCGGGACGACGGGACCGGGTTCGTCGGCGGGCGGCGGCGGCTCGGTCGACGTACTCGTCCGGCGTGATCTGGCGGGCCTTGGCCCACTCGATCTCGGTCGCGATCTCGGCCAGTTGCCGGGCATCGGTGCGTCCGGTGGCTGTTTCGAGGATGCCCCGCTTGCGGTCGAGGACCTTGGGTGCCGCGAGCCGGTGATCTCGGTGGTGGTCGCGGATCTGTCCGAGTGCCAGCGCGTGAAACGTGCCGGCGACGAGCTGGTTTCGGAGGCCCAGGCGCTCGAGACGGACGCTCAATTCCGATGCTGCCCGTCTCGTGAAGGTGACCGCCAGGACGTGTTGCGGCTCGATCTCCTCCCGGGCGATGCGGTGCGCCACCCTTCGCGACAGGACACGGGTCTTGCCCGAGCCCGCTGGGGCGAGGACAGCCACCGGCGAGGCGGTCGTGGTCACGGCCCTCAGCTGCTCGGCGTCGAGGCCAGCTTCGAGCGCCGAGAGGTCCACCCACGTAGTGTCGCGCGGCGATGGTGCCGGTGGACCGCGAACGCTTCGAAGACCTGGTGGCCGATGCGCTCGATCAGATTCCCGACGACCTCGCCGCCATGATGGACAACGTGGCCGTCTTCGTCGAGGACGGCAGCTCGACCGGCCATCTGCTGGGCCACTACGAGGGTGTTCCGTTGACGAGCCGCGACAACGGCTACTCCGGCATGGTGATGCCCGACCGGATCACACTGTATCGACGGGCGATCTGCGCCCACAGCCGAGATGAAGCCGACGTGGTCCACCAGGTGCTGGTCACCGTCGTGCACGAGGTCGCCCATCACTTCGGTATCGACGACGAGCGACTCACGGACCTCGGGTGGGCCTGAGAATCGGGCTCGCTGGGTGGCGGCATGCGAAGTCAGGGGTGAACCGGACCCTCCCCGACCCGTTTCGCCCCCGACTTCCGTCCCAGAGGGACGTTTCGCGGAGTGAATCGTCCCGCACGCTACGCGCGATGGCAATAGTCCAAAGGTGCCATGACAGGTGAGTGGTGAGATCTCTGTGACCCCGGCGGTCCTCGATGGTGGCGCGGTGGGTGACGGCAGAATCGGAATGGCCGGGAGGGATAGCCTGTGCGGGTGCCGTTCCCGCCGAAGCTGCTCAATGACGGCGAGGATGCAGTCCTCGACCTTCATCCCCACTGGTGGTTCCTCGCGAAGTCACTCGCCGTGTTGGTCGGCGTCATCGCGTTGGGCATCGTGCTCGCCGTGCTCGACATCCATTCGTTCGTCAATGTCACCGCGGGTGGAGTGGTGTTGGTCTGCCTGGCGTGGTTCGGCGTCACCTACCTCCGGTGGTCCACCACCAATTTCGTGGTGACCACCGACCGGCTGATCTACCGGCACGGAGTCCTCACCAAACATGGCATCGAGATCCCACTCGACCGGGTCAACACCGTGTTCTTCAAGCAGAGCCTGTTCGAGCGCATGTTGGGTGCCGGCGACCTCGTGATCGAGTCGGCAGGCGAGATGGGCCGCCAGAGTTTCAGCGACGTGCGCAAGCCCTCGGCGGTGCAGAACGAGATCTACCGCCAGATCGAGGCCAACGAGAATCGAAAGTTCGACCGGGTCGCCGGAGCTGCCAGGGGCGACGGGCTGTCGATCCCCGAGCAAGTCGAGAAGCTGCACGAACTGCACGAGCGCGGGGTGCTGTCCGTTGAGGAGTACCAGGCCAAGAAGCAGCTGCTGCTCGACCGCATGTGACCGTCGTCGCGGCGCCGCGGCTCCCGGCGGACCTGGTGGTCGAGGACCTGGGCGAAGTGTTCCTCGACGACGCCGAGCTGGTCGGACTCGAGCTCAGCGGCGCGGCGATCGGCGTCAACGCTGCAGCGGTGTCGCTCGAGGAGTGCCGGGTTTCGGCGGCCCGTCTCACCTCGGCGAGGATCGATCGGATCCGGATGATCGACGTCGAGTTCACCGGGTGTGACCTCTCGGGCGCGCTGTTCGTCGAGCCCGTGCTGCGCCGCGTTCGCTTCACCGACTGTCGCCTCTCGGCGACGGCGTTCGAACTCGCGAAACTCCACGACGTCCAGTTCATCGAATGTCGGATGGACACCGTTGGGTTCTCGATGGCCCAGATGGAGGCCACTCATTTCGAGCGGTCGGACCTGGCCGAGGCATCGTTCCGGAACGCCAGCCTCGACGGCTGTTCGATCCGCAACTCGCAGCTGACACGTGCCGACGTCGGCGGACTGCGCTCGACCGACCTGAGCCTGCATGGATCCGAGCTCTCGGACCTGTCGACTCCCGCCGGGGTCGCCGGCGCGAAGATCGATGACGCGCAGATGATTCCGCTTGCGATCCAGCTGCTGGCTGCCGCGCACATCGAGGTCACCGACGACGACGGGCCTCCGCCGACGGCCTGAAGGATCAGCGCCACGAGGTCAGCGGAGCCCCGCTGCGGCTGACGCCTCGACCAACCATGCCTGCGGGCCGAAGTCGTCGAGCACCACGGGACGGTCGGCGATCGCGACGGCGCAGCCTCCGAAGCCTGCTCCGGTGAGTCGTGCACCCGTGACGCCTTCGGTGGCCTCGAGGCGAGTCACCAGGTCGTCGAGCTCGGGAGTCGACACGTCGAAGTCGTCGCGGAGGCTGGCGTGGCTCTGCGACATGAGATGGCCTGCGAGTCCGAGATCGGCTCGATCGAGGGCCGCGGCGAAGTCGCGGACCCGCCGGATCTCGCTGACGACATGGCGTGCCCGGCGCCGGAGGGCGGGGTCGTCGATTCGAGTCACGTCGTCGACCGTGGCGGTCCGCAGCGGCCCGATCCGGGCTTCGGCCGCCTCGCACTGGGCGCGACGATCGGCGTACGCCGAACCGACGAGTGCGCGGTCGACCCCGCTGTGGGCCACGACGATGTGCAGCTCCGCGGGCAGGGCCACGGGGGTGACGTCGTTGGTTGCGCAATCGAGCAAGAGGGCGTGATCGCGCACCCCGCTGGTGATGGCGAGCTGGTCCATGATCCCGCACGGCACGCCGGTCGCCTGCTGCTCGGCCCGCTGACACAGCGCAGCGAGCCGCACCGGATCGGGGTCGGCTCCGAGCGCCAGAGCCACCGCGACCTCGAGCGCGGCGCTCGATGACAGCCCGCTGCCGGGTGGCAGGGTGCTGTCGACCCGACCAACGAACCCCAGCGACGGTCGACACTGGGCCACCACCCCGGCCACGTAACGTCCCCACCCCGGCGCGACGTCGGTCGGGTCATCGAGTCCGATCGGGATCGAGACGCTCGAGTCCATCGCTGCGCTGGTCAGGTCGACGGTGTCGCCCCCGGAGCTCCCACGCACCGAGGTGCCGAGGTCGATGGCGATCGGCATCGCCAGGCCGTTCATGTAGTCGGTGTGGTCGCCGATCAGGTTCACTCGTCCCGGTGCCCAGGCATCGATCTCGCGGGCTCGGCGCACGAGCCGACGCTACCGACCCTGGTTCCCGGTGGGCGGCTGCCCAGTTGCTTCCTCGACGCTCGCTCGACAGGATGGCCGCTCCATTTCTCGACACGGGGAGCACGCGACGACATGGGACCACTGAAGGGCATCAAGGTCCTCGAGATCGCCGGCATCGGGCCCGGTCCCTTCTGCGCCATGATGCTGGCCGACATGGGCGCCGACGTCGTCCGGATCGACCGTGCCGGCAACGTCCGAGGCGGCGATCCGGCGTTGCCGCCCGGCGATGTCCTCAATCGAGGGCGCCGATCGGTGGGTGTCGACCTCAAGTCGCCCGAGGGCGTCGAGGTCGTGCTCGAGATGGTCGAGCACGCGGACGCGCTCCTCGAAGGATTCCGACCCGGCGTCGCCGAACGACTGGGCATCGGCCCCGACGAGTGCCTGGCGCGCAACCCGAAGCTCGTCTACGGACGAATGACCGGCTGGGGTCAGGAGGGTCCGTACGCGCCGACCGCGGGACACGACATCAACTACATCGCACTGGCGGGAGCCCTCGATCCGATCGGGCGGCGCGGCGAGGCTCCGGTCCCGCCGCTCAACCTGGTGGGCGACTTCGGGGGTGGCGGCATGCTCTTGGCCTACGGGCTCGTGTGCGGGCTCCTCGATGCCCAGCGATCGGGTGAGGGCCAGATCGTCGATGCGGCCATGGTCGACGGCGCCGCGGTGCTCACGACGATGTTCCACTCGTTCCGAGCGATGGGGATCTGGGAGGACGAGCGGGGCACGAACATGCTCGACAGCGGCGCCCACTTCTATGACGTGTACGAGACGAGCGACCAGAAGTACGTGTCGATCGGCTCGATCGAACCGCAGTTCTATGCAGAGCTGCTCCGCCTGACCGGCCTCGAAGGCGAGGAGCTGCCGAGCCAGCACGACCGGCTCGAGTGGCCGTCTCTGAAAGAGAGGGTCGCGGGCGTCTTCGCCACCAAGACGCGCGACGAGTGGTGCGAGATCATGGAAGGATCCGATGTGTGCTTCGCACCGGTGCTGTCGCTCGGCGAGGCGCCCCAGCATCCGCACAACGTGCACCGGAAGACCTTCATCGAGCGCGACGGCATCGTGCAGCCGGCTCCGGCGCCCCGCTTCAGTCGAACCGAGGTCGAGGTCGTGCGGCCCCCGGCCCACGCAGGACAGCACACCGACGAAGTCCTCGGTGAGTACGGCCTGGACGGAGACCGGGTCGCAGCCCTCCGAGCAAGCGGCGCCATCGCATGACGAGGTCATGTGAGGCTGCGGAGCAGCAGGGAGCGTGCGAGCGACGGAGCGCAGCGGAGGAGCGGCCGGTTGCGGCCTGCGTGGCCGGGGAACGCAGGTAATGGCTCGCTTGGTGTGCTTTCACGCCCATCCTGATGACGAGTCGATTTCGACCGGGGGCACGATCGCCAAAGCGGTTGCCGACGGGCACGATGTCGCGCTCGTCTTCGCGACCCGCGGTGAATGCGGCGAGGTGCCGGATGGCCATCTCGATGGAGGGGAGAGCCTCGGAGAACGCCGAACCCTCGAGGTGCTGGCATCGGCCTCGACACTCGGGGTCGGCGAGGTCCACTTCCTCGACTATCGCGACTCGGGGATGGAGGGCACCGACACGAACGACGATCCTCGCAGCTTCTGGCAGGCCGACGTCGCCGCGGCGAGCGAGAAGCTCGCCGAGATCCTCCGAGCCGACGGCTGTGACGTGCTGACGATCTACGACGACCACGGTGGGTACGGGCATCCCGATCACATCCAGGTGCACCGCGTCGGAGCACGAGCAGCCGGGCTGGCCGGGATCGAGCGCGTCTTCGAGGCGACGATGAACCGCGACCACATTCGACGGCTCATGGAGGCGGCGCGCGAGGCAGGCGACACGATGGGCGAGGGCCCGGATGTCAGCGAGGAGGCCACGTTCGGGTCTCCCGAAGAGCTCATCACGACCACCGTGGACGTGCGCGACTGGGCGGGAGTCAAGCGTGCGTCGATGCGCGCACATGCGAGTCAGATCCAGGAATCCGACTTCTTCATGCAGATGCCCGACGAAGTGTTCCTCGACGCGTTCGGCTGGGAGTTCTTCATCGGGAGAGATCCGGTGGCTCGGAGCAGGAAGGACTCGCTCTTCGACTGAGCCGGGGCGGTGCGCGGTAGCGTGTCGTCCGGTACCCCAAGGAGGCCGCCGTGCAGAGACATCTCCCTGTCGACAAGCTGGCTCGAGACAGCCGATTCGAGACGATCCCGATCGAGACGCTCATCTTCGATCCGCGGAACGTGACCCGGGCCGACGAACCGAGCCGGAATGCCTTCTCGCCCGAGTCCTACGAGGCTCCGGATGCCGCGCGGTCGTTGATGCACGGCATCTTCGTCGGTGAGATCCAAGCGCTCGAGGGCGCAGGACGTACGTGTTTCGACTTCGACACCGGCGAGGGCGACGACGAGGCGCCGTTCGAGCTCAAGCTCGACATGGCCCGCCAGTGCTGGGACGAGGCCCGACACGTCGAGATCAGTGTGAAGCTGGGCGATCACATGGGTTCAGAGATCGGCGAGTTCGCCGAGCAGACGACGCTCTACGAGGCAGCCTGCAACGAAGACCCGGTGCTTCGACTCGCGGGCGTCAATCGCGCGCTGGAGGGTCTTGCGATCGACGTGTTCAACACCATGAAGAGCTTCGGCGAGGCCACCGCCGACCCGATGCTCGAGTTCTGCGAGGACTGGATGCTCGCCGACGAGGTCACCCACGTGAAGATGGGGTCGGACTGGCTCCGCAAGATCACCGAGCACGACCCGGACCGCCGGGCAAAGGCACTCGAGTTCCAACGTGCGGTCGACAAGCTCTTCAGCTTCGGCGGGTTCCGAGGCGAGGACGACGACAGCCCGGTGCACCTGGCTCGTACCTTCCGTCGACTCGCGGGATTCAGTGACGACGAGATCTCCGAATTGGTCGACGTCGCAGCCGAGGCGATGGCCGAGGCACAAGCACTCACCCAAGCGGCCGCAGCCGGCTGATCGCCGGCCGGCGATCGATCAGTGGTCGCCCGCGCTCACGAACTCGGTGGATGGGCGGTGGTGCTCTCCCATGCCGTGGTGGGTGCGTGGGCGCTCGCCGCCAACCACCTGCCCACGCTGCGAGTGCGGGCGCTCTGGATCGCCACGGTTGCGGCCCAGGTCCTCGTGTTCGTGCAGATCGTCCTCGGCGTCCTCGCGATGCAACAGCTGCCCGATGGCGTCGAGGTGGCCGATCTTCACATGTTCTACGGGTTCTTGTGCATCGTCTCGATCGGCATCATCGTGTCGTACCGCCAGCAGCTCGAGGCACATCGCTACCTGCTGTACGGCTTCGGCGGACTCTGGATCATGGGACTGGCGATTCGAGCGATGACGCTCGGCCCGTTCGCCGGCTGATCGGGCCGATCAGAGGTTGACGACCGGGCAGGTGAGGGTCCGGGTGATGCCACCGATCATCTGGATGCGACTGACGACCATCTTGCCGAGTTCGTCGATCGTCGATGCCTCGGTCTGGGCGATGACGTCGTAGGGCCCGGTCACGTCGTGCGCGGCGACGACCCCGTCGATTGCCGAGACGGCGGCCTTGACCTCGGCCGCCCGGCCCACCTCGGTCTGGATCAGCACATACGCACGTGTGGTCATCGGCGCGCACCGTAGCGCCTCGAACCTGATCGCGAGTCTGTGCGCGGGTTCAGTCGGCGAGCCGCTTCTCGAGGTCGCGCAGCTGGTCGGCGAGCGCTTGAGGGAGGCGCTCGCCGATCGACTCGTAGTGCGCCTCGATCAGCGGGATCTCCTGTCGCCATTCCTGGTTGTTCACGGCGAGGATCTTCTCGAGCTCGTCGGCGGTGAGCCCGGTGCCGTCGACGTCGAGTGCGTCGAGCGTGGGCACCCTCCCGATCGCGGTGTCGACTGCGCCGCCGCCGTCGTCGATGCGCTCGAGGACCCACTTGAGCACGCGAGCGTTCTCGCCGAAGCCCGGCCACATGAACGAGCCGTCGTCGTCGCGACGGAACCAGTTGACCCAGAACAGCTTGGGAAGCTTGTGATCGTCGGCTTCGTCGCCGATGTCGAGCCAGTGCTGGAAGTAGTCGCCCGCGTTGTAGCCCATGAACGGGAGCATCGCGAACGGATCGAAACGAACCTCGCCGACGGTGCCGGCAGCTGCCGCGGTCTTCTCCGAGGACATGATCGACCCGAGGAAGACACCGTGCTCCCAGTCGAAGGCCTCGGTGACGAGCGGGACGTTCGAGGCCCTTCGTCCACCGAAGAGGATGGCCGAGATCGGCACACCCGCTGGGTCTTCCCACTCGGGTGCGATCGACGGACACTGGCTGGCCGGCGCGGTGAAGCGTGCGTTCGGATGAGCTGCAGGGCGGTCGGCGTCGGGCGACCAGTCGTTGCCTTTCCAGTCGATGAGGTGGGCAGGCGGATCCGACAGGCCCTCCCACCACACGTTGTCGTCGTCGGTCCTGGCGACGTTGGTGAAGATCGAGTTGGCGCGCAGCGAGGCGAGCGCGTTGGGGTTGGTGTCGGGACTGGTGCCGGGCGCCACGCCGAAGAACCCGGCCTCGGGGTTGATGGCGTAGAGGCGGCCGTCGTCGCCGAACTTCATCCACGCGATGTCGTCGCCGATGGTCTCGACCTTCCACCCGGGAAGCGTCGGGATCATCATGGCCATGTTGGTCTTGCCGCAGGCCGAGGGAAACGCGGCTGCGACGTACTTCTTCTCGCCGTCGGGCGGCGTCACGCCGAGGACCAGCATGTGCTCGGCCATCCAACCTTCGTCGCGGGCCATCGTCGACGCGATTCGCAGCGCGAAGCACTTCTTGCCGAGCAGGGCGTTGCCGCCGTAGCCCGAGCCGTACGACCAGATCTCCCGGGTGCCGGGGAAGTGCACGATGTACTTGTTGTCGGCGTCGCACGGCCACGGCACGTCCTCGACGCCTTCGGGCAACGGCCGTCCGACCGAGTGCAGGCACGGCACGAACTCGCCGTCGGCGCCCAGGACGTCGAGCGCTCGCTGGCCCATTCTGGTCATGATCCGCATGTTGACCGCGACGTAGGTCGAGTCGGTGAGCTGGACCCCGATGTGGGCGATCCGTGAGCCGAGTGGGCCCATGCTGAAGGGCACGACGTACATGGTGCGGCCCTTCATGGAGCCACGGAAGTACTCGAGCACCTCGGCCTTCATCTCGGCGGGGGCACGCCAGTTGTTGGTCGATCCTGCGTCGATCTCCTCGTCGGAGCAGATGAACGTGCGATCCTCGACGCGAGCCACATCGGCCGGGTCGGACTGGCACAGGAAACTGTTGGGGTGCTCGGCGGAATTCAACCGCTGGAAGGTGCCCGCGTCGACCAGACGCGTGGTGAGGCGGTCCCACTCCTCTTGCGAGCCGTCACACCACTCGACCTGGTCGGGCTCGAAGATCTCGGTCCACTCCTGGACCCACTGCTTGAGCTTCTGGTTCTCGGTCGTGCCTGGCAAAGTGGCCTCCGTGCCCGGGTGGTTGAGGGCTTAGGTGGTGGTCGAGGGGGTGCTCGTGGTCGTGAGGTCATCCTCGGGGAACGAGGGGGTGGCCATGTCGATCTCGGAGCCCAGAGAGAGGCGTGTCGCTCTGCCCTGGGGGTCGAGTTCGAACACGACTCGCTGACCCTGCCGGAGCATGCGGAACACCGAGCCGTCGAGTGCGTCGGCGGCGAGATCGAACTCGGTGAGGTCGGTGTCGGTGAGGATGACACCGTCGCCCGTCCCCGGGTCGTATGACTTGATCACGCCTTGCACCGGTGCTCCACCTTCGGTCCGGACTGGGCAACCGACGTTAGCCACGTCGCAGGAGTCCGATGCAATCAATGTGGCGGTGCGGACCACGGCACTCGCGAAAGCCGTGACTGCCTGCGGCCGATCTGTACCATCGCCCGGAATGGGAGCACGGGACCATCTGGGGGCCGCAGAGTTCCGCGCCGCAATGTCGGGGTTCCGCGATGCGCTCCGGGCCCATCAGGAGGCGATCAACCGTCTGAACGTCTATCCGGTCCCCGATGGCGACACCGGGACGAACATGGCCCTGACGATGGAGTCCGTCGTCGCCGAGCTCGAGGGCGTCGCCGCCGACGAGATGTCGGCGGTCTGTCACGCGATCGGTCATGGTTCGCTGATGGGCGCCCGGGGCAACAGCGGCGTCATCACCTGCCAGATCCTGCGTGGAATGGTCACCGAGATCCGCGACGAGGAGTACGTGGGTGGTGCCGCGCTGGCCGCAGCGCTGGCCGCCGCGTCCAAATCGAGCTACGAGGCAGTGCAGAAGCCCACCGAAGGCACGATCCTCACCGTGTTGCGTGAGGCGTCGGAGGCCGCAGTCGAGGCGGCCGATGCCGGTGGGGACCTGACCGCAGTGCTCGATGCGGCGCGGATCACCGGTGGCGAGAGCCTCGAACGGACTCCTGAGCTGTTGCCCGTACTCGCCGAGGCCGGGGTCGTCGATGCGGGCGGCGCCGGATTCCTGCTCCTCCTCGACGCCCTGCTGCACGTGACTGACGGGCGCCCGGTCCCCGTGCCCGCCGAGCAACCGGTGGCGGCCAAGGTCGCGACGTCAGCCTCGGACCGGTCCGAGGGTGACGGCCACGATGTCGGCGATCTGCGCTACGAGGTGATGTACTTCCTCGAGGCGCCCGACGAGACGATTCCTGCCTTCAAGGACGTGTGGGCCGGCTTGGGCGACTCGATCGTCGTCGTCGGCGGTGACGGCATCTGGAACTGCCACGTCCACACCGACGACATCGGTGCTGCGATCGAGGCCGCCATCGAGATCGGTCGGCCACGCCAGATCAGGGTGACCGACTTGTTCGAGGAGGTCGAGGAGGAACGTTGGGTGCGCGAGGCCGCGGCGGCCGAGCCCGACGACCCGCCCCACGATCCGGTCGGCTGCGGCGTCGTGGCCGTCGCCACCGGCGACGGCATCAGGCGGATCTTCCACAGCCTGCGGGTGCAGAAGGTGGTGACCGGTGGGCAGTCGATGAACCCATCGACCCAGCAGCTGCTCGATGCCGTCGAGGCCGTCCGAGCCGACCACGTCGTCATCCTTCCCAACAACAAGAACATCATCGCCGTCGCGGAGAAGGTCGACGAGCTCACCGTCAAGACCGTCCGGGTCGTCCCCACTCGATCGGTGACCGAGGGCTTCGCTGCACTGCTGGCGTACGACCCCGAGGCCGTGGCCGACAGCAACCACGAGGCGATGGCCGACATGGCGGCATCGGTGGTGGCGGCCGAAGTCACCCAGGCGGTGCGCGAGTCCAGCAGCGAGGTCGGCCCGATCGCCGAGGGCGACTACCTCGGCATCGGTCCCGGCGGCATCGTTGCCGTCGAGGGTTCGGTCGTCGACGCAGCCTGCGAGGTGCTCGCGGCGCTGGTGACCTCCGACCACGAGATCATCACGGTGATCGAGGGCGAGGATGCGTCGACCGGCGACACTCGCAAGATCACCGAGTGGCTCGCCGAGCACCACCCAGACGTCGAGGCCGAGGTGCACCACGGGGGACAGCCGCTCTACCCCTACCTCTTCGGCATCGAGTAGTCGTGAACGGCGAGCTGGATCTCCAGTGGTTCGCCGACCAACCGGTCACCCGGCTGAACGGCGTCGGTGACAAGAAGGCCGAGGCGCTGGCCCATCTCGGGATCGAGACGCTCTTCGACCTGTTGACCTATTACCCGCGTCGGTACCTCGACCGGACCAGACAACTCAGCATCGACGACATCGTCATCGGTGAGGAGGCGATGGTGCTGGCGAAGGTCCGCAGCATCTCGTCGGTTCCCGGTCGCGGCCGAGGACGCGGTCGGGTGGAAGGTGAGATCAGCGACGGCACCGGTCACCTGCGAATCACGTTCTTCAACCAGACCTGGCGGGAACGACAGCTTCCCGCCGGCACCGAGGCGGTGTTCGTGGGAAAGGTCGACACCTACCGTGGCCGGCGTCAGATGACGAACCCCGAGGTCGACCTGATCGGCGATCGCACGGGACGGATCGTGCCGATCTACCCGCAGTCGGGCAAGGCCAAGGTCAACACGTGGGAGATCGCCGCCTGGATCGCCGAGATGCTGCGTCGGGTCGACCCGGCGCGGGGCGGGCGCGGCCTGATCGATCCGCTGCCCGAGCGATGGCTCGACCGGTGGGACTTCATCGACCGGCAGGCCGCGACGCAGTCGATCCACGAGCCGTCGTCGATGGCAGAGCAGGCGGCGGCTCGACGTCGTCTGGTCTTCGACGAGCTCCTGCGGGTCCAGCTGGCTCTGGTGCTCCGCAAGGCCGCGATCGAGCGGTCCGAGGTCGGGGTGGCCCACGAGGTGCCGGGCGAGCTGATGAAGCGCTTCTGGAGCAAGCTCCCCTTCGATCTGACGGGCGATCAGCGGCGAACGATCGAGGAGATCCGATCCGACATGGCCCGCTCGGTCCCCATGCACCGGCTGCTCCAGGGCGACGTCGGGGCCGGAAAGACGGTGGTGGCCGTCAGCGCCATGCTCCTGGCGGTCGAGGGTGGGCACCAGGCCGCATTCATGGCGCCGACGGAGGTCTTGGCTGAGCAACACGCCGTGTTGGTCCGATCATTGCTCGCCGATTTCACCATCGCCGACGACGCAGCCCTGTTCGCGCGGTCGCTGACGGTCGCGTCACTCAGCAACAAGACGGCCCCGTCGGCCCGCAAGCGCGTTCTCGCCGAGCTGGCGTCGGGGCAGATCGACATCGTCATCGGGACGCATGCGCTGATTCAGGAGGGCGTCGACTTCGCGTCGCTCGGCATGGTTGTGATCGACGAACAGCATCGGTTCGGTGTCGAGCAACGAGCTGCGCTGCGGGACAAGGCAGGAGGAGTTGCCGTGCCCGACGTGCTCGTCATGACCGCCACCCCGATTCCGCGTACGGCGGCGATGACCGTCTACGGCGACCTCGATGTGTCGATCCTCGGCGAGAAGCCGCCGGGGCGGACCAAGGTCGACACCGTGTGGGCCCGGGTCGAGGCCGATGAGGCCGCGGTCTGGGAACGCGTCCGGACCGAGGTGGCGGCCGGGCGCCAGGCCTACGTCGTCTGTCCGTTGATCGAGGAGTCCGAGAAGCTCGAGGCGGCATCTGCGGAGGAGACGCACGAGCGCCTGTCCAACGATGAACTACGGGGGCAGTCGGTCGGCCTCCTTCACGGGCGCCTCGGTTCGGCCGAGAAGGAACAGACGATGGAGTTGTTCCGCAGCGGTCGGTTCGACGTGCTCGTCGCCACCACCGTGATCGAGGTCGGCGTCGACGTCCCGAACGCAACGGTCATGGTGATCCTCGATGCCGACCGATTCGGCATCGCGCAGCTCCACCAGCTCCGCGGGCGCGTCGGCCGACAGTCGGGCACGGCGTCGTACTGCTATCTGGTCGCGCCCACCGCCGACGACGAGGAGAACGAGCGGCTTGCGGCGCTGGTCCGGACCGACGACGGATTCGAGCTGGCCGAGGTCGACCTCGAGATCCGAGGCGAAGGCTCGATCATGGGCGAGCGCCAGAAGGGCCGGTCTGATCTCAAGCTGGCCTCGCTCCGGCGCGACAAGGACTGGGTCGAACGAGCTCGTGAGGCCGCCATCGAGATGGTGGGCGAGGGACTGTCCGGCACCATGGTCGACGAGATCAGCCTCTTCCTCGACCCCGACGAAGCCGACTTCCTCCTCAAGGGTTGATGTCCGCATCGGCCGGAGCCTCGACATCGGCCGGAGCTACGACATCGGCCGGAGCTACGACATCGGATAGTCGTCACCTCGGGCATCGTCTTCGTCGGGAACGATCAGGTCCCAACGGTCGAGGCACCCCGAGCAGCGGTACACCGTCAGGTCACCCGGTTCCCACCCGCGTTCCTCGGGTGGATACGAGATCAGGTGGCAGCGCTCTCCACAGTCGATGCATGTGATCACGTCGGGAACATCGACCATCCCTCATGACCTTACGCCCGCCCAGGGATTTCGGGGCGGGCGCCGTAGGTTCTCAGACATGCGGGTCGTGGCCGGGACGGCGAAGGGGGTCAAGCTCGAAGCGCCTGACGGCGATGAGATCCGGCCCACCTCCGATCGAATGCGAGAGGCGGTGTTCAACGCGCTGTTCAGCCTCGGTGGCGTCGAGGGCTGGAACGTGGTCGATCTGTTCGCCGGAACGGGAGCGATGGGCATCGAAGCCCTGAGTCGAGGAGCGACGAGATGCACCTTCGTCGAGCGCTCGGCCCGTGCCCGGCAGCTCATCGAGGCCAACCTCGCCCGTGCCCGCGTGGACGACCGCGCCGTCATCGTCGGTACCGATGCCTCGACCTGGCGGGGCGAGGCCGACCTCGTGATCGCCGACCCGCCGTACGCCTTCGACGGGTGGACGAGCCTCCTCGACGGGATCGCCTCCGAATGGCTGGTGGTCGAGTCCGATCGTGAGATTGCGCTCGGTGATCAGTGGTCGAACGTGAGGCACAAGACCCACGGCGGTACCGTGGTCACCTTCGCCCGGCGCGCACCGAGCCCACCACCAGGAGACACCGGTTGACCAGCGTTCTGTACCCCGGATCCTTCGATCCGATTCACAACGGACACATGGAGATCATCGAGACGGCCGCGCGGTTGTTCGACGAGGTCGTGGTTGCTGCGATGCGAAACCCCCAGAAGGGGGAGCCGCTGTTCGACATGGAAGCTCGCCACGACATGCTCAACGAGTGCTGTGCCCACCTGCCCAACGTTCGGATCGTGATGTTCGCGAAGCTGGTGGTCGACCTCGCCAAGGAGGAGGGCACCGACTTCATCATCAAGGGCCTCCGCGCGGTGTCCGACTTCGAGACCGAACTCCAGATGGCCCAGATGAACCACGCCATCTCGGGCGTCGACACCATGTTCATCCCTTCGGCGTCCGAGCACAGCTTCCTCGCCTCGAAGTTCATCCGCGACATTGCCCGGTTCGGCGGCGACGTGACCTCGATGGTGCCGTCGCCGGTCGGCAAGAGACTGGCGGAGTTCTACTCATGAGCGAACCATTCGATCCGGCCGCACCGGGCGGCGGAGAACGTCCCCCACGACCCAAGCAGCCGCGACCGAAGCAGCCGCGACCTGCTCGGGCCGAGCCCCGTCGTCCGAAGCCCGGTCAGTCGCCCTATGAGGCACCGCAGGTCGAAACGCTGCTGGGGCGTCTCCGCGACCAGATCGACGGAGCCCGACCGATGCCCCTGTCGACGTCGGTCATGGTGAGCCGGGAGGAACTGCTCGAGATCCTCGACGAAGCGATCGAACGGCTCCCCGATGAACTGCGCGCCGCCCGCTGGCTCTTGAAGGAACGGGAGGAGTTCCTGGCGAAGGTCAAGCGTGAGGGCGATGACATCCTCGACCAGGCTCGTGCCCGCGCCGAGCGCATGGTGCAGCGCACCGAGGTCGTCAAGGCGGCCGAGAACCGTGCCCGCAAGATCGTCGAGCGCTCCCAGGAGCAGAGCCGCAAGCTGCGCAACGAGGCCGAGGACTTCTGCGACCAGCGGCTGGCCAGTTTCGAGATCATCCTCGAGCGCACCATGAAGATGGTCGAGTCGGGTCGAGCCAAGCTCCAGGGTGCGTCCGATGCATCGGGCGAGATGCCCCGAACCGCGCCCGACGCGTCCTTGCCACCCGATGCCGTCGGGCCGGGCTCGTCGGTGTTCGACCAAGACATCTGATCGCTGTGTCGGTGTCCGACGCCGTCACCATCGGCGACGTCCAGCGGGCAGCCGACGTCCTTCGTGGCCACATCGTCGACACGCCGTGTCGGCGGAGCCGCACGCTCTCACAGATCACCGGCGCCGACGTGGTGCTCAAGCTGGAGAACTTCCAGTTCACCGCCTCGTTCAAGGAGCGAGGCGCGCGGGTGAAGCTCGAATCGCTCGACGAGGCGTCGCGTTCGGCTGGGGTGGTCGCGATGTCGGCCGGCAACCACGCTCAGGCGGTGGCCCATCACGCGGCGCTGCTCGGGATCCGGGCCACCATCGTGATGCCGGCGGACACCCCCTTGATCAAGGTCGCGCGCACCGAGCACCTCGGTGCGCGCGTCGTCCTCCACGGCGACGATCTCGCCGAAGCAGCCACCGAGGCCCGTCGGCTGGCCGACGCCGAGGGTCTCACGTTCGTCGCTCCGTACGACGACCCGCAGATCATCGCCGGCCAGGGGACCGCCGGTTTCGAGTTCCTGGCTGCGGCACCCGACCTCGACGCGGTGCTCGTGCCGGTGGGCGGCGGGGGACTGATCGCCGGTGTCAGCGTCGTGGTCGACGAGCTCGCCCCCTCCTGCGAGGTGATCGGAGTGGAGAGCGAGCTCCACTCCGCAGTCGGTCTGGCACTCGGGCTGGCGACGCCGCTCCCCGAGGACGAGTGGGGCCCGACCATCGCCGAGGGCATCGCCGTCCCGCACCCAGGTGTCCTTCCGCTCGAGCTGATCAAGGCCCATGTCGATGCCATGATCACCGTGAGCGAGGCCCGCATCGAAGAAGCGGTGGCCCTCTTCCTCGAGATCGAGAAGGTCGTCGTCGAGGGCGCCGGTGCCGCGGGTCTGGCCGCCCTGCTCGAGTACCCCGAGCGGTTCGCCGGAAAGCGGGTCGGGCTGTTGGTGACCGGAGGCAACATCGACCTCCGCCTGCTGTCGTCGGTGATCCTGCGTGGTCTCGTTCGCTCTGGACGACTCTCGCGGCTGCACGTCGAGGTCAGCGACCGTCCCGGTTCACTCGGTCGCCTCACCGCCGCGGTCGGCGACGCCGGCGCCAACATCGTCGAGGTGACCCACCAGCGTGCGTTCTCGACCCACTCAGCCCGGCTCACCGAGATCGAGCTCGTCGTCGAGACGCGCGACTCGACCCACGGAGCACGGGTGGTCGAGAGGTTGCGGGCCGAGGGCTTCGCGGTCGAGGCACGGGCATGAGCGCCGACACTCCAAACGGTGCAGACTCGCTGCTGGAAGCCGCGCTCGATGCCGGGGTCGAGGTGTGTTTCGCCAACCCTGGCACCACCGAGATGGACCTGGTCTCGGCACTCGATCGCAACACCGCCATCCGGCCCGTGCTCGGCCTCTTCGAAGGAGTGGTGACCGGCGCCGCCGATGGCTACGGAAGGATGACCGGGCGCCCGGCACTGACCTTGTTGCACCTCGGACCCGGGCTGGCCAACGGCATCGCCAACCTGCACAACGCACGACGCGCTCACAGCCCGGTGGTCAACCTGGTCGGCGACCATGCGACCTGGCACCGAGGCGCCGACGCCCCGCTGACGAGCGACATCGACGCCATCGCCGGCGCGGTGGGGTCGGTCGTGACACCCGCCTCCGTCGACGATCTCGCCACGGTCGTGCAATCGGCGATCGCGACCGCGACGGGTCCGCCCGCCGGCGTGGTGACGGTGGTGGTGCCGCAAGACCTCGCGTGGACCGGCACCACGATCGCCGCGCCGCCCACGCCGGTCGCGCACCGAGTGGAATCGATCGACGAGGTCGCTGTCTCCGCGGCCATCGACCGACTCTCGACCTCGCCGACCACCACCGCGCTGATCGTCGGAGGCGACGGGCTGTGCGACGCCGGTGTGCGCGCGGCGTCGCGGATCGCAGCCGCGACCGGAGCTGCGGTGTGGGCAGAGATGTTCTCGTCTCGCATCGAACGTGGCGGGGGATTGCCGACGATCCGCGCGGTTCCGTACTTCCCCGAGATGGCCATCGAGGCACTCGGCGCGATCGAACACGCGGTGCTGGTCGGCACGGACGCGCCGGTGTCCTTCTTCGGGTACCCCGACCAGCCCAGTCGCCTGCTTCCGGGCGGCTGCGAGGTCATCGGGGTCAGCGCCGGGGGCCACCCTGCGGCCGCTGCGCTCTGGGAGATCGCTGACCGCGTCGGGGCTGCGGCGTTCACGCCGATCGCGGTCGAGCGGCCGCCGCGCCCGAGCGGCGGGCTGAGCACCAAGACCCTCGGTGCCGCTCTGGCGGCGACCCAGCCCGAGCACGCGGTCGTCGTCAACGAGGCGGCGACGAGCGGCAATCCCTGGCTCGGAATGTCGGCGGCCGCGCCGTCTCACGACATGCTCGGTCTCACCGGCGGTGCCATCGGCCAGGGGCTCCCCTGCGCGGTGGGTGCGGCTGTCGCCTGTCCTGACCGGCCGGTGGTCGCGCTGCAGGCCGACGGGTCCGGCCTGTACACGCTCCAGGCGCTGTGGACCATGGCACGAGAATCGCTCGACGTGACCGTCGTGGTGTGTGCGAATCGTGCGTATCGGATCCTCCAGGTCGAACTCCAGCGTTCGGGCGCCAGTCTGGGTCCTGCGTCCGAACGGTTGATGGAGCTCGACCAGCCCGCGATCGACTGGGTGTCCGTTGGTCGCGGATTCGGGGTGCCATCGGTCTCGGTCGACACCGCAGAGGCGCTCGTCACGGAGCTCGACCGTGCCTTCGCCGAGCCCGGGCCCACCCTGATCGAGGCGCTCCTGTGAGCTTGCCCGAACGCGTCGCGGAGCTTCTGCGTACCCCGGGTGAGCAGAAGGAGGTCTCGCGCACGATGCGTGCCGCAGAACTCTCGCTCAGCGACAGCTCGGTGCCCGACGGCTCGACGCTGAGCTTCGACGCAGTCCTCGACTCGCTCGGCGACAGCATCGCGGTGTCCGGGACCGTGACCTACGAATGGGTCGGATCCTGTCGCCGCTGCCTGGGACCTGTTGGTGGCACCGAGACCGCCGAGGTCCGCGAGGTATATTCACAACTCGGCGATGAGGACACGTTTCCGCTCGAGGGCGACGACATCGATCTCGAACCGCTCATCCGCGAGGCCGTCCTGCTCGACCTGCCCGTCGCGCCGCTGTGCAGCGACGAGTGCCGGGGGCCGGTTCCCGAGCTCTATCCCGCCGAACCGGCGACCGATCCGGACCCGGACGCCGAGCCGCTCCGCGACCCACGCTGGGCCGCCCTCGACGACCTCGACCTGAGCTGAGGCTCTGGAGTGGCGAGATCGGGCCCGCACCCCTGCGTGCCAACCGGTGGTGAGTGTCAGGCAGGCGCAGTGTGCGCCAGCATCGCCCACGAGAGATCGAAGCCTCCGAGGAGTACCTGGTATCGCGGCGGCTTCATGAGGCGCGCGGCTGGCGACACGATGAGACGGAGCGGGACGAGGTTGTCCACGAGATCACGGTCCGTGAGACCCGCTACCGGCGGGAGCTGGAGCGCCGAGCAGGCACGACGCCCGCACCTGTCGCAGGCCGCCGCATCACCGAGCGGCGCGCCACCAGACAACCGGATGATCCGAGCGGCAGTCCTCCTCCATCCGGCACGTCGGTGCGGCAAGGTCAGATGGCCGGTAAGGGGAGGTTGGCGATGAGGTATCGTGCCGCGTCCTGTGGAGTCAGCGATGTCGTGTCCACCTCGACGTCGTAGTGCACGCCCTGGTGAACGATCTCTGACTGCATGCGAGCCAGGTTTGCGCGGTCGCCGCGAGCAGTTTCCCGAGCGACCGCGACCTCGACGTCGCACCGAACCCCGACCCAGCTCACGCGCATGTTCCGCAACGACTGCCGCCAACGCTGCTGATCGCGAACACCCTCGAGGAACACCTCGTCGATGATCAGGTCCGCACCGGCCTCGACGAGAGAGCGCATCGCGATCTGCCATCGATCGTGCGCAAGACG
>DATKWD010000048.1:0-13809 GCA_035529695.1 Acidimicrobiales bacterium | reverse complement strand
CATAGGTGCCTCCGAGCAGATCGAGCGCGGCGCGAGCGGTCGCGGCACCCGCTCGGTCGATCAGGACCTCGACCGGCTCGGACGCAGAGGCGTCGATCGCCGACATCTCTTCGGGCGTGACCACCGGCAGCATGCCGCCATGCTGCCAGGTCACCGGCACTGGGTGTTCAGCCCTCGGCGACGACGAAGGCCTGGGCGATGAGATCGCTGTGGCTCATGCTGAGGTGCCACCGCACGATGCCGAGCGAGCCGGCCACCTCGGCTGCGCCACCGGTGACGACGAGAGACGGCGCGCCCGAAGCGGAGCGCACCACCTCGAGTTCGCGGAACCGCACCTCACCGAGCCCGACCCCCATCGCCTTCATGGCGGCCTCCTTCGCTGCGAACCGCGCAGCGAACGGACGCGCCGGTTCGGCGCGCCGTGCGGCGATCGACCGCTCGTGGTCGGTGAACAGACGATCGATCATGCGGGGCCGGTCGCGAAGGATCGTCCGAAAGCGCTCGATCTCGATGACGTCGGTGCCGACACCGACCACGCCCGCGCGGAGCTCGGTCAATCGCTGCCCGTCCGCCACTGCTCGGCCACCACCGTCACGGGCATCGTGAGGAGATCGCCGATGGGCACGGTGCCGAGCAGGTCCTCGCGGAAGCTGGCCTCGGTCTCGGTGACGGAGTCCTTGAGAGCGCTGAACCGATCGCGATACCCGCGCAGGACGGCTCGGGCCGTGGCGGCGGGCAACACGTCGGCGAAGTGGATGTGGAGCAGCGTGAGACCGGTCGTCTGACCGTCTTTGACCTCGGGCACGATGATGATCGGACGACCGTCGCTGCGGCCGCGTGCGACGAGGACCTCGCGCTCGATCGCGACGCGGTGCTTGGTGCCCCGGAGCGTCGGGTTCGACGAAGTGCGCAGCGGCAGGTCGAGACTGATCCCGCCTCGATCGGTCACGACGATGGCCGCGTCGTCGCCATCCCAGCTCTCGATGCGGTAGCGGGTGTAGCCCGTGACCTCGGTGACCGCCGGACTGAGGTTCGCCAGGGTTCGCAGCGTCTTGTACGAGAGACGGTCGCGTGGTGCTCCGGCTGCGAGCGTCTCGGCGACCAGCGGAACCTGGAGCAGGCTCTCGTCGCTGCGACTGATCCCGACCGTCACGGTCTTGGCCTGGTGCTTGATGGCATCGATCGGTCGAGTCAGCTCGTCGATCCCCTGGGTCAGCGCCGCAGTGAGGTCCTCGACGACCACCGACGGAGTACCGACCTTGCCGTGGTCGAGTTGGTAGCTGTCGAGCGGGATGCTCGACGACGAGTAGCGGAGCAGGTTCCCGATCCGAACTGCCGTCGAGGCCTCGAGGCTTCCGTCGTAGCTGCCGTTGCGCAGCCAATCGTAGAACTGCCGGCTGACGATCTCGAACGGCTCATGAAGCACCGTGAACATGTCGCCGCCGTCGACTCCGGCGCTCACCGCGGTCTCGATCGCAGCCCGGGCCTCACGGAGCGGCTGGGCAAGCGAGTCGACAGCCAGCGCAGCCTCGTAGCCGAAGAGGTGGCCCACCATCGCCGACAGGATGAAGGCGAGCCGGGGGTGAGTCCGAGGGACGCCGATCACTGCGAGCGCACCGTCGAAGGTCGACTCGCCCTGCATCGCGATGACGATCGGTGCCGCCTTGTGGGCCCGGTAGATGGCCACCTCCTTGGCCACGTCGTCGGCGTTCGAGCCGGTGAGCCCCGCAGCGCAGACCAGGATGAGCGGTTCGGCCGACAGATCGATGTGCTTCTTGTCCTCGGTGGCATCGCAGGCGATCGACTTGTAACAGAGCTCCGAAAGCTTGATCCGGACCTCCTCGGCCGCGATGCGGTCAGTCCCGCTTCCGACGACCGCCCAGTAGCGGCGCGATGGGGTGAACTGCTGGGCTGCGGCAGCGATCTCGGGGCGCAGGTCGATGCAGGCCTCGAGCGCACCGGGCAGTTCGCGCAGCGCAGCCAGCAGTTCTTGATCCGCAGGCGCGCCGAGTTCGTCGGCGATGGCCAGCGCGAGGAGCGTTCCGGCCGCGATCTGGCTGTAGAAGGCCTTCGTCGAGGGCACCGCCATCTCGACGTCGCGTCCGTCGCTCGTGTAGAGCACGCCGTCCGCTTTGTCGGTGAGATCACTGTTGCGTCGGTTGACGATGGCGATGACCGTCGCGCCCCGGTCGCGCACGAGATCGACGGTTCGGTTGGTGTCGGTGGTGGTGCCCGACTGGCTGATGGCGATCACCAGCGAGTCGCTCATGTCGGGTCGGAGCTTGAACGCCGAGAGCTCGGTGGCGGTGTCGGCGTCGATGCGCAGATTCGTGTCGCCCAGCTGTTCGGTGAGCGCGGCGGCCAGGCCGTGTCCGGCGATGTGCGCCGTGCCCTGGCCGATCACGATGACCCGACCGAACACGCCCGAGCGCAGCCGTTGGCGGACGTCATCGCTCAGCGTGGAAGGTCCCAACCGGACGCGGAGGCCATGTTCGTCCTCGATGATCTTCCCTCGCAGCGTCTTGCGGAAGCTGGTGGGTGCCTCGGTGATCTCCTTGAGCAGGAAATGTGGGTAGGCGCCCCGATCGATGTCACGCGTGGTGATCTCGGCCGACGTGACGTCGTCGTCGACCACCGGGAGGGCGACGCCGTCGTAGGAAGATCGAGAGATGCCGTCGAGGCTGCCGGCCAGATCGGCGTCGAGCACGAGCACCTGTCCTCTGCTGGCAGTGGGGTTGTCAGGGTCGGCGGGTGTCTCGCCATCCATCCGGACGTAGCGATCGGTCTCCTCGATCAACCCGTACGGCTCGCTCGCGACCACGAATGCGTCGTCGGTCAGGCCGACGTAGAGCGCCTGACCACTCCCACGCAGTGCCAGCAACATCGTGTCGGGTCGGTCGGCAGCGACCGCGCCGATGGCCACCGACCCCTCGAAACCGGCGACGGTCGCCCGGAAGGCATCGTCGAGCGCTGCGCCGTCAGCGAGGCGTCGGGACACGAGCGTCGGGATCACCTTGGCATCGGTGGTGATCTCACCTGCGATCGCCAACGACGAGGCGGCCTTGAGGTCGGCGAAGTTGTCGACGTCGCCGTTGAGCGCCGCCACCACGAGCGGGCCGACCGTGTCGGAGGTCTCGGCCGAGTCGAGCGGATGGGCGTTCGCCTCGGAGATGATGCCGACCGACGCCCAGCGGGTGTGGCCGAGGACGATGGCCCGAGCGTCGTCCGATGCGAGTGCTCGACGAAGCGCGCTGTCAGCTGCGATCGCGGAGCGGAGGTGTCGGGTGTTGTCACCGAGCTCGCCGATCTCGGCTGCAGCCTTGTACACGAACACCAGCTGTTCACCGCACCGGCGGACGGCCCCCGAGCGAAAGAGCGGATCGGCTGTCCGTCCGGCGACCAGCGCAGCGAAGTCGGCATCGTCGGGAGCGATGCCGTGACCACTGATGGTGACCGAGATCCCCGCCGAGTCGCGGCCCCTGACCTCGAGACGATCGAGTGACGACAACGCCTGCTGGATCGAGCAGAAGGCCTCGACTGCCGCCCAGCCGACGTCGGCGCCGACCAACTCGGTCACTGCGACCGCCGATCGGAGCCGATCGTGTCTGAGGGCCCAGAGGGCATCTCGGGTACGGACGATTGCGGCGTTCAGCTCTTCGATCCTGGTCGGTCCTTCGGACACCCGCGACTCGAGCGCAGCCTCGATCACATCGATGCGTTCATCCATGATGTCGAGATCAGCCACGACCTCGGCGCGCAGTCGGGCATCGTCGCGCAGCAGCACCACCCCGATCGGGCCACGCACCAGGCGATCGGCCTTCTCGAGCGCCTCTGCGGCTTCGGCCAGACGCTCGACCTCGGGCTCGTCGGCGCCGAGGCGCTCGATGGCCGAGGCCATCGGTCCGGTCAGTTCAGCAGCGTCGGGGAGCTGGCGCGCCGACCGTCGCCGGGCGATACCGATGATGCCGCACATGACACGAGTCTACGGCTCGCCCCAGACCGCACCCACGCCCGCCCCAACCGGGGACGATCGCCCGGGTCACAGCCGGAGCAACGTCGCCAGAACGCTCAGCGAGCGGCGTGCTGTTCGACGGCGGCGACGAGTTCGGCGGCGGCTCGCTCAGCCTCGGCCACATCGGCTGCCTCGACCATGACCCGGATGAGCGGCTCGGTGCCGCTGGGTCGGACGAGCACGCGACCGGTGCGGCCGAGTCGTTGCTCGATACGGGCGATGGGCTCGGCGAGGGCCCCGACGATCTCCGGGTCGCGTTCGGCGACGCGCACATTGTGCAGCACCTGCGGCAGCCGGGTCATTGCTCGGTCGGCCAGCACGCCCAGCGGCTCGGTCGAATCGTGCACCAGGCCGGCGAGAAGGAGGCCGGTCAGCATGCCATCGCCGGTGCTGGCGAGACGGCCGAACACCACGTGACCGCTCTGCTCGCCGCCCAGGGCGTGCCCGCCGGCCGCCATCTCCTCGAGGACGTAGCGATCACCGACCGGCGTCACGACCACCTCGATGCCAGCCTCGGCCATCGCCAACCGGAAGCCGAGGTTGCTCATGACCGTCACCACGACCGTGTCGTTCGCGAGTTCGCCACGAGTCTTGAGGTCGGTGGCGCACAGGGCGATCACCTTGTCGCCATCGACCACCTCGCCCCGTTCGTCGACCGCAATGACCCGGTCGGCATCACCGTCGAAGGCCAATCCGATGTCGGCGCCCAGGTCGACGACCTTGGCCTGGAGCACCGACGTGTCCGTCGAACCCACACCGTCATTGATGTTGACCCCATCGGGTTCGGCGTGAAGGACCGTGACGTCGGCGCCCGCCCGTCCGAACACGTCGCCCGCGAATCCACTGGCGGCACCGTGCCCGCAGTCGAGCACCACCGACAGGCCGTCGAGCCTGCGGGATCCGAGAGCATCAACCAGGTGATCGAGATAAGACGCCACGTCGTCCCCGCCGAACCGGGTCGAACCGACGCCGTGCCCGACGGTGGGCGCCACCGGCGGGACCCCTGCGATGATGGCGTCCAGCACGGCTTCGAGACGGTGCTGGGTGCCGTCGTCGAGCTTCGTACCGCCCGAGGCGAACAGCTTGATGCCGTTGTCGCCGAAGGGATTGTGCGATGCCGAGATGACCGCGCCGGGCTCGCGGTGGAGCCCGGCCACGTATGCGACCGCCGGCGTGGGAACCACACCGAGCAGTTCGACGTCGACGCCTTCTGCGGTCAGTCCCGCGACCAGGGCGGCCTCGAGCATCGAGCCGCTGCGCCGGGGGTCACGCCCGATCAGCCAGCGCTCGCCACCCAGCACCCGCGCCGCAGCACGACCCAGTGCAAGCGTGTACTCGGGGGTGAGTTCGGTGTTGGCGATGCCACGAACGCCGTCGGTGCCGAAACGGAGCACCGGAGGATTCAGCGCTTGGAGTACTGAGGCGCCTTGCGGGCCTTCTTGAGGCCGTACTTCTTGGATTCCTTCTCGCGCGAGTCGCGAGTCAGGAAACCTGCGGCCTTGAGCTGCGGCCGTGTCTCGGGGTCGAGCTCGAGGAGCGCACGGGCGATGCCGAGACGGACGGCCCCGGCCTGACCGGTGGGACCTCCGCCGTGAAGCGTGGCGTCGATGTCGTAGACCTCGCTGGTCTCGGTGAGCACCATCGGCTCGGCGAGCACCATGCGATGGGTGTCGGAGGGGAAGTAGTCCTCGACGGTCCGGTTGTTGATCGTGATCTTGCCGGTGCCGGGGCGGACCCGGACACGGGCGACGGCACGCTTGCGGCGACCGGTGGACTGCACCAGGGGCTTGGTCATCAGAGGATCTCCAGTGCGAGGGCGACGAGGCACGTGGAGCCCGGCCTGTTGCGGCCTCCGTGGCCGGGGAACGGAGAGAACGGCTTGGTCATGGTGTTGTTCTTGGTGCTTTCTCTACGCGCTGCGACGGGCGTCGGCGAGGTCGAGGACTTCGGGCTTCTGGGCGTGGTGGGGATGCTCGGGTCCGGCGTAGACCTTGAGCTTCGACAGCATCTGGCTGCCGAGCCGGTTCTTCGGGAGCATGCCCTTGACGGTGCGCCGCACGGCGTCGGCCGGCTTGCGCGCCATCGCATCGCCCATCGTCCGGGTGGTGAGACCACCGGGGTAGCCGGAGTGGTTGTGGACCACTTCACGCTCGGCCTTGTTGGAGCTCAACACGACCTTGTCGGCGTTGATGATGATGACGTGATCGCCCATGTCGAGGTTCGGCGTGAACATCGGCTTGTGCTTGCCCCGCAGGATGCGGGCGACCTCGGTGGCCATGCGGCCGAGGGTGAGGCCGTCGGCGTCGACGATGTACCAGGACCGGGTGATCTCTGATGCTTTGGGGCTGTACGTGCGCACGGCCGTGCTCTCTCTCAGACGGTTTGCCCGGACACAGGTCCGAGCGCGAACGGGACAGCCTACGGGCCGCGCCAGATCGTAGGCAATACGAGGGGCGATCTCAGTAGGTGACTTCCCAGAGGACCAGGCCGTCGGGCGGTGCGATGTCGCCCGCCTGTCGCCGGTCACCCGACTGGATGATCCGATGGAGCTCGCCGGCGGTCATCCGGCCCAGCCCGACCCCGACCATCGTGCCCACGATCGACCGGACCATCTGATGACAGAACGCACTGGCCTCGATCCAGAAGCGGAGCAGCCCGTCGCCTTCGTCGACCCAACGCGCGTCGGTGACTCGACGCACGAGGGTCGGAGCCCGTTCGCCTTCGTCGACCTTGACCTTCCGGCAGAACGCCGAGAAGTCGTGTTCGCCGATGAACGGGTCACACGCCAGCCTGAGCAGGTCGAGGTCGAGCGGCTGGGCGACGTGCCACGACTGCGCGTGGAGGAAGGGGTCGGGGACGGCTCGGTTGACGATCGTGTATCGGTAGCGCCGTGCG
Source organism: Acidimicrobiales bacterium (assembly GCA_035529695.1). Lineage (GTDB taxonomy): Bacteria > Actinomycetota > Acidimicrobiia > Acidimicrobiales > Salinilacustritrichaceae > DATKWD01. Next base: position 6,902 of record DATKWD010000048.1, on the reverse strand, counting down.
GTCGCCGAGAATCGGGCGCTGAACGTGTCAGCGACGAGCGACAGATCACGCACGACGATCCAGGGCTTGCACAGACCGTTGACCGACTTCTGGAGCCGTTCGAGGTCCAGCCCGTCGCGCGCCACGTCGAAACTCACCACCTGACCCCAGGCGTGCACACCCCGATCGGTTCTGCCGGCACAGGTGAGATCGACGCCGTGGCCGAGCACGCGCTGAATCGCCTCGGTCAACGCGCCGGCCACGGTCTTGACACCGACGTTCTCGGCGAAGCCGTGATAGTTCCGGCCGTCGTAGGCGACCAGCATCGACACCCTGACCGTCTCGCCGGCGGGAGCCGGAGCGCGATCATCGGGGTCGAACAGCGTCACGTCCGACTGAGGCTATCGGTTCGGGTTCGCGGGGATCTCGGCCTCGGGACCGCACGAACCGCCCTCAGACGAGTTCGATACGCGCCGCACTGCCGCGGTCGCCTCGGCAAGCCTCGGCTCCCTGATGGCGCACAAACCGCCCTCAGACGAGTTCGATACGCGCCATGGGGGCCTTGTCGCCGTGGCGCGGGCCCAGCTTCAAGATGCGGGTGTAGCCACCGGGACGGTCGGCATAGCGCGGACCGACGTCTTCCATGAGCTTGTCGGCCATTTCCTGATCGCCGATGAAGCTGAGGATCTGGCGGTGGTTGTGCAACCCGCCCTTGCGGGCCTTGGTGATCATCTTCTCGGCGATCGGACGAAGCGCCTTGGCCTTGGCCTCGGTGGTCACGATCGCCTCGGCGGCGACGAGCGACGCAACCAGGTTGGCCATCATCAGCTTCTGGTGCTGGCTGCTTCCGCCGAACCGGCGGCCCTTCTTGGGGGTTGCGGGCATGACGTACTCCTAGCGGGTGCGCAGCGAGAGGCCGCGCTCGTCGAGCTTCTGGATGACTTCGTCGAGCGACTTCTGACCGAAGTTGGTGATGGCCAGCAGATCATCCTCGGTCTTCTGGAGCAGCTCACCGACGCTGTTGACCTGGGCCCGCTTGAGGCAGTTGCGCGGCCGCTCGGAGAGCTCGAGGTCTTCGATCGGGAGCTCGAGATCAGGCGACCCGGCAGAGGCGGTGGCAACGTCGCCGAGCTCGAGACCCTGCGGCTCTTCGCTCATGTCGGCAACGAGGCCGACCAGCGACCGGAGCGTGTCCCCGGCCGAGGCGAGCGCCTCGGCAGGTTCGATCGAGCCATCGGTGAGGATGTCCATGACGAGTCGGTCGTAGTCGTTGGACTGCTCGACACGAGTGGGTTCGATCTCGAAGGTGCAGCGGCGAACCGGCGAGAAGATCGAATCGACCGGGATCACGCCGATGGTCTCGGCCTGCCGGTTGTGCTCCGCGGACACATAGCCGCGACCCTGGCTCACGGTGATGTCGACGGCGAGCCGGCCGTTGCCGTTCAGCGTGGCGATGGCCAGGTCGGGGTTGAGGATCTCGACGTCGCTGTTCGCCTCGATGTCGGCGGCGGTGACGTCCTTGGCGCCACGCACGTCGAGCCGGAGAACCACGGGCCCGCTGTTGTGACAGCGGAGCACCAGGTCCTTGAGGTTCAAGATGATGTCGGTGACGTCTTCGGTCGCACCGCTGATGGTGTCGAACTCGTGGAGGGCGTCGTCGAAGCGCACCTGGGTCACGGCCGCGCCAGGGATCGACGACAGCAGCGTGCGGCGCAGCGAGTTGCCGAGCGTGTGGCCGAAGCCGGGCTCGAGCGGTCCGATGGCGAACTTCTGGCGGTTGCCGTCGGCCTCGGTGACCGGCTCGACGGACGGGCGTTGGATGACCAGCATCTTCTTGGGTACTCCTCGCAGGGCGTGCGATTGTGAGGGAAGGTCGGGGCTTACTTCGAGTACAGCTCGACGATGAGCTGCTCGCGGACGGGCACATCGATGTGCTCGCGCATGGGAACGTCGTACACAGTGACCGCGAAGGGGTCGTCGGCGACCTTGTCGAGCCACGGCGGCGGCTGACGGTCGAGCACATCGCTGTTCCAGACGATGACGACCATCTCGCGCGACTTGGTGCTGAGCGAGATCTTGTCGCCCTTGCGCACCCGGTAGCTGGGCACGTCGACCCGCTTGCCGTTCACATGGACGTGGCCGTGGCTGACGAACTGGCGCGCCTGCGGCCGGGTCGACGCCCAACCGGCGCGGTAGACGACGTTGTCGAGACGAAGCTCGAGCAACTGGAGCATGATCTCGCCGGTGACACCCTTGCGGCGGCTCGCCTCGGCGAAGAGGTTCCGGAACTGCTTCTCGGTGAGGCCGTAGGAGAAGCGGGCCTTCTGCTTCTCCTGGAGCTGCGCGAGGTACTCCGACGGCTGACCGCGGCGACGGGTACGGCCGTGCTCGCCCGGCGGGTAGGGCCGGCGCTCCATGGCGCGGTTCTCGCCCATGGTGCCCCACAGGTTGACGCCGAGACGACGAGAGACACGTGCTTTGGGTCCGGTGTAACGACTCATGTCTTGGCCTCAGACCCGGCGCCGCTTGGGAGGGCGGCAGCCATTGTGCGGAACGGGGGTGACGTCTTTGATGCCCGTCACTTCGATGCCCGTGTTCTGGATGGTGCGGATGGCGGTCTCGCGACCCGAGCCCGGACCCTTCACCTGCACGTCGACCTTGCGCACGCCGTGCTCCATCGCTCGGCGTGCGGCCTGCTCTGCGGCGGTCTGCGCGGCGTAGGGAGTGCTCTTGCGCGAACCCTTGAAACCGACATTGCCGGCCGAGGCCCACGAAAGCACGTTTCCCTGCTGGTCGGTGATGGCGACGATCGTGTTGTTGAACGACGACTTGATGTGCGCGATGCCGTAGCTCACGTTCTTGCGCTCACGCTTGCGAGGACGACGACCGCCCGCGGCTGGCTTTGCCATCAGATGCGTTCCCCGGCCACGCAGGCCGCAACTTGCCGGCTCGCTCGTGCCTCGCTCGCCTTGCATCCTCGGGGTGCTCCGAGGTCGCGCGTTTCGGCGGCCGTGCTGCTGCAGTCCATCACTTCTTGACCTTCTTCTTGCCGGCGACGGTCTTCTTGGGGCCCTTGCGGGTCCGAGCATTGGTGTGGGTGCGCTGGCCGCGGACGGGAAGGCCCCGGCGGTGACGGATGCCCTGGTAGCAGCCGATCTCCATCTTGCGCTTGATGTCGTTCTGGACCTCACGGCGCAGGTCGCCCTCGGTCTGGACGTTCGACTCGATGAAGTTGCGGAGCTTGGCGACTTCGTCGTCGGTGAGGTCGCGGACCCGAGCGTGCGGATCGACGTCGACCTGCTCGCATGCAGTGCGGGCGATCGTGCGACCGACGCCGAAGATGTAGGTCAACGCGATCTCGGTCTGCTTGTCGCGCGGGATGTCGATGCCTGAAATACGTGCCACGAGACTCCTCAGCCCTGCCGTTGCTTGTGTCGGGGGTTGGTGCAGATCACGTGCACGCGGCCGTGCCGACGCACGACTTTGCACTTCTCGCAGATCTTCTTCACGCTGGGTCGAACCTTCATGAACAGGGTTTCTCTCGCACGAGCCGGAACGGTCAGGAGGCCTGCGGAGCGGTGAAACCGCCAGCAGGCCGAAGGAAAACCCTAGCGCAGCACCCAGACCGGTCCAACTCCGCGCAGGAAAGACCCGACCGAACCGTGGGCCCGACGAACGGAAAGCAGACCTTAACCCGTCCGCAATCCGCAGTGGCGGAGGGTGCCGCCCCGGCAGGTCAGGGCAGGGTGAGGATCTCGGGGCCGTGCTCGGTGATGGCGATGGTGTGCTCGACGTGCGCAGCGAGCGAACCGTCGGCCGTGGTGACCGTCCAGCCGTCGGAGCCGAGGACGGTGGCCGGCCCGCCGACGCACAACATGGGCTCGACGGCCAGCACGTGACCGTCCCGGAGCTTCATTCCGCGTCCGGGCTTGCCGTGGTTGGGAACGTCCGGGCTCTCGTGCATGGCTTGGCCGATTCCGTGGCCGGTGTACTCGCGCACGACCGAATAGCCATGAGCCTCCGCGTGAGCTTGGACCGCGGCGCCGATGTCGCCGATCCGGTTGCCGGGAGTCATCTGCGCGACCCCTTCGGCCAACGAGGCCTCGGCGACGTCGATCAGGCGCTGGGCCTCGGCATCGATCGCTCCCACGCCTGCGGTGAACGCCGCGTCGCCGTGCCACCCGTCGATGATCGCCCCGCAGTCGATCGACAGGATCGAACCCTCGTCGAGCGGCACGTCACTGGGGATGCCGTGAACGATGACCTCGTCGGGCGATGCGCAGATGACCGCCGGATAGCCGTGGTAGTGGAGGAAGTTCGAAGTGGCATTGCGGCGGGCGAGCACGTCGCGACCGATGCGGTCGAGTCGCGCGGTCGTCACGCCGGGGCGGATGGCGTCGCGGATCCGCTCATGCATCTCGGCAACGACACGGCCGGCCCGTCGCATCACGGCGATCTCGTCGGCGGTCTTGCGTGCCGCCACGCGCCGATCAGCCTCGCTTGGCGTCAATGGCTGCCAACAGGCGGGCCGTGACCTCATCGGGCTCGCCCATACCGTCGACCACCACGAGCAGGTCGCGCTCGGCGTACCACGCGGTGAGCGGCGTCGTGACCTCTTCGTAGAGGTCGAGCCGACGTTGGATCGCCTCCTCCTTGTCGTCCTCGCGCTGCACGACCTCGCCACCGCACACGTCGCAGCTCCAATTCGAGGTCGGAGGCTCGTCGACCGAATAGTTGGTACCGCAGTTCCTGCACACCCGCCGGCCGGCGAGGCGGGGAAGAACGACCTCGGTCGGGACGTCGAGATCGACCACCATCTCGAGCGCCCCGTCGGTGATGTCGGCCAGTGCCTCGGCCTGGGCGACGGTGCGGGGGAATCCGTCCAGGACGTAGCCCTGAGTCCGTGCGTCCTCCATGTGGAGCCGTTCGTCGACGACGCCGATCATCACCTCGTCCGGAACGAGGTCACCGGCGGCCATGAACTCGTTGGCCTTCTTGCCGAACGCGGTGCCGTCGGCGACCGCCAACCTCAACATGTCGCCTGTCGAGATGTGTGGCATCCCGAAGTGCGCAGCGAGCCGAGAACACTGCGTGCCCTTGCCGGCGCCTTGGCGTCCCAGCATGACGAGGCGTGCTCCCGAAGTCATTCGGGGGACGTTAGCTGCCAACTTTTCGACCCGACGAAAACAGACATCGAGCGATCATCCAGCAGGTGGGAAACTCCGAGCGCGCACAGCACCGAAACCAGGGCCAACGAGGACGGCGGGGGTGTGGGGGCAGAGGCCTGCCGGAGCCGCCACGGTCTGCGACTCGACGAAGTCGTGAGCAGACGAGGTCTGAGCCGGCCGCAGGCCGTCGGCGAGAACTCGTAAGAACGCAGTGAGCGCCAGCGAACGAATGATTACGAAAGAAAGCCTTCGTAGTTCCGCATCATGAGCTGGCTGTCGATCTGCTTCATCGTCTCGAGGGCGACGCCCACTGCGATGAGGATCGAGACGCCGCCGAAGGGGAAGCGCTGCACGTCTGCGAACGCCAACAGGATCGACGGCAACAGGGCGATACCGGCGACGAAGAGCGCTCCCGGCAGCGTGATGCGGCTCAGGATCCGGGCGAGGTAGCGCTCGGTCTGTGGGCCGGGCCGGATGCCCGGGATGTAGCCACCCTGCTTGCGGATCGTGTCGGCCTGCTGGGCCGGATCGAAGCTGATGGCGGTGTAGAAGTAGGCGAACCCGATGATCAACAGGCCATAGGTGAAGATGTAGACGATGTTGTCGGGCTGGACCAGGTTGTTGTTGACCCAGCTCTGCACCGAGGCGCCCCAGCCGCTGGTCGGCAGCACCTGGGTGGCCAGCAGCGGTAGGTAGAGGATCGAGCTGGCGAAGATCACCGGGATCACGCCGCTCTGGTTGACCTTGAGCGGGATGTAGGTCGACTGGCCGCCGTACATGCGCCGACCCACGACCCGTTTGGAGAACTGGACCGGGATCCGTCGCTGCCCGAGTTCGATGAACACGATGGCAACCATCAGCAGCACGCCGAGCCCGAACAAGATGGTGAGCAACCCCCACCCGTTCTCGGCCTTGATCGCCGCGCCCTGCACCGGGATGGCCGAGACCACCGACGCGAAGATCAGCAGCGACATCCCGTTGCCGATGCCCTTCTGCGTGATGAGCTCGCCCATCCACATGAGCAGCGCCGTCCCCGCAGTGAGCGTGACCACCACGAGCAGCACCCGGGGCGGCGTGAAGTTCGGAAGGATGTCGATGTCGACTCCGCTGGTCGACTGGCCGAGAAAGCCACCGCCACCGTTGTGGAAGATGAACGCCAGCCCCGTCGACTGGAGCAACGCGATCGCCACCGTGAGGTAGCGGGTCCACTGGGTGATCTTGCGTTGCCCGACCGCACCCTGCTGTTGCCACTGCTCGAGCCGCGGGATGACCACGGTCAGGATCTGCATGATGATCGAGCTGGTGATGTAGGGCATGATCCCCAGCGCGAACAGGGCGAACTGGGTCAGGGCTCCACCCGAGAACAAGGTGAGGAAGCCCAACACGCCACCGGACGCCTCGGCCTCTTCCTTCAACGCCTGAACGGCGTCGAGGTCGATACCCGGGGCGGGGACCGCCGAACCCGCCCGATAGAGGGCGATGATCGCGATCGTGAAGAGGATCTTGTTCCGAAGATCGGTGACCCGGACGACTCGGGCGAGACTTGCGAGGCTCTGGAGCACGACGGTGGGCGCCCTTGGTGGCTAGCGGTTGGTGAACTGGTTGCCCTGGGCCGGCGGGCGACGATCGCCCCACGGCAGGGCGAGGATCTCGACGCTACCGCCCGCGCTGGTGATCGCAGCTTCAGCAGACTTCGAGACCGCGTGGGCCTTGACCGCGATCGCGCGGGTGAGTTCGCCGCGGCCGAGAATCTTG
>DATKWD010000047.1:0-2808 GCA_035529695.1 Acidimicrobiales bacterium | reverse complement strand
AACTGGGAGCTCGGCACCGCCTGGTCCCTGAACTACGCCGCGATGCAGCGGCACGCGCTCGCCTTCTGGGGTGGCGAGGACATCGACCCCGAGACGGGCTCGCACCACCTCACGGCCGTCGCCTGGCACGCCTTCGCCCTGCTCGAGTTCGCCTCGACGCACCCCGAGCTCGACGACCGGCCATCCGGCCCGGGCCACGAGGCGCGCGGGTAGCGTCGCCTCCATGGACGACGTGGTGGTGATGCGGGGCGGCGGGACGGTCTGGGACCCCCGCCTCGGGCGCGTCCCGCAGTTCGACGAGCGCTCCAGGCAGTTCGGCATCCGAGCAGCGATCGAGGCGAAGCACCCGAGGTCCTACACCTGGAGCTGCGGGCCGAGGCTCGACCAGGGCAGCGAGGGCGCGTGCGTCGGGTTCGCCTGGGCTCATGAGCTCGCCGCCCGGCCGGCCGTCGTGCCGGCGAACGAGGGGCTCGCCCGGTCGATCTACCACGAGGCCCAGCGCATCGACGAGTGGGCCGGCGAGAACTACGAAGGCACGAGCGTCCTGGCTGGGGCGAAGGCGACGATGGCTCGAGGCCATCTCAAGGAGTACCGCTGGGCATTCGGCCTGGCCGACCTCGTGCTCGCCGTCGGCTACGCCGGCCCCGCCGTGCTCGGGACCTGGTGGCACGAGGGCATGTTCGACGTCGGCGAGTGCGGGTGGCTCCACGTCTCCGGCGACCGAGCCGGCGGCCACGCCTACCTCGTGAACGGTGTCTCGGTGCCTGACCGGACCTTCACCGTCCACAACTCCTGGGGGCCGACGTGGGGCACCGCTGGCGAAGCGAAGATCGGGTGGGGCGACATGGAGAAGCTCCTCCACGACGGGGGCGAGGCATGTGTCCCCATCGCTCGCGTCCGACCCTCGTCGTAGCGTTCCTCCCGAGCGGCCGGATCGGCTGGCCGTGGGCGAGGTGGCGCGAGATGGCAGCACGGAAGATCGCTCGACTCAGCCGCTTCGACGCGTGGCGCCGGGTGCTCCGTCGCTTCGGGCATCGGACTTGGGTGCGCGATGCCCCCACCGGCTGGGCCACGGCGCGCGGGCGGTTCGTCCACCTCGTGGACCCCGGCCCGGAGTGGATCGAGGAGGGCTAGCCCTCGAGCACGGCGCGGCCGGTCGTCGCGACGGCGGCGAGCACCTGCGCCCGGTTGTCGGAGAACACCTGGCCGACTGCCGGGAGGTCCGTGCCGTACACCTCGAGCCGGCCGCCCTTGCCCTGGTGGACCGGCGCCCGGACGAACCGGACGTCGACCCGCCGGCCGGCCTCGAACTCCCACGGCCACTTCGCCTCGTTGCTCTCCACGACGTCGCTGGTCGTGCCGTCATCCCAGACGGTCACCCGGTACATGCGCCACGGGACGGGGACGAGGGGCTCGCCCTTGTCGAACAGGTGGAACGCTTCCACCCGCAGCGACCCGCCGCTGTAGAAGTCCGGGGTGCCGGCGAGCTCGACGATCGCCGCCTCGGCGTCGCGCTTGCGCCGGAACAGGGCGTGGACCCGGTAGTCCGAGTAGGTGCCGCTCGAGACGGCGTGGACCTTCTTCATGGCGGGCCTCCGTAGCTCGCGCCGAAGCCCGACCCCGTGGTGGGGCCGGGCCGGCGGTGTGGATCAGACGGCGTCGATCAGCTCGACCGGGACGACGATGGGGGAGCCGGCGAAGAACTTGCCGACGCCGGCGGTGAGGGTGACCTCGACCTTGGACTGGCGCTTCTTGGTGATGGTGCCCTCGACGCCGACCAGGTACTTCGGGCGGGTCTTGTCGTTGAAGCGGACCGTGTCGCCGACTGCGAAGCCGGCGAAGGCCTGAGCGACCCGGACGTTGCGGGTCGCCTTGCGGCGCTGGGTGACTGCATCGAGGATCGCATCAAGCGAGTCGTCGAACTCGCCGTGGATGATCTGGCCGGCGATGCCGTGGGTCTGGGTGTCCATGTCGTCGTGCTCCTTCGTCGCAGCTCGGTCGTTCCGAGCCGCTGAGAACACGTTGCCGTGCGGGTAGGACGTCGTCAAGTCAACATAGACAGGGTGGCCCGGCGGATCGCCTGTCTAGTGAAACTTGACGCGGCCTCGCGACTTGTGTCTATAATACATACATGAACACGAACGCAACCACCGCAGACACCGCCACCGAGGACTACCTCTACGAGGTGCTCATCCCCCGGGAGACCGACCTGAGCAACGGCTTCGCCTGGGACCCCAGCACCAAGGGCTTCGCCTGGACCGGCACCACCGAGCAGTTCGATGCGCTCCAGGCAGTGCGGGCCGAGATCGCCGCCCACCCCCTGATGGTCGCTGAGCAGAAGATGATGATGCGGGCCGAGGCCCGGATGAACCGCTGAGCACGACGACGAACCGGAGACCATGACCATGACCGCACCCACCCTCACCCCCGTCGCCGCCGAGGCGTTCCGTCTCGCCAAGCGCGCCGACCGGACCCACGCCCTCACCGGCGAGACCTTCGTGAGTACCTTCACGGTCGAGCGTCCGACGTTCGCCTACGCCACCGACGGCAGCTTCTACCGCTGCGCCAAGGAGTCCTGATGCGCCAGACCGCACCGCCCGCCGACTGGGTGGACACCCCGATCGACTGGGACCGCCTCACCGAGGACGAGGCCCAGGAGGCCGGCGTCTACGACGACGTGATCGACGTCGGGCCCGAGCCGACCCCGGACCTCGCGGCTGCGCCGGCCGAGGACCCCGAGTGGGTGGCCCTCCTGCTCGCTTCCGCCTGAGCGTCCGACGCTCGGCCCATGATGGCCGGCGTGGAGAT
>DATKWD010000046.1:0-4520 GCA_035529695.1 Acidimicrobiales bacterium | reverse complement strand
ATCGTCGGCTCGGCGAACCCGAGGGCACCGGACACGAGCACCAACCCGACGCCGGCCATCGCGCCCGAGATCAGCGCGCCGATCGAGGACAGCAGGCGGGAATGCCCGTTGGCCAGCGGCTTCAGGCTCGACTCGAGGTTGGCGACTGCAAGCAGCACGATCAGCATGCCGACGATGAACGGCAGGGTGAGAAAGCGTGAGTGGGTTCCCTCGACCCCGACCTCGTGCTCGACCAGGATCTGGTCGCCCGACGACAGGATCACGGTGGCCGTCGTCGAGCCTCCCACCAGCCGTTGGGCCAACCCGGGGTCGACCGAGGCGAGTCCGTCGAAGAGCCGTGCCGAGGGGCTGCTCACCGGGATGCCGAAATACGAGAACTCGAGGACGACCTCGTCGGCGGTGGCCGCCAACTCGGCGTCGGTGACCACGACCGGCACGTCGGCCGACAGGTCGATCTCGACGGGTTCGCCGCCGGCGACGTCGACGCCGGCCACCGTCACCTGTCCGGCGGTGAGCGTCTCGCTGCGATCGGGCTCACCCACCCCGGTGAAGGCCACGACCAAGGTCGCCACGAGCAGCCCGACGCTCAGGGCGATCCAGACCCACGGCCGGCCGGGAGGATTGAGCACGTCCTCGACGCCGATGAGGTCGGCTGCTTCGAGGTCGGCCAGGTCGGCGCCCTGGATCCGAGGGGCTTCGGCGGCCCGCATGACCTCGAACGCCGGCAGCGCAGAGCTCGGGGGGACGGTTTCGGCCTCGTCGGTGTCGGGTGCCGAGACCACCCCGCCATCGGCGACCGGTTCGTCGGCGACGGCATCATCGGGAGACGTCTCGACATCGGGGGCCAGACCGGCTGCCGCCTCGCCGGCCATCGTCTCGTGGGCACCAGAGGGCGCTGCGAGTGGCTCGCCGGCCATCGTTTCGTGGGCACCCGGCGTGGCGGTCGCGCTCGGATCACCCGCGATCGTCTCGCCCGAACGCGTCTGTCCGCTCGATCGCACCACGTCGGGCGCCGGCGCTGGGGCCAGAGGTCGGCCACCGGTGGTGCGGGCCGCGATCGTGAGCCGCTCGGAGCCGACGATGGCGACACCGGCCTGGTCGAGCCAGTCGGGCCCCCACGCGTTGGCGCATGCCTCGCCGATCGCCACGCCGAAGTCCTCGGCCCGCTCGTATCGGTCGGCGACGTCGCGACTCAGTGACATCATCACTGCGTCGGCCAGCACCTGGGGCACGTGCGGTGCGAGGTCACGCAGCGGCGTGGGGTCCTCGAGCAGTCGTTGCTGGAGCAGCTCGGTCGCCGTGGTCGCGCCCTGCCAGGGAAGCTGACCCGACAACAGCTCATAGAGCATGACCCCGGCGGCGTAGACGTCGGACGCCGTGGTGAGTTCGTCGCCCCGCGCCTGCTCGGGCGACATGTACGCCGGCGTGCCCAGGACCTGACCGTCGACGGTCCCCAGCGTGCGGTCACCGCTGATGACCTTCGCGATGCCGAAGTCGGTGACCTTGACCGCCGATTCGGCGTCGAACATCAAGTTGTCGGGCTTGACGTCGAGGTGGAGCACGCCCTTGTCGTGTGCGTACTGCAAGGCTGCGCAGCAGGCCATCACGACGGCGCAGGCCGTGGGCGGCATCAGACCCGTCGTGGTGAAGCGATCCCACACCGTGCCTCCGGGGAGCTGCTCCATCACGATGAGACACAGTCCCTCGCGTTCGACGTAGTCGAAGATCGGCACGATGTGCGGGTGCGACAGGCCGGCCAGGGTGCGCGCCTCGGTCGAGAAGCGCTCGCGCACCTCAGGGTCCGAAGCGAACCCTGGCGGAAGTTCCTTGACGGCGACGCCACGGTCGAGCCGTTTGTGCCGGGCCAGGAACACCACGCCCATGCCGCCGCGGCCGGCTTCGCGTTCGATCTGGTAGTCCGGCATCGCCTGGGCGATGCGTCCGGTGTCGTCGGTGGTCATGCGGGAGCCTGAACGGTAGCTCGTCGGCGGCCCGTCCTCGTCACGGTTCGCCCGACCGACAGCAACGTGGTGGAAGCGAGTTCTCAACAATGCGTGCAGATCGGCCGAAGAAGCACCATGGCGCGGCGATGGTCGACGATCGGAGGGTATTTCTGCGCGGTGTTGGCCGTGTTCGTGTTCTGGTGGATGCAGCAGCGCGGCCTCCTCGCCGACACGCCGTTTCCCCTGCTCGTGGGCCTTCTCGCGCTCGCTTCCGCGCTCGATCTGTGTGGCCGCCTCCTCCAGCGACGCCACCCGTCGGCGGTCGGTATCACCCGCGGACGCCTGACGGCCTCAGCGGTCACGACAGCGCTGGTGCTCTATGCCACCGGGTGGGGCTCGGTGCTCATCATCGGCTTCGCGGTCGGAACCGCCCAGATCCTCGGCGAGTCGAAGAAGGCCGACTGGCGCTGGGCCTACGGGGCGAACGTGCTCGCCGTCGTCGCCGGCGAGATCGCGGTCGCGCGGGGCGTGGCTCCCTCGCTGATCGAGCCGCAACTGGCCAACGCCGTCGCATTCGTCGGAGTCATCTGCCTCCTCGTGGTCACGTGGATCCTCGGCGAAGCGCTTCGATCGGCCGAGGACAGTCGACAGATCGCACTCGATCGCGAAGAACGTCTCGTGGCCCTGGCGACGACCGATTCACTGACCGGGCTGCCCAACCGCACGCTGTGCCATGACCGTCTCCGCCAGGCCCTGCGCCATCTCGACCGCGAACAGGGGTTCGTGGCCGCCATGATCGTCGACCTCGACGGGTTCAAGCACGTGAACGACAGCCTCGGCCATCCCATCGGCGACGCGCTGCTCCTGGCCGCGGCCGACCGCTTCCGGTCGATCCTGCGGGGATTCGACACGATCGCTCGAGTAGGGGGCGACGAATTCGCGGTCATCATCGATCACGTCGCCACCCGTGAAGAAGCCGAACGGGTGGCCGAGCGAGTGATCGACGGGCTGTCGACCCCGCTCGAACTCAACGGTCGAACGGTGGCCATCGGTGCGAGCGTCGGCATCGCGCTCGCCGACCAGACCGACATCGAACCCGAGGCCCTTCTCGGGCAGGCCGACGCGGCGATGTACTGCGCCAAGCGCGCCGGCAAGGGCTGTCACCGCGTCTTCGAGGAGTCGATGCAGATCGCCGCCTTCGAGCGCCTCAACCTCGAGCAGGAACTGCGAGCAGCGATCGCGAACGACGAGATCGTCGTCCACTTCCAGCCGGTGATCGAGACCTCGTCGGGACTCGTCACCTGTTTCGAGGCGCTGGCGCGGTGGCCGCATCCGACCCGCGGAATGGTGGGACCCGACACGTTCATCCCCATCGCCGAGGACACCGGCCTCATCTTCGAACTCGGGCGGGTCGTGCTCCTCGAGTCCTGCCGCATGGCCAAGCGCTGGGAGTCAGACGTCCTCGGTCTCCCGGTGGCCGTGTCGGTCAACGTGTCCCGCGACCAGCTCTCGTCGGCCGAATTCGTCGCGATGGTCGGGTCGACGCTCGAGATCTGCGGCCTCGAGCCGTCCTCGCTCGTCCTCGAGGTGACCGAGTCGGTCCTGTCGAGAGACGCAGCCGGCACTTCGGCGACGCTCGACGAGCTCCGCCGGCTGGGCGTCCGAGTGGCGATCGACGACTTCGGGACGGGGTACTCCTCGTTCGCCGCCCTCGAGGACCTCTCGGTCGACATCCTCAAGATCGACAAGCGCTTCGTCGACATCCTGGTCCGCGATGCCGAGGGGCACGGGTTGGTGAAGGCGATCATGCAGCTCGCGCAGACCCTGGGGCTCGAGACCGTCGCCGAAGGTGTCGAGTTCGAATCTCAAGGGCGCGCGTTGATCGAGCTGGGGTGCACCCACATGCAGGGCTTTCTGTTCGCGCCGGCGATCGCGGGCGAGGCCACGCTCGAATTCCTGGCCGAGTCCGGATCGGGTTCGCTGTTGGTCGACCGAGCCGCCGTCAGCGCGACGCCGGCTTGGCTCGACTGACCCTTCGGTCCCTCAGCTCAGGACCGGAACCCGGGCCATCGCCTCGGCGATGGCCGTATCGGGCAGGTCGTAGTCGACCATCTCGCCGCTGAGGAAGGTCTCGTACGCCGCCAGGTCGAGGTGGCCGTGGCCGCACAGAGCCGTGAGGATGACCTTCTCCTCGCCCGATTCCTTGCATGCGAGCGCTTCTCGGACCGCGGCCGCGATGGCGTGGGTCGGCTCGGGCGCCGGGATGATCCCTTCGGCCCGGGCGAACTGCAGGGCAGCGGTGAAGCACTCGACCTGACCGATGGCGATCGCCTCGACCAGACCCTGCTCGTAGACGTGCGAGACGAGGGGGGCCATGCCGTGGTAGCGGAGGCCACCCGCGTGGATCGGCTCGGGGATGAAGTCGTGACCGAGGGTGTGCATCTTCAGCAGCGGCGTCATGCCGGCGGTGTCGCCGAAGTCGTAGCGGTACTCGCCCTTGGTGAGCGTCGGGCAGGCGGCCGGTTCGACGCACCGGATGACCGGGTTCATCCGGCCGGCCAGCTTCTCGCGCATGAA
>DATKWD010000045.1:0-5076 GCA_035529695.1 Acidimicrobiales bacterium | reverse complement strand
GAGTTGATCGGCGTCGAGATCGACCTCGGCTGAGATCACTCGCTGCGCCACGTTCAGACCACATCCGGTGGCGACTTGAGGCTGAATCTGTTCGCTCCGTCGTCGGCCGGCCTCGACGCCCTCCGGTGCGCTGGTCCGCTGAACTGGGCAAACGCGATCGTGCCGATCACCGTTGTTGTCGTTGACCTCTGCGTATGTGGGTGTCCTCTGCGGACCTGCGCAGGTGGACATTCCGATCCGACGCGAAGGCGGGTCACGGTGCCGGCGCGGCGCGGCGCGGCGGGTCGGTTGGCGCCGGCATGGTCAGGGGCGAGCGTTGGCGAGCGAGGAGGGGATAGCTCTCAAGGGCCTGCGCGTCGTGCTTCGGGTCGTTCCTCCGGTCACGATCGCGACGGCTGCGCTCGTTTCCCTGGTCGGCTGAGACACGAGGGCCTCGAACTCGTTCGCGCTCAGGTGGCTTCGGTCGTCACCCGGGCCAGACCGAAAGCCCCCACGACGGAGACTCCGAGGGCCACCGCGACCGCGGCAATGGCGGCGCCGTCGATGGGTTCGAGACCCAGCACCGTTCGAAGGCCCGGGATGGTGATCGTGGCGATCTGGAGGAGGACGCTGACCACGACGATGATGTTGAGGGTTCGGTTGGGGAGCGGGCGGACACTGATCAATCGTGCGGGGTAGACGAAGGCGAGCTGAGAGAGGGATTCGTAGAGGAAGACGGCGGTGCGGGTTTCCTCGCCGCTGTAGTCGAAGGTGGGCAGGAGGAAGAAGATCCCGAGACCGAGCCCGGCTTTGAGGGCGCCACTGATGAGGATGAACTGGATGCCGGGACGAGTCAGCAGCGGGGCGGTGGGGGGTCGTGGTTTGCGCCTCATGACGCCGGGACTGCGGTCGAGGCCGAGCGCGAGGGCTGGGGGGCCGTCGGCGATGACGTTGATCCACAGCAACTGAGCAGCGGTGAGGGGGACGAGCAGGTCGCCGATGCTGTCGCGGAGGTCGCCGATGGCGGCTCCGACCACACCGATCGCGACCAACAGCACGAGGGCGACGTTGGTGGAGAACAGGAACCGAAGGAACTTCTGGATGTTGTCGTAGATGCCGCGGCCTTCCTCGACGGCGGCGGCGATCGTGGCGAAGTTGTCGTCGAGGAGCACGAGGTCCGCAACCTCTCGACTGACGTCGCTCCCTCGCTGGCCCATGGCCACCCCGACATCGGAACGCTTGAGGGCGGGCGCATCGTTGACCCCGTCGCCGGTCATGGCGACGATTTCGCCCCTGCCCTTGAGAGCGTTGACGAGCGCCAGCTTGTGCTCGGGGCTCACCCGGGCGAACACGCTCACGTCGGCGACGGCATCGCTGAGTTGGTCGGGTGCAAGGGTGTCGAGGTCGTCGCCGGTGAGGGCACGCTCGGCGGGAATGCCGAGGCTCGACGCGATGGACTGTGCGGTTGCCGGGTGATCGCCGGTGATCATGAGGACCCGGATTCCTGCGTCGTGAGCAGCTGCGATCGCGTCGGGAACTTCTGGCCGTGGGGGATCCCAGAGCCGCGCCGTCCCGAGCCAGGTCAGATCCTCCTCGCTGTTCATCGGCGACCAGGCGAAGCCGAGGACGCGGTAGCCCTCGGCTGCCGCCGCTTCGATGCGACCGTGCCAGTCCGACTTCGTCGCTTCGTCGAGGTCGCTGCGCTCGAGTAGCACCTCGGCCGCGCCCTTGAGGTACGCCACAGTCTGACCGTCCTCGACGACGCTCACCCGCATGAACCGCCACGCCGAGTCGAACGGGCGAGCCGCTTGACGGGGGTGAGCCGCCCGAAGCCCGACCGGGTCGATGCCTTTGGCTTGAGCGAACGTGTACAGACCGACCTCGAGGGGATCGCCCGTGCCACCGCCTGGCTCGGCATCGGCGGCGAGGACCATGGCCCGGTAGGCACGAGCCGGGTCGGGCGAGTCGAGTTCGTGGACGGTCATGGTGTTCTCGGTCAGGGTGCCGGTCTTGTCGGTCGCGATGGCCGTCACCGACCCGAGCGCCTCGACGGCGGACAGCTTGCGCACGACGGCGTTGCGGTCGCTCATACGCTCGGTTCCGAGCGCGAGCGTCAGGGTGAGGACCGCCGGCAATCCCTCGGGCACCGCGGCCACCGCGACGGCGACCGCAAACAGGAGGGCTTCGTCGAGGTGGTCGATGCCTTCGATGCCGACCCCCGCGACGGTCAACACGACCGCGAGTGCCGCGATCCAGCGGGCGATGCGGTGCCCGAAGTGCTCCATCCGCCGCTCGAGCGGTGTTCGTTCGGCCTCGACGGTGGTGAGCATGGTGGCGATGCGACCCATGGCCGACTCGGCCCCGGTTCGGGTGATCTCGATCCAGGCGAGGCCTCGCAACGCGAGTGTGCCGGCAAACGCCTCCTCGTCGGCGCCACGATCGACGGGCACGGATTCGCCGGTGAGGATCGACTCGTCGATCTGCAGTGGCTGTTCGCTGGTGATGAGTCCATCTGCCGGGATGCGGTCGCCGGCTTCGATCCGTACGAGATCGCCGGGTACCAGCAGCGTGGCGTCAAGGTGGCACAGCTGCTGATCGCGCCTCACCCACACGCGGGGAGCTGACAGCTCACGGAGGCGTTTGATGGCGTCCTCGGCCCGGTACTCCTGCCAGACACCCATGGCGGTGTTGAAGATCAGAATGGTGGCGATCGCCAGTGACTCGAAAGGCCATTCGTCGGCGCCGTCGAGGATCCACACCACCACGTCGAACAGCAGGGCGAAGATCAGGATGTAGATGATCGAGCTCTGTAGCTGGCGCACCACGCGCGTCCACCACGGCACCGGGTCCGCAGCGGGCAACGCGTTCGGTCCGTGGACGTCGAGCAGGGCACGCGCCTGTTCGCTGCTGAGACCCTGCGGTCCGGCATCCGCAGCATTCCCTGTCATGGCCCCGAGACCTTAGGCGCACTGTCGCGGGGCTCGACACCGGAGGGCGCGGCGACCAGGTCGGAGAACGTGCTCATCTAGTCTGCAACGGTCGACGGGCCCGCGACCGCGGAGAGGTGCATCCTGACATGCAGCGTTTCAAGAGCATCCTGTTCGTTCCTCTCGCCAACCGGGGCAATCCGGCTGCCATTCGACGGGTCACCGAGCTTGCGCGCGGCAGCGGAGCGAAGCTGACCCTGTTCGGGGTTGCGGGCGAACCGACACGGCTGCAACGCCTGTTCGACCGGGACGGGCTCGTCGAGGATGCGGTCCTCGCGGAACGGGCGCGGATGGACAAGCTCCTCCAACGATGGGCGGCCCGGGAATCGACCGACGCCGATGTCGATGTGGAGGTCGGCGACGTTGCGCTGCGGATCATTGAACGCGTGCTCGCCGGCAGCCACGATCTCGTCGTCGTCACCAGCGATGAGGACGCCGAGGATCAAGCCTCCATCCGTCGCCTGCTTCGAAAGTGTCCGTGCCCGGTGTGGGTGATCCGCCCGACCCGAGCTCGTACACAACGTGTGCTCGCAGCAGTGAATCCCGACCCCGACGAGGCAGAACTCAATCGCACCATTCTCGAGCTCGCTGCATCGATGGTCCACCTCCACGGAGGTGAGCTGCACGTTGTGCACGCGTGGGCGCTCTACGGCGAGTCCGCACTGCGCAGCTCGGGGTTCATGCACGTGGATACCGCGGAACTCTCCACGCTTCTCGAGCAAGAACGAGGGAGGCACGAAACCGCGCTCCAAGACCTCTTGATGTCATCACATCTTGCCCACGAACCGTGGCAGGTGCACCTGCTCAAAGGGCCAGCCGCCCAGGTCGTGCCCGCGTTGGTGGCCAAGCGCTCCATCAACGTTCTCGTGATGGGCACCGTGGCGCGTACGGGAGTGAGCGCCATGGTGATGGGGAACACCGCAGAACGTGTCCTCGACGCCGTCCACTGCTCGGTGATCGCCATCAAGCCCCCGGGCTTCGTGTCTCCGATCCGACCCCGGTCGGCGTGACGCTCCTCCCGCTCGTCGACCGGCCCTCACCGCCGCCCAACCCCGACGGTGGCTGACCTTCCGTGGTTCGCGCTTCTTGCGGTCGCCGCCCTGGCCGTCGTCATGGTCGTGGCGGCAGGCACCGTCCTGGCCAAGGTCGGCGATGATCTGGCCGAACGCACCGGTATCGGACGGCTCTACGTGGGGGCACTGCTCGTCGCAGTCGCCACCTCGCTCCCGGAACTCGCAACCGACATCACCGCCGCAGCATCAGACGCACCAGATCTGGCGATCGGCGACCTCTTCGGTTCGAGCATGGCGAACATGGCCATCCTTGCGATCGTGGACCTCCGCCACCGCGGGCGCGTGCTGCCACGAGTCGAGCTTGGTCACACCAGGGTCGCAGCTGTCGCCATCGGCCTCACCGCGTTGGCGGTCATGGACATCTCAACCGCACCTGGCATCGACATCTTCCATGTCGGAATCGCGCCGATCGGGATCATGTGCGGCTACCTCGCTGCGCTGGCGTGGTTCCGGCGAGTCCCGCCGATCGGGGTCGCAAAAGCCGATCCGACTCCGTTCCGCCGTCCACCCAGCGGCGACCGATGGCTCGGCACCAAGCCGATGCTGATCCGGTTCGCAGCGGCTGCCACCGTCCTGCTGGTCGCGGCACCGGCACTCACCTTCTCCGCCGAGGAGATCGCCGTGCGCACCGGGGTGAGTCAGAGTTTTCTGGGTGTCACGCTGCTCGCGGTCAGCACCTCCCTTCCCGAGCTTGCCGCCTCACTCGCAGCAGTTCGTCTCGGCGCCTTCGATCTCGCGCTCGGGAACCTGCTGGGCAGCAACGCCGTCAACATGGCGATGATCGTGTTCATCGACGCCGCCTACCGCCCCGGACCCATTCTTGCGGCGGTGGACTCCACAAGCGTCGTCGCCGGGACAGGAGCGATTCTGCTCATGTCCCTGGCGCTGGCCAGCATCGTCAGCGGTAAGGCCAACCGAGCACAACGACTCGAACCCGACAGCTTCGTTCTCCTCGTCGCGTATGTCGGCGCCGTTGCTGCGGTCGCTCTGGCGGTCTGAGCTGGGGCCGCCGAGTCGTCATCGGCCACCGGGGCATC
>DATKWD010000044.1:0-3278 GCA_035529695.1 Acidimicrobiales bacterium | reverse complement strand
TCAGCTCGACCCAGAGCTGTCCATCGTTGCTGGGCCCGGGGGTTCTCTCCAGTCCCCCCGGGCCCGCACGGTGAACGTCACAGCATTGACGCCTGGCGGGCGCATCGGGGAGCATTGGCGAATCATGATCGCCTACACAGGAGACCGCCATGCAGTGGCCTGAGATTCCCGACAGCCTCGAAGGCTTGACCGCCAACGAGATCCGAACCCTCGCAGCGAAGATCGCTCGTGCCCTGGCCGATGCGCCGGTCCGCATGTCCGACGAGCAGCAGGCCGAGTGGGAGGAGTATCGCCAGTTGGCGATCAACCTCAACTCGCGAGCTAACACGCTCGCCGAGACCGAGGCACCAGCCGAGCCGGAGCCCGTCATCGACGAGCCCGAAGTCGAGCTGTCCGCCGACGACACCGACGATGACGTCGAAGACGAAGTCGACGACACCGACGAGACCGACCTCGCCGCCGACCGCCCGATCGAGACGACCCTCACCGTGTCCACGACCCAGCATGTGCTGGCCGTGTCCTCGCAGTGGCGGGCCACCGGCGCAGTCCCCGGCATCGAGAAGGGCTCCGGCTTCGGCTCGCAGGCCGAACTCGCCGAGGCAGTCCTCGACGCCGCCGGTGCCATGTCCTCGGGTGCGTCCTCGCGTGTCGAGGTGGCCCGCATGTCAGCGAACTTCGGTGATCGCACCGACTACCTCGCCCCGGACGACCCGATGCAGGCACTCGCCTTCTTCGACGCCCTCCGCGATGGCGGCTCCCAGGCGATCGAGGCCGCATGTTGCGCCCCGTTCACCCCGCTGTATGACCTGGCGTGCGAGAACACCAACCGCCGCCCCGTCGCCGGTTCCCTCCCGACGTTCCAGACGCCGACCCGCAACGGTTTCTCCGTGATGCCGTCGCCGTCGCTGTCGGACATCACCACCGGCTACGGCCAGTGGACGTGCGCCGACGACGACGACACCGAGGCGATCAAGTCTGCATGTCAGACGATCACCTGCGGCACGCCGACCGACTACGAGATCTACGGCGTGTACGCCTGCCTCACGGTCAAGAACCTCGTCAACATGGGCTTCCCGGAGCTGGTTGCGGCCTACCTCAACCGCCTCCAGGCGCAGCGGGCCCGCCTCGCCGAGACCCTCCTGTTGGAGGCAATGGCGAACGGCGCCACGACCATCGACGGTTTCGCCCAGGGCTACGGTGCCAACACCAGCCTGATGCGGAACCTGATGACCTACCTCGGCCTCTACCAGGACGTCGAGCGTTGGGATGTCGACTCGATGGAGCTGTGGGCTCCCCGCTGGCTGATGTACGCCCTCCGCATGGATGCCGGTTCACGGCGTCGCACGGATGGTGGCGCCCCGCGGTTCCCGACCGAGAACGAGATCAACGCTCAGTTCCGTGACGCCGGGTTCAACCCGCACTGGTTCATCGACCGCCCGTCGTGGTCGACGCCGTTCGAGGATCGCCTCGTCGGTTCCGGCGACTTGAACTTCTTCCCGTCGACGGTCGAGCTGCTCGTCGCTCGCCCCGGCAAGTTCGCCCGCATGGACCGCGGCGACCTGACCGTGGGTGTGTCGCCGAACAACATCTACCGCAAGGAAGATGACCTGATGAGGAACCAGTTCACGTTCTTCTTCGAGTCCTTCGAGGGCCTGATCGACACCGACTCGTGCCCGGCGCACCTGATCGAGATCCCGAACCTCTGCTTCAACGGCGCCCAGATCGCTGACGTCGCCGTCGACTGCGAGGGCGAGGCCGGAATCATCGGCAGCTGACCGAATCCACACCTACTACGATGAGGCCCGGTCCGGTTCGCCGGGCCGGGCCTCACTCATTCAGGAGACAGGAACATGGCACAGGCAAGAGACTGGCGAGGCAGATGGACTTCCGGCGGGGGCTTCTCCGCTGGCAACTCGACGAAGGTCGCTGGCATTCGTCACAAGGAGGTCACCGTCACTCGCCTGAAGAACGGCAAGGCAGTCCGACCTGGCCGCATCGGCGCCGCCGTTGCAACGCAACGCATCGGCAAGGCCGGGTCGCCGATCGGCGGCAACAAGAACGTCCGCCATGTCAGCCGAACGTCGGCGGTCATCAGAACGCTGCAAGGCCCCGTCTATGGCGTCTCCCCAGCGGGCCGAGCCCTCTCCGCTCGGACTGTCCGCAGGTCGAGCCCACCGAAGTCTGGATACATCGTCCAGTACACCCCCAGGAAGTGACCCATGTCATTCGAAGTCGAAACCCTCTCCCCTCGACCGGCCCCTCGCCAGTGGGCGACCGCCATGACCTCATACGTGCAGGCGACCGGCCCCGAGTTCGGGATGGTCAGCGGCGCGAAGCGTTGGCTGAACGGCATCACGTTCAAGCCGTACGGTTGCGACAAGATCATCGGTGCCACCCTCGGGGACGGCACCGGTGACATCAACGTGTGCGGCGACGACCGCCTCACCGAATATCTGACGAAGGACCCGGCCGTCACGTTCCATCCGTTCGTTGCCGAAGTCGCCGTCGAGTCGCCGCTACTGTGCGACACGCTCGAAGAACTCCTCCTGTGGGTCGCCGCCCACTCCGAGGTGGAGCGTTCGTCGATCCTCGCCGGGCAAGTCGAGACCGCCGCCTACCAGACGTCGAACGACTCGCTCGCGTCCACGGCGACCGACGTGTCCGGTGGTGACTCGTCGCTGATGGGCGCCCTCTACTACATCGAGGAGGGGCTCGCCGACCGTCTCGACGGTGGGGCGGGGATGATCCACATGACACCCGGCGCGTTCGTGCTCGCCGCCGCCGGTGGCGGGGTGCGCTACGACGGCGACGGTCGCCCGATGACGCAGACCGGCCACTTCATCATCGCCGACGCCGGATACCAGGGGGCCTCCCCGTACGCGCAGGCGCCGGTCGCCAACGAGCTGTGGATCTACGGTTCGGGCCCGGTCGTCGCGTTCATGGATCCCGAGGTGTCGATCGAGGGCGGCTTCGACGCATTCCAGTACCGCACCAACGAATGGAAGGTCGACGCCGAACAGTACGGCATCGCGTTCTTCGATCCGTGCTCCGTCGTCGCCGCCGTGGTCGGTCTCGGCGACGACAACATCCTGGGCGGCCCGGTCGGTTCTTGATCGGCCACCCCGGCAGGGGTAGCATCACCACATGACATCTCCTGACCTGGCGGGCCGTCGCGTCGCCATGCTCGGCAACGTCGGCGACACGTCACCGCAATGGTCGACGGAGAACGAGTGGGTGCGAGCCTACGAATCGCACGGCATCGAAGTCTTGACGTTCCG
>DATKWD010000043.1:0-7401 GCA_035529695.1 Acidimicrobiales bacterium | reverse complement strand
CCTCGGAGCTCGGCAAGTGGCTGAAGCCGCACTGACCCTCGAGCCGACCTGGGCGGTGTCGACGTTCCGGGCGATGGGCAGCCGCTGTCGGATCGTGGCGCCGACGTCCCATGAGGTCGACCGCGGACGCGCGACGGTCGAACGGCTCGAACAGTCCTGGACCCGGTTCCGACCCGACAGCGAGCTCAACTGGCTCAACGCCGGCGCAGGCCGGCTCTGCCTCGTCTCCGACGACCTGCATGCCGTGCTGACCGTGGCCGAACGAGCCCACCGCATCAGCAAGGGCACGTTCGACATCCGCTGCCTCGACGCCGTCGAGGGTGTCGGCTACACGAGGTCGTGGGACGAAGGATCCGTCGACGCCACCGATTCGACCTTCGACCCCGACGCCGTCCCGACCCTGCCCGCCGACGACCAGTTCGTGCTGTTCGACGAACCACCTGCGGTGATCGTGCCGAGTGGGCATCGACTCGACCTCGGTGGCATCGGCAAGGGATTCGCCGCCGACGTGGTGGCGGACGAACTGATCGCGGCCGGGGCAGCCTGCGTCCAGGTCGAGCTCGGCGGCGACGTCCGAGTCGCGGGCAGCGGGTGGACCGACGGCGGCTGGACCGTCGAGATCGAACATCCGCACGATCCGGATCGGGTGGTCGCCACGGTCGACATCGACGAGGGAGCCGTGGCGACGAGCAGCGTGCTCAAGCGGCGCTGGCGCAACCACGGGGTCGTCTCGCACCACCTCATCGACGTCCGCACGATGCAGTCCGCCGACACCGACCTCGTCGCCGTGACGGCGATCGCCGATCGTGCATGGCGTGCCGAGGTCGCTGCCAAGTGTGCGCTCATCGCCGGCGCGACCGACGCCGCCGACGTCGTCGATTCGTTCGGTGCCGGCGCACTTCTGTTCGGTGCCGACGGGACGATCGTCGAGGTGAACCGGTGAACCCTCAGGTGTGGTGGTACGTGTCGAGATCCTCGGGCATCCTCGCCTGGGTTCTGCTGTCGTTCTCGGTCTGCTGGGGGCTGTTCGTCTCGACCAAGGCCGTCGCCAAGGCGAGCACGCCGGCGTGGATCCTCGATCTGCATCGGTTCCTCGGCGGCGTCGCGGTCCTGGTGACCGGGGTGCATCTCGCCGGGCTCGTCGCCGACAGCTACGTCGAGTTCGGTTGGGTCGAGATCCTCGTCCCGTTCGGGTCCGAGTGGAAGCCCGGCGCGGTGGCGTCGGGAGTCATCGCCTTCTACCTGCTCATGGCGGTCGAGCTCACCTCACTGGCGATGAAGCGGATGCCGCGAAGGCTCTGGCGAGCTGTCCACCGGTCGAGCCTGGTGCTGTGGCTCCTGGCGACGGTCCACATGCTCCAGGCCGGGACCGACGCCACGAACCCCTACCTCCGGGTCGGCGTCGTCGCTGCGACCAACGTCATCGCCTTCCTCACCGTCGTGCTCGTGTTGGCGAACCACCGCAAGTCGGCCGCACGCGGTGGCTCCTCGAAGCGCGAACCCGCTCGTGCCGCGGCCGAACCGAAGCACGAGCGGGAATCAGCCACCGTCGGCTGACCAGCTACCTCAGGAATCGAGGTCGATGCAGGCGAGCCGGGCCCCGGCCGCGCCGGTGCCGTGCTCGGTGGGCATGACGTGGATGATGACCGAGCGGTTCGCACGATCGGGGACCTCGAAGGACCTCGTCGCCACGGCGTGGCCGCTCCCGTTGGCGTTGACCGTGAAGTCGAGCCAGACCTCGCGGTTCTTCAGCGGACCGTCACCCTCGGGGTCTACGTTGTAGTGCGGTCCGGATGCGCCACCGCTCATAGCCCCGCACGGATTCTCGTGCACGTGGGCACCGAACTTGGTGCCGGCCGGGGCGGCGACACCATCGACGCTCAGGGTGATCTGCGAGTTGCCGTTGCCGAGCGCGCCGGCCGAGACGGTTGCGTCGGCCGAAGCCAGCGCGTCCCCGCCCGGATAGACGTAGGTGGGCCCAGATCCGATGACCTCGGAATTGCCGTTGCCGGCGGCTGCCGGTCCTGCAGCCAGGATCGACCCGGCGAGGAAGACCCCTCCGGCCACGATCCCGACGGTCGTGCGCTTGATGGTGTGAAACGTCATCTGTTGCTCCTTTGGGCGAGTCGGGCGACTCATGAAGACAGACGCCGACGGCCGTGGCGCCGGGTGACAGCGCCTGCGTCTTTTCTCGCGATGTCACCCGCGGACCGCCCTGCCTCGTCACCTCAGAGGAGGAGGCGCGCGCTTTTCGATGACGTCCTTGCCGATAGGTGAGAGATTGAACCCATGACGGTCCTCGCTGCGTCGGTCGACGTGGGTGCCCTCATCGCGCGGCCGATGGCCATGGCGATGGTGCGGCCCGTCGCACAGGGTCGGGTCACGACCACCCGCGACGCTGTGGGCGGAGATGTCGATGCGTTCATCGTCGCCATGTACGACGAGCACGGCCGCGGCCTCGTGCGCATGGTTCGGCTGTTCCTCGACGATCGGAACGCCGCCGAGGACCTCGTCCAGGAGGCGTTCATCCGGTTGGCCCGATCGGCCCACAAGATCAACGATCCTCAGAAGGCCGCCGCCTATCTGCGCTCGATCGTGCTGAACCTGGCGCGCGACCACAACCGGCGAGGCCTCGTGTCGCTCCGGCATCGCGTGCCCAGCTCGGACCAGGAGGCGTCGATCGAGGACTCACTCGAGCTCACCGAGGACATCGCCGCGGTGATCGACGCGCTCCGAGAGCTGGCTCCGCGCCAGCGCGACTGCCTCGTGCTCCGGTACTACGACGAGCTCGGCATCGACGAGATCGCCGAGACCCTCGGTCTGTCACGCAACTCGGTCAAGACCCACCTCACCCGCGGTCTGCGCGCCCTCGAGGGCAGGCTGGCCGACGTCGCGGTCGCCGGTCGCGAGTCGGTCGGAATCGAACCGTGACCGATGCCGGGTCCACCCTGCAGCGGTCGCTCTCGGAGGCCGCCGGTGCCGTCACCGAGAGCTCCGATCTGCTGGCGCGGGTCAAGTCGAGCATCGCCGACGACCGGCGCCTCCGGGCGCAACACCGTCGAAGAGTCGGCATCGGCCTCGCCATCGCCGGAGCCGCCGGCGCCATCTCGTTCGCAACCACGCAATCACGACAAGGAGAACTGATCATGGACTGGTGGGTACTCGAACTCATGTCGGTCGCGGGACTCGTGGCGCTCGCGCTGTGGCTCGGGCCGTTCATCCGCCGCTTCGGCAAGAGCTATGCAGCCGACGTGTTCCGGTCGAATCCGCGCACGGGGAAGAGCTTCGTCGTCCTGATGGACGTCGCGTACTACCTCGTCTTCTTCGCGTACATCCTCTTCACGGTCCAGTTCGAGCCGTCGGACGGATGGGAGCAGACCGTGAATGCCGCGCAGCTGCGCGGAACCACGGTGCGCTACGGGGGCATCCTGCTGATCGTCGGGCTGTTGCACGGCCTCAACGTGATCACGCTGCCGCTGATGGGCCGTCTGATGTCGCTCAACCGCCACCTCGACGATTCGGTGGAGCGCACCCTCGGCACCGACGCCTGAGCGCAGCGTGCATCGTCGCTTCGTCCTCGTCGGTTGCCTGCTGGCGGCGACCACCCTCGCCTCGCCCGCGCGCGCAACCGCAGAGGACCGGCTCGGCGAGATCGAGCGGGTCGAGCTCGTGGCCGGCGAACCGGCCGACCGGCTCTCGGTACCGATGCCCGTCGTCGACGGTCTCGGTGACGAACGGGCACTTCGCATCAGGGTGACCGGCTTCGAGTCGTTCGAGCGGGTCGAGGCGATGCAGTGCGTCTACACCTCCACCCGGGTGTGCGGGAACAGGATCGGTGTGCAGACCGACGACCGGGGTGGCGCGACGTTCTTCTACGTCACGACCGACGACTTCGCCGCCGAGGCCCGCGAAGCCGGCGGGTGCGAGCGCGACCGGAGCCGGTGCACGATCCGGATCGAGTCGGCCAGCGATGAGCGGGTCGCCGAGATCGACACCGTCTTCAACGGCACCGCCCGACCACCGGGCACCATCACGCTGAGCCCGAGCGAAGAGCTCGAGGAAGGCGCCGCCGTCTCGGTTGCGGTCAGCGGCTACCCGCCGGGGACGTCGTTCGATGCGGTGCTGTGTCGAACCGATGTCGCGCTCGTCGGTCGGGTCTGCGGGGCTCCGGGGCCGTCGGCGAAGGTCGCCATCGGCACGGACGGCACGGGTGAGTCGACCATCACGATCGTCGAGGGGCCCGTGGGAACGTCGGGGCTGAGCTGCACCCGACGCACCACCTGCGGCGTCACGCTGCAGTCGCCCGACACCTACGTGCGCGCCGTCCCGGTCTCGATCTCGTTTCGCGGCCGGGCCGGCCCCGAGTACGACCGTGCGCGTCTCGTGTTGGGGCTCGGGACGGCGATCGTGCTGCTCTCGCTTGCCGGCTGGTGGATGGTCAGCGGCGAATGGGCGCCCCCGCAGGAAGCCGCCGCGACCGCCCTCGAGGAAGCCGACTACGCCGACCTCGACGCGATGGTCGCCGAACAGGACGCGAGGGAAACAGCCTCGACCATGTCACCCGATTCGAGCTGACCGCCGTCTGTCAAGGTGATGGGCAACGCGATCGAGATCGACGGACTGGGCAAGGAGTACCGACGACGGGGAGGCCGGACCGTGGCGGTCGGTGGGCTCGACCTGAGCGTGCCCGAGGGTGGGGTGTTCGGCTTCTGTGGCCCCAACGGCTCGGGCAAGACCACGACCATCCGTTGTCTGTTGGGCCTCGTCCGCCCGACCCGGGGAACTCTTCGTCTGCTGGGGTCGGCGGTGCCGGACGACCTGGCGACGACCATCCGGCGAGTCGGTGCCATCGTCGAGACCCCTGCGTTGTTCCCGACGATGACCGGGCGCCGAAATCTCGAGCTGCTGGGCGCAGTCGACCGGATCGGGTCGCGCCGCGTGGACGAGGTGCTCGACGTGGTCGGGCTCCGAGAGCGTGCCGACGAGGCCGTGAAGGGCTACTCGCTCGGCATGCGCCAACGACTCGGCCTCGGGTCGGCCCTGCTCAAGGACCCCGAGCTGATCATCCTCGACGAGCCGGCCAACGGACTCGACCCCGCAGGCATCGCCCAGGTCCGAAGCCTGCTCCGCCGTCTGGGTGACGAAGGCCGGACGGTGTTCGTCTCGAGCCATCTGCTGAGCGAGGTCGAGGCCACCTGCGATCGGGTTGCGATCCTCAACAAGGGCCGGCTGGTGTCGAGTGGGACCGTGACCGAGGTCCTCGGCGGTGACGCCGACCTCCTCGTGCGGGTGGCCGACCTCGACGCCGCGGTCTCGGTGCTCGCCCGGGCCGGTGTGGCCGCGACCCGGGTCGAAGACCACGTGCGTGTGCCGCCCGGCGTCGACCCCGACCACGTGAGCTGCACGCTCGGGAGCGCAGGTCACTGGGTCACCGAGCTCCGCCCCCTCCAGCGCAGCCTCGAGGAGCGCTTCTTCGAGCTCACCGCCGACCTGCCCGCGGTCGATGCCGCAGCGATGACCGAGGAGGTCACCTCATGACGTCATTCGTCGTCGAAGTTCGTCGGTGTCTGCACCGACGCGTCGTGTGGGTCCTCGTGTTGCTTGCGCTGGGGTTCGGGATCCTGGGCGCGACCATCTCGTTCTTCTCGAGCACCGGCATGAGTGAATGGCGTCTGCTGTACGAGGAGGGAGGGCACCCCGCCGCCATGGTGACGTGGTGGAACGGGCCAGGCGAGGGGATCGTGTCGTTCGCTGCCCTGTTCTTCCTGATCGGCGGGCTGTTCGGAGGCGCCTCGATCGTCGGTGCCGAGTGGAGGGCGGGAACGGTCACGACCGGGCTGACCTGGGAACCCCGCCGATCTCGATTCCATCTGGCACGAGTCGGGGCCTGCGGCGCCTGCGCGTTCGTGATCGCCGTCGTGCTCCAGGTCGTGTTCCTCGCTCTGCTGTCGGTCGCCGTGATCACCCACGGGACCACGAGCGGCGTGGATGCCGCCTGGTGGGGCGGGTTGGTGCTCGCCGTGTTGCGCATCAGCTTGTTGGCCTCGATCGCCGCGGTGGTCGGCGCCTCGCTGGCCACGATTGGACGCAACACCGCGTTCGGCGTCATGGCGGTGTTCGCCTGGATGGCCGTGGGCGAGAACCTCGTCCGCGGTCTCCGACCCTCGCTCGAACCGCACCTGTTCGGCGAGAACCTCTCGATCGTCCTGACCTGGGCACAGCTCGAGACCGTCGAGTTCACCCGCAGCCCCACCACTGCACTGGCCGCGGTGTTGTCCTATGGGCTGATCATCGGGGCTGTCGCACTCGTGAGCTTCGAGCGTCGCGACATCACCGGCAACAGCTGAGGACTGGTCATCCCCTTGCGCCTCGGCGTGCACGCGTGGGTTGCTACGGTCGCCGCTCCGAACCAGTTCGATCGAGGAGCGCACGATGGACGACTACACCAAGGTGATCCTGCCCGAGTCGGAGATGCCGACCCAGTGGTACAACGTGATCCCCGATCTGCCGAGCCCGCCGCCCCCGCCGCTGCATCCCGGCACCCACGAGCCCATCGGCCCCGACGACCTCGCTCCCCTGTTTCCGATGGCCCTCATCGGCCAGGAGGTCACCACCGACTCCTACGTCGACATCCCCGGCGGGGTGCTCGACGTCTACAAGCTGTGGCGACCCAGCCCGCTGTTCCGGGCCCGTCGGCTCGAACAGATGCTCGACACCCCGGCGAAGATCTTCTACAAGTACGAGGGCGTCAGCCCGGCCGGCTCGCACAAACCCAACACGTCAGTGCCCCAGGCGTATTACAACCATCAAGAGGGCATCACGAAGCTGACGACCGAGACCGGCGCCGGCCAGTGGGGCAGCGCCCTGGCCTTCGCCACCTCGCAGTACGGCA
Organism: Acidimicrobiales bacterium; assembly: GCA_035529695.1. Lineage (GTDB taxonomy): Bacteria > Actinomycetota > Acidimicrobiia > Acidimicrobiales > Salinilacustritrichaceae > DATKWD01. The sequence continues at coordinate 509 of DATKWD010000043.1, read as the reverse complement.
TGGAGTGCGAGGTCTGGCAGGTGGCCGCCAGCTACCGGACCAAGCCCTACCGGCGCACGATGATGGAGGTCTGGGGTGCCACGGTGCACCCGAGTCCGTCCGACGTGACCGACTATGGCCGGAGTCTCCTCGCCGAGGATCCCGACCATCCCGGCAGCCTCGGCATCGCCATCAGCGAGGCCGTCAGCCAGGCCGTCGAGGATCCCCACACCCGCTACGCGCTCGGCAGCGTGCTGAACCACGTGCTGCTGCACCAGACGATCATCGGCGAGGAGGCCCTGCTCCAGCTCGCGATGGTCGAGGAGACACCCGATGTGTTGGTCGGGTGCACCGGTGGTGGTTCGAACTTCGGCGGGCTCTCGTTCCCCTTCATGCGCGAGAAGCTGGCCGGCCGGATGAACCCGGTCATCCGGTGCGTCGAACCGGCCGCCTGCCCGACGCTCACCAAGGGCGAGTACCGCTACGACTTCGGCGACACCGCCGGCATGACGCCGCTGCTGAAGATGCAC
>DATKWD010000042.1:0-4099 GCA_035529695.1 Acidimicrobiales bacterium | reverse complement strand
CTCGGATTCCATGTCTGGCCCTTCACCGCTGCCGACGAGGCCCACACCGACGAGTTGCGGCTCGATCTCGATCCCACGACCGGCGTCAGCTTCGACATGGTTCGCGAGACGGCGTTCGAGTTGAAGGCACTGTTCGATGAGTTCGGCGTCGAGTCTTTCCCGAAGACCTCCGGCAGCAGAGGACTGCACATCTATGTCCGGCTGCAACCCCGATGGGACAGCTACGACGTCCGGCTCGCCGCCGTGGCCTTGGCCCGAGAGCTCGAGCGCCGACGCCCCGAGCTGATCACCGCTCGATGGTGGAAGGAGGAGCGCGGGACCCGGGTCTTCGTGGATTTCAACCAGAACGCGCCCCACAAGACCGTGTTCGGTGCCTGGTCGGTCAGGTCTCGAGTTGGTGCACAGGTCTCGACACCCCTCAGCTGGGACGATGTGGTCGACGTCGATCCCGACGAGCTCACGATCCCGGTCATCGCCGAACGGGTCGCGTCGACGCCCGACCCCTGGGCGGCCATGAACGACCGCCCTCAATCGCTCGAGCCGCTGTTGGACCTCCACCGCGCAGACCGCGATGCCGGCCTGCCCGACGCGCCTTGGCCACCGCAATACCCCAAGATGCCCGGCGAACCACCACGTGTCGCGCCGAGCCGGGCCAGGAAGGACTGACCGCTCAGCGCCAGACCTCAGCGTGTCGACCACGGTGTGATCTACCGTGAAGCCATGTCGATCCCGGTCGAGCTCGAAGGCCTCGCCCTGGCCATCGCAGATCGATCGTCGACGCCCTATCTGCTCACCTCCGACGACCTCGGACGCCCACATGCCGTGTCGATGGTCCTCGGTTGGCAGGACGCGCAGTTGGTGGGCGGCTGCGGGCGATCATCGGGACGCAACGCATCGGCGCGACCAGCCGTCAGCCTGCTCTGGCCGCCTGACGAGCCTGGCGGGTACAGCCTCATCGTCGACGCCGACGCCGAGGTCATCGGAGAAGACGACGAGCGCCGGATCGTCCTCGACCCGACCCACGCAGTGTTGCACCGTCCCGTCGCGAATCCCGACCCCGACGCCGACTGCGGTCATGACTGCGCGCCCGTCCTGAACTAGTGCGTGCGCCGTCCTTCTTCGAGATGCTCACCCGAGCGCAACGTCGTAGGTGTCGAGGCCTCGCAGATTGATGCGGCCGTTGTAGACCGCATCGGCGCGGGGTTCGATGAATGCGAACCGGTTGACGAGCGAGCCGATCGCGGTCTGTGCCTCGAGCCGGGCCAGTGCCGCGCCGAGGCAGTAGTGGGCTCCGCCTCCGAACGCCACGTGTTCGCGGGCATCGGCCCGAGTGATGTCGAGCCGACCGGCCGTCTCGCCGAATTGCCGCGGGTCGCGGTTCGCCGCCGCGAGTCCGGCAACGATGAAGGTCCCTTTCGGAATCGTCGTCCCATGGAGCTCGTGGTCCGAGAGGTTGATCCGCCGGCTCATCTGAACCGGGCTGTCGTAGCGGAGGATCTCCTCGACCGCACTCTCGATCAGCCCGGGTTCGGCGCGCAGCTTGACGAGCTCGTCGGGGTGGTCGATGAGCGCCTTGACGCCGTTCCCGATGAGGTTGACCGTGGTCTCGTGTCCTGCCACGAAGAGCAGCAGGACCTGTGCCGCCAGCTCGTCGTCGTCGAGCACGTCGCCATCGTCTTCGGCCTCGATCAGCATCGAGAGAAGACGGTCATCGGGATGCCTGCGTTTCCACTCGATGACCTCGCGGATCATGGCGTCGAGGTTGGTGCCGGCTTCGGCGATCGCCTTGAGGACCTCCGGATCGACGACCGGCTCGAGCGAGCGGACCACGGTGCCCGACCAGTCACGAACCTGGTCTCGGTCGCTGTCGGGCATCCCGAGCATCTCGCTGATGACGTCGAACGGGAGCGGAAACGCGAGCTCCCCGATCAGGTCGCCGCCGGCGGCGTCCGCAAGGGCATCGAGTCGCCCGTCGACCAGTTCTTGTATCCGGGGCGCCAACTCGCCGATGCGCCGGGGCGTGAAGATCCGAGACACCAGGCGCCTGAGGCGGGTGTGGTCGGGAGGGTCGCGGTCGAGCATCGAGAGTCGACGTCCGCCGAGGTCGTTCTCGTCGCCGAGGGCTTCGGTGCGCAGATCGTCCATGGGGGTCGGTGCAGCATGCTCGTCGGACACGCTCATCGACGGGTCGCGAAGGAGCCGGAGCACATCGGCATGCCGGGTCACGAAGTAGGTCCCGAACGGGGTCTCGTGCACCGGATCGTGATCACGGAGGCCTTCGAACTGGGGGTAGGGGTTCTCGAAGTACCCGGGCTCGAACGGGTTGAACGCCACGTCGGTTTCGGTCATGACGCCCGCTTCGGACGTCGCTCGAGACCGCCGCCGCAGTTGGGACACACAGACCCCATCCCTGCCGCGCACGACGCGCAGAACGTGCACTCGAACGAGCAGATCGTCGCCGCGTCCGAATCGGCCGGCAGCGTGGTCTCGCACTTCTCGCACATTTCGCGCATCTCCAACATGACGAATCCTCTCAGCGTCGGTTCAGGGCCAGGTGCCGGACCTCGATGGCCTCGCCGGTCGTCTCGTCGACGACCGATGGGCGCACCCGGTCGCCGGTGCGACGATCGACCAGCACGGGGTTCGGCATCGGGCGCAGCCGGCATCCCAGTCATCGAACCGGGTGCGCCTCACCCCCCGACCCGCCTCATGCATGCGTGGGTCAAGACGAACGAGATCTCGTCGAAAGCGCACCACGGATGGCCGCAGTGGGCGGTCATGATGCGACCGGCTCGAGTCGGGCGGGGACGTGCTTGTGGTGGGGGGTGCCTGCGAACCAGTCGTGGTCGTCGGCGGCGGTGAGCTCGTTCGGTGCGACCCCCGTGACGACCGAGTCGCCGTCGCCGCCCGGATGGTCGACGCCGAAGCCATTGGGCAACGAGATGAAGCCGGGCTGCATGGTGTCGCGGAGCTCGACCAGGGCCGTTGCCTCGCCGGTGCGGGTGATGATGCGTGCCTTTCCACCGTCGACCAGGCCCACGCTCGCGGCATCGGCGGGGTGGACGTGCAGCGCGCCGTCGCGGTCCTTCTTGCGCCAGTCGGGGTCACGAAAGATCGTGTTGGCGGTCGACGATCGGCGCTCGCCGGCGGCGAGGATGAACGGCCAGTCGTCGTGACGGTCTGATGTCTCGCCCGCCAAGCCCTCTGCCTCGGCCAGCAGTTCAGCGATCGCGAGGTGGATCTTGCCGTCGGCGTGGACGATGCGGTCGAAGGTCACATCGTGGTCGTCGACCGAGAAGACCACGCCGCTCCGGCCGGTGTGGATGGCATCGAACAACTCGTCCCCGTTGGCGAACCCGGCTGCCTCGACCGAGTCGGGCATCGACATCGCCGCCCGCTGCGCCAGGCCCCACAGGGCGGCAGGAGCCGGGCCGTCGTCGAACGTGGCACCAAGGCTCTCGTAGAGCAGCGCCGGCAGGTAGTTGTTCAGCTCGGGCGCGTCGGCCACAGCCGTGAAGAATGCCCCCATGAACTCGTCGCGCCCCGCCTCGGCGGCCGCTCGGAGCGGGTCGACGACTTCGTCGGTGATGACGCCGAGTTCGCGGCAGAGGCGGGCGTGGATCTCGGGCTCGGGCAGCGTGTCGCCTTCGGGCTCGAGGATCGGCGCCCGGAGGTGGAAGCTGTTCTCGGGGAACTCGAGGGTGAAGAAGGTGGCCTCCCACTTCTCGTACTGACTCGCCGCAGGCAGCACGTAGTCGGCCAGCCGGGCCGTCTCGGTCATCGCCACGTCGATCACGACCGAGAAGTCGAGCGCCTCGAACGCTTCGCGCCACCGGGCCGACTCGGCGAGGCTGTGGGCCGGATTCCCCGACTCGACGAGCATCGCCCGGAAGCGCCCAGGGTGGTCGGTGATGATCTCGTCGGGGATCACGTTGCACGGCACGAGACCGGTGACCAGGCGGTGGCCGGTGACCGGGGTGGTCCGATCGTCGTGCCGGCCGAACAGCGGCCCGAGGTGAGTGTGCAGGTTCATCCCGCCGGGCTTGCCGAAGTTGCCCGTGAGCAGGACGACGAGCTTCTCGAGATAGCTGTTCATCGT
>DATKWD010000041.1:0-8085 GCA_035529695.1 Acidimicrobiales bacterium | reverse complement strand
CTGATCGGCCGGTGGTCCGACGCCAAGGACTGAGCCGAAGGCAGACATCGACGGGTGGCGCTACCGTCGGCGCTCATGAGCGAGAACGAAGGCATCCGGCTGGTCATCGAGTTCGAGGTCGGCGACATCGATCGATTCCGTGCGATGGCCGAGGCCATGGTCATGTACAGCAAGACCGAACCGGGAACGCTCGTCTACGACTGGTACCTCGACGAGGAGAATGCTCGCGGCAAGCTCTACGAGGCGTACGTCGACAACGATGCGGTGGTCGCACACGGGATGGGTCCGGTCTTCCTCGAGATCGCACCCAAGTACCTCGACTGCCTCACCGTCACGTCGGTCGAGGTCTTCGGTGACGCCAGCGAACTCGCCAAGGGCGGCGACGTGCTGCGTGCGCCGACGCTCTGGTGGGGGCCGGCGTTCGCCGCGGTCACCGACTGAGCCGATGGCAACCGACGTCGAGTGGCGGGTGCTCACCGCTGGCGCCGCGCTGGCATCTCACCGCCTGATCGGCTGGATCTTCTGGGACCCGGTCGGCGTCGCCAACTATGCCGCCCTCGGCGTGCCGGACGGCATGGGCTACTACGTCGCCACTCGCGGGCATTCGCTCGGCGACGCCGGCAATGGAGCGGTGACGGCCGCGTTCGGATCGATTCACCAGGACTTCGTCGCCATGGCCCTCGACCTCTGCCGCGCCCACACCGACTTCGAATCGACGGCACTGGCACGCGACGCAGCAGTCGTGGCCGGTCTCCACGAATTCGTTCCCGAGATCTGCGAGCCGCTCGCAGCGATGGCCGACGAGTTCTGGGCCGCTGCCGACGCACTCGACCCGGCCGGCCGGGCCTTGTTCGCCTCGCTCCGCGACCGAACCAGACCTGACGATCGCCTGTTGTCGGCCTGGCTCGGCGTGAACTGCATCCGAGAGTGGCGCGGGGACACCCACTGGGCCATGGTCATCGCCGACGGGCTGTCGACCACTGCTGCGGGCATCCTCGACGGCGCGTGGCGCAACTACGCCGACGACTGGTTGCCGCGGAGTCGCGGCGCCGACGACACCCTGCTCGATTCGGCCGTGGCCGAACTCGACGAGCGGGGCTTCGTGACCGATGGCCGCGTCAACGCAGCGGGGATCGCTCACCGCCACGACCTCGAGGACCGGCTCGACGATCTGTGCTCGGACGCATGGCGACATCTCGGCCGAGCGCGCACGACCGAGTTCGTCGAACTCATGGACGACGCCGGACTCACCCTGCTCGCCAGGATCGACGAGACTGCCGGCCCCAACTGGATGCCTGCCGCTCGCGACCGGGTTCCGCCGAGCTGATCACACCAAGTCGCCTCGCCTCGTCTCCTCGCAGGTCATCGACAGCACCCCGGGGTTCGGTCGATGATGAGAGTCCGCCACCGAGGAGACCGTCCCATGCCGTCCATCACCGGAATTTCCCACGTCGACCTGAGCGTCACCGACCTCGACGCCAGCGATGCCTGGTATCGAGAGCTGTTCGGGGCGGTGCCGTTGTTCGGCGGACGCAACGACGATCGCGGCTACGACGTCCGCTACATCGTCGAGCCGAACTCGATGGTGATCATCGGCCTCGAACAGCACGATGCGAACGACGGGTCGACCTTCAGCGAGCGTCGCGTCGGACTCGACCACCTGGCGTTCAACGTCGAGTCGCGAGCCGAGCTCGATGCGTGGCTCGAACGGCTCGACCGCCTCGACATCAGCCACTCGGGCATCACCGAGGGGGAGAGCTGGGACGTCCTGGTGCTCCGCGACCCGGACAACATCCAGCTCGAGCTCTTCTTCCTGAAGGCGAGCCCCGCCGACCTCATGCCGACCTGAGTGGCAAAGGTCGATCGTCAGCGACGAGCGGCGACGAAGCGGAGCTGGTCGCGGATCGCCTCGACCGTCGGCATCGGTGCCCCGGCCCGGCGTGCCGCGTCGATCGGAGCGTCATAGATCGCAGCGATCTCCATGGGTCGTCCTGCCTCGGAGTCGAGCTTCATGCTGGGCGCATACGGCGTCATCGTCAGGGTCATGTCTCGTCTGCCCTCCGCGAAGGCCTCGTCGAGGTCGGCACCGCAGGCACGACCGGCGGTCACGACCTCGGACATCATCGTGGTGACCAGCGAGCGGGACGACGGGTCGTTCATCAGCTCGTCGGTGCTGGCGTCGAGCAGGACCGACAGACCGTTGTACGGGATGTTCCACACCAGCTTCCTCCACCGGGCGGTGCCGAGATCGGGGTGGGCCGTGGCCGCGAACCCAGCCGACTCGAGGTCTTCAGCAAGACGCCGGACCGCGGCCGTCACGACGTGCGCCCCGTGCTCGGCGACGTCGACCGACCCGTAGTCGAGGTGCTCGACGTGACCGGGCGCCCGGCGATGCGCACAGACGAAGCACAGCGCGCCGACGATGGATCCGCAGTCCGGAACCGCACGGCGCAGTCGGTCCTCGGCCCCGAGTCCGTTCTGGAACAACGCGACAGTCGCCCCTTCGGTCACGGCCGGTCCGACGAGTTCGGCGAAGCGATCGTTCGCCGTCGACTTCAGGGCGACCAGCACGACCTCGGCCTTCGGCGCCGCGCCCGGCTCGGACACCACCCCGGCCTCGAGGGTCGTGGAGGTACCCGCGGCGTCGATGCGGATGCCGTGCCTGCGCACCTCGTCGGCTGCGGCCGGGATCACCCAGGTCACCTGATGGCCCGCCTGCTGCAGCCGTCCCCCGTAGAGCAGCCCGACCGCGCCCGCGCCCACCACCGTGTATCTCGTCACCGAAGGCGACGGTAGCGACCGACGCGGCGAGGGTCGGCGCCGACAGCTCGCGGCCGCACCCATGTGCTCGCGCCACGAGCGGTCCGAATCGGGTTCAGCGGGCTGCGAAGTGGCGGACGAGCCGGCGATGGTCCTGCGCCACGAGGCGCGCGACGACGCGGTTCGTCAATGGTGCCGCGAATCTGAACAGGCCTCTGGGTTCGCCGGACACGTGCGCCGACACCCGGCAGCGTCGTGCAGCGAGTGGTTCGACCAGGCGGGTGACCTCGATCGGGAACGTCGACTCGAGCGTGTCGAAGGTGATGCTCCGACCCGGTTCGAAGTCGCTCACGATGAACGACGAGACCATGCGTCGTCGGAGGAAGGACGCCTCCTGGTGGTACGTCGAGGCCTCCGCAATCGGTCCGTGCGAAGTCCAGACGCACGACCTGATGCCCTTCTGCCAGATGGGGTTGTTCGACGCATCGGCGACGAACCCGAACACTTCGTTCGCCGGCGCGTCGACCTCGACGTGGGAGCGAACCTCGAGCATCGGTGGAGGGTAACCAGCCCTCCCGCAAGTCCCTCCGGTGCCTGCACGAGGCCGCCCCTCTGACCGGTGCCGCCATGCCTCCGGTGCAGCAGCAACACTCCACCGGTGCACCACGGCGCCGGTGATCGTCGGGCGACGCCCCGTCAGCTGAAACGGCGATCGGGAATCGGTTCGCTCTGATCCCAGCCGAGGTGAGCGAGCAAGGCTCGTTCGTCTGAGGAAAGACCGGGCGCGACTGCCCGCACGGCCCCACCGCTGACCGCGACTCGCTCCCACGCCTCGACGAGGCGACGGGCCAAGCCCTGTCGGCGGGCGCCATCGGCGACGAAGATGGCACGAAGCACCGAGGCTCGGCGGCCACGTCTCCGGCCGGCGGCGAGGCCGACCGCACGCCCCTGCGGATCGCGAGCCGTGACCACGAGCCCATCGCCCATGCCGTTGCCGAGCAACCGATCAGAGTCGAGCTCGAGGGTCGCCGAAGCCACCGGGTCGACGAGCGTCGAGGTCGTCAATGCGACCCGCAGCGAACCGGCATCGACCGACACGGCGCCGCCGAAGTCGGCATCGGCGATCGGCTGCCAACGCTCTCGACCGTCGATCATCGCGAGCTGCATGAGGTCGAGCCGTTCGATCGTGACATCGGCCCGGTAGCCCGACAACAGGGAGCGGGCGGCGGCGTGCTCGTCGTCCGGCCGGTTGATGTCGATGGTGACGTGCGGAACGAACTCGCGCTGTTGTGGCCGTTCGAGGGGACCCACCAGGCAGGCGTTGAAGAGGCTTCGAACCTCGCCGGCCGGCTCGACCTGGAGGTAGAGGACCGGATTCGCGGGCGCGAACGTGGCCACCGGGCCGACGGTGAGCGTGACGGGTCCCCTTCTCGTGGCTGCGGCGTTGCGCATCACGGCAAGGACCTCGGGAAGGGCGTCGTCACGGACGTTGATCGGCGGAATGAGGGTGATGTGCGGCACGATCCGCCGCAGTTGGGAGTCCCCGAGCGCTCGTCGCAGACCATCGATCTCGGTCCCCCAAGGATCACCGATGATCATGACCACGGCGAGGCGACGCTTCGACACCCCTGCAGTCTGCCGCCGCGAGGCCCGGGCCATAGCCTCGGGGCCATCACTCCCCGACTCCGCACCGACCGTCTGCTGCTGCGCGAGTGGCGCGACGACGACCTCGCTCCCTACGCCGCGCTCAATGCCGACCCGGTCGTGATGGAGCACTTTCCAGCTCCGCTGACCCGAGGCGAGTCAGATGCGCACGTCACCGAGATCGAGCGGCGGTTCGACCTCGGCGAACCGTCGCTGTGGGCCCTCGAAGTCGTCGAGACATCCGAGTTCATCGGCTTCACCGGGCTGCTGGCCCCGAGCTTCGAGGCCTCCTTCACTCCGTGCGTCGAGGTCGGCTGGCGGCTCGCAACGCATGCCTGGGGTCAGGGGTACGCCACCGAGGCAGCACGGGCGGCGGTGACCTTCGGGTTCGCCGAACACGACCTCGACGAGATCCTCTCGTTCACCACCACCACCAACCTGCCGAGTCAGCGAGTCATGCGACGCCTCGGCATGACGCACGATCCAGCCGACGACTTCGACCATCCGAACGTCGATCGCGACAGCGTCCTGCGTCGGCACGTCCTGTTCCGACTGGCCCGATCGAACTGGACCGAACGCTGACGGGGAGGGCGGACCGGGTGCACGGCATTTCTGGAGGGTCGCCGGGTTCTGGGAGACTCGCCGGTCATGAGCGGAATCTGTGAAGGTCGGGTGGCCATCGTCACCGGCGCTGGGCGCGGCATCGGACGCGAGCACGCCCTCGAGCTGGGACGACAAGGCGCCAAGGTCGTCGTCAACGACATCGGCGCCGAACTCGACGGAACCGGACGATCGACCGGACCCGCGGGTGAGGTGGTCGACGCCATCACCGCAGCCGGGGGCGAGGCCATCGTCAACGGTGACGACGTGTCCGACTGGGAGGGCAGCCAGCGCCTGATCCGAGCTGCGATCGACACCTTCGGCGACCTGCACGCGGTGGTCAACAATGCCGGCGTGATCCGAGATCGGATGGTGTTCTCGGCGACCGAGGACGAGTTCGACGATGTGATGCGCGTGCACCTCAAGGGCCACTTCCTCGTCGGTCGGCATGCTGCGGCGCACTGGCGCGAACAGGCCAAGGCGGGTGCTGAGGTTTCGGGCCGGATCATCAACACCTCGTCGGGCGCCGGGCTGCTCGGCTCGGTCGGGCAGGCCGCCTACAGCGCCGCCAAGGGGGGCATCACGTCGCTCACGCTGGTGCAGGCCGCCGAGCTGGGGCGCTACGGCGTGACCGCCAACGCCATCGCCCCCGTCGCCCGGACCCGCATGACCGAAGAGGTGTTCGCCGAGACGATGGCGGCGCCGACCGACGGCAGCTTCGATGCCGTGGCAGCTGAGAACGTCGCTCCGCTGGTGACCTACCTCGCTTCGGCATCGTCGGGCGAGGTGACCGGGCGGGTCTTCGAGGTCGAGGGCGGACGCATCCAGGTCATGGACGGGTTCCGTCACGATGCCCAGGTCGACATCGGGCGGCGGTGGGACCCGGCCGACGTGGGTGAAGCCGTCACGTCGCTGCTCGGCCGAGCCATCGCCCCCGAACCCGTGTACGGCACCTGAGAGGATTCGCGATGAGCGAGTCGAAAGAGGAGTACCGCCAGTCCCGCTTCACGCCACCTCCTGGCGCGTGCGAGATCCTGCTCGTGCGGCACGGCGAGTCGGCTCCAGCCGTCGCCGGCGAGTCGTTTCCGCTCGTCGACGGGCAGGGTGACCCGCCGCTGCATCCTGACGGCGAGGAACAAGCTCGGCTCGTGGGCGACCGGCTGATCCGCAGCGGTGAGCGGTTCGCCGCCATCTACGTGACCCCGCTCCAACGCACGGCACAGACCGCCCGCCCACTGCTCGACGCGCTCGACATGGAGCCGATCGTCGAGCCCGACCTTCGCGAGGTCTTCCTCGGCGACTGGGAGGGCGGCGAGTTCCGCAAGCGAGCCGCCGAACGGGATCCGATCATCATCGAGATGTGGACCCAGCAGCGGTGGGACATCGTTCCCGGCGGCGAGCCGCAGGACGACTTCCGCGCCCGCGTGCACCGCTCGATCGAACGCATCGCCGAGACACACCCCGACCAGACGGTCGCCGTGTTCAGCCACGGGGGGGTGATCGGTGAGATCGTGCGCCATGCTGCCGGCGCCGAGCGCGGCTTCGTGTTCACCGACGCCGACAATGCCTCGATCAGCCACGTCGTGGTGATGCCCGACGGCCGGTGGGCGGTGCGCTGCTTCAACGACACCAGCCACCTCGGCCCCGGCTACAGCGCCACCGCCGAACCCCTCACGTAACTTCGCGTTCCCCGGTCACGCAGGCCGCGGCCGATCGGCCTCCTCGTGCCTCGTCGGCCTCGCACCGTCCTTGCTGCTCCGCAGCCTTGCCGCTGCCTGCCGTTCGGCGGGAGGACGCGCCAGCGCCCGTCGAACCAGGGAGCGGAGCGACCGCATGTGCCGACCGGGGAACGCCTTGTTACAGCCGCTCGACGATCATGGCCATGCCCTGGCCGCCGCCGACGCACATGCTCTCCATACCGATGCTCTTTCCCGAGTCCTCGAGGCCGTTGAGCAGCGTCGTCATGATGCGGGCACCGGTCATGCCGAAGGGGTGACCGAGGGCGATCGAGCCGCCGTTGGGGTTGAGCTTGGCCATGTCGATGCCGAGATGCTCGGCCGACGGAAGCACCTGGGCGGCGAAGGCCTCGTTGATCTCGACGATGTCGATGTCGTCGATCGTCATGCCGGCGCGCTTCATGGCCTGACGGCACGCCTCGATCGGGCCGAGACCCATGATCTCGGGGTTGAGGCCGGTCACGCCCGAGCTGATGATGCGAGCGAGCGGCTTGATGCCCAGTTCCCTGGCGCGGGTGTCGCTCATGACGATGACGGCTGCGGCGCCGTCGTTGAGCGGGCACGCGTTTCCGGCGGTCACCTGACCGTCGGGGCGGAACACGGGGTTGAGCGACGCGAGCTTCTCGAGCGTGGTGCCGGCACGAGGTCCGTCGTCCTTGCTGATCACCGTGCCGTCGGGGAGCGTGATCGGGGTGATCTCGCGCTCGAAGAATCCGTTCTCCTGGCTCTGCACCGACAGGTCCTGGCTGCGCTTGGCGAAGGCGTCCATGTCCTCGCGAGCCACACCTTCCTTCTGGACGACGTTCTCGGCGGTCTGACCCATGGCGATGTAGATGTCGGGCAGGCCGGCCGGGGACTCCCACGTCGAGGCGCCACCCTGGCTGCGCTCGACCGTGCGGGCCTCGGCGTCGGCGAAGTCGGGATGGTGGGGGCCCACGTCGGACGCGCCGTGCACGTAGCGGCTCACGGTCTCGACACCCGCAGCGATGAAGGCGTCGCCCTCGCCGGCCTTGATCGCATGGGCGGCCATGCGGATGGTCTGGAGCGACGACGAGCAGTAGCGGTTCACGGTGACACCCGGCACGTCGTCGAGCCCGGCCATGACCGCGGCGACGCGACCCAGGTTGTACCCGGCCTCACCTGCGGGCTGGCCACAGCCGAGGATGAGGTCTTCGATCTCGTTCGGGTCGAGTTCGGGCAGCTCGGCCAGCACCGCCTTGACGATGGTGGCGGTGAGATCGTCAGGGCGCATGTCGACCAACGACCCCTTGTTGGCCCGACCGATCGGGGTACGGGCGGTCGAGACGATCACGGCTTCGGTCATGGGGTGCTCCTGGTGGGCGAG
>DATKWD010000040.1:0-8636 GCA_035529695.1 Acidimicrobiales bacterium | reverse complement strand
TAGCGGCGGGCAACGCTCACCACGAGGCGGAGGTTGGCGCGGATGAACCGGTCCTTGGCCTTGGCCGCCTTGCGGACCGCACGCCGGTTCGCGATGGAGTCGTCACCGTCGTCGATGGCCGCTCGCGCTTCGAAACCCTTTTCGATCAGTTGGGAGAGCTCTCGCTCTTCCTGGGCGTTGAGCAACGGCACCATGCCGATTTCGTTGAGGTACTGGCCTACTGAGTCTGTCATGGCTCTCGATGCAACCTAAATGACGGGTGTGTCATTCCCGTGGGGAGGGGAGGGGGATCTCGGGCGGTTCGACACCGTCTCCGCCGTGCTGACTAGAACGACGCCGTTACCGGAAGGATTCCTTTTCCGTGCGTGACATCGGTCACGTGGGGAATCGGCGACGTCACGAGGATGGCGGGTGCGTCGCCGTGGTGACAAACCACTTTCGTTTACGGTGCGCCGGTGACCTCGATCGGCCTGTTCGGCGGAACCTTCGACCCACCCCACGTGGGCCACTTGGTCACGGCGGTCAACGTGCGCCACACCCTTGCGCTGGATCGGATGCTGTTGGTGGTGGCGAACGCCCCGTGGCAGAAGATCGGCAGCCGCACCATCACCCCGGCCGAGGATCGTCTGGCCATGGTCGAAGCCGCCGTCGACGGTGTCGACGGGCTCGAAGCGAGCGATCTCGAACTTCGGCGCGGCGGGCTGTCCTACACGGCCGACACGATTGCCCAGCTGCGCGCCGAAGGCGCCGATGAGGTCTTCTTGGTACTCGGAAGTGACGCCGCCGCCGGGCTCGACACCTGGGAGCGCGTCGAGGAGGTTCGCGAGACGTCGACGATCGTGGTGGTCGACCGGCCCGGAGAGGGGCTCGATCGCCGCCTGCCCGGCGGCTTCACGTGGCAGCGGGTCGAGGTGCCGCGGCTCGAGGTGTCGTCGACGGACCTCCGATCGCGCGTCGCCGACGGGCGTCCCCTCGATTACCTGCTCCCGAAGGACGTCATCGCCTGCGTGCGGAGCCGACGACTGTACGGCGGCCGAAGGTGAGGCCCTGCCGCTGTGTTCGGGTCGCGTGGCTCTATCGTGGAACCACGTGACCTCCCGTCGACCCGGGGGCGGCGACGAGGATCGTCTACCGCCCACTGACCCAACCCAGTCCGACATCGGCGCCGGCGAAGATCTCCAGTTCGAGATGCCGAGCAATGGCACCGGTGCCCGCGCTCGACTTCGCGCGGCGCGCAACGCGCAGCTCGCAGGGCACGAGCCCTTCGATGCGTTGGCCGACCCACCGGCGGGGTCAGCTCCCCGACCAACGCCACGCAGGACCGGGCTCGACGATCCGGCCGAGCCCACCCGGTCGTCCCGGCCGCCGGCCCCACCTCGACCCGCCATTCAGCGTCGCCCAGCTCGACCGGCGGTACAAGAGGTGGATGCCCCGCCACCGGTCGACGTGAGCCCACCCACGATCGAGTCGGCAAGCCTGACGCTGACCGCCGAGTCGACCGACTCTGATCTCATCGAACTCGCTCACGCTCCGGCCGCGTCGGCGCAGCACGATCCTGACGCGGAGGTGGAGGAGATCCGCGAGCTCTTCGCCGTCTTCACCGACGTCGACACCCCACCCGATGACATCGCGAAATCGGCGATGAATCCGGTGTCCGGGATCGACACCGATGGGGCCGAGACAGACCTCGAGAACGACGGGGCGGCAGAAGGCGGCCACGTGGGGGTCGGCGTCGCGGCCGAATCCGTGCTCGCAGCTGCGGCGACCGTTGTGTCACCCGGATCAGTGGGCGCGGCGTCCCCTCCCCAGCCCGGATCCACGGCCCCCTCCGATGGCGCCGGCCAGTCCGACGACCCCGACGAACCGCGCCGCCGGTGGCGTCGCGGCAAGAAGACCGTCTCGCCCCCGCCACGACCCGCGATCTGGCGACGGGTCGGGTTCGCAGCGGTCATGGTGATCCTGCTCGGTGGCGGAGCCACGCTCGCATATGTCGGGTCCGAGACCGTTCGCGACAGCACTGACGGACAGGTCATTCGCGTGACCGATGATCCGACTGCGCCCGGGTTCGAGGCGTTCGTGACGCCGAGCCCGACCATGCTCGTCATCCACAACGATGGCAAGCAGGTCCTGGGATACACGTTGTTGGTCCTCGGGCCGAACGACGCGGGTGGCGCCATTGTCTTCATCCCGACCGACACCATCGGTGAACTCCCTCAGTTCGGCGAGCAGACCCTGTCGCTGGCGTATGAAGGTGGCGGAGCACCAGTGGCGACCCAGGTGATCCAGGACATGCTCGGGACCGGCATTCTCGATGTCATCGAGATCGACGGCCCCCGCTGGACCACGCTCACCGAACCCGTTGCGCCGTTCACCTTCGTCAACCCCGACCAGGTCATCATCACCGACCCCGAGACCGGCGAGGACGGGCTGCTCTTCCCGTCGGGTGAGATCCAGCTCGAAGCGGTCGGAGTCGGTCAGTACCTGAGCGAGACGAGCGACGGCGAGAGCGAGCTCGCCCGGATCGCCCGCGACGAGATCTTCTGGACGGAGTGGCTCGCAGCGATCGCAGCGGGCGGCGACGGCGCGGTTCCCGGTGAGGTGAGCTCGGGCATCGGGCGCTTCGCCCGTGGCCTCGCCAACGGACCGGTCAAGATGGTCACGTTGCCCGTGTCGGAGATCGACGACCCCGATCGTGGCAAGGTCGTGTTCCTGCCCAGCGAGTCCCAGATCGAGGCGCTGGTGACCGACCTCATTCCGCTCCCGACGAGCCCCGCCTTCGGCGTGCGGCCCAAGGTGCGGCTGCTCAACGGGACCACCGACCCCGACCTGCTCGGGCCGCTGGTGACACCGCTGGTGCAAGCAGGAGCTGAAGTCACCGTGTTCGGCAACGCCAGCTCGTTCGCCGAGACGACGACGCAGATCATCTTCACCGATCCGACCTTCAGCGACGACGCCCGCGGCTATCAGGAAGCACTCGGGGTCGGCGAGATCATCCGTGAGGAGCGGCCCGTCGAGAACGTCGACATCACGATCGTGATCGGTTCCGACTACACCGGAAGGGGCTGATGACCGACCTCGGAGACCCCACCTGGCCGATCGCTGCGGCGCGCGCAGCAGATGACAAGCAGGCGACCGACCCCGTGGTGCTCGCCGTGGGCGATGTCCTGGCGGTCACCGACCACTTCGTCATCGCCTCGGCTCCGAACTCCAGGCTGGTGAAGGCGATCGTCGAAGAGATCGAGTCACAGCTCAAGGACGCCGACGGACCTCGACCGATTCGAACCGAGGGTCTCGACGACCTCGAGTGGGTGCTCGTCGACTACGGCCCGTTCGTCGTGCACGTCTTCAGCGACAAGACCCGCGCCTACTACGACCTCGAACGCTTGTGGCGCGACGTGCCCACCGTCGAATGGGAGCTCGCGGGAACACCATCCGGCGACCCGTCCCGTTGACGCGACGAAGGCCGTTGACTCGACGAAGGCCGTTGACGCGACGAAGGCCCGGCGTGATGCCGGACCTCCGTGCCTCGGGTGGAGCTGATGGGACTCGAACCCACGACCCCCACACTGCCAGTGTGGTGCTCTAGCCAACTGAGCTACAGCCCCGAAGGGACAGGCAATCTACCCCTCGTCGCGGCTGGGCAGAAACCCAGATCTCGCTTCGGGCTCCGGCGGACGCATCGGTACGATCGGCCGCCATGGCACCCACGGAGTCGTCTCGTTCGGAGTCCGTCGACGATCGCAACGACTTCGACCACCGTGAGGTCGATGCCCGATGGCAGGCCCGCTGGCGCGATGAAGCCACCTACGAGATCGACAACGACGACCCGCGCCCGCCGTACTACGTGCTCTCGATGTACCCCTACCCGAGCGGGTCAGCGCACCAGGGCCACGTCCGGAACTACACCTTCGGCGACCTGATCGTCCGGCACAAGACGATGAACGGCTTCGGGGTGCTGTCGCCGATCGGGTTCGACAGCTTCGGTCT
This sequence comes from Acidimicrobiales bacterium, assembly GCA_035529695.1. Classification (GTDB taxonomy): domain Bacteria; phylum Actinomycetota; class Acidimicrobiia; order Acidimicrobiales; family Salinilacustritrichaceae; genus DATKWD01. The sequence continues at coordinate 4,649 of DATKWD010000040.1, read as the reverse complement.
GCCTGCAGAGAACGCCGCCATCAAGACCAACGTCCATCCGCGGACGTTCACCGACGAGAAGGTCGCCGAGCTCTCCCAGAGCCTCCAGAGCATCGGAGCGGTGTACGACTGGCGCCGCATCGTGACCAGCCACGACCCGTCCTACATCAAGTGGACACAGTGGATCTTCCTCCGGTTCCTCGAAGCAGGCCTGGTCTACCGCAAGGAGGCGCCGGTCAACTGGTGCCCCGGCTGTCAGACGGTGCTCGCCAACGAACAGGTACTGGCCGACGGCACCTGCGAGCGATCCGGCGACCTGGTCGAAGCTCGTGATCTCGAGCAGTGGTTCTTCAAGATCACCGATTACGCCCAGGAACTGCTCGACGATCTCGACACGCTCGACTGGCCCGAACGGGTCAAGACGATGCAGCGCAACTGGATCGGTCGATCCGAGGGCGCCCAGTTCGAGATGGCGGTGGTGTCGCTCGATGGGACCCCCCACCCTGATGGGCTCGCGGTCGACGTCTACACCACTCGTCCCGACACCGGCTTCGGGATGACCTATGCAGTCCTGGCGCCCGAGCATCCACTCGTCGCCCAGGTCGCGACCGAGGGCCAGCGGGCTGCGGTCGAGGCGTTCGTCGAGACCGCCCGAAACACCAGCGAGATCGACCGGTTGTCGGCCGAGGGTGGCCTCGACAAGCGGGGCGTGTTCACCGGTGCTCACCTCCGCAACCCCTTCAACGGTGAACCGGTGCCGTTGTGGATCGCCGACTACGTGCTGATGGGCTACGGCACCGGTGCGATCATGGCTGTTCCGGGGCAGGATCAGCGCGACTGGGACTTCGCAAAGGCGCACGATCTCTCGATCGTGCGAACCGTCGAACCACCTGCCGACTTCGACGGCGAGGCCTTCGTCGGCGACGGCCCGGCAATCAACAGCGCGAGCGACACCCTCGACCTCAACGGTCTCCACAAGGAAGACGCGATCGCCGCTGCGATCTCATGGCTCGAGGCCGAGCACATCGGCAATGCGACGGTCAACTACCGCCTCCGAGACTGGTTGCTGTCGAGGCAGCGCTTCTGGGGCTGTCCGATCCCGGTCGTGTACTGCCCCGACCACGGCATCGTTCCCGTACCCGACGACGAGCTGCCGGTCGTGGCGCCCGACGACGTGGAGTTCCTGCCGACCGGGGAATCGCCGCTGCGACAGCACGACGGATTCCTCCGAACCACCTGTCCCACATGCGGCGGTCCGGCCATGCGCGAGACCGACACGATGGACACGTTCGTCGACTCGTCGTGGTACTTCCTCCGGTTCGCCGATCCGCTCAACGAGAACCTGCCGTTCGACGCCGCGATGGTCGACCACTGGCTCCCCGTCGACCAGTACATCGGAGGGGTCGAGCACGCCATCCTCCACCTCATGTATGCCAGGTTCTTCACCAAGGCACTCGCCGATCTGGGCGTGGCACCGAAGCACCTGCGTGAGCCGTTCCGACGTCTCTTCACGCAGGGCATGGTGCGCGTCGGCGGCGAGAAGATGTCGAAGTCGAAGGGCAACCTGGTCGCCCCCGAGGACCTGTTGGCATCTCACGGTGCCGATGCGCTGCGACTGGCACACTTGTTCGTCGGCCCGCCGGCCGACGACGTCGACTGGGAGGGTTTCGGCATCGAAGGCACCCGGCGCTTCCTCGCGAGGCTGTGGCGTCTGGCCGACCCGGCGTCCGATGCCGTGGCAGTTGCCGAGGGTGATGCGGCGATCGAGGCCGACAAGGCAGCCCATCGACTGATCGAGCGGGTGAGCGCGGACTACGAACGCTGGTCGTACAACACCGCGGTCGCGGGGTTCATGGAGTTCACGAACCTGCTCTACAAGCAGGGCAGCACGCCATTCGCAATCGACGCCATGCTGTTGCTTCTCGCCCCGATGGCACCGCACGTCACGGCCGAGTTGTGGGAGCGCAGGCACGGCGACCACATCCACGCCCATGTCTGGCCCGAAGCCGACCCGGCGATGCTTGCGGTCGACACCGTCACGATGATCCTCCAGGTGAACGGCAAGGTGCGCGGCAAGGTCGACGTCGACCCCGGCATCTCTGTGGCCGACGCCGAGGCGGCTGCGCTGGCAGACGGCGGAGTCGTGCGTCATCTCGACGGAGCGACACCAAAGAAGGTCATCGCCCGGCCGCCCAAGATCGTGAACATCGTCGTCTGATCGACTCGGTCAGCGTTCGTCTCGAGGCGACCCGAAGAATCGAACGTAACCCGGCGCCGGAATGGCTGGTCAGACCCGTCGTGCCGAACCCTCCCGAGTTCCCTGGCCCGTCCACATTGCTGGATCGGGTCGAACGAGCCGCAACCCGAGGCCACGACGTGGTGTTCGTCGACGGCGACGATCACGATGTCGTCTCGTGGGCCACCGTCCACGACGAGGCCAAGGCCGTGGCCGCTGGTCTTCAGGAGCGGGGGATCCGACCGGGCGACCACGTCGCGCTGCTGGGGCCGACCTCGCGCCACCTCGTCACCGCGATCCAGGGCATCTGGTTGGCGGGTGCGACGATCGTGGTGCTGCCGTTGCCGATGCGCATGGCGAGCATCGAGTCCTTCGTCGACTCCACGCGGCTCCGCATCCACCACAGCGACTCGCGGCTCGTGCTCGTCGACCCTGAGCTCATGCCGTTCATCGAGCCCGTGGCCGACGATCCGCCGATGGTGCTCCTCGACGACATCGCGGCCGAGGCATCGAGCTGGTTCCGCCCCGTGGTCGACCCCGACAGCTACGCCATTCTGCAGTTCACGAGCGGGTCGACATCGGACCCCAAGGGCGTGGTGCTCCCGCACCGCACGGTGTGCGCCAACCTCGACGCGCTGTGCTCGGCCGCCGAGCTCGACATCGACGACGACGTCCTCATCTCATGGCTCCCCCTCTACCACGACATGGGTCTGGTGGGTCTGCTCTGCACGTCGATGACCACCGGGTGTGGCTTGGTGCTCGGCGCCCCCCAGGACTTCATGGGGTCGCCGATGCGCTGGATGGAGTGGATCTCGACCTACCGCGGGACCGCGACCGCCGGACCGAACTTCAGCTACGTGCTCGCCACGCGGGCGTTGCACCGAGCAGAGGCGAGTGGCGTCACCGATCTCGACTTGTCGTCCATGAGGGTTGCGCTCAACGGTGCCGAGCCGATCGACCCGCACACGGTCGAGGCCTTCTGCGAGGCGGGCGCGGTGTTCGGACTCCGACCGGAATCGGCGTTCTGCGCGTTCGGGATGGCCGAGATCGCCATTGCCGGGACGTTTCCCGTGCCCGGCGCGGGCATGCGCACCGACGCGGTCGACCAACGGGTACTCGAGACCGAGCGGTACGCAGCGCCCGTCGCACACAACGCCGACAACGTGCGCCGTATCCCCATCCTCGGGCGAGCCGTCCCGGGCCTCGAGATCCGCGTCGTGGACCCCGAGACCGGCACCCCGCAGCTCGACCGTGAGGTCGGCGAACTGGAGATCCGTGGGACCTCGGTCACACCCGGCTACTACAAGCGGCCGGCTGACAACGCACGCCTCTTCCGCGACGGATGGCTCCGGACCGGTGACCTCGCCTACCTGATCGACGGCGAGATGGTGATGTGCGGCCGCATCAAGGACGTCATCATCGTGGGCGGCCGCAACGTGTTCCCCGAAGACGTCGAGCGGGCGCTCGTGTCGGTCGAGGGTGTCCGCGCCGGAAACGTCATCGCCTTCGGCGTCGACGGCGGCCACGGCAAGGAGCACATGGTGGTCGTTGCCGAGTCGAAGGCGAGCGAGCTCGGTCCGGTGCGCCGCACCGTCACCGAGACCGTGCGGCTCGCGGTCGGTGTCCCTCCGAAGGATGTCGTACTGGTCTCGCCCGGCACGCTTCCCAAGACGAGTTCGGGAAAGCTGCAGCGCAGCCTGTGCAAGCAGCAGTACCTCGACTCGTTGCTCGTCAGCGTCTGAACGCGTGTTCTCGCAGTACGTCGTGCTGTATATTTCTGCTGTATGCCTGCGACGCGCACCCAGGTCTATCTCTCCGAAGAGCTCCGCAACCGCATCGACGAGCTCGCAGCGGCCGAGGGCCTCACGATGGCAGAGGTGATCAGACGCGCGCTCGATGTCTACCTCGACGACCGACCCGATCCGAGGACGGCCCTCGAGCGCACCTTCGGGAGCCAACCCGATGCCAGCGTGCCGTCGCGAGAGGAGTGGGACCGTGGCTGACCTGCTCGTCGACACCGATGTCTTCGTCGATCATCTGCGCGGTGCCAGGGAACTGAGGACGGGACGGCACCGGATCCACTACTCGGTCATCACCCGAGCGGAGCTGTTCGCCGGGAACACGGCGACGAATCTGAGCGCACAACTCCTGGCCCCGTTCCGAGAGCTGCCGGTCGACCGTGACGTCGCCGAGCGAGCCGGTCGGGTGCGCCGAGAGGCGGGGATTCCCATGCCGGACGCGCTCATCGCCGCGACCGCCCTCGAGCACGATCTCGGCATCGCGACACGAAACGACGAGCACTTTCGAGCAGTCCGCGGCCTCCGAGTTCGCGCCCTCAGCTGACCCATCGCCGACGTCGGCACGTCTCGTGCTTGGGCCGTCACAAGGACGCCGAATCCGGGTGGGCTCTCCTCGGCGCCGGCCAGCGGTTGTC
>DATKWD010000039.1:0-40771 GCA_035529695.1 Acidimicrobiales bacterium | reverse complement strand
GCGGAGACCGCAGGAAGGTGTTCGTCATTCGCGTCTCCACACGTCTCAGGGCCGTCGTGCTGTCTGCGCTCGTCTTCGCGTCCGGTTTCGCCGGCACGACACACGAGGTCCAGCCGGGCGACACGCTGTCCGACTACGCGCAACGTCACAAGACCACCGTGGCCGAACTCGTCAGGATCAACGGGATTCGCAATCCGAACCACATCGTCGTCGGCACCGTGCTCAAGATGCCCGGCAGTGGCTCGACCGACAGCGGCAGTACGTCTACCACCTACCGGGTTCGTCCCGGTGACACGCTGGGCCGCATCGCAGCGGCCCACGGCACCACGATCAGCGCGCTGGTCCAGGCCAACGGGATCAGCAACAAGAACCTGATCATCGCCGGTCGTACCCTGAAAGTGCCCGGCTCATCGAGCGGGTCGAGCAGTTCGACCCCGGCGCCGTCGAGCGGAGGCCCTGGTCTTGCTGGTCAACGGCACACCGTCTCGTCGGGCGAATCACTGGGGTCGATCGCCGCCCGCTACGGACTTTCGAGTCGCGACCTCGCGACCTGGAACGGCATCACCGACGGCCGCATCTATGCCACGACGCGGCTGCTTCTCCACAATCCGGGGACCCTTCCCGGCTCGGGCGGAGGCGGGAAGGCAACCTCGCACACCGTTGCTGCCGGCGAGTCGCTGGCAACGATCGCCAGCCGGTACGGCTCGTCGATCGCCAAGATCGCCGGCGCCAACGGGATCTCCAACCCGAACTACATCCGGGTCGGCCAGAAGCTGACCATCCCGGGTGGCGGCGGATCGGGCGCGATCAGGTGTCCGATTCCGGGAGCGACCTTCTTCAACGACTGGGCGTTCCCACGTTCGGGAGGCCGTTCGCACGCCGGCAACGATCTGTTCGCGTCTCGCGGAACCCCGGTCCATGCGCCGGTGAGCGGACGGGTCGAGCAGGTCAACGGCAGCATCTCCGGACGGGCGATCCGTGTGCACGACAGCAGCGGCGGCTACTGGTATGTGGCCCATCTCGACCGGTTCGGGAAGTCCGGCAACGTGTCCGCGGGCGACGTCGTGGGCTACGTCGGCGACAGCGGAAACGCGAGAGGTAGCCGGCCACATGGTCACACCGAGTACCGAAGCAGCAGCGGGGTGGCCCTCAATCCGTACCCGATCCTGCGGGCGGCATGTTGAGGCAGACCCGCTGAAGTTGCATTGTGGCGAGAGGTGCCTATGATCGGCGCCCCTGCACCCTGTTCGGTGCGCGAGGAGCCATGCCAGACGACATCGAAGACATAGACGAAATCGACGAGATCGACGAGATCGACGACGACCTCGACGAGGATCTCGACGAGGATCTCGACGTCGATGTGGTCCTGGTCGACGACGACCTCCCGGTCGACGAAGACGAGGACGACGACGACGACGATGTCGTCGTTCCGGCAAAGCCCGCGGCCGAGGACGACGACGACGAGGACGCGGCCGATCCCGACGACGTCGAGGACGACCTCGACACCATCCTCAAGGACCGGCTCGCCGCCGAGCCAGACGACGAGGACGACGACGATGACGATGTCGTCGCAGCGCCGGTGGTGAGCGCCGAATCGGGCGGCAAGGTCCAGCCTCGCCGTGCCGACGAGTTCCTCTGCGAGAGCTGCTTCCTGGTCAAGCCACGCTCACAACTCGCCGACGCTGACCTCCTCTACTGCAACGACTGCATCTGAGTCCATGAGTGCCTCGGACCTCTGCGGAGGTTGTCGGGCCTCACTCCCGCACGACGCCAGCTTCTGTCCCTCCTGTGGCCAAGCCGTCGGGAGCGATGCAACGTCGGCCGAGCGTCGGGTCGTCACCGTGTTGTTCGCGGACATCGCCGGGTTCACGACCCTTTCCGACGGCCGTGATCCCGAGGCGGTCAAGGTGCTCCTCGACGAGTGTTTCGACGCGCTGGTGCCGGTGATCGACCTCCACGGTGGTGCTGTCGACAAGATCATCGGCGACGAACTCATGGCGGTTTTCGGCACGCCAGTCGCCCATGAGGATGATCCCGCCCGTGCCTTGCACGCTGCCCTGGCCCTGAGTGAGACCCTCGGGTCACTCCGACCCGAACTCGTGCTCCGGATCGGGATCTACACCGGCGAGGTCCTGGTCGGGCGGGTGGGCCCGAGCGGTGCACCGACGGTCACCGGCGACACCGTGAACACCGCTCACCGCCTCGTCGAGGCCGCCGAGCCGGGCGAGATCCTCGTCGGTGAGAGAACGCGCGATGCCACGGTCGGATCGGTTCGATTCGAGGCGAGGGAGCCCTATCGCCTCCGTGGCAAGCGAGATGATGTGGTGGCCTATGCGGCCACGGGTCGGCGGAACACCGCCGGACGGCCACCGGAGGTGGGGTTTCCGGCCCGGATCGTGGCCCGCGACGACGAGCTCGCGATGCTGCTCGACCTCGCCGACCAGAGCGCACTCGGCGGCGAGGTCCACTTCGTCCAGGTGGTGGCCGAGGCCGGCATGGGCAAGACACGTCTCGCAGCCGAGATGCACCGTCGAATCGTTCGGAGGCGGTCGACACGTGTTCTCTGGGGGCGCGGCCGGCCCTACGGGGCGAGTGACCCGTGGCAGCCGCTGGGAGATGCCCTCCGACCGGTGTTCGGGCTCGAGCACGTCGTCGACGTCGAGGTGTCGCTCGCACAGTTGAAGGTCCGAGTGGCCGAGCTCATCAGCCCTGACCGCGAGCCCAATCTCGTCGGCCTGGCTCGGTTGGCCGAGATGCTCGGGCTGGTCGATCCGATCGCCGGGAACTTCACCAACGCGCCGCTGCGCAGCCGCAGAATGGACGAGCAGAGTGCGGTCGCGAGGGCGTTGGTCCTCGCGCTCGCCCGCGATCGACCGTTGGTCCTCGTGATCGACGACGCACATGCCGCCGACCCGATCCTGCTGGAGTTCCTGGCGGGGCTCGACGGCGCGGGACCCAGCCCGATCCTCGTCGTGCTCGCGACCCGCGAGGATCTGTCCAGCCGGCCCGAGTTGGAGGCGGTGTCGGTCGCCACGATCGACCTCGATCCGCTCGACCGGGATGCATCGCTCGAGCTGATCGGTGTGGTCCTCGGTTCCGTGGGGCAACACGAGCTGGACGAGGTCGTGCTCGGGCCCGCGGTCGAGGACCGGATCCTCGATGCGGTCGGCGGAGTGCCGTTCCTGATCGAGCAGGTCGTGCAGTATCTGATCGAGCGGGGTCTGCTCGTCTCCGCCGAGCAGCGATGGGAGGTTGCGGCAGACTTCCCCGCAGTCGGGCTTCCTGACACGGCGAGAGCGATGATCGACGCGAGGGTCGATGCGCTCACCACTGACGAACGACACCTGCTCCAGAACGCATCGGTCCTGGGACGGGTGTTCTGGGTCGATGCGGCTGCCTCGCTCGCCGGCATCACCGACCTGGACGAGCTCGAGCGAATCGTGAGATCACTGATCGAGCGCGAGCTGCTCGGCGAGCAGGTCGACGACGGATCGGGAGACACGGCGTTTCGGCACGCCATCGTCTGTGACGCGGTCTACAGCTCGTTGCCGATGGCCGAACGAGCCGAGAAGCATCATCGGGTGGCGGAATTCCTGGCTCAGCTCGCAGACGAGATCGATTCGGTCTCGATCGAACAGCTCGCACACCACTCCGAGCGAGCCGTGGTCCTCAGTCGCGAACTCGGGCATCCCGTCGGTCCCGATCAAGCCGCCGACGCGTATCGCCGAGTGCTCGCCGCGGCCGATGACGCTCGACGACGCGACGCCGAGCGCGAAGCCGAACGCTGGTACGGCCGAGCTGAAGCAATCGGCCGCGGGCAGCCGTTCGATCGAGCCGCTCACGTCATCGCTCATGCCGAGGTCCTCATCGAGCTCCGCCGCTTCGATCGGGCTGCACAACTGATGCGGGAGCTCCTCGAGCACGAGGATCGCCTCGATCTGACCGACGCCGCCACGGCACACACGTATCTCGGCGTCTGCCAACGGCTGTCCGGGACGGTCGCCGAGGCCGGGGTGACGTTCGAGCGGGCGCGCGAGCTGTGGCAACTCGACGCCGACATCGCCGGCGAGGCGTTCACCCTCAGTCGAGCCGGCTGGGCCGAACTCGTGGCAGGTCGACCAAGGGCTGCGCAGCCCAAGCTGCTCCATGCCCACGACCTCGAGTCCCGTGCAGGTGATGTGTCGCCGTCGACCCTCCGCAGCCTCGGGTGGTGCGAGTTCCTGCTCGGGAGCAACGCCGAGGCTCGGTCGCATCTGTGGGAAGCGGCCTCGATGTTCAATGAGAGCAACGACACCGCAGGACTGGGCTGGTGCTTCGGCATCCTCGGCTTCAGCCTCTGGCTCGAGGGCAGGGTGCAGCAGGGCAGCGACATCGCGTCCACGCTGCTCTCGGCGAGCGTCGAGACCACAGATCCCTGGAGCGAGGGCATGTTGCAGACGCTTCGCGCTGCCTGCCTGCTCGAACAGGGCGACATCGACGCCGCAGTCGACCCCATCCGCCGGGCGCAACGCGTCTTCTCGGAGATCGACGACCCCTGGGGCGCGGCGACCGTGGCCGTGGTGGCTGGGATGTCGGAACGGTTCCAGGGACGGTACGCCGAGGCGAGGCGCATCCTCGAGGCGGGGATCGACGTCTCTCGCTCCGGGACGAGCGAGGGGGAAGAGGCCCGGCTCCTCGCCGAGCTGGCCTCGATCGAGCTCGACGACGGCCGGGCGGAGGTGGCGATCGGTCACGCTCGCGCGTCGCTCGAGCTGATCAGGTCGGGCGCGGGAGATCGTGACAGCGAGATCCGGTCGCTGGTGGCCCTGGGAAGGGAGCGTCACCAGGCGGGCGACCTGGACGGAGCGCTGCGCCATCTCGAAGAGGCGATCGACCTGGGCGATCCGAGTCTGCCGACGAGCGCCTGGCGCAGAGCATCCAGTCACCTCGCCGTCACACTGGCCGACCTCGGGGACGTGGCCGGAAGCCGCAACGCAGCCGACCTGGCGCTGGACGGTGCACACGAGTCGGTTCGCACCTGGACGCTCGCGATGCAGGGCGATGCTGCTGCACACGCCGCCGCGGGCGACCCCGCCTCAGCGGTCGAGTCGCTCCGCAGAGTCCTGGCGCGCTTGAGCCATCGCCCTCTGGCATTTCTTGCCCCGGTTCGGCGCGACCTGACCCGCTACGCAGGTCGCGTTCGCGAGATGGGTTGACCCCGGACGAGGATGTGCCGTGCCCACCGGGCGCCGCATAGCCTTCGAGGCGTGAGCGAGCCGGTCAATCCGATCGAGGGCGCCGTTGAGCGTGTCCTCGAGGCGTTCGTCTACGCCCCGATCGGGCTGGTGTTCGATGGACCCGACCCCTTCCCGGCGCTGGTCGAGAAGGGCAAGAACCAGGTCACCGCAGCGAGGATGATGGGCGAGTTCGCGGTCCGAATGGGGCAGGGCGAAGCCTGCAAGCTGATCGGCCAGATGTTCGGATCGGAGGCACCAGGCGCGCCGATGGCGCCCTCTCCCGCTTCACGCACCGGCACCGTCGATCCCAACGTCGACGAGACCCAGTCCGACGAGGCCGCCAACACCAGCGCTGCCAAGCCGCCTGTTCCGAGGCAGCCGTCGGTGAAGCCCGATCTGGCGATCCCCGACTACGACGGACTGTCGGCCTCGCAGGTGGTCACCCGACTCGGGGGGCTGTCGCCCGACGAGCTCGAGGCGGTCCGCCGCCATGAGGCAGGAAACCGTGGCCGCAAGACGATCCTCAACAAAGTCGCTCAGATCCAGGCGTGACGGTGGATGTCGACGCGCGACCGGTCGGACCCGGTGACAAGGACTCACTCGTGGCGCTCGCCCGCGATGCGGTCGCCCTCCAGCGGGAGAAGCGCGGTGGCGTCCTGTGGACCCGTACCTCCGCCCGCGCCGTCGATCCGGAGGGATCGCTCGCTGACGACCAGCAGCGCGACGACACGAGGGTCCTGGTCGGAACGATCGACGGCGTTCCGCTGGGTTACGCCGTCGCCCACATCGACGTGCTGCACGACGGCGGTCGACTCGCGGTGGTGACAGATCTCTATGTGGACCCCGAGGCGCGAGGTGTCGGCATCGGTGAAGCTCTCATGAACGACCTGTTGGGCTGGGCGACGGGCGAAGCATGCTTCGGAATCGACAGCGAGGCGCTCCCAGGCGATCGCCACACGAAGAACTTCTTCGAGTCCTTTGGCCTTGTCGCCCGCTCGCTCACGGTCCATCGGGAGATCAGGTGAGGGGTGGCCCGGCGCTCGTCGTCGGGGCGATCATCGTTCGCGACGACTGCCTGCTGCTCATCGAGCGCGGCAACGCTCCGGAAGCCGGGCGCTGGGCCCCGCCAGGTGGTGCGATCGAGATGGGCGAGACCATCCAGGAGGCCGTGGTGCGCGAAGTGGCCGAAGAGACCGGGCTCGCCGGTGTGTGCGGGCCGCTGGTCGGGTGGGTCGAGCGGTTCTCCGACGACTACCACTACGTGATTCTCGACTTCGAGGTGACGCTCCTCGACGACGAGGAGCCGGTGGCTGGTGACGATGCCGTCGAGGTCGCTTGGGTCCCGCTGCGCGAGGTCGCGGAGTGGAGGCTCGTCGAGGGCCTCGCCGAGTTTCTCCACGACCACGACATCATCAGCACCTACTGCTAGCGCGCCCCCGGGTCACTTTCCGGTCCACTGCGGGTCGCGCTTCTCGATGAACGCCGTGAGGCCCTCGGCGAAGTCGGCGCTCGACATGGCGACGCCCATGGCCTCCATCGACATCGTCCAGCCGACGCTGTCGTCGGCATCGGTCGCGGCAAGGGCGACCCTGCGGCTCTCGCGCACCGCGACGGGAGCGTTGGCACAGATGCGCTTGGCCAGGGTCTCGGCTGCGCCCAGTGCCTCACCGGGCCCGACCAGCTCGTTCACGAGCCCGTAGGCGTGCGCGCGCTCGGCTGAGATGGGATCGCCGGTCATGATCAGCTCCATGGCGATGTTGCGTGGCAACTTTCGTCCGAGTCGAAACAGGCCGCCGGCGGCGGCGACGAGCGAACGCTTCACCTCCGGGACGCCGAACCGGGCGTCGGTGCTCGCGACCACAAGGTCGCAGGCGAGCACGATCTCGCATCCTCCAGCGAGCGCGGGCCCATCGACGGCCGCGATGATCGGCTTGGTGCGCTCACGGTTGGTGATACCGCCGAAACCGCCTCGCTCGGTGTTGAGGCGGCCCGCATCGCCGGAGTTGATTGCTTTGAGGTCGGCGCCGGCGCAGAACACGTCGCCTGCACCGGTGATGATGCCGACGAAGACGTTCTCGTCGTCCTCGAGCCGATCGACGGCTGCTTCGATGCCTTCAGCGACATCGCCGTTGACGGCGTTCTTCGCTTCGGGCCGGTTGATGGTGATGACGGCCACGGGGCCGCGTGTCTCGTAGTCGATCATGGTCGTCGAACCTATCCGCGCCCACGAGGGGGCGCAGACTCGGTAGCGTCCTCGGAGTGAGCGACGAGGGCGTTCGCCTGAAGTGTCCGTTCTGCGACTCCTACGAGGTCGAGCGTATGTATCTCGCTTCACTTCGCCTCGACAGCTGCGAGTGTCGGTCGTGCAGTGCCAGGTGGGACGAGGACACCACGACGGGGGGCTATCGCGGCCGGGGCTCGCGCTCGAGCCAGGTCACGCCACGCGACTACTGATCAGACGGCTCGACCGGAGCAGTCTCGACCGGAGCAGTCTCGACCGGTGGGGTCGGCGAGATCGGCTTCTTCTTGGTGGCCTTGGGCCGGTCCTTGCGCTGCTTCTTCTCGCCCGCACGGCGCTTGCGTCGCTGTGACGGACTCTCGGGATCGATGCCGAAGATGTGGGCGATCTCGGGCAGGCGGCTTCCCATCTGCGCGATCGCCTTGGTCAGTTCGGAGGAAGGCTTGGTCGGCAGCGAGACCGGCACGACCCTTGCCCTGATCGGTGAGAACGCGAGCGCATCGAGGATCCGAATCCACCGATCCGAGCTGACATCGGCGTTCAAGGCTTCGTTCGTCATCTTGATCAGGCCGTCGCTGAGCTCGGGAGGCACAGGACTTCCTGCCTTCGGTGGACGCGAGCTGAGTCGGAGACCTCGGACCGTGCGGCCGTGCTCGACCGAGTCAGCCAGATCTTCGATCCAGTACTGGAGCTCCTGGTCGATCCGTCGGTTGAGCCCATCGCGGAGGGTGGCCGCCAACGCCCGGGTCTCGTCGTCGCGGGCGCCGCGGTCAGCCGCGGTGACGACCGCTCGCAGGTCGCGCAGATCGACCTCGTCGAGCTGCGCGACTGCCGCCTCGGCGCGGTCGTGCCACTCGGCCGACCGCAGGCGGGGGAGCATCGATTCGGCGAGCGACACCAGCGCGTCGGGCGCGATCTCGGGCTTGCCCTCGGCCTTCAGTTGCTGGTTCTGCTGCTCGACGGCGGTGCGAACGGCGGGGACTCCACCCTTGAGGGCCTGCTCGGCCACGGGTCGTTGTTCGGACGGCAGGGCGTCGAGCGCTGCTTTGCGATGCGTCCGTCCGGCTCGCAGTCGGGGCGCCTTGGGTCGAGATGGCGGTGGCGGTACCTCGGGTTGGTCACGGTTCGGTCGGACGCGGCCACCGGACCCTCGCTCGTCATTCCGGCCGCCCGCTCCGCTGCGCCCGCCCTTTCCCTTGCCGTCTTTGCCCCGACCGCCCTTGCGGTCGGCGCGGTCCTTGCCGCCGCGTCCCCCGCGCTTGGACCGGTCGTCCCGGGCCAGAGTCGTGGTCACGAGCGGCTCCTCTGTCCCCGAGCCCAGCAGTTCGAGGGTCTCGAGCCCCTTGCGCTCACGGGTCGGGGCCGTCACCGAGAGGATGTCGATGCCATCGATCGTGAAATCAGCATCGGCCCGGTAGACCGTGCCGACCGCCGCGTCGGAGGGCAGAATCGCTCCGTCGAGGGTTCCCTTGGGCTCTCGCGCACCTGCGGCCCTCCACGTCCACGTCGCGTCGTCACGCGCGCTCGTGAGTTCGATCTCGATCCGGCTGGCCATAGGGGCGTGAGGGTACTCGGGACCCCCGGAAGGGACCATCTCGGCTTCGGCCCACCCCATCTGACGCGGTGTCATAACCTGACCGCATGGCCATAGCCGCCCGGGTCGTCCCCGAGACCGAAGACACCCACGACGAGGAGATCGGCGGGCCACCACTTCCGCTGGGGCGACGTCTCGTGCTCGACGGACGCGGCCGAACCTTCTTCCGTGAAGTGGAGGGACCCGCGGGCGCGCCCACGGTGGTCCTGCTCCACGGGTGGTTCGCCTCCGGAGGACTGAACTGGTTCAACGCCTTCGCGCCGCTCAGCGAGCACTACCGGGTGATCGCCCCAGACCTCCGGGGTCACGGCCGTGGCATCAAGTCGAGGCGTCGATTCCGCATCGCCGACTGTGCAGACGACGTCGCGGCGCTGTGCGATGCACTCGGCACCGGGCCGGTGATCGCCGTCGGCTATTCACTCGGCGGTCCCGTCGCCCAGCTCCTCTGGCGGCAGCACCCGCACATGGTCGACGGCCTCGTGCTCTGTGCCACGGCCGACCGGTTCGTACCCGGCGTCCGTGAACGGCTGATCTTCTCGACCGTGATGGCCGCAGCAGCCGGGACCTCGCGCGCCGGTGCCGCTGCGAGCCGGTTGCCGCTCAAGGCGCTCACCCGCCGACTTCCGAGTGCGCGCCAGATCGACCACCCCGAGCGGCCCGTCGACTTCCGCCGCTGGGCCGCCGCCGAGATGGGACGGCATCACATGCGTCAACTCGTCGAGGTCGGGCAGGCGGTCGGGACCTACAACGCACGAAAGTGGATCGGAAGGGTCGACGTACCGACCGCGGTGATGGTCACGACCAAGGACCGTGCCATTCCGCCATCGGTGCAATTGCAGATGGCACTCCAGATCCCCGGCGCCACGATCCACCGCGTCGAGGATGGCCACGTGGCATGCGCCCGCACCGACTACGTCCCGGTGATGCTCGACGCGATCGCCGACGTGCGCGCCCGACACCTCTCATGAGCGGCCCGCTCGACGGCCTCCTCGTCGTCGAGCTCGCCGGCCTGGGTCCCGCCCCGTTCGCGTGCATGGTGCTGGCTGACCTCGGTGCCGAAGTGGTGCGGGTCGATCGTGTCGGCGCTCCGCCCATCGACCCCGCGACGGCGGCCTACGACGTGCTGAGCCGGAACCGTCCGACCATCGGAGTCGACCTGAAGTCCGATGACGGTCGCGAGGTGGTGGTCGCGCTCGCGGCACGGGCCGACGCCTTCGTCGAAGGGTTCAGACCCGGAGTGGCAGAGCGGCTCGGTCTCGGTCCCGGCGAGCTCTGCGCCACCAATGAGCGCCTGGTCTACGGCCGGATGACGGGATGGGGCCAATCAGGTCCATCGGCCGATCGGGCCGGTCACGACCTCACCTACGCCTCGGTGGCCGGTGCCATCGCCCACATCGGGCGCCACGGCCAACCGCCGACCCCTCCGCTGAACCTGGTGGCCGACTTCGGTGGAGGGTCGATGCTGCTCGTCGCGGGCATCCTGGCCGCGCTGGTCGAACGGGCTGCGAGCGGCGTGGGGCAGGTCGTCGATGCGGCCATGGTCGACGGGGTGTCGATGCTGATGGCGCCGTTCTTCGGCGCGTTTTCGATGGATGTGTTCTCGGGACCGCGCGGCACGAACATGCTCGACTCCGGCGCCCCCTACTACGACTGCTACCGCTGCTCGGACGGCGGGTACGTGGCGATCGGGGCGATCGAGCCCCAGTTCTTCGCTGAACTGCTCGTGGGTCTCGGTCTGCCCTCGAGCTGGCTCGACCGGCAGAATGACCAGGCGGCATGGCCCGAGCTCCGCGACGCGATCGCGTCGGTGATCGCGAGCCGCCCTCGGGCCGAGTGGACCGAGCACTTCGGTGACACCGATGCGTGTGTCGCTCCGGTCCTGCCCCTGCTCGAGAGCGCCACCCATCCGCAGATCGCAGCGAGGTCGACGGTCATCGAGGTCGACGGGGTGCCACAGCACCGGCCGGCGCCCCGGTTCAGTCGGAGCGCGTCTGGCGACCCCCGGGTCGGGCGGTCCGCGGTCGGCGACGATGCCGAGTCACTGCTCACTGGCCACGGCGTGTCCAGCGAGGTCATCGGTCGGGCTCGAGCATCGGGGGCGCTCGTCTAGATCTGGCGGGATTCGATCTGCCTGGATTCGATCTGCCTGGATTCGATCTGACGGTGTGTCAGCTACGGTGGCCGGTCGTCGGTACCACGCGATCGGAGGCTGTCATCTTCATCTCCTACACCCCTGAGCAGGAGGCCCTGCGGATCGAGCTGCGGGCCTACTTCACCGAGCTGATGACAACCGGCGTCACCGAGGAGTGTGCAGCCGGGGACACCGGCGGACCTCACTGCATGGAAGCCGTTCGCAAGATGGGGCGGGACGGCTGGCTCGGGATCGGGTGGCCGACCGAGTACGGAGGTCAGGGTCGCACCGACATCGAGCAGTTCATCTTCTTCGATGAGGCCTGGCGGGCGGGTGCACCGCTGCCGTTCCTGTCGATCAATACCGTCGGCCGAACGATCATGGAGTTCGGCAGCGAGGCCCAGAAGCAGTTCTTCCTTCCGAAGATCCTGGCAGGCGAGCTCCACTTCTCGATCGGGTACACCGAGCCGAACGCCGGGACCGACCTCGCGTCGCTGCGCACCACTGCGGTCAAGGACGGCGACGAGTGGCGGATCAACGGCCAGAAGATCTACACCAGCCTCGCGAGCTACGCCGACTACATCTGGTTGGCGGCCCGCACCGATCCCGATGCGCCGAAGCATCAGGGGATCACGATCTTCGCCGTGCCCACCACCGACCCCGGCTTCACCATGACGAAGATCTCGACGATGGTGAACGCGAGTACGTTCAACACGTTCTACGACGACGTCCGGGTGGGCGATGACGCCATCATCGGCGAGGTCCATCATGGCTGGAACCTGATCACGAACCAGCTCAACTACGAGAGGGTGTCGCTCGGGCCTCCCGGGATGATCGAAGGGCCCTACGACGATGTCGTCGCCTGGGCGCAACGGACCAAGCTGGCCGACGGACGCAGGGTGATCGACCAGCCGTGGGTCCAACTCAACCTTGCCCGGGTCCACGCCAAGCTCGAGTTCGTGAAGCTGATCAACTGGAAGGTCGCTGCCAGTGGCGGGGCCAACCCCGCGGACGCCAGTGGGACGAAGGTCTTCAGCACCGAGTTCTACACCGAGGCCTTTCGCCTGCTCATGGAGATCGTCGGCCCCACCGCGGCGCTCCAACGAGACGAGGAGGCCGCCGCCCTCAACGGGCGACTCGAGCGCGGCCACCAGGGCGTGCTCATCCTCACCTTCGGTGGGGGCACCAACGAGATCCAGCGTGACCTCGTCGCGCTGTTCGGCCTCGGGCTTCCCCGAGTGCCGCGGACCTGAGGACGCCATGGACTTCGAACTCGACGAGACGCACCAGGCAGTGCGCGACCTGGCCGAGCAGATCCTGTCGGACCGCTCGACGCCGGCCCACCTCCGAGAGGTCGAAGCTGGCAACGGCTTCGACGCCTCCACCTGGACCGACCTGGCCAAGGCCGGCCTCGTGGGCATTGCGGCACCCGACCACGTCGGAGGCGGCGGACTCGGTCTTGTCGCGGCAGGCGAGGTCGCGCACGCAGTGGGTCGACACACCGCAGCGGTTCCGTACGTACAGGCGGTCGCCTCGGCCATGACGTTGGCCGAGGCCGGCCAGAGCGACGACCTCGCCGAGCTCATCGACGGTGCGCGGGTCGTGGTCCCCGCACTCGACCTCGGCCCCGATCCGGCGACCACCAGACACCCGACCCTGACCGCGATGGCCTTCGACGGTGGCTGGCGGGTCTCGGGCGAGGTCCTGGCCGTCGCCTTCGGCGGGGTGGCGCATCAGTTCGTCGTCCCGGCCTCGCTCGATGGCGGCGAGCGGGTGCTCCTGAGTGTGCCGCTCGACGCACCCGGACTACGCCGCACCGCAACGGCGACCACCGCGCTGCTTCCGGCGGCGAACATCCGGTTCGATGCCGTCGAGGTCGATGCGAAACGCCGCCTCGGTGATGGTGGTGCGGTCGATGTACTGGTCGATCGTCTCAGGGTCCTCACCTGTCGCGCGATGGCCGGTGTCTGTCAGGGCACGCTGACGTTGGCTGCCGCCTACACCTCCGAGCGAGAGCAGTTCGGATCGAAGATCGGGACGTTCCAGGCCGTCGCACACCGGCTCGCCGACGCGTACATCGACGGTCAGGCGATCGATCTCACCAGTCGTCAGGCGGCGTGGCGCGTCGAAGAGGGCCTCGACTCGACCCGCGAGCTCAGCGGGGCCTGCTTCTGGGCGGCCGAAGGTGGGCAACGCATCGTGCACGCCACCCAGCACGTGCATGGAGGCATCGGCGTCGACACCGATTATCCACAACATCGTTACTTCCGTTGGGCCAAGGATCTCGAACTGCAACTCGGCGGCGCCAACCGATCGCTGGTCGAACTCGGAGCCGACCTCGCACGGGTGCCCGCAGGCATGGCCGACTGATCTCGTCGGACCGCTACGGTCGTCGCTCGCATGGGAACCTACGGCGTGACAGGGTCGGCTTCCGGGCTGGGAGCCGCTGTGACACGGCGGCTCCGCAGCGATGGGCACGAGGTGATCGGGGTCGATCTGGCCGATGCGGAGGTGGTCGCCGACCTCGCGACGCCGGCGGGGCGGACCGCAGCCGTCGAGGGCGTGATCAAGGCGGCAGGAGACGGCCTTGCAGGCTTCGTCGCGTGCGCGGGCATCGGCCCCGAGTCCCCCTCGGACCTCATGGTCGGGGTCAACTACTTCGGCGCCGTCGCGAGCCTGGCGGGCGTCCTCCCGTTCATCGATCGTGAGGGGAGCGCAGTGGCGTTCTGCTCGAACTCGGTCGGGCTCACCACCATCGACGATCACACCTCCATCGAGGCGATGTTGAGCGGAGACGAGGCGGCGGCGTGCGCTGCACTCCGTGACCAGCCGGGACCGATCTCCTACGCCATGACGAAGCTGGGCCTGGGCACCTGGGTCCGATCACAGGTCATCGCCTGGGGCCAGCACGGCGTCCGCCTCAACGCCGTCGCACCGGGACCGATCGAGACCCCGCTCCTCCAGGCGAGCCGTGACGATCCGGTGTTCGGCGAGTTCGTCGACGCACTTCCCATCCCGCTCGGTCGCACGGGCCAACCCGACGAGATCGCGGGGGTCGTGGCGTTTCTGCTGGGCCCTGATGCGAGCTACGTGCACGGATCGATCGTCTTCTGTGACGCTGGCATCGACGCAGACGCCCGGCCCCATCACGTCTGATCAGGGGTCCGGTCGGAGATCGGCGGCTCGAACCGAGAGGTCTCCCGCTGCAACTCGCTTTGCCCAAGGGTAATCGGGCTTTCCGCTCGGCGCCCGGACCACCTGGTCGACGAGGTGGACCTCACGCGGGACCTTGTAGCCCGCGACGTGCAGCCGGCAATGAGGGTCGAGGTCTGCGAGGGTCGGGGTCCGGCCGACGCGGGGTTGGACGACTGCCGCCACCCGCTGGCCCCATCGTTCGTCCGGCACGCCGACCACGATGGCGTCGAAGACATCGGGGTGCGCCTTGAGGGCCTGCTCGACCTCTTCGGGGAAGATCTTCTCGCCACCGGAGTTGATGCACTGCGATCCCCGCCCCAACAGCGTGATCGATCCGTCGGCCTCGCGCAGGGCGTTGTCGCCGGCCAACACCATGCGGGTGCCGTCGGGTGCGATGACGAACACCTCGGCGGACTTCTCGGGGTCCTTGTAGTAGCCGAGCGGCACGTTTCCGGTGCGGGCGAGGCGGCCGATGATGCCCGACCCCGCCGGCACCGGTTCGAGGTCGTCGTCGACCACGGTCGCATCCTTTCCCGGTGTCACGGTCGGGCCGCCGCCTTTCATGGCGGTCTCGCCCTTGCCCATGGTGATCATGCCGTTCGACCCGGTCTCGGTCGAGCCGATGGCATCGATGATCATCAGATTCGGGAAGTGCTCGAGGAATCGATCCTTGACGGTCGGGGAGAAGACCGCGGCGCTGCTGGCGAGGCCGAACCACGAGGTGAGGTCGAGGTCGTCTTCGATCTCTTCGTATGCCTCGATGATCGGCCGGCCCATGGCATCGCCGGTGATCATGATCGTGTTGACCCCGTGTTCGGCCATTGCGTACCACGTGGCGGTCGGGTCGAATCGACGCTGCATCACCGTGGTACCGCCCTCGAACAGGAAGCGGAGCACGTTCCACTGAGCGGCGCCGTGCATGAGAGGCGCAAGCGCGAAGCTGACGATCCCCGCCGCAGAGGACGCCGCTTTCCGGGCAAGGTCGAACTCGGTCTCCACCGGCTCGTTGGTGAGTGCATCGATGCCGCCACCGAGGGCGTAGAAGACGTCCTCCTGGCGCCACATGACCCCTTTGGGAAACCCGGTGGTGCCACCGGTGTAGAGCACGTAGAGGTCATCTGGCGACCGGTCGCGCTCGACACGTTCGGGCGACTCGGCAGCAAGGGCCGAGTGGTAGTCGATCGAGCCGAGCGCGTCGGTGTGCTCGTTCGCAGGGCCGATGTGGATCAGGTGCCTCAGCTTCGGACAGGCGCTCCGTACCTCCTCGACCCGTTCGGCGAACTCGGCATCGAACACCAGGGCCACCAGGTCGGCGTTGTCGAAGAGGTAGGTCAGCTCTTCGGTCACGTAGCGGTAGTTCACATTGATCGGGACGGCGCGCACCTTGAACGAGCCGAGCATCGTCTCCATCCACTCGGGTGAGTTCGGGCCGTAGATGCCGACGTGGTCACCTGGACCGATGCCGGCAGCCGCCAAGTTGGCGGCCACCTGGTTGGCAGCGGCTTCGAGTTGGGCGTAGCTACGGGCCTCACCGTCGACGATGATGCCGGTGCGGTCAGGGACCACGTCGACGGCATGCTCGAACAAGTCGGCGATGTTGTAGGCCATCCAGCGGGACAGTACAGGAACGAGAACACGTTCTCGTTTGGTGCCTAGTCTCTCGGGCGATGACGACGTTCGAGGGCAGTGCTCTGACCGAGCGCCAGGCCGCGCGCCGCCAACGGGTGGTGTTGGCCGCGCTCGAGCTCGCAGCCGAAGGTGGGTACGACGCGGTCCAGATGCGCGACGTCGCGACCCGTGCAGGCGTCGCGCTGGGGACGATCTACCGCTACTTCACCTCGAAGGATCACCTGCTCGCCGCCGCCATGATCGAGTGGGTCGAAGATCTCGAACGCCAGGTCGGACGACGTCCACCGCGGGGGGACACCCCTGCCGAGCGGGTCACCGACGTGCTGGGACGTGCACTCCGCGCGCTGGGGTCGAGCCCTGATCTCGCGGCGGCCGTCATCGCTGCGCAGACGTCGGGCGACCAGGCTGCGGGCGTCGAACAGGCGAGGACGACCGCCGTCATGATCCGGATGCTTGCCGGTGCGTTTCCCGCAGGGACCGATCCCGAGGTCCGCGCGGACGTCACCCGTGTCCTCGGGCACGTCTGGTTCAGCTGTCTCATCGTGTGGGCGAACGGAATCCGTGATCTCGACTGGGTCTCCGACGAAGTCTGCGTCGCCACTCGTTTGCTGATCCCGGACGATTCGACGACGCGCTAGAGTTTTCTGCGAATTGGGCCGAAGGGGTCCGATCCGCCAGGGAAAAGAGCACGCAAGTGGCAACCGGTACCGTCAAGTTCTTCAACAACGAGAAGGGCTATGGCTTCATCAGTCGGGAAGGCGCGGACGACGTGTTCGTGCACTACTCGAACATCGACGTCCAGGGCTACAAGACCCTCGACGAGGGTCAGCAGGTCGAGTTCGACGTGGCCCCGGGACGGAAGGGTGAAGAGGCCCAGAACGTCCGCCCCATCTGAGCCTCAGATGGCCCGGTCGCGACCTTCCCAGTAGGGGTCGCGGAGCTTCCGCTTGTACAGCTTGCCGCTCGGATCGCGCGGCATGTCGTCGGTGAAGTCATAGGTGCGCGGGCGTTTGTAGCTCGCCAGGTTCGTCTCGGCCCATGTGCGCAGTCGGGCCTCGAATGCCGGGCCCGCCTCGACCCCCGCCGCGGGTTCGATGACGGCTTTGACCTCCTCGCCCCAGTCCTCGTTGGGGACTCCGAACACGGCGACGTCGCCGATCTCGGGATTCGACAGGAACGCCGACTCGATCTCGGAGGGGTAGATGTTCACCCCGCCACTGATGATCATGTCGATCTTGCGATCCGACAGGAACAGATAGCCTTCGTCGTCGAGGAAACCGACGTCGCCGACCGTGAAGAAGCCCTCGCGGTCCTGTGATGCTGCGGTCTTCTCGGGGTCGTCTTTGTACTCGAACGCGGCCTGACCCATCGCCATCCAGATCGTGCCGACCTCACCGGTCGGGAGATCGTCACCCTCGTCGTCACGGATGACCACGGCCGAACCCGCCCACGCCTTGCCGACCGTTCCGGGGCGTTCGCGCCACTCTTGCGGTGACACGATCGTTCCTCCGCCCTCGGTGGCCGCGTAGTACTCGTGGATCGAGTCACCCCACCAGTCGAGCATCTGCTGCTTGACGGGGACAGGACACGGTGCAGCGGCGTGGACCATGACGCGCGTCGACGAGCAGTCGTACTTCGCCCGCACTTCCTCTGGAAGCGCGAGCATCCGATGGAACTGTGTCGGCACCATGTGCGAGGTCGTCACTCGGTAGCGATCGATGAGCTCGAGCATGCGCTCTCCGTCCCATTTGTCCATCAGGACCACCGGGTGTCCGAGATGCATCGAGCTGGCCGACCACATCAGGACGGCCGTGTGATAGAGGGGCGAGCCGACGATGTGGACGTTGTCGTCCTCGGGCTGGATGCCGAACATCATGAGGAACATGGCGAACATCGCCCCCATGTCGCTCGGGTCGGCGTCGACCCGGCCGCGCTTGACCCCCTTTGGCTTGCCGGTGGTCCCCGACGTGTAGTGCATGGCGGCACCGGACACTCGGTCGGCCGGTGTGTCGTCTGACTGGCCGGCCGTGAGGTCTGAGAACGGCCTGAACCCTTCGACGTCGCCGATCGCGAAGCGGTGATCGGCGGCGAGGCCGATCTGTTCGGCCGCCGCGATCAATGCGTCGGCGAACCGCTCGTGACCGATCAACACCTTCGCGTCGGAGTCCTCGACGATGTAGGCGATCTCGGGTCCGACCAGGTGGTGGTTGATCGGCGTCAGGTAGGCGCCGATCTGGAGGGCCCCGAGGTACACCTCGTACATCGCCCTGCTGTTGGGCATGACGACGGCGACGGTGTCGTCCCTGCCGACCCCGATGGCGACGAGACCGTTGGCGACTCGATTGGCCGCGCTCAGCAGCTCGCCGGCGGTCACCTCGGTCTCGTCGACGTCGACGAGTGCGAGCCGGTCCGGCTCGATCTCGGCTCGCTTCCAGAATCCCAGCTGTTCCACGCGGCCGCTCCTCGGTCGATCGATCTGACGGAGCGTCAGATTAGGCCCACGGTCGGGCTACGGTGTCGACACCAAGTCACCTCTCTTCCAGGAGCACCAACACCATGCGCGCCGCCATGATGAACAACGTGGGCGATGACGCCCTCGAAGTCGCCGACAACGTCGAGGTCGTCGCGACCGGCCCCGGCGAGGTCAAGGTCAAGATCGAAGCCACCGGGGTGTGCCACTCCGACCTGTCCGGCCTGAACGGAACCATTCCGCAGCCCGCCCCTGCCGTGCTCGGTCACGAGGGCGCCGGCGTGATCATCGAGGTCGGCGAGGGGGTCACCTCCGTCGCCGTGGGCGACCACGTGATCGTCGCCTGGAGCCCGCCGTGCGGGAACTGCGTCAACTGCATCGACCGCAAGTCGCCGCATCTCTGCTTCAACATCCAGATGGTGATGGGAGGCACGCCCCACTTCACCCGTGACGGCAACCCGGTGTTCGGCTTTGCCGGCGCAGGGACGTTCGCCGAAGAGATGGTCATCCCCGAGCAGGGCGTCGTGAAGATCGACGACGACGTCCCGTTCGACATCGCGTCGCTCATCGGCTGTGGCGTCATGACCGGTGTCGGCGCTGCCATCAACACGGCAAAGGTGCAGCCAGGCTCGTCGGTCGTCGTGTTCGGCCTCGGTGGCGTGGGCATGGCCGTCATCCAGGGCGCCCGTATCGCCGGTGCCGCCGAGATCGTCGCGGTCGACCTCAACGAGGACAAGCTCGAAAAGGCCAAGCAGTTCGGCGCCACCCATGGGGTGAAGCCCGATCAACTCGCCGAGGTGCAGGCGACCATCGGTGCCGGTGACGGATTCGACTACGCGTTCGAGGCGATCGGACTGCCGCTCACGATGCGCGCCGCGTTCGACGCTGCCCGCCGAGGTGGCACCGCCTGCATCGTGGGGGTCGGTCGGCCCGAGCAGATGGTCGAGTTCTCCGCGTTCGAGCTGTTCTTCTCCGAGAAGACCCTCGTCGGGAGCTACTACGGCTCGGCCGACGTCCGCAGCGACTTCGCCCGGATGCTCCGTCTGTGGAAGGCCGGTCGTCTCGATCTCGAGGGCATGATCACCAGCCGCATCAAGATCGACGACATCAACGAGGCGTTCGAGATCATGAAGCGCGGCGAGGCGATCCGTCAGGTCATCGAGTTCTGACGGTGTGGCTCGCTCGTCGGGTCGCGTTCGTCACCGCCCTCGCTCTGTCGGTTGTCGTCGCCGCGTGCGGCGGCGGCGAGGGCGAGAGCGAGCGGCCCGACGTCGCCACGTGGGAGGCCGCATGGACACCCCTCGTCGAGGCGGTGCCGGCGCCTCCGGCCGACCGCGACGCGTGCGAGTCCTACCTGGCGTCCATCCGAGCCGAACGCGAGAACGTCTTCCCGTCGCCGTCGGAGTCGCTCGACTCCACGGTGACCGAATGGATCGACAAGGCCGAGCAGTTGACCTTCGACTGTGACGAGGACGCCTACGCCGAGGAGTTCGACCAGCTCGGGGTGATCGAGGAGGAGATCGACGCCGGAATCGCGGCGCTCTGATCCCGTCACGGCGGGTTGACAGGAGTCGCCAACGTCGTACCTTGCAGGGTCGGAGTGAGGGAGGACAGATGGCCAGCGCAGCCAAGACGCGTCAATGGTCGACCGCCGACACGCTCCGACTGCTGGCCAGCGCCCAGACCGACGGCGATGACGTCATCGATCTCGTGGCCATCGAGAGGACCCTTGCATTCGCGGACGCACGCTGTCATCGATTCCTCGATCTGGCGAAGCGGCGTGAGGTATCCGCCCGAGACGATGAACTCGAGAGCTACGTCCCACGGCACCTGAAGAAGGCGTGACCTCGCCGACCTTCGCCGAGATGATGGCCCTCGAGCCGCATGGTCCCGACACCTTCGTCGGCACCGGACCCCGGTATCCGTGGGGTGGCCTCTACGGCGGCCAGATCGTTGCTCAGGGACTGCGCGCTGCGGGACTCACGGTCGAGGCGACCTATCTGCCTCACTCGTTGCACGCGTACTTCATCAGGCCCGGCGACCATGACGAACCGATCCGGTTCGAGGTCGATCGCGACCGAAACGGGCGGTCGTTCTGTACGCGACGGGTCGTGGCCCGCCAGAGTGTCGGGGTCATCCTCAACATGGCGTGCTCGTTTCAGCTCCTCGAGGACACCGTCGACGTGCAGGCCTCGACGATGCGAACGGTGACCGGTCCCGACGACATCGACGACGACAGCTGGAGCGACCTGTTCGATCGCCATGATCTGCCGACGGGCGACACCGGAGCGGGTCGCTCCGGTGCGTGGCTCCGACTCCGCGAGGACCTCGGCGACGACCCGCTGGTGTCCGCCTGTGCGCTGGCGTACCTCTCCGACGACATGCCGACCGAGGCGGTCTTCGCTCTGCACCCCGATTTGTCGCACCTGCGCGACCTCGCCGACGGCTCGGCGCACGGCCGGGTGATCACCGCCAGCCTCGATCACGCGATCTGGTTCCACCAGCACCCTCGGGCCGACGCCTGGCAGCTGCACGACTTCCACTGCGAGCGACTCATCGGATCGCGGGGGCTGGCTCGTGGGTCGATCTTCACCGATGACGGCACCCATGTCGCCGATGTCGATCAGCAGGTGCTGCTCCGACTCCGGACCTGACGACGCGTCAGATCGTGCTAGAACACGTGCCCATGACTGCGGCCGACACGACCGATGGGCCCACACCAGACGGAGTGCTGCGCGCACCGCTGGTCATCGAGTTCCCCTTCACCCGAACCGTGGGTCCGGTGCAGAGTGCCTTTCTCACCGGGTTGCGTGAGCGTGTCGTGATCGGCGTGCGAGGCACTGATGGGCGCGTCCACGTGCCGCCCTGCGAGTACGACCCCGTCACCAGCGACGAGCTGACCGAGTTGGTCGAGGTCGCCGACTCCGGAACGGTCACGACCTGGGCCTGGGAACCGAACCCGCGTCCGAACCAGCCGCTCGACGAACCGTTCGCGTGGGCGCTGGTGAAGTTCGACGGCGCCGACACGTCGATGCTCCACGCGGTCGCTGCCAGCCACGACGAGATGGAGACCGGCATGACGGTGAAGGTCCGATGGGCCGACGAGCGCGAGGGACACATCCACGACATCGCCTGCTTCGAGCCGGTTCGATGAGTCTCTCGCTCCCCGCGTCGATCGCCGACGCCGAACCGGTGCGCTCGATCCGCACGCCTGCCCGGCTCGACTACGAGTTCACCGCCGGTCAGGCGACGAGCCAGTTCCTCCGCGGCGTCAAGAACAAGAAGCTGATCGGTGGCGGTTGCCCCGTCTGCGGCAAGGTCTACGTCCCGCCACGCGGTTCGTGTGCGGTCGATGGTGTGCCCACGACCGAGCAGGTCGACGTGGCCGACCGTGGCACGGTCACGACGTTCTGTGTCGTCAACGTCCAGTTCTACGGCCAGGGTGTCGAGGTGCCGTACGTGTGCGCCACCATCCAGCTCGACGGGGCCGACCTCGGCCTCTTCGCCATGGTGCAGGAGATGCCGTACGACCAGGTCCGCATCGGGTTGCGGGTCGAGGCGGTGTGGGTCGACGACGACGAGCTCGACACCACCCTCGAGAACATCAAGTACTTCCGCCCGACCGGGGAGCCAGACGTCGACGTGAAGCAGAACATCCAATGATCCGACTCGGAACGATGGTACGAGGCGAGGCCGACGAGGCACGAGGAGGCCGTCCAGTAGCGGCCTGCGTGGCCGGGGAACGCCAGCAATGAGCCGCGACGTTGCGGTGGTCGCCACCGCACAATCGGTGCATCAGCGTCGGGTCGAGGGCCTCAACGAGGTCGAGATGCTGATGCCGGTCCTGACCGACGTCAAGGCCAAGGCCGGGCTCGACCAGTCCGAGATCGGGTTCACCTGCTCGGGAAGCACCGACTACCTGGCCGGCCAGGCGTTCAGCTTCGTCATGACCCTCGACGGCGTCGGGGCCTTCCCGCCCATCAGCGAGAGCCACGTCGAGATGGACGGTGCGTGGGCGCTCTACGAAGCGTGGGTGAAGCTCCAGATCGGCGAGATCGACACCGCGCTGGTCTACAGCTACGGCAAGTCGTCGCCCGGCTCGGTCCGTGACGTGCTCTCGCGTCAGCTCGACCCGTACTACGTCGGTCCGTTGTGGCCCGACGCCGTCGCACTGGCGGCCCTGCAGGCGAGGGCGGCGCTCGACGCCGGGGTGGTGACCGAAGAGGCGATGGCCGAGGTCGCGGCTCGCTCACGGCAGGTCGCGGCCACGAACCCGAACGCCCAACTGACCTCGTCGGCCGATGCCGCGGCGCTCCTCACAGAGGACTACCTGGTCGAGCCCCTCCGGCTGCACGATCTCCCACCGATCTCCGACGGCGCCGTTGCCGTGATCCTGGCTGCCGGCGACAAGGCACGCGAGATCAACGACCGACCGGCCTGGATCACTGGCATCGACCACCGGATCGAGGCCCACCAGCTCGGGGTTCGCGATCTGACGAGCTCGCCGTCCACGAAGCTCGCAGCCGAAAGGGCTGGAGTCGGAAACGGGTCGGTCGAGATCGCCGAGATCCATGCGCCGTTCACCCATCAGGAGTTGATCCTGCGCGATGCCCTCGGCCTCGGCGACGACGTCGAGATCAACCCGAGCGGGGGAGCGTTGGCTGCGAACACCCTGATGGCGGCCGGTCTGGTCCGCATCGCCGAGGCCGCCGACCGGATCTCGTCCGGAGACGCCGACCGGGCTGTGGCGCACGCCACTTCGGGCCCGTGCCTGCAGCAGAACCTGGTGTGCGTGTTGGAGGTGACGTCATGAGCGAACGGGTCGCGATCACCGGCATCGGTCAGACCAAGCACGAAGCGACCCGAGGCGACGTCTCGATCGCCGGACTCGTGCGCGAGGCAGCGCTCCGGGCACTCGAGGACGCCAACCTGACCTGGGACGACATCGATGCCGTCGTCATCGGAAAGGCACCCGACTTCTTCGAGGGTCTGATGATGCCCGAGCTCTACCTGGCCGATGCGCTGGGTGCGGTCGGCAAGCCGATGCTGCGAGTGCACACCGCCGGCTCGGTGGGTGGTTCGACGGCCCTGGTCGCGACCAGCCTCGTCGAGTCCGGCGTCCACGACCGGGTCCTGACCGTCGCGTTCGAGAAGCAGTCCGAGAGCGAGGCGATGTGGGCGCTCTCGCTGCCGATCCCCTTCCAGCCGCCGCTCGTCGCAGGCGCCGGCGGGTACTTCGCGCCGCACATCCGCAACTACATGCGTCGTTCGGGTGCTCCGGATCACATCGGCATCCTGGTGGCGCTCAAGGACCGTCAGAACGCCCTCAAGAACCCTTACGCGCACCTCCACGAGCACGACATCACCTTCGACTCCGTGAAGGACGCGATGATGCTGTGGGACCCGCTGCGTTACAGCGAGACGTGCCCGTCGTCTGACGGCGCATGTGCCATGGTGTTCACCAACGAGGCGAGCGTCGGTTCGCCGAGCGCGCCGCCGGCGTGGAAGCTCGGGGGTGCGATGCGCTCCGAGCCCACGATGTATCCGGGCCGCGACGAGGTCAACCCCGTCGCCGGTCGCGAATGCGCCAAGGCGGTCTATGCCCAGGCCGGGATCACCGACCCGCGTGCTCAGGTCGACGTGGTCGAGATGTACGTGCCCTTCTCGTGGTACGAGCCGATGTGGCTCGAGAACCTCGGCTTCTGCGAACTGGGCGAGGGCTGGAAGCTCACCGAGGCGGGGGTGACGGCGATGGACGGCGATCTGCCCGTCAACTGCTCCGGCGGTGTGCTGTCGACCAACCCCATCGGAGCCTCTGGCATGATCCGCTTCGCCGAGTCGGCCATGCAGGTACGCGGGCAGGCCGGCGAGCACCAGATCGACGGGGCCAAGGTCGCCATCGGCCACGCATACGGGGGCGGCTCACAGTTCTTCGCCATGTGGGCGGTCGGTTCCGACAAGCCCTGAGGTCCGGCACACCTGCAAGACTCGGGGCATGCTGCACCTGCGCGCCATCGAGGCTGTGCTGGCCGATGTCGGTCCCCGTGTGATCGCCTGCAGCGGCGGGATCGACAGTCTGCTCCTGGCCACCCTCTCGCACCGACATGACGCGGCGGCGACGGTGGTCGCGCACACCGTGACACCCGCTGTGCCCAGCGACGGAACGGCGCGCGTCATGGCGCATGCTCGAGCCGAAGGTTGGCACCTCGAAGTCGTCCGGTCTCGCGAATTCGACGACGAGCGGTATCTGGCCAACCCCACCGACCGCTGCTACTACTGCAAGACCAACCTCTACGACGCTGTGGCCGAACTCGCCGAGACGGCGGCACCGACGGGGGCAGCGGTCCTCAGTGGGGCCAATCTGGACGACCTCGGTGAGTACCGTCCTGGGCTCGTCGCGGCGGCCGAACACGCGGTGCGGCACCCCTACGTCGAAGCCGAGTTGACCAAGGCTGACATCCGCGCCGTCGCCCGCCACATCGGCTTGGCCGAGGCTGAGCTCCCCGCGTCACCTTGTCTCGCGAGCCGGCTCTACACCGGCACCCGCGTCACCGAGGCACGACTCAGGGCGATCGAGATCGGTGAAGCCGTGGTCCGCGCTGCGGGCATGGCGGTCGCACGGTGCCGGGTGAGAGGGAACGAGGTGCTCGTCGAGGTGCCCGAAGCCGACCGGGTCCTCGTGACCCAGCACGTGCTCGACGACGTGGCCGTCGCGATGGGCACCACGTGTCCTGATCTCGTGTCGGTGACGCTCGACGATCGGCCCTACCGGCCCGGCCAAGCCGTGCTCCAGGTCTCCTGATGGAGCCGTACACGGGGACGTGGCAGGTCGGTGACGTGAAGATCACCCGCCTCGTCGAACTCGAGCTTGGGGGGATCGAGTTCATCCTCCCGCAGGCGAGTCCCGAGACACTCCTGCCGATCGATTGGCTGTCGCCCCACTTCATCAGCGAAGAGGGAACGCTCCTGGCAAGCATCCATGCGCTGGTGGTCGAGACCCCGTCGCACAAGGTGGTGGTCGACACCTGCATCGGCAACGACAAGGATCGTCCCCTCCCGGCTTGGACGAACCTCCAACTCCCGTTCCTCCAGGATCTCGCAGCGGCCGGCTATCCCGCAGGTGACATCGACACCGTGCTCTGCACCCACCTCCACGTCGATCACGTCGGGTGGAACACGATGCGGGTGGACGGCGAGTGGGTACCGACCTTTCCGAACGCCCGGTACTTGTTGGCGCGCGCCGAGTACGAGTACTGGGACACCACCGAACCCGACGCCATCAACGTCGGCGTGATGGACGACTCGGTCCGCCCGGTGTTCGCAGCCGGGCTGGTGGACCTGGTCGAGACCGACCACGAGGTGTGCGATGAGATCCGGCTCATTCCCACCCACGGGCACACCCCCGGCCACGTCAGCGTCGAGATCTCCTCGGCCGGTCGGCGGGCGCTGATCACCGGCGATGCCTTCCACCATCCCTGCCAGATGGCGCACGCTGACTGGGCCAGCAGCGTCGACTCCGACCAGGCCGCGTCGACCGCCACTCGGCGCGAGATGCTGGCCGCCTACGCCGACACCGACGTGCTGGTCATCGGCACCCACTTCGCGACGCCGACCGCCGGCCGCATCCGATCCGATGGCCGGACGGGCTACCGATTCGAGGTCGAGTGACCTCGGGTCCTGTCGACGTCGTGACCACCGAGCATCTGACTTCCTTCCGCGACCTCGGCTGGGTGCGCTTGGCCGGTGCACTGGACACCGAGACGATGACGTCCCTCGCCGCCTGGGCCGACGATCTCGAGACGTGGTCCGCACGGGGCGAGCCCGGGCTGCACCACTTCGAGGGCACCGATGCCGGACCCGTCGTCGCCCGCACCGAGCACTTTGCCGACGATCACCCAGGACTGGCTGCATTCGTCACCTCCGGCGTCGTGACCGAGGTCCTGGCGGCGCTCCTGGGCGAGCCGGTCACGTTGTTCAAGGAGAAGCTCAACTACAAGCAGCCTGGGGGTGCCGGTTTCGCACCGCATCAGGACGCCACCGCCTATCGGTTCGTCGATCATCATGTCTCGGTGATGGTGCCGATCGACCCTTCGACCCTCAGGAGCGGATGTCTGTTCTTCGCGCCTGGACACCGCGGCGGGCTGATGCCGACCGACGAACGCGGCCGGGTCGACGCCCAGCATGCCGCGACGCTGATCTGGGAGCCCATCGAGGCCGAACCCGGCGACCTGGTGGTGTTCGATTCGTATGCACCGCATTACAGCGACACCAACCACACCGGTCGGCCACGCCGCGCGCTCTATCTGACCTACAACACCGCAGCCCGTGGGGACCATCGAGTCGCGTACTACGAGGACAAAGCAGCCGAGTTCGGACGCGAGGGCGGGACCTTCGACGATGAGCGGGTGCGGATGAGCATCAACGACGACTTCCTCGGGCGGCCGGTCGAGGCGCCACGTTGAGCGTCGTCGACCAGGTGCTGGCGCTCTTCGCACAACCCGAGGCCGAGCAGTGGTACGACGAGGCAGTCACCGAACGCGACCACGCGTTGCAGACCGCAGCGCTCGCCGTCGCTTCAGGCGCCTCCGACGAGCTGGTGGCTGCGTCGCTCCTGCATGATGTCGGACACCTGATCGTGAACGATCTGCAGCCGATCGAGGAGATGCTTCGCCACGACGCGCACCACGAGGTGGCTGGTGCCCATTTCCTTGCCGAGTGGTTCGGGCCGGCGGTCAGCGAGCCGGTGCGTTGGCACGTCGCTGCGAAGCGGTACCTGTGCGCCACCGAGCCCGGCTACCTCGACTCCTTGTCGGCATCATCGGTCAGAAGCCTCGACGTGCAGGGCGGCGTGATGACACCTGCGCAGGTCGACGAGTTCGAGCGGACCCCCTACCGCGCTGATGCCGTGACACTCCGACGCTTCGACGACAAGGCCAAGGTGGGCGGACTCGACGTGCCACGACTCGAGACGTACGGCGAGCTGCTCGAGCGTGTGGCGCCCGACCGTTCGTAGGCAGCCGTCGCGGGTCGGACCACCCCGAACCCCGGTCAGGCGTCGAACCTTGCTGCTGCTGTGGCCTTGGCCGGCGCGTCGTCGACCCTGTCGGGCCACCATGGCGGCTCGTAGATCTCGCGTTCGTCGCCGACCGGTTCGGCATAGAACTGGGCGTACCACTTCCTGAACTTGGTGAAGGGCCCGTCGTTGTCGGCCAGAGCAGGCCGGACCAGGTGCGCCTTGTGCTCCCAGATCGGCTTGTCCTCGAGGACCTGCTTGTGGACCTCCTGGACAAATGCGTTCCCCACGTTGCGGGTCGTCTCGGCGTCACCCATGGTCTTGAACCGGAAGTTGAACCGGATGATGCACTTGTCGGCCTCGATGGGAGTGGTGACCGCGAAGTTCAGCGTGTCGACGATGCCCGAGAACGACACGAGAGAGATGCCCGGGCCGTACGAGGTCGAATCGATGCGACCCTCCATCACGCCGCGCGGCGTCGGAAACTTCTGGGTCGACTTCATCTGCGACACCGGGAAGCCCGTCTCGTACGACTCCATCACCGGGATCTCCGCGGTGTTGTGCACGTAGCGGAAGTGGGCCGAGTCGACGCCGTTCTCGGCCATCTCCTGGATGGTGGTGTCGACTTCGTACGACGTGCGGATGTCGGTCGACCAGTCGTGGTTGTCGGCGCCGAACTCCTCGACCACCGGCACCTCCCACATCGGTTCGACGTCGGGGTCCGGGTGGTACCACGCCATCACCAGGTCGTTCTCCTCGACGACCGGGAACGTCCGCAGCGTGCCCTTGCGATTGGTTCGCTCGGAGTAGGGGATCTCGGTGTTGGTGCCCTCGGCATCGAACTTCCAGCCGTGGAACGGACAGACGATCTCGCAGTCGTCGACGGTTCCGCCATGCCCGAGGTGGGCGCCGAGGTGCGGACAGAAGGCGTCCTGGACGTGCAGGGCCTCGCGCTCGTCTCGCCAGATGACCAGATGCCGGCCCCAGTAGCGGGCGGGTTTGGGAATGCCGACCGGGAAGTCCTCGGGATACCCGACACAGAACCAGCCGAAGGGGACAGGGAACGGGAAGCGGCTCACGACACAATACTAGAACACGTTCTAGTATTGTGTCGTGCCCAAGAACCTCAACCTCGGTCTCATCGTCGGCTACTGGCCAAGCAGCGGCCCGCCACCGGACGCCATGGAGCAGATCGAGGCGGCGGAGGACCTGGGCTTCACCTCGGTCTGGACGAGTGAGGCCTACGGTTCGGACTGCTTCACCCCACTCGCCTGGTGGGGATCGCAGACCCGATCGCTGCAGCTCGGCACGGCGATCACGCAGATCTCGGCCCGAAGCCCGGCTTCGACCGCGATGTCCGCGATCACGCTCGATCATCTTTCCGGGGGGCGCTTCATCCTCGGGCTCGGGGTCTCCGGACCCCAGGTCGTCGAGGGGTGGTACGGGCAGGAGTACGCCAAGCCCCTGGCGCGCACCCGTGAGTACGTCGAGATCCTGCGCAAGATCTTCGCCCGCGAGGAGGTCGAGTACTCCGGTGTCCACTACCAGATGCCGCTTCAGGGCGGCACCGGCCTCGGCAAGCCGCTCAAGTCGATCGTACGACCTCTACGCGAGGACATCCCGATCTATCTGGGGGCCGAGGGCCCGAAGAACGTGGCGCTCGCCGCCGAGATCTGTGATGGCTGGCTGCCCATGTTCTTCTCACCCAAGGCCGATGACTTCTATCGCGAGGCTCTCGGCCAGGGGTTCGCACGTCCCGGCGCCCGGCGCACCATCGACGACTTCGAGGTTGCGTGCGTCGTGCCCACCATCGTCGGCGACGACGTCGAGGGGTGTGCCGACTTCCTGCGCCCGACCCTCGCGCTCTACGTCGGCGGAATGGGAGCCAGGGACCGCAACTTCCACAAGGACGTGTTCGAGCGGCTCGGGTACGCGGACGCGTGCCAGCAGATCCAGGACGCCTATCTCGACGGTCGCAAGGCCGACGCAGCCGCGGCGGTGCCGACTGCGATGGTCGAGGACGTCTATCTGATCGGCCCCGAGGCCAAGATCCGTGACGACCTCGAGGCCTGGCGCGAGAGCTGCATCACCACCCTGCTCGTGTCGGGCCCGTCGATGATGCTGCGCCAGATCGCCGACATCGTCGGCTGACTGGTCAGCCGGTGTAGTCCTCGATCGGCGGACAGCTGCAGACCAGGTTGCGGTCGCCGTAGCCACCGTCGATGCGGCTGACCGGCGGCCAGTACTTCTCACTCGGCGACCCGGTCCCGGCATAGGCCGCGTCTTCGCGTGAGTAGGTCCGGTTCCAATCAGCGACGAGCAGGTCCTCGGCGGTGTGCGGCGCATGGGCCAGGGCCGAGTCGGCGTGGGCGATGTCGCCCCGTTCGACGGCGGCGATCTCGTCGCGGATCGCGAGCATCGCGTCGCAGAAGCGGTCGAGCTCGGCGAGCCCCTCGGACTCGGTCGGCTCGACCATCAGCGTGCCCGCCACCGGAAACGACATGGTCGGCGCATGGAAGCCGTAGTCGATGAGGCGTTTGGCGATGTCGTCGACGGTGACGTCGGTCGTCTTGGTGATGTCGCGGACGTCGAGGATGCACTCGTGAGCGACCAGGCCCCCGGCACCGGTGTAGAGCACCGGATAGGCGTCGCGGAGCCGGGCTGCGACGTAGTTGGCGCTGAGAATCGCGGTCTCGGTCGCCTTCGTGAGCCCGTCGCCATCCATGAGCCGGCAGTAGGCCCACGAGATCGGCAGGATGCTGGCCGACCCGAAGGGCGCGGCCGAGATCGGTCCGCACCCCGTCTCGGGTCCGGCGTCGGGGTCGAGGGGATGGTTGGGCAGGAACGGCGCCAGGTGCTCACCGACCCCGACCGGCCCGACGCCGGGTCCGCCGCCGCCGTGGGGGATGCAGAACGTCTTGTGCAGGTTGAGATGGCTCACGTCGGCACCGAATCGCCCGGGTCGTGCCACCCCGACAAGCGCGTTCAGGTTGGCTCCGTCGAGGTAGACCTGACCTCCGTATTGGTGGACGAGATCACAGATCTCGCCGATCCGGCGCTCGAAGACGCCATGGGTCGACGGGTAGGTGACCATCAGCGCAGCAAGGTCGTCGGCGTGCTCGACCACCTTCTGCTCGAGGTCGTCCACGTCGACGTTGCCGGCGTCGTCGCACTCGACGACCACGACGTTCATACCTGCCATCACGGCCGAGGCGGCGTTGGTGCCATGCGCGGAGGACGGGATGAGGCACACGCGCCGTTCCCCTTCGCCTCGGCTGCGATGCCAGCCACGGATGGCCATCAGGCCGGCCAGTTCGCCCTGCGATCCGGCGTTCGGCTGCAGCGAGACCGCGGCATAGCCGGTCACCTCGACCAGCATCTCGGCGAGACCATCGATGAGCGCCCGGTAGCCGCGGCTCTGGTCCGCCGGAGCGAACGGGTGGATCTTGGCGAACTCGGGCCAGGTCACCGCGGCCATCTCGGTCGTCGCGTTGAGCTTCATCGTGCACGAGCCGAGCGGGATCATCGCGCGGTCGAGTGCGATGTCCTTGTCGGCCAGTCTCCGCAGGTACCGGAGCATCTCGGTCTCGCTGCGATACGCGTGGAACACCGGATGGGTGAGGTAGCCGGACGAGCGTCGCAACAGCTCGGGAATGCCGGAATCGGCGGATCGGGTGGACTCCTCACCCACCCCGAAGGCGCCCAACACCCGCTCGACGACGTCGTGGGTGGTCGTCTCGTCGAGCGACACGCCGACGGTGTCGTCGTCGATGTGACGCAGGTTGATGCCGGCCTCGGCGGCTCGCTGATGGACATCTGCGGCCGCGCCGGGCACTCGGACCGTCAGGGTGTCGAAGAAGTGCTCGTTGACCACGTCGATCCCGGCACGACGGAGTGCCGCCGCCAGCGTGCTGGTCTCGCCGTTGACGCGGTCGGCGATTGCCCGCAGCCCGTCGGGTCCGTGGTAGACGGCATACATGCTCGCCATGACGGCGAGGAGCACCTGCGCGGTGCAGATGTTGCTGGTGGCCTTCTCGCGCCGGATGTGCTGTTCGCGAGTCTGGAGCGCAAGACGGAGCGCCGGCCGGTCAGCGGTGTCCACCGAGACCCCCACCAGGCGGCCCGGAAGCGAGCGCTTGTGCGCGTCACGACAGGCGATGAACGCTGCGTGCGGCCCACCGAAGCCGAGCGGAACCCCGAAGCGCTGCGAGTTGCCGACCACGATGTCGGCGCCCAACTCGCCGGCGGGCGTGAGGACGGTACATGCGAGCAGGTCGGTTGCGACCGCCGCCAGTCCTCCACCGTCGTGCACGCGGTCGATGACGGGGGAGAGGTCGCGGATCTCGCCGCTCGAGCCGGGGTATTGGAGCAGGACGCCATAGATCCGTACGGGGTCGAGGTCGTCGCTCCACGCATCACCGACCACCACCTCGATGCCCAGCGGTTCGGCGCGTGTCTCGACCACGGCGATCGTCTGTGGATGGCAATCGCGATCGACGAAGAAGGTCGTGCTGTCGCCCTTGACGAGACGGCCCATCATCGTCATGGCCTCGGCCGCCGCAGTGCCCTCGTCGAGCAGTGACGCATTGGCCATGTCCATACCGGTGAGGTCGCTCACCATGGTCTGGAAGTTCAGGAGCGCTTCGAGGCGGCCCTGGCTGATCTCAGGTTGGTACGGCGTGTAGGCGGTGTACCACGCCGGATTCTCCATGACGTTGCGAGCGATGACCCCGGGGGTATGGGTGTCCGCGTATCCCATCCCGATCAGCGAGGTACGCACCCGATTCTGGGCAGCGAGTTCTCGGAGTTCGTCGAGGACCTCGGGTTCGGTTGCGGCCGGCCCGAGGGCGAGCCGTTCGGAGCTGCGGATCGAGTCGGGCACCGCGGCATCGACGAGATCGTCGAGTGCTGCATACCCGACCCGGGCGAGCATGGTGTCGACATCGTTGCCTCGGGGGCCGATGTGACGATCAGAGAATGCGGCAGCCATCAGGGAAACCTCTACACGGGTCGTGATTCGGGGGTCGTGGATTCGGCGCCCCCCTCTGTCGGTGAACCTGAGAGCTTCGCCCGCAAGCGGGCTTTCCCCTTCGGTGGACCGCGAACGGTCTCTCTCCAGAGGCGACAGATCAGTGCGGTCCGTGGGCCTGAGAGGTTCCGGGGGAGGTTGCTCCTTCGGCGGCCGCCCGCCGCTGGCCGCGGCGTCCGACGCTCTCCCGCATCGATGCGAGTCGCGGTCCAGAGGGTAGCGGTTCGGACGCGCATCGGCCCGGTCTGCGACACGCACTCCGTCTGGTTCCTGCTCGCCAGCTCGAGGCTGGTCGGTGTGGGAGAAACCGGCGGGCGTCGGTCGAGACCGGGCCGATGAAATCCTCGAGCCATCGGGCTCGAATCAGAGTCGAGGCGGACTCCGCTGAGGACTTCGTGTCCGGGGTGCCAAGTTGCGCTTCCTCCTTGCGGATCGACGACAAATCGGCACCTGGCCCGCCAGCCACCCGGTTCGGAGGGCTGGTGCGTCAGGCGTCGAAATGACTTTCGCGCCGCACGCCGGAAAGGTCAATGACCTATTCGGACCATGTGGCGAACCATGCGCGTAGCCTGCGTCCATGGCCGAGGACCTTCGATGCCGGTGGTGCGGTCGGAGGTTCCCGGTCGCCCGCGGACCCGGGCGGCCCAGGGAGTTCTGCAGGCGGTCCTGCCGACAGCGCGACTACGAGGCTCGGCGTCGGGCCTCCGAACTCGGGCTGTCGGAGTCCGAGTTGGTGATGACCCGGGCCGAGCTCGACGAGCTGGGCGATCTGCTGTTCGTCCTCGAGGCTGCGATCGAAGACGTGAGCCGGGATCTGGCCGGGAATCCGACCAAGTCCGACTACGCCGAGGCCGTCGATTGGCTGTTGGCGGCTGCTCGGCCGGTGGTCGGGCGGGGAATCCACGGGGCTCACTGAATCACACGTTGCGGTGCGTCATGCTTGGAATCCCTTTCCGAAGGAGTCGTCATCACAATGCCCGGTCGCCTCGGCGCGCGGTTGCTGCCCCGACCCCGCCAGCTCGTCGACCTCGGCGGCGAGCTGCTCGTCCCTGCAGACGGGTTGGTGGTACTGGCGGTCCCCTCTCCGGCACGGCTGCTCGGTTCAGCGGATCGTCTCGTGGCGGCGAGTGGGAGGGCCTGGGAGATCGTGTCGAGCCCGTCGGTACCGGCCGCTGATGTTCGGGTTCTGGTCATGATCGACGCTGACGAGGTGCCGCAGCCCGAGGGGTACCGCCTCGTCGGGACCGGGAGCCTCATCGAGATCGTCGCTCACGATGTCGACGGCGCTCGGTACGGCCTCGACACCGCTGCCCAGGTGATCTCACTCGGTGGCTCTCCGCAGGCGGCCCTGCGCATCGACGATCACCCGGCCCTCGCACGGCGGGGATTCATGCTCGACATCAGCCGCGACAAGGTCCCGACGATGGAGACGCTCGCCGTCCTGGTCGAGATCCTGGCCGATCTCCGCTACAACGAGCTTCAGCTCTACACCGAACACACCTTCGCCTATCAGCACCATCGGGTGGTCTGGGCTGATGCGTCGCCGATGACCGCGCACGAGATTCTCGTGCTCGATCAGCTCTGTGCTGAGCGGGGGATCGAACTGGTGCCCAACCAGAACAGCTTCGGTCATCTCGAGCGCTGGTTCGCCCACGGGCCCTACCGCGACCTCGCCGAGATGCCCGACGGCTTCACCACCGCCTTCGGCACGCGATTCCCGCACGGGTTCTCGCTCAACGCATCCGATCCGGCGATCTTCACGTTCCTTGCGGGGCTGTACGACGAGTTGCTGCCCAACTTCTCGAGTGGAGAGTTCAACGTAGGTCTCGACGAGACGTGGGATCTCGGGCAGGGCCGGAGCGCCGACCTCGTCGCCGAGGTCGGCAAGGGCCGGGTCTACCTCGACACCCTCACTCGGATCGCCGATCTGGTCGACGCTCGCGGCCGGACGATGCAGTTCTGGGGCGATGTCGTGAACGAGCACCCCGAGTTGGTGCCCGAGTTGCCCGACAACGTGGTGGCGCTCGAATGGGGCTACGAAGCCGATCATCCCTTCGAGGAGCGGGCGGGCCGGTTCGCCGACGCCGGCGTGCGATTCCGGCTGTGTCCGGGCACCTCGGGCTGGAACACCATCGGCGGACGACTCGACAACGCGCTCGCCAACACCGAACGCGCCGTCGATGCGGCGATCGGAGGCGGTGCCGAAGGGGTGCTCCTCACCGACTGGGGCGACAACGGACACTGGCAGCCGTTGCCGATCAGCCTGCCGGCGATCGTTCGCACCGGGGTCAACGCCTGGGGACCCGAGGCCAACCGCGACGTCGAGCTCGATGCCGCCATCGCGACCGTCACCGGTGACGCTTCCGGGTTGCTCGGCCGCTACCTCGATCAACTCGGCATGGTCTATCGCCGCAGCGGCCTGTCCTCGCCGAACTCGACGCCTCTGTTCTGGCTGCTCCGACTGCGAAAGGACGAGGTCGCGTCGTTGCTCGAGTGGACCGAACCCGAACCGACGACCGAGAACACCACGGTCGCGCTGCGTGAGGTGGATGACGTGCTCGCTGGGCTGGGTCGCTCGCTCCAGCTCGAGCCGCCACAGCCCGAGCGATTGGGCGGCGAAGCCGTCGTCACCGAGCTCAAGTGGGTGGTCGAGATGCTTCGCGCCGCGGCGAACCGCGGCCTCGCCGTCCTGGCACGCGACTCCGACGCCGGCGACGAGGTGACGAACCGGAAGTTCGAACTCATCGCCGGCCACCGGGCTGTGTGGGATCTTCGCAATCGTCCGGGCGGACAGGCAGACAGCGTCAGGCGCCTCCGCTCGACGCTCGACGACGTCTGATCCGACCACGTCATAGGGTCGAATCCCATGAACCGACTGGACGGCAAGGTTGCACTGATCACCGGAGGGGCGCGAGGCCAGGGCGCCGCCGAGGCGGCATTGTTCGCAGCAGAGGGAGCGACGGTCTACATCACCGATGTGCTCACCGGGGTCGGCCAGTCGACCGCCGACGAACTCGGCCAGGCGGTCACGTTCCTCCACCACGACGTGACCAGCGAGAGCGACTGGGCCCGAGTCGTCCGCGGGATCGTCGAGGAGCACCACCGGCTCGACGTGCTGGTGAACAACGCAGGGATCTTCCAGGTGGCCGGCATGTTCGACACATCACT
The DNA here is from genome assembly GCA_035529695.1 of Acidimicrobiales bacterium. Taxonomy (GTDB): domain Bacteria; phylum Actinomycetota; class Acidimicrobiia; order Acidimicrobiales; family Salinilacustritrichaceae; genus DATKWD01. The sequence continues at coordinate 5,087 of DATKWD010000039.1, read as the reverse complement.
CGAGGACTGGCATCGGATGATCGCCATCAACCAGACGGGCGTGTTCCTCGGGCTCAAGACCGCCGGCCACGTGATGCGGGAGAAGGGCACCGGGAGCATCGTCAACATCTCGTCGATCGCCGGTCTCAGCGGCGCCGGCATGGCGCACGCCTACTCGGCCACGAAGTGGGCGGTCCGCGGGATGACGAAATCGGCTGCACAGGAGTTGGCCGCCGACAACGTGCGCGTGAACTCGGTGCATCCGGGCATCATCGAGACGCCGATGCTCGACGAGTTCGGCCCGTTCCTCCCGATGATCAAGGAGCGCATCCCGATGGGCCGCACGGCGTCGGCCGACGAGGTCGCCAACGTCGTGCTGTTCCTCGCCTCTGACGAGTCGTCCTACTGCACCGGCCACGAGTTCGTGGTCGACGGCGGCATGCGAGCGTGAGGTCGGTGTTGGTGCCGATCAGGCCATGGTGGCGTCGATGTGGAGGCGCTTCAGCCCTCGGAGCGTGACGCTGGGCAGGTACTCGAACGTGTTGTCGTCGTGGAGGCGGTAGGAGTCGAGCCGGGCTGCCAGCCGCTCCATGGCCACGATCGCTTCGAGCCTCGCCAGGTTGGCGCCGATGCAGAAGTGGATGCCGTGGCCGAAGGCGATCTGGTCGTGGAGGTTGTCGCGATCGGGCAGCATCTCGTGCGGGCAGCCGAACAGCGCCTCGTCGCGGTTCGCCGACGCGAACATCACCACCAGCCGAGCACCCTCGGAGATGTCGACCCCGCCCAGCGTGGTGTCGCACGTGGCGACGCGTGACATCCCCTGGTTCGGGCTCGAGATCCGCAGGCTTTCCTCGACGATCGCGGGGATGCGGCCCGGGTCGGCCTTGATGCGGCTCCACTCGCGGGGGGTGTCGGCGAGCAGCCGAACCATCTCGGTGATGAGCTTCGCGGTCGTCTCGTGACCGGCGACCAGGAGCTGCTGCATGATGCGCACCAGCTCGGGCATGTCGAGCGGCTCGTCGTCGGTCCCGTCGTCTGCCGCACCGACGTGCGACTCCAGCAGGGTGGTGAGCAGGTCGTCCTGCGGCTCGCGTCGGCGCAGCTCGAACTGCTCGACGAAGAACTCCTGCAGCTCCAGGTTGATGCGCGCCAGCTCGACGTGTTCCTCCGGGCTGATCGACGCTCCGATGGCCGAGCTGCTGGCGTCGGACCAGCGGCGGAAGTCATCCTCGCGGTCGGCCGGGATGTTGAGGGCGTGGGCGATGACCACCCCCGGCAGCAGGACGGCGAACTCTTCGACGAACTCGACCGACGACGGGTCGGCCCAGTCGTCGATCAGGCCATCGGCCAGCGACTCGACGAACGGGCGGAGCTCGGCCATCTTGCGGGGCGTGAAGGCTCGCGACACCAGGCGTCGATAGCGAGCGTGGTCGGGGGGATCGTTGTCGAGCAGCGTCCGCGGACGAGGCAGCCCGCGCTCGGAGATCGCAGCGATCTCGGCACGGACCGCTTCGGGCGGCTGTTCGCGGTTCGATCCGAGCCGGGACGAGTAGGTGAGCGGGTCGCGCAGCACGGTGAGGCAGTCCTCGTGCTTGAGCACCACGTAGGCGTCGTTGGCGGGGATGTAGTGCACGCCCTCGTCGCGCATGGCGGCGTAGTGGTCGTGTGGCGCCTGCTGGATCTCGGGATCGGTGAGGTCGAAACCCTCGGGTGGGCCGCCGGTGCTCACGGCAGGCCGACGACGGTGACCGTGCCCGCGTCGCCGTCGACCTCGACGGCTGCACCATCAGGAATCCGACCGGTGGCATCGGTCGCCGAGACGACACAGGGCAGGCCCAGCTCGCGGCTGACGATCACGGCGTGACTGATCTGCCCACCGACGTCGACCACGACGCCGCCCGCCGTCATGAACAGGGGAGTCCACGACGGGTCGGTGAAGGGGGCCACCAGGATGTCGCCGGGGTCGAGCGTCGTCGGATCGCCGGCGTCGAGCACGACCCGCGCCGTCCCACGGACGACGCCGGGTGAGCCCGACACGCCGGTGATCACGTCGCCGGCCGAGGCCGCGGCCTTCGGCGCGGCTTCAGCCTTGCGGGCCCACGCGCTCAGCGGCGGCAGATCACCGTCGCGGATGATGAACGGTGGCTCGAGGTCCCACAGGGCGGCGAATGCGTCGGCTCGTTGCACCAGCGTCTCGCGGAACGACGCCGGGTCGGCGATGAATGCGTCGAGTTCGGGCTCGAGGAGCATGAAGATGTGGTCGGCGTCGGCAATGTTGCCGGCTTCGGCATGTCGCCGACCGAGTTCGAGCGCCACCATCCGGCCCTCGTGGATGGCCTTGACGATCGTGGTCTTGGTCCGCTCGCGATACGCCATCATGTTGCCCGCGATCAGCGCGGCTTCGAGCATGCCCGAAAGCTCGTCGTTGCCGGCGACCTTCGCCCGCACCTCCTCGGTCACGGCCACCCGCTGCGCGGCCACGGCGTCGTGGCGGGCGTGCGGCGACTCGTCGTCGGTCTGATGGCGCAGCCGGTCGAGCGCGGCCAGGGGGAGTGCGGGCTTGGTCTCCCAGCTGGCAGCCCGGATGTCCCACTCGTTGGGGCCGCGTGAGCCGAACTCGGCGATGAACGCTTCCCAGTCGGCCAGTAGCTCGGTCGCCTCGTTCGACCCGGCTGCGGCCAGCCGCTCGAGCACCCCGTCGGTGCCGGCGTCGAACGCTGCGGTCAGCGTCTTGCTGCCCCGGATCTTGCGCGACATGTCCCACAGCGCGTGGTTCGGAAGCGCCGAGTCGACGTCACCAATTCCCGACAGCAGCTTCATGGGGATGGTCGGGTCACCGATGCCTGCGCCGACGACACCGAGGATGCCCGGGGCCACAGCCGCGCTCGAGCCGGAGACGGTGTGCTGCTCGAACAGGTGCTGGAGCATCGGACGGATCGCTCGGGCGCGTTCGACCAGCTCGACGTCGGACTTCTGGGTCAGATCGCCCCGTTCGGCTCGCAGCTCGTCGATTGCGGCCTTGTCGTCGTCGAGTTCGGGCCACGTGCTCGCCGACATGACGAACGCGGTGTTGGCATCGATCCGCTCGACCAGGTGGGGCTTCTCGTCGTCCGGGTGCGGCACATAGGGCGGGACGTCGGGATGTTCGCCGAAGAACGCCATGTCGAGCTGCTCGACGGTCACACCCGGATTGCGGACCCCCTGGATCCGGACGCTCGACAGGTTCAGGTAGAAGTACCCACCGAACATCCCGAACGTCTCGGGGTAGTCGTCCGCGAAGTCCTCGATCTCGTGGGTCCCACCGCGAATCCACCCGTCGCGCATGCCGAGGACCATCGCCCCCTCCCACGCCCAGGTCCACGCCAGGGGGCTGACCGGGTCGCCCATGACCTCGCCCGCATTGGCTCTCGTGTAGTGGGGGAACCGTTCGCTGATCGGCCAGTCGGTGAGATATCCGTCGCTCATCCACCAGAAACTAATCGGTCAGTTAGTTCCGTGTGTCACGCGAGGTCGCTTCGTCAGAGGCTGCGCGGCCGTACGTCTCGCGGAGCGCACGCTTGTTGACCCTGCCCATCGTGGTGCGGCCCAGATCGTCGACGAAGACCACCGACCGCGGGCACTTGAAGGTCGACAGTCACTCACGACAGAACGCGGTGAGATGAGCCTCATCCACGGCCACCGCCCCGCCGTCGAGCTCGACGAGGGCGCGCATCTCTTCGCCCATCTCAGGGTGGGGCATCCCGATGCAGGCCACGTCGGCGACGGCCGGGTGCTCGATCAGGACCTGTTCGAGATCAGCCCCCACCACTCGATCATGGCCCGCTTGACCTCGATCGGACACGGCGGGCCCGTGTGGACGACGAGCTCCATCGACGAGACGTCGTAGCGCGCCCGAACCCTTCGGGGAGGGACAGCAGCGTGCCCGACGTGGAGAGCAGGTTGGGCTGCGGAGTGAGGTCGCCGAGCGGGTGGGCGGTCGAACCCTCGGCGAGCCATGCGTCCCAGGCGATGACGTCGCCATCGAGCCTGTCACGACCCCAGGCAACCACCGTGCGAACGCCGGCCTGGCGTGCCGCGTTGAGACCCCGGTCGAGCGTCTCGGAGCCCACGAGCACGACTGAGGTGCCCGAGTCCTCGAGGATGTAGGCCGCCTCGTCGGGCCGCTCGGCCGCCAGATGTTCAGCGAAGCGTGGCAACAAGCCGGCTACAACGCGTTGGCGGGGTTGAGGTCGGTCTGGAACGCTCGTACGTGGTCGTGGTCGTTCACTTGGACCACCCGTCTCAGGCCGTCCATCCCGCGAACGGTCGTGATCGAGGTGTGGTGCACCGTGCACACCTGGTCGAGCGCTGACTCCATGGCGTGGGCGAGGTAGGCGTTGATCACCCCGCCGTGGCAGCCGACGACGACCCGCTGATTGACGTGCTCGGCCATGATTCGGTCGATCGTGCCGACCACACGCGACCTGAACTCGGTGGGCGGTTCGGAGTACGGGTAGGCATCCCAGCGCCGAGATCGGTTGCCCTCGCGCATGATGCGCAGCACCTCGTCGGGATCGACCGAGTCGAGGATGCCGCGGTTCTGCGGCAGGTCCTGCCACAGGTTGATCTCGACCAGCGTGTCGAGGCGGGTGACCGCCAGGTCGTGATGAGCGGCGATGGCCTCGGCCGTATCGGCCGCCCGTTGCATCGTCGAGCTGTAGACGGCGGCGATCTCCAGGGCCGAGCACCGCAGACCCACCGCTTCGGCCTGCTGGCGGCCGAGGTCGGAAAGTGGCGCGTCGACGGCCTCGGCCAGCGGCATGTTCCTCGTCAGGACCTGCTCGCCGTGGCGCACGAGCAGCACCTCACACACCCCCACGAGTGAGGGCAGGAACGAACTCCCCAGATCGACCGAACGCACTCTCCCCATGTCAGCGGCTCAGGATGGTCACACCGGAGATCCCGGGTGAGCCGTAGACGTGGGTGTAGGCCACCTTCGGGTCGTTGGGTACCTGCCGTTGCCCGGCGTCTCCGCGCAGCTGGAGCACGTTCTCGTAGACCTGCCGCAGGCCCGAGGCACCGACGGGCTCGCCGTTGGCGAGGCACCCGCCGTCGGTGTTGACCGGGAA
>DATKWD010000038.1:0-34173 GCA_035529695.1 Acidimicrobiales bacterium | reverse complement strand
CTCAGGCCGGTTGGGTGATGGGGGTGCCGTCGGGGCGGTGGATGGTGGTGGTGCCGTCGGGGTCGAGGCGGGGGTGGTAGCCGGTCTCTTTGAGTCGGTTGTGGTAGCCGCACAGCGGGGTGCCGTTGGTGTGGTCGGTGGGCCCGCCGCGGGCGGCGGGTTCTCGGTGATCGATCTGACAGCGGCGGCCGGCGACCCCGCAGCCGCCGTAGCCGCACCGGACCCCGGCGGGGTCGCGGATCGCTTCTCGGAGCAGGACCGCTTCGCGGGAGGTCCCGGTGAACAGTCGTTTGGCGCGTCCGTGGTTGATGATGTTGCCCTCGGCGTCGATGATGATCGCCCGCACCAACCCGGCCATCGCGGTCTGAACGACCTCAGAGGGGGTCAGGGCGACGCCGTCGATCGTGTGGCACACGATGTCGTCTCGTGCGGGGGTGTGGTCACCCAGGTTGTCGATGCCGGTGGCGGCGCGTCGTTCGAGTTCGGTGACGAAGGTCTCTTCGTCGATCACGATGTTCACCGTCGGCACCGGCGTCGAGACGTCGGGGTTGGCGGCGGCGAGTTGGAAGATCTTGACCATCGCATCAGCTCGCCGCTGGGCGTCGGTGCGCAACAGGTCGGTCTTGGTGGCGACACCTTCACCCAGGCGTGCCTTGGCGTCGGCCCAATCGGCCTCGAACTCGGCCCGTTCGAACGCCTCGAAGATCCCCGCGATCGTCGCCCCCTGCACCGACGCGTGATTCGCACGAGTCCGGAACGACCCGTCGAAACCCTTGGTCACCGTCGCGTTGCGGGCCCGGTGCTCACGATCAGACTTCTCCTCGGCCCCATCGGCATCGGCCAGCATCTCCCACTGCTGCACCACCACCTTGAACCCGTCGTGATCCAACTCGATGGCCCGCTCACGGAACCACTCATCGGCCTCTTCGAAGAACCCCGCAACCCGAGGATTCGCCCCCACCCGACCCAGCACCTGGAGATGACCGGTCGGGATGCGGCCCTCGAGATACGACTTGGTGAACAACGGGAGCCGCCGCAACGCAGCGGCACCCTTCACCCGGCCCGACGCCTCCGCACCCGACAGACGACCCAGATGCTTGACCGCCGAAGTGGCCGACGAGTGCCCATCGACCCGGTAGGCGTTGGTCCGATCGACCCGGTCGGCCAGGGCGATCGTGGCGGCGTCGAGTTGACGACGCACGACCTCGAGATCACGCACCGACCCCATCAGATCCTCAGCCAGAAGCAACGACGCATCGACCGACCCGAGGGCCTCGACCCCCTCGGCAACCATCTCGAGCGCAACCCCGATCTCCATCACCCCACCCTAAACAGGGGGTGTGACAGCTACGAACGAACGTTTGGATGCTTCGGCGTGGCGCTACCTTCCGAGCGTGGAAGATCTCGTGATCCAGCAACTCGAAGACCTGGGCGCCGCGTTCGAGGTGGTCGACTGCGACCCCGACCTCGCCGACACGGCGGCCTTCTGCGATGCCTACGGGTATGCCCTGGCCGATTCGGCGAATGCCATCGTGGTGGTGGGCAAGAGCGATCCGCTGGTCCACGTGATGTGCCTGGTCCTGGCCGACACCCGACTCGACGTCAACAAGGCGGTGCGTAAGCGGCTGGGGGTGCGCAAGTGCTCGTTCGCCTCGGCCGACCAGACCCTCGAGCTCACTGGTATGCAGATCGGCGGCGGCACTCCGTTCGGCACGAGGACCCCGCTCCCCCTCTGGATCGACAAGGCGGTGATGGGACGCGAACAGCTGATCATCGGTGGCGGCAGTCGCGACCGCAAGCTCCTCGTCCCGCCGGCGAGCCTTGCCGCCCATCCCGGTGCCGAAGTCATCAACGCACTCGCCGAGCCGGTCGATCAGGCCTGAGTCTCGGCGCCGCTACCCGCGGTGGGTGGTGAGGAACTCGGCTGAGGCCAGCACGGCGTCCTCGGACGAGATGTAGCTGAAGTCGAAGTCCTTCTCGGCCGGCGCGCCGTCGACCTCGCTGTTGCGCCCGAGGTTCTGGGCGGCCTGCTTCAGGATCGGGACGAACAGACCCATCACCTTGACGAGGAAGTCGGGTGCCTTCCGTGACGAGATCTTGCGGTCGGGGTAGGCCTCGGCGAGGGTGGCGGCGACCTCGACCATCTTGAGGGCGCCGGCGTTGGCGGCGTAACGCTTCCCGATCGATTCGGGGGTGTCGATGGCCGCGACGTGCATGTGGGCGACATCGCGCACGTCGACGATCGGGAGCCCCATGTCGGGAGCCATCGGGAACTTCCCACTGAAGATCTGTTCGAGGAGTTCGAGTGACGTGCCGTAGTTGGTGTCCATCGCCGGCCCGAAGACGCCGCCCGGGTTGATGGCGGTGAGCTGCATCTCGGGATGCTCGGCGGCGAAGTCCCACGCGGCCTTCTCGGCGAGCGTCTTGGACGCCTCGTAAGGGGTGACGTAGCTGGCGTCGGGGTCGGTCCAGTTGTCGACCGTCGAGGGGTCGGCCGGAGGCTTGGAGCTGTCCTTGTAGATGGCGGCACAGCTCGAGGTCAGGATCACCCGGTTCACGCCGGCGGCTTCGGCCGCCCGCATCGCCCGCGTGGTGCCGTCGACCGCAGGGCGGATGAGCTCTTGTGGGTCCTGCGGCGTGCCGCTCGGGAACGGCGACGCGGTGTGCAGGAGCACGTCGACGCCATCCAGGGCCTCGGTCCAGCCGTCATCGGCGGTGAGGTCGAGGGTGACGAACTCGAGGTCGGCATCGGGGAACAGCGCCTCGACCTCGGCCCGGCGCTTGTCGGATCGGACGGTGCCGCGCACCTCGTAGCCCTTCTCGAGCAGTTCGCGGACGATGTGCTTCGCGATGAAGCCGGACGAGCCGGTGACGAGAACCTTGGTCATGAGTGCACTCCGATGGCGTGGGGGGTCTTGGTGGTGCGGCGCCGTTGCTCTCGATGGAAGCTATCGACGAACGTGACCGACCCGTCTCTCCGAGCCATCTCCGCCGGCCGCGGTGGCGAGCGGGGGTGCGTGGATCGCTGCGGAGGGTTGTCAGCGGAGTGCGACGGTCAAGTCGTCGTGTTGGTCGGCCACCGGACCCTGCCAGACGAAATCGTGATCTAGCGGGGCACGTCCTTCCAGGGGATGCCCTTGTCGACTCGTGGCTCGCCGGGAAGGCCGAGCACCCGCTCGCCGATGATGTTGCGCTGCACTTCGTCCGATCCTCCGGCGATGCGATAGCCGGGGGCGCCGAGGACGTGTTCGCCCCACTCGTAGGTGCCCCACTCGCCCGTGTCGGTGGTGAGCTTCGCCCCGAGGACTCTCGACACGGCGTGCGACATCTTGGCCATGCCTTCGGTCCACATCAGCTTGCCGAGCGAACCCTCGGGCCCCGGGGTTCCACCGCGGGCGAGGTCAGCGGCCCGCCGGTTCAGGAAAGCCTCGCACTGGGTGTGGATGTAGATCTCGGCCAGTTGCTGCCTGATCAGCGGGTCACCGGTCATCCCCCTGGCCTGGGCGGTGGCCAACAGCTGCGCCCACGTCCCGCCGGGGCGGGCGTGTCCGGCGCCGGTCGAGTCGCTGTGGTCGCGCTCGAAGCCGAGCGTGGTGAGTGCCACCGTCCAGCCCTGACCCTCGGCACCCAGGCGCATCGTGTCGGGGACCCGGCAGTCGTTGAAGAACACCTCGTTGAACGACGTGCCTCCGCTCATCTGCTTGATCGGGCGGATCTCCACCCCGTCGGCATCCATCGGCACGAGGAAGGCGGTCATGCCCTTGTGCTTGGGCGCATCGACGTCGGAGCGGGCGATGAGCTCGCCCCACTCGCAGAACTGGGCGCCCGAACTCCACACCTTCTGTCCGTTGACAACCCACTCGTCGCCGTCACGGACCGCCCTGCAGCCGAGAGCCGCGAGGTCGGATCCGGCGCCTGGTTCCGAGAACAGCTGGCAGCACAGCATCTCGGCGGCCAGGAAGGCGGCGACGAACTGCTTCTTCTGCTCGTCGGTGCCGAACAGCTCGACGGTGGGTGCGATGAGGTCGGTGGTCACGCTGAACGACTCGTGGTTGGCCGGGACCCGGTAGCCGTGTTCGAGCTGCGTGAAGGCCCGGGCGTGCTCTTTCGAGAGATCCAGCCCACCGAACTCGGCCGAACCGGTGATGGCGTGATAGCCGTGGGTCGCCTTCAGCTGACGCCACCGCTTGGCGTCCTCGAGCAGATTGCGTTCCTCCTCGAAACTGAGCGCGTGAAAGACGGCCACACTGAACTCGCCGCTCCCCCACTCGGCCGTTGTCTCCCCGTCGCCGACGTCCAACGGTTCGCCGTGTTCGGCCAGCCAGGCAGCCGCCTCCTCGGCGAATTCGTCGACGGAAACGGCCACGGCGCCAAAGTAACTGGCCGGTAGGTATGCGGCGAAGCAACGACCTACCATTCGGCCCGTGGCTTCCAAGACGGCGCGGCTCGGACGCCCTCCCGCGTCCAGTTCGGCCGAGACCCGCGGCCGCATCATCGACATCGCCCGTCGCTGCTTCGCCGAGCAGGGCTACGAAGCGACCACCAACCGAACGGTGGCCGACGAGGCCGGGATCACCACCGGGGCGATCTACCACTACTTCGACTCGAAGCTCGACATCTACACCGCGGTCCTCGACGAGGTGCAGGAGCGCGTCTATCGCCTCTTCACCGCCGCCGAGCGCAGCGCTGACACGTTCCTAGGCAAGGTCGAGGCCGTCTACGAGGCGGCGCACCGGCTCAACCGGGCCGACGATTCGCTCGCCCAGTTCCTGGGTGCGGCCCGCATCGACCGACGCCGCATTCCCGAGCTGACCGAGGCCCTTGGCGGCAGCGACACCCGTCGCGAAGAGTTCTTCGAGGCCATCGTCGACCGTGGCATCGAGACCGGCGAGCTGCGGCCCGCCGATCGTGCCGCAATGATCAGCTTCATCGGTGCCTTCACCATCGGCCTCACCGACGGTTTGTCGAGCGATCACGCCGAGCACCGCCAGGCCCTCGACGGCCTCATGCTCATGCTCCGCAGCTACGTGGCGAGCCCGCCGAACTGACCGGTCGGTCACGAGCGCGGGCTATCGCCCGGTCGCCGGAAACCAGTTGGCGTGGAACCCGAAGGGCAGGCGCTGGGGAATCTGGATGCGCGCGACCGGCCCGGCCTCGAGGTCACGGGCATCGAGGATGACGATCTCGCTGTGCCCCTCGCCCGCGTCGTCGTGCATCGAGTTGATGATCCAGCCGTCGTCCTCGGCGGTCCCGTCGGGGTCGGGCGCGAACACGTTCTCGCCCAGGTGACAGGTGTCGCCGGCATACCAACTGGTTCGAGCGCCTCTGGCCGTGTCGTACTTCACGATCGAGTCGAAGTCGCCGGCGCTGGCGCCATCGCGGGTGAACGCCGACATGTAGAGACAGTCGGTCCTGATCCCGGTCCGGTCGTCGTTCACCCGACACATCTCGCCGATGAGATCGTCGATCGGTTCCCAGCCCGCGTTGCCGGTGTCGAGGTCGATCCAGTAGCGGGCGGGCGGTGCGCCAATGGTCTCGATCTCGGCGTCGTCGAACCCGAAGTTGACCTCGGGGAACCGGCATCCCGCCAGCTCGATGCGGTTGCCGTCGACCCAGGCGTTCCAGAAGTGCTGGACGTGGCTGGTCTCGACCTCGAACCAACGGATGTCCTCGGCGGTGCCGAGGCGGGGCATCACGCCGAGCCGAGTGCCGTTCTCGGGTCGCCAGGCGGTCATCGACTCGCCCGACTCGAAGCCTTCCATGTTGAACGTGACCGGGCTGTCCATGAAGACGGCATGGTCCTCTGTGATGAGGAAGTCGTGCATCATGACCGGTGCCGGGAGGTCGAGATCGACACGGTGCACGAGCTTCCCGGCTGCGTTGACCACGTAGTACGTCAGGTAGGGCGGGAAGAGGTTGTACGAGAACGCGAACATCTCCCGGGTGCGCGGATCGAGGCGCGGGTGCGCGGTCATGGCCCCGCCCAGCTTCCCGTCGAAGGTCCACTCGCCGAGCGTCGAGAGGTCGGGGGCGACCTCGATCGGCGGGCCCTGCTCCCACAGGGCGAGGAACTTGCCTGCGTGGCGGATGATGTGTGTGTTGGCCCGATTCTTCACCGGGCCCGCGTCGCCCGTGAGCGACTTGTGCGGGAAGCTCAACACGTCGCTGAGTCCCGGATAGATCGCTCGACCGAGCGCCATCTCGGCCTCGAGGCCCGGCGTGCGGATCCATCGATTGCGATAGATCGCCTTCCCGCCCTCGATGTCGATGCCGTGCAGCATCCCGTCGCCGTCGAAGATGTGATGCGGGCCGAGCGGTTCGAACATCTGGTTGGGCCCGTTCCGGATGAACCGCCCCTCGAGCGCGTCCGGAATCGCACCGATGACGGGGCAGTCGACCGGCCCGATCTCGCGATCGACGGGGAACATGTTGCCGGTCAGGTCGTGGTGGCCGGCCGCGTTGGTGACGTGGCCCAGCAGCGGTTCGGTGGTGGTCATCGGTTCCTCCGAGAGGTTGCGGTCGGCACGTCAGGGAACCTCGACGACGGTCACCGTGCCGGTGTTGCCATCGATTTCGATGGTGGCCCCGTCGGGGATGGTGGTGGTGGCGTCGGTGGCCGAGATGACACACGGCAGTCCCAGCTCGCGGCTCACGATCACCGCATGGCTCGTCTGGCCACCCACGTTGACGACGACCCCGCCCGCCGTCATGAACAGCGGCGTCCACGAGGGGTCGGTGTGCGGCGCGACGAGGATGTCGCCGGGATCGAGCGCTGACGGGTCGGCCGGATCGGTGACGACCCGAGCCGTGCCGGTCACCACGCCCGGAGATCCCGAGATCCCGGAGATGACGGCACCTGCGGCGAGCTCGGTCTTGGTGGCGGTTTCGGTCCGGCGGTCCCACTCGCTGAGCGGCGGCACGATTCCGTCGCGGACGATGAATGGCGGCTCGAGGTTCCACAGCTCGGCGTAGTCGGCGGCTCGCTGCGAGAGCAGCTCACGAAACGACCCCGGATCGGCCACGAACGCGTCGAGCTCGGGCTCGAGCAGCATGAAGACGTGCCGCTCGTCGGTCAGGTTGCCGGCCTCGGCATGCCTGCTGCCGAGCTCGCGAAACAGCATGCGGCCTTCGTGGATGACCTTGACGATCGTGGTCTTGGTGCGCTCGCGGTAGGCCATCATGTTCGCCGCGATCAGCGCCCCCTCGACCATGTCGGCGAGCTCGTCATCGTCGGCCACCCGCGCACGAACCTCGGCCGTGACCTCCTCGCGCCGGGCGGCGATGGCGTCATGGCGTCGCTGAGGTGATTCATCGTCTGTCTGGAATCGCACCCGATCGAGCGCCGCCAGAGCGAGCTCGGGCCTGGTCTCCCAGCTGTCGGCGTAGATGTCCCACTCGTTGGGGCCGCGTGATCCGAAGTCGTGGATGAACGACTCCCAGTCCGCCAGCAGCTCGGCTGCCTCGGGCGACGCATCGGCCCGCAGCCGGTCGAGCAACCCGTCGACACCGGCGTCGAACGCTGCGGTGAGCACGTTGCTGGCGCGGATCCTGCGCGACATCTCCCACAATGCATGGCTCGGCAGCGCCGAGTCGACATCGCCGAGTCCGGCAAGCAGCTTCATGGCGATGGTCGTGTCGCCGATGGCGGCGCCGACCCCAGCCAGCATCCCCGGCCCGATGGCCGCACTCGACCCCGACACGGTGTGCTGCTCGAACAGGTGATGGAGCAGCGGCCGGATCGGTCGGGCGCGTTCCAACAGCTCCTGGTCGGAACACGCCGTCAGGTCGCCGCGGCTCTCGCGAAGCGCGTCCGCAGTGGCCTTGTCGTCGTCGATCTCGGGCCACGTGGTGGCGGCCATGACGAAGGCGGTGTTGGCGTCGATGTTGGCGATGAGGTGGGGTTTGTCGTCGTCGGGGTGAGGCACATACGGCGGGACGTCGGGATGGTCGCCGAAGAAGGCCGTGTCGAGCTGCTCGACGGTCACCCCGGGATTACGGACGCCCTGCATCCGGCAGCTGGACAGGTTGAGATAGAAGTACCCGCCGAACATGCCGAAGGTCTCGGGGTGCTCCGTGTCGTAGTCGGCCAGCTCGTGGGTCCCGCCCCGGATCCACCCGTCCCGCAACCCGAGGACCATGGCCCCCTCCCATCCCCAGCTCCAACCGAGCGGACTGACGGGATCCCCCATCACCTCGCCCGCATTCGCCCGCGTGTAGTGCGGGAATCGGTCGCTGGTCGGCCAGTCGGTCAGATACCCGTCGATCATCTTGGGAGAAACTAACCGCGCGGTTACTTTCGTGGAAGTGCCGAAGGACTTCGAGGACGTGTCGAACTACCCGCTCACCGACGAGCGCGAGCAGGTCCTGTACGCCAAGCAGACCGAGTGCACCTTCATGTGGACCAACAAGGCGGGGGAACCGGTCGGGGTCATCATGAACTACATCGTCCGCGACGGTGCGTTCTGGCTCACGGCCACCCGTCGCCGCGCCCGCATCGCCGCCATCGAGCGCGACCCGCGGGTGGCGATCGCCATCTCGAGCCGGGGGACCGACATCGGCGTGAGCCAGAGTGTGACCCACAAGGGCATCGCAACCGTGCACGACGATCAGAGCACCAAGGACTGGTTCTACCGAGCGCTGGCTGCAGCAGTGCGCCCCGACTCGACCTCACAGCAGGAGTCGTTCGTCGACCACCTCGACTCACCCGGACGGGTGGTCATCGAGGTCCGCCCGACGAAGCGCATCGGCTTCGACAGCGAGTTGATGCTCCGCGACACGACGGCGGGGATGTCTCGAAGTCAACTGAGCTGAGGTCGCGCCGTTCGGAGACGACCCGTCAGGAGCAGGTCGAGTCGAGCGTGTCGAAGACGGCTTGGGCCGAGGTGACGACACCAGTCACCGACGTCGCGGCGTCGGCGACCGCTTGGACGCTCGGGCTGTCGCCGAGCGTCTCCGCCGTGCTCTTGAGTTCATCGAGCGCGGAGTCGAGCGCGTCGATCTCCGGCGCCGCCACCTCCTGGCCACTGCTGCGGAGGTCGTCGATGTCGGACTTGATCGCCGTCAGCTGATCCTCGAGGCCATTGGTGCCGTCGGCAACCAGGTCGAGATCGGCCAGCGACCCGACGTCGGTCTTGAGGCTGTCGCCTGCTTCGCAGAAGGCGTCCTCGGGTGTGGTGCCGGAGTCGTCGCTTCCGCATGCGGTCAAAACGCCGAGGGTCATCAGCGCTCCGGCGAAGACGGCCACCGGTCGCAACCAACGCGTCTTCTGGGTGTGTGTATCCGTCGTCATCGGTCTCAGACTCCTCGTTCGGCTGACAGTGCCTAGCAAATCAACACCCGTCTGTCGAAGGCAGCCCGCCCACGTGGGCGTCGAGTCGCAAGCCACCGAGACCCCACCCGAGCCGCGGGTTCGACCTCCTGGCGAGCTCAGCGCTGGTCAACCGCGAGGACCTCGCGCAGGCCATCGGCGCAGCGGGCCACGAAGGCGGTGCCGTTGGTCTCCCACGCAGCTCGGTTGCACACCTCGAGCGCCCAGGGGGCGGTGGTCCCCGTCGCTCGGATGGCAGCCACGAAGCCGACCAGGTCGAACTCGCCTTCGCCCGGCGGGACGCGGTTGCGGCGGGTGTCATGCTCGTAGTCCTCCAGCAACGGCGCGAGTGGACCGTCGCTCATCTGGACGTCGATGACCTTCTCCCCTGGCAGTCTCCGAATCAGGTCGAGGTCGTTGGCGCCACGCTGATGGTGCCAGACGTCGACGCACACTCCTCCGTTGTCCCGGTCGGCGGCCTCGACGATCCGGAGGGCGTCGGCGGCGGTGGCGATGTTGGTGGTCGGCAGGAACTCGAGGCCGACCAGCAGTCCGTGATCGGCGGCCCGATCACACAGGGCAGCGAACACGGCCGCTCCGTCGGTGACCGATCCGGCGTGGGGTCCCAGGACGTGGAGGCTCCGACAACCGAACTGGTCGGCGATGCGGAAGGCGGCTGCTTCCTGCTCGGCCGCGTCGGCAGTGTCAGCGAGCCGGAGCGCGTCGATCTCGGCCAGGCAGAGGTTTCGCTCGTCGAGGAGACCGGCCAGACGATCGGCGGTGTCCTCGGATTCGAGTCGTTGGAAGTCGCGTAGGTAGATACCGATCGCCTGGCACCCGGCAGCGGCGGCCGCGTCGACTCGTTGGGTGATGTCGTGGTGGCGGCCCAGGGTGAAGTGGCTGAGGACGAGATCGTGGCTCGTGAGCTCACGGGGGTTCTTGGTCGCAGCCATCTGCGAGCATTGTCTCCCAAGCAAGCGAGGAGCACACCGATGGGGCGGTTGGACGGCAAGGTCGCGGTGGTCACCGGCGGTGCCAGCGGCATCGGCGCCGGCATCGTCGATCGGTTCGTCGAGGAGGGTGCCGTCGTGGTCGTCGCCGACCTCCAGGACGCCGCGGGTGAAGCAGTTGCCGACCGCCACGGCGATGCGGTTCGCTTCATCCACACCGATGTGACCGTCGAGGCCGATCTGGCGACGGCGGTCGATCTCGCAGTGTCATCGTTCGGTCGACTCGATGTCATGGTCAACAACGCCGGCGTCATCGGTGCGGTCGGCCCGATCGCCGACACGAGCGAAGCAGCGTTCGACGCCACGATCGGGGTGCTGCTCAAGGGAGTGTTCCTCGGCACGAAGCATGCGGCCCGGGTGATGGTTCCTCAGGGATCAGGAGCGATCGTCTCGACAGCCAGCACGGCTGCGCTCATGGGTGGGCTCGGGCCTCACCTCTACACTGCGGCGAAACACGCGGTGGTGGGCCTCACGAAGTCCGTCGCCAACGAGTTGGGCCCGCACGGCATTCGCGTGAACGCCGTGGCGCCGGGCTCGACGCTGACCCCGATGGTCACGACCCTTCGCAGCGACGAGCCGGTCGAGGAGGCGGTCGTCGCCGACTACCTCGCGTCGTCGAGCCTGCTCGGCATCGCCGGCATGCCGGTCGACATGGCCAACGGCGTGCTCTACCTGGCGAGCGACGAGGCGCGCTACGTCACCGGACACTGCCTGGTGATCGATGGCGGTCAGACGGCCAGCGGGTCCGAGAAGCACCAGTTCCACCAAGACGACCACTGACCTAGTCTGCTGCCCCGCATGATCATCATCGCCGGACACCTCGACTACGGCGACCGTGAGGCTCGCGACGCGATCCTTGCCGCCGGTGAAGCGCTCCAGCATGCCACGCTCGATGGCGAACCGGGTTGCCTCACCTACTCCTTCACCGCCGATCAACTCGTTGACTCGCGGGTGCGGGTCTGCGAGGTGTGGGAGGACGAGCCGTCGTTGGCAGCCCACTTCGCGCATGAGAACTACCGCCAGATGCGTGAGGTCTTCCACCTGTTTCCCCGCACGGGTGGCGAGGTGAAGAAGTATCGCTGCAATCTCGCCGAGCCCGTCTACGACGACACGGGCACGCTCCGCGCCGACTTCTTCACGGCTGCCGAGTGAGCGAGCCGGCCGACGACCGGCAGGCCATCATCGACCTCACCGTTGCCTACGGGCGGGCGATCGACGCCGGCGACTTCGACGCGCTTCGCGAGCTCTTCACCCCCGATGCCACTGCCGAGCTCGGCGCATCGGGCCAGACCGGGATCGACGAGATCTGCGAGCGCCTGGCGACCGCGCTGGCTCCGTATTCCCGTTGGGCGCACCAGATCGGCGATCACGAGGTGACCGTCGATGGCGACTCGGCCACGGCCCGGTGTTCGGTGCATGCGATCCACGTCCGACCCGCAGGTGAGTCGCCCCCGATCTACACCGTCAGCGGGACCTACGAGGACCGGCTGGTCCGCACCGCCGTCGGCTGGCGCATCACCCATCGATCGCTGCTGGTGACCAAGCGAGCATGAGCGAGCGTCCGGCGCGATCGCGGCTCGCTCGCTTCTAGCCGAGGGCGAGGCTCACCCGGTTCAACGGGCCGGTTTCGACCGTCGAGGTGGCGTCGCGCTTGCGGCCGCCCACCCAGACCGAAGCATCGGGCTGCGCCTGGAGGTTCTTCACCCACTGCGACTTGTTGCGCACGGTGCTGACGTTGATGCTCTGGCCCCAACGGGTGGCGACCAGCGGCACCTGGCGTGGCTCGCCGGACACCCGCCCGGTGGTCTCGAGCACGACGAGGCCGAGACCGATCGGAAGCGGTGAACCGAGTCCGGCCTTGACCGCCGGCACAGCGACTCGGTTGAGGGCCCCGAACCCCTTCCGGGTGACAGTGGACCTCAGGTCGTCGAGGAAGTTGCGCATGATCAAGCCAGCACGCAGGCTGGCATCGCTATTCCGGAAGGCGTGATGACAGATGTCACCCCATCGCGGCCAGCCGGTCAATCGGCGATGTGGCGTGCTCCGTCGGACACGAGAAGTTCGGACGCCATGTCGTCGCGGCAGCCTGCGCAGATGCCGTAGGAGATCGGAGGCATGGCAGTGCGCTCCAACAGCCGGCCGGTCGAGACCAGGGCCTCGATGTCGAGCCAGCTCGGGCCGAGCCGGCCGCGCCCGCACCAACTGCACACCGCGATCGGAAGCGCAGCGTCGTCACGTTCGGTGTCGGGATCGAGGAGGGCGACCGGTGCGCGGGCTTCCTCGAAGACGAGGGCCGACCGGAAGTGCAGCTTCCCGTCCGACGCAGGCGTGACCATCATCTCGAACCAGCGGCGGGCCTGGGGCGCGTCACAGCGGATCGGCACCTGAACCGCGGTCTGTGTGGTCCGAACGTGCGCGATGACGAGCTGCCACAGGTCGCGGACCTCGGCGTGGTCGAAGTAGCTCCACAGGGTGCGCTCGGTTGCAGGGACCGCCAGCTCGGGCGCACCGTTGTCGTGGGCGAACTGGGCCCACCCCTGTCCGACGTCGGACACGACGTCGTCGGCATCGAGCCAGTATTCGACGACCAGGCCGCGCTGTTCATCTGCGTGCTCGGGCTTCCGGGCGCGTCCGGATGAGACGACCGCCTGGATGTCGTCCCAGATCCCTGACGGAGGCTCGACCCGCTCGAAGTCGGCCTCGTCGAGTTCAGCGAGCATGTCGCCGACGCGATCGGTGACATCAGCGCTGGTGGGCACGTCGTGGTCGTTGCCCGGCATGGTGCGAGGCTACCCCTCGTTGCCTTCACTGCTGCATGGATGGCACGACACGGGCAGAAGCCTTCCGCTTGCCGGAATTGACCGCGCGGTTAGTATCGGCGACTTCGACGACTTCCCGGTACGGGACAGGGGGAACGATGGGCATTCTGGACGGTCGGGTCGCATGTGTGACTGGTGGAACACGAGGCGTCGGACGCGCTGCAGCCGAGGCCTACCTGGCCGAGGGTGCCAAGGTCGTGGTCAACGGGCGTGACGTCGACAAGGGCGTGACCGCGGTGGCCGAGATGGGTGGCGGCGACAAGGTCCACTTCATCGCCGGTGACATGATGCAGCGCGACGACTGCGAAGCGCTGATCCAGGGCACAGTCGACCACTACGGCAAGATCGACATCCTCCACGCCAACGCAGGTGGGGCGGTGGGTCCCGGTCCGATCGTCGACATGACCGACGAAGGCATGCAGGACACCATGGTGTGGAACTTCTGGCACACCTTCTGGACCATGCGCGCCGCGTTGAAGCACATGATTCCGCAGGAGAGCGGGCGCATCATCGCCACCTCGTCGGTCGAGGGGAAGCTCGGCTCGGCCGGACTGTCCAACTACTCGGCGTCGAAGCACGCGATCCACGGGCTCATCACGTCGGGGTCCAAGGAGGTCGGCACGCTCGGCATCACCATCAATGCAGTGTGCCCGGGCGCCATGGAGACGGACTCGATGCGCGACGCAGCGCCGGCGGCCGCCGAGGCGATGGGCATGACGTATGAGGCACTGAAGGACATGTTTGCCTCGGCATCGGCCATCAAGCGCCTCAACAACGTCGAAGAGGTGGCCGCGGTCTGCGTGCTGCTCGCGTCGGACGCAGGCGCCGGCATCACCGGAGGATTCCTCTCGATCGACGGCGGAACCTCGCCGTTCTAGATCGACGCCGATGAGCACCGAACCTCGGCGAGTGCTGGTCGCCGGCGCCACGGGCTACCTGGGCAAGTTCGCGGTTCGGGCGTTCAAGGAACGCGGCTACTGGGTTCGTGCGCTGACCCGCAGCGACGAGCGCCTCGCCGAGTCGGGCCCCTTCACCGCGCCCGGGATCGGCGCAGATGACGTCGACGAAGTGTTCGTCGGTGAGTTGACCGAGCCCCAGACGCTCGACGGATTGATGGACGGCATCGACATCGTCTTCTCGTGTGTCGGCATCTCACGCCAGCGCGACGGTCTCACGTTCGACCAGGTCGACTACGCGTGCAATCACACGCTGATCCAGATGGCGGAGGCGAGCGCGGTCGAGAAGTTCGTCTACGTCTCGATGCAGGGCGCCGACAAACCCGAGATCGCTCAACTCGCCATCACCAAGGCTCACGAGAAGGTGGTCGCTGAGCTGAGGGCGTCAGATCTCGACCACCGCATCGTGCGGCCGTGCGGCTACTTCTCGGACATGGGTGCCCTGGTCTCGATGGCCAAGAAGGGCCGTGCCTTGCTCGTGGGTGACGGCAGCAACAAGATGAGTCCGATCCACGGTCGCGACCTCGCCCAGGTCTGCGTCGACGTCGCCGAGGGCAGCGAACTCGAGGTCGAGGCGGGTGGTCCCGAGGTCCTGACTCAGCGCAAGGCGGCCGAGTTGGCCTTCGACGTCGTGGGCAAGAAGCCGAAGATCCACGTCATCCCCCTCTGGTTCGTCGGCGGGGTCGTGAAGGCGGTACGGCTCCTGTCGAAGCAGTTCGGCGATCTCGCCGAGTTCATCGTCGTCGCCGGCGAGGTCGACGGCGTCGGCCCGCCCCTCGGGACGACGACGCTGCGGTCCTACTTCGAACGACTGGCGGCCGACGACCCGAACGCGTAGCCGAATCGGGCTGACGGCCAAGATCGCACCGAGCTCGGCCGCGAGTTGTTCACCTCGCCCGTCGCCCGCGCCTTCGGTTCAGCCCCAGCTCTGCCGCACGCCGTCGTAGGTGGCCCGAATCCACTGCGAGGCGGAGGTGACAATCCGCCTCCGGCGGGGTGATCGACCCCTCCCCTCCTTGGTACTCCAGAAGTACCGAGAGGAGACCAGGCACATGACTGCCACCGACACCCCGGATCGAGCCACTTCACCGCCCCACGCTGCCCCACCAGCGAGCGGGTCGATGCGGCGGGTGCTGACCCTTCGCGACTTCCGCCTGCTGCTCGTGGGCGCATCGACGTCGTTGCTCGGCGACCAGTTCGCCCTCATCGCCACCCCGTGGCTCGTCCTCCAGTTGAGCAACGATCCACTCGCTTTGGGAATCGTCCTGGCGCTCGAGGGACTTCCTCGCGCGGGGTTCATGCTGGTCGGCGGGGCGGTGACCGATCGCTTCGCACCACGACGGGTGATGATCGTCTCGGACATCACCCGCGGCGTGTTGACCGCGGCGATGGCCGTGGTCGTCCTGACCGGCGCCGTACAGATGTGGATGCTGTACGGGTTCGCCCTCGCCTTCGGGCTGGTCGCGGGGTTCGCCGTTCCCGCCGAGAACAGCATCGTGCCGACGTTGGTCCGCCGGGACGACCTCCAGGCCGGGAACGCCCTCATCATGGGCGCAACCCAGCTCTCGGGGTTCGTCGGACCGACCCTGGCCGGAGTGGTCATCGCCGGCTACTCGAAGTCCCTGCTCGGGGTCGGTCTGGCCTTCGCGATCGACGCAGCCACCTTCGCCGTCTCGGCCACCGCGTTCACCCTCATCCGCAGCAGCCGCCCAGCATCGGACCCGGCGGCGTTCGCCCTGTGGTCCTCGATCGGGGAGGGGATTCGGAGCGTGTGGGCCGACGAGCCGATGCGCTTCGTGTTCTCGGTCCTGATCGCCGTGAACCTGTTCGTGGTCGGTCCGCTGCTGGTCGGGATCCCGCTGCTCGCCCACCAACGCCTGCCGGAAGGCGCGGCGGCCTTCGGGGTCCTGATGGGTGCCTTCGCCATCGGGAACCTCGCCGGCTACCTCGTGGCGGGGGCAACGTCTCAGCCGTCGAGCACCACCATGGGCGTGATCGTCGTCGGGGTGCTGGCCGGTTTCGGGGTCTCGATCGCGTCCTTCGGCTTCGTCACCCATCTGTGGTTCGACGCCGCGCTCCTCACCGGACTCGGACTCGGCAACGGCTACCTCGCCATCACCCTGTTCACCTGGATCCAGGCTCGGACCCCTGAGCAGCTGCTCGGGCGGACCATGAGCCTGGTCACCTTCGCCAGCCTCGGGCTGGTGTCCATCTCGCAGGCCGCCGCCGGCGCGTTCGCTCGGTGGGACCTCGACGCGATGTTCCTGTTCTCGGGCTGCCTCGTCCTGGCCACCACCGCTTGGAGTGCCACCCAACCAGGCCTTCGAGCCTTCGCCAGCAGCCTGACCGCAGCCGATTCGTCTTCGCCCACGAAAGCGGCCTCGTCACCTCCGGGTGACCAGGACATCGGCCACTGAATCTGGCCGCCACACGCTGGGGACGAGCGAGAACTCGCCGGCTCGGAGCGTGGTGCCCCGGCCGAGCCGCGGATGGTGCATCTGTGGTGCGAATTCGATCGGACTCGGTCAGAAACACACCACAGATGCGCGTTGTGGAGACTGGCTGCGCACCTTCAATCCACCGCGAGACGGAGGTCGCAATCCGCCTCCAGCGGGGTGACCGACCCACCTGGCGCCTGGTACTCCGTAGGTAGCGAAAAGGAGACCATGCAGATGACACCCCAAGGAACCGAACACCCACTCATCGTCGAACAGCTCACGAAGCGGTATGGCGACCACACGGTCGTCGATGACCTCAGCTTCACGGTCGAGCCGGGCCGAGTCACCGGATTCCTCGGTCCCAACGGGTCGGGCAAGTCGACGACGATGAAGATGATGCTCGATCTCGCCAGCGCCGATGGCGGACGTGCCACGATCGGAGCGCAGCGCTATCGCGACCTGGACGATCCGGCCCGCACGGTCGGTGCCATGATCGAGTCCGACGCCTTCCACCCGGGCCGCAGCGGCCGCAACCACCTGCGTATCCTGGCCGACGCAACCGGTATCCCCCATCGCCGCATCGACGAGGTCCTCGACGAGGTCGGCCTGGCCGATGCCGCCAACCGCCAGGCGGGCGCCTACTCGCTCGGGATGCGCCAGCGTCTCGGACTCGCCGCTGCACTCCTCGGCGAACCGCAGGTGCTCGTGCTCGACGAACCGGGCAACGGCCTCGACCCCGAGGGCATCCGGACACTTCGTGACCGGCTCCGGGCCCGGGCCGCCGACGGTGGCACCGTGTTCGTGTCGAGCCACCTCCTCGACGAGGTCGAACACCTCGCCGACGACGTGATCGTCATCAACGAGGGACGACTCGTCACTCAGGGGTCACTGGCCGAACTGCAGCAAGCCGCGTCGCTCGTGCGGAGTCCGGAAGCGGCGCGACTGGCGGTCGTCCTGGAAGAGGGCGGCGCAGCAGTCGAGGTCCACGGCTCCGACAGGCTCGTCGTCCGCAACATGTCAATCGACGAAGTCGGCGACCGGGCCTTCACCGCCGGGCTCGCCCTCCACGAACTCTCACCGAAGGCGGGATCACTCGAAGAACTCTTCCTGACCTGGACCACCACACCATCTGCCGACCAGGAGGTCAGCCAGTCATGATCCGCCTCATCCGATCCGAGCTCCGCAAGCTGTCCACCACCAAGATGCCGTGGGCCTTCCTGGCCGTCCTCGCCGTCCTCGCCGGGATCAACGCGTTCGCCGTGATCTCGGGGACCGACTTCGACGGCAGCAAGGGCTTCATCTCCACCGAAGCCGACCAGCAGTCCCTCATGGCCTTCGCTGCCAACGCACTGGCGATCGCCGGGCTGTTCGGCGCCATCGCCGTCGCCCGTGAGTACGGACATCACACGGTGGTCCCCACCTTCCTGGCGTCACCTCGGAGGCATCGAGCGGTGCTCGCCCAACTCGCCGCCGTCGCCATCGGCGGAGGGGTCCTCGGCCTCGTCGGGGCCACGCTCATCGTGGCCGCCGTCGCCCTCTCGCTGCCGGCCACGGAGTTCGGCTTCCTCGTCTCGGCCGGTCACGTGGCCCAGATCCTCGCGGCCTCGGCCTTCGCCGGAGCCGCCGGAGCCGTTCTCGGCGCTGGGATCGGGGCGCTCGTCCGCAACGTCGGCGGAGCAGTCACCGGCACCGTGCTCGTGCTGTTCATCGCACCTCCCCTGGTCGTGCAGCTCGCGAAGGGCACCGCATCGTGGATGCCCAGCATCCTCGCCAACGTCACCTCGGGCGTCGGCACCGAGGTGAGCCAAGGCGCAGCCGTGGCCGCCATCGCCGCCTGGGCCCTCGTGCCCGCCATCGCAGGCCTGATCGCCGTCCAGCGCCGAGACGTCGTCTGAGGAGCTGCGCGGACAGCGCACAGTGTCGCAGCACCCCGATACGCGGCCTCTCCCCCGCGCGATGGAGAGCCCGACCCGACCCGGGAGGGGTGACCGGGCGCCGAGCCGGGTCTACCGTCAGGAACAACGATGAACGCCGTCACCCACCCGCGCGAGGCCAGTTCACCGGCACCCGGCCGCCGACGCTCGCTGCTGGAGTGGTTCGACTCCGGCGAACCGCACCCAGTTCGCGGGCCGTTCACCCGCTGGCCCCACCTCACCGACGCCGTCCTGGCCGTGATCGTGTTCGCCGGCTCGTTGGTGGCCATCGCCGCCAGCGCACTCGCCGACGGAGCAGACCTCACGTTCGAGGCGATCGTCGACCAGCCCTTCAGCGCGTTCGTCATGCTCGCCCTCGCCGCAGCGGCGCTGATGTGGCGACGTCAGCGGCCCGTCGCGGTGACAGCCTTCGTGATGGCGGTCATGATCGCCTGGGCCTTCGCCGGCGATGGCGATGGCCAGGATCTTGCGATCATCGTCGCCATCTACGCCGTCGGCCGGTACACCACCGACGACCGTCAGAGCGTCGCGACCCTGGCCGCGGTGATCGTGGTGAGCATCCTTGGCACCGTCATCGACACCAACCAGCGCATCGACATCGCCCCGGCCTTCATCTTCGCTGGGCTGCCCTGGTATGTGGGCCGCCGGGTACGCAACCGGGGCCAGTACCTGGTCCTTCTTCAGGAACGCGCTCAACGGCTCGAGGCCGACCAACTCGCTCGAGCCCGACAAGCGGTCGCCGACGAGCGATCCCGCATTGCCCGCGAACTGCACGACGTCGTCGCGCACCAGGTCTCGATGATGACCGTGCAAGCGGGCGCAGCCAAGACCATCGCCGACGACGACCTCGACGCGGCGATCGAGGCCATGGGCGACGTCGAACGCGCCGGCCGCCAGGCCCTGGGCGAGCTCCGCCACCTCCTCGGCGTGCTGCGCCCCGACAGTGGTGACGGCGACGACCTCGGCCCGCAACCCGGGCTGGCCGACGTCGG
Source organism: Acidimicrobiales bacterium (assembly GCA_035529695.1). Taxonomy (GTDB): domain Bacteria; phylum Actinomycetota; class Acidimicrobiia; order Acidimicrobiales; family Salinilacustritrichaceae; genus DATKWD01. The sequence continues at coordinate 14,717 of DATKWD010000038.1, read as the reverse complement.
TGCCCTCGTCGACGACCTCACCCACACCGGCGCCCACGTCTCGGTCACCATCGCTCCTCTACCCGAAGGCCTCTCTGCCGCCGTGGACCTGTCCGCCTACCGCCTCGTGCAGGAATCGTTCACCAACATCATCAAACACGCCGGACCCAACCCCACCGTCCACCTCACGATTGGCCTCGACGACGTCGGACTCGTCATCGACATCACCAACACCATCGAGTCCGAGGCGGCTCCCGGACTGCCCGAATCCGGCTTCGGCATCGCCGGCATGCGCGAACGAGCCACACTCCTGGGCGGCACCCTCACCGCCGAACCCCAGCCACCCGACCGCTTCTGCGTGCACGCCCGTGTTCCTCTCGGACTGGAGCGGACATGACCATCCGTGTCGCCGTCGTCGACGACCAGGCCCTCGTCCGCCGAGGCTTCGCCATGATCCTCGACCGCCAAGAGGACATCGAGGTCGTCGCGGAGGCCGGCAACGGGCTCGAAGCCATCGAAGCCGCCCGCCAGCATCGGCCCGATGTCGTGCTGATGGACATCCGCATGCCAGAGATGGACGGCCTCGCCGCCACCGCAGCCATCGTCGAGCAGGCCAACTGGCCCATCAAGGTCATCATCCTGACGACCTTTGACCCCGACGAATACGTCTACCGAGCCCTCCAGGCCGGCGCCAGCGGCTTCGTCCTCAAGGACATCCCACCCGAACAGCTCGCCCCCGCCGTGCGCACCGTCGCCGATGGCGGCGCGCTCCTCGATCCCACCATCACCCGCCGCCTGATCGGACGTTTCGCCCAGACCCTCGCCACCGACACCGCCACCGCCAAACGGCTCGACACCCTCACCGACCGCGAACGCGAGGTCCTCACCCAACTCGCGGCCGGCGCCAACAACTCCGAGATCTCCGACGCTCTGTACATCGGTGCCGCCACCGTCAAGAGCCACGTCTCCAACTTGCTCACCAAACTCGGCCTCCGAGACCGCGCCCAAGCCGTCGTCTTCGCGTACGAGAGCGGCCTCATCACCCCGGGCCACCAAGACATCGGTCACTAGACCCGAGCTGATGGACGCTCGAGGTGGCCTGGCCACCTGCGCACGTGGCGAGGTTGTGCCCTCGGCGAGACTCTTGAACGTGGTCACCGCCGCCCGCATGACGAAGTGCACGAAGGTGCGGACCAGCCACCCGTACCGGAGGAACTTGCGATGCTGGTCGTGATCTGGGCTGCAACGGGTGCCGGGTACTCCTGGCCCATCTGGGCGATGCTCGGGTGGGGCGTCAGCCTCGCCATCCATGGCTGGCACACCTCTGGAGAGAAGCCCATCACCGAGGAGGCCATCGGAAACGAGATGGACCGCGGCGCCCGCTGACGGTCCCGGCTGCTCTGCGACTAGCCCTACCCCGCGAGCTTCGCCTGGAGGTCCGTGAGCGTGGTGGCGAGGAACGAGGCGATCGGGCCCGCCAGGGTGTCGCTGTCGAGGGCGGATCGAAGCGCTCGACGATCGCCGAAGAGGACAACGACCTGTGCACCGTCGGAACCAGCGACCACGGCCGGATGCTCGACGTCGGCCTCGTCGAGACGCACGTCGCCCTGCGCCAGCTCGGTTCCCGAGACGCGGATGGAACCCGAGACCGGCACCACGATGGACTCGGTACCGATCGTGCGGGCGGGAAGCACCTCGCTCCCGGCTGCCGCGTCGACGAACAACAACACCGGCCCACCGCTCGGTTCACCGAGGATGCCCGTGGACGCACGCACGCCGGTGCCGACCTCGTCCCACGCGCTCGACCCGTCGAAGCCGCCGTCGAGGTGGGCCCGACTCGTCGCACCCATCGTCGTCTGGATTGCTGGCGCCCCCGGGCACGGATCTTGCATGTCGATGCCGAGCGCCTGGCCAGCCATCTCCTGCTGCGGTGTGACCGTCTCGGCGATCTCGGGCTTCACCGGCTGGATGGCGAACCCGCGCCGATCGCCGAACATGATCATCCCGTACCCGCCATCGGGTCCCCAGGCGAAGTTGTCGCTGGCGTAGGGCTTGCCGCCGTCGTGGAACCGCCACTGGCCCTGCTCGTAGGCATCGGTGCCCATGTTGGTCGTGCCCCGAACCGAGATACGCCAGTTGTCCGACGCGTGCGCATGAGCGAACGACAGCGGCATCTGCTCCTCAGACGGCTCGACGTAGCTGAAGACCACGAACGGCCCGCAGTCCAGGTCGCCGAGCATGATCGGCAGGATCGTCGCCCCGAGTTGGTCCTGCACCCAGGCGTCGCGATCTTCGAAGTTGGCGTCGACATGGCCGTCGACTGGCTGCATCGGCACGGTGGACAGGACTTGATACATGGCGTGCTCCGTTCGCTCGATCAGCACGGCACGGTATCGCTGACCGGCACCGTCGGTCCGGGCCGGCTTCGGTCGAGGTGCCGCTGGCGCCAACCAGCATGCGTGAGCGCCGAAGTGGCGCTAGCGCTGCCATGCCGAGCATTCAGGTGAAGGACGTGCCCGACGACGTCCACAGGACGCTGCGTCGTCGAGCAGCCCAGGCCGGAATGTCGCTTCAGGAGTACCTCCTGGCCCGACTCGAACAAGACGCAAGCACCCCCACGCTCGATGAGGTGCTCGATCGGGCCGGTGGCCGGGCCGGCGGGCATGTCCCGCTCGATTCGGCGGTCGACGCGGTGCGCGCCGACCACGACGACCGTTGATCGTCGTCGACGCAAGCGTCATCGTCACCAGTCTGGCCGATGACGGCGACGATGGCGACCGGATACGCGTACGACTCAGGGGCGAACAGCTCGCCGCACCACATCTGATCGATCTCGAGGTCGCATCGGCTTGGAGACGGCTGGTTGCCGCGGGGAACCTCGACGAACGACGCGCCGATCTCGCCTTGACCGACCTGAAGTCGCTGCGGCTCGAACGGGGCCCCTCACCGACCGCTTCTCGATCGGTGTTGGGAGCTACGTCACAACCTCACGCACTACGACGCGGCCTACGTTGCGCTGGCCGAACTGGTGGAGGCAACGTTGCTCACCGCCGATGCTCGGCTTGCAGGCGCTCATGGCATCCGCTGCCGCACGGAAGTGACCTGATCGCACCGGCAAAGTCGCTCGGCCATCGACGCCCGCACGTCTGAGGGCGTGGCAACGGCGGCACCGCGGTAGGCCTCGGCTCCCCGGGGTCACGGATCGTCGAATCCGTGGGTCGACGGCCCGTTCCGGCTCGAGATCGACAGCATCGACCTCTGTCCGCGTTGAGTCCGACCGGAGATGCTCAGAAAGGGAGCTCTGCGGCCTGCATCTCACGGAGCTCGTCGAAGATCTGACGGCACGCTCTCTCGTCGCCCGGCGAGGCGGGGTCTTCGATCAGCGCCTCCAACGCGGGGGCAGGGTCGCCGGTGAGCGCGGCCTGAACGATCTTCGCCTGGAGTTGCGTCTGCACCGATACCCACTCGGCCAAGGACGGAGCGAGCGGCGGCATCTCATCGGGGTGGATCCCGTCTGCATCGACCTCGGCTCCCACCTCGACGATCGCACCGTCCGCCACGTTCGGGAGGTACCCCCGGTTGGGGACATTGACGGCCATGATCCGGGCCCGGTCGCCGGTCCACATCGCGGCGATGATCGGCACGACCTCTTCGAGGCTGTGCCCCATGCGATGCAACGGAACCGGCAGCTTCGTGTCGGCCATCCAGGACGTCACTCGCTCGATGACGCCGTCGATCCTCGCGAACTGATCGACGTGAGCGGGATGGTGGCCGCCCTGCTCATGAGCGAAGGGCAGGTACTCGCCGATGTGGCTGTCGACCGAGCACGGCACGAGGTCGTACTCGCGGACCATGTGGGTGACGAGGGGTGAGTACAGCTGATCAGCCAGCATGGCGAGCACCGGCCGCTGCTCGCTGGCGTTCGCCAGACGAGTGGACACGGGGCCGAAGTCGAAGAACCTCTTGTGAAACAGCGCCTTGACCCGCGGCAGGAGGTCCTCGCCCGTCTGCTTGTCGGTCATCTCGGTGAAGAAGGTGAAGTGGTTGATGCCCGACGCCTTGGCCGCGATCCGCGACGGATCCATCCGGAGCAAGCGTCCGATTCGGACGATGCCAATGGGCATCTCGTGACACATCCCCACGTTTCGGACGTCGGTTCCCTCGTTGATCGCCAGCGTGACCCGACTCATCGGGTTCGAGAGATTGATGAGGAACGCATCTCTGCAGTAGCGCTCGATGTCTCCGCAGATGCTGAGCGTGTTCTTGATACTGCGCAGCGAGTGGAACACCGCCCCGGGCCCGCCGTTCTCGCCGTTGACCTGGGTGGCCCCATGGCTCTTGGGGACCTCGAAGTCCTGGCGCCAGTACGGGAAGCGGCCGTGCTCGGCGGAGGAGATCACGAAGTCCGCGCCGGTCAGCGCCGCCTCGGGGTCGATCGTGCGGTCGACGACCACGGGCGCGCCGTTCGCGGCGTTGAGCTTGGTGGCAAACCGGTACGCCCGCTGCAGACGCTGACCATCGGTGTCGTGAAGGACGAGCCGACTGCCTTCGAGAGCCGGGGTTTGGATCACGTCGTTGACCATCGTCGGACCGAACGAGAGTCCGCCGGCGCCCACCAGGGTGATCGTTGCTGCGGTCATCCGATTCCCTTCACGACGACACGGTATCGATCGGGCCGGCCACTCTCACCGCCGCTGCAACGGGCTCTTCCGCGAGTACGGGAATGCCGGCTGACCAGCCACGACGCACAGTCGGTCCCCCACAAACACCCACAGCGTGTTCCTCCACATCAAGCGGCCCTGGTCGGGCGGGCCGTCCTCAACGAGGAGGCGGCGGCGCGTCCGGAGCGAGACGCGACGAGAACGCGGACCGCTCGGACTCATTCCAGAAGACGAGGATGGCCCAGGTGTGGGTGGCCCCGGCGCGACGGAGGGCATCGTGGCGGTGGTTGCCGTCCTCCAGCGCGAACGCCCCGCAGCGGTAGGAGACGAGGAGCGGCGGTGGCTCCCATCCCCGGGCAAGGCTCTCGTCCATCGAATCCACCTCGGCATCCCACTGCTGCTCCGGCACGGGAATGCTGACGGCGTGGTCGTCCGGGCCGGCCAAGGGGTGGAGGTCGTCCAACGCGACCCGGACGGGCCCGAGGAAGGAGGCACCGGCGAACGCGAGCTCGGCGGCCAGCACCTCGTTGTCGCTGCCCGGGCTGGCCAGGAACGTCGTGACCCACTCGGCCAGGCGATCGTCGTCGGCGGCCAGTTGCGCCGCCTCGACCGAATAGGGGTCGTCGGCCTTCACCGATCGGCGGCAGTGGAAATCGCCGCGGCCAGCGACGCCAGCGAGGTCGTGCGGTCGTAGTCGGCATCGTGGTGCAAGCCGAGCGGGTCCATCAGGAACGGCCGGAGGCCTGCTCGCCGCGCGCCGACGACGTCGATGGCGGGCATGTCGCCGACGTACCAAGTCGCCCCCGCATCGAGTCCCAACAGGTCCAGCGCGGCGTGGAAGATACGCGGATCGGGCTTCATCACGCCGACGTTGCCCGAGTCGACGACGAACTCGACGGGTACGCCCATGCCCGGTCCCACCTGGCAGATCTCGAACGTCGCCAACCGCTGGGCCATCAGGCCGTCTGCGTTGGACACGACCCCCAAGCGCACGCCGGCATCAGCCAGGGCCTGCAGCCCCTCCTTGGCACCGGCGATCGGCTCCACCCACAGGGCAGCGTCGGCGAACTCGCTGTCGATGTGCAGGTGCGCCTCCCTGCGTTGGGCGTGATCCACGCCGCACGCCTCGATGTAGGCCTGCAGGTAGCCCAGCCACGCCTCGGCCCAGCCCGTCTCGACGTCGATGTCGGTGGTGAAGCGTGCCGCGGCCCGGTAGTGGGCTTCGGTCAGCACCGAGGGGTCGACGTCGCACTGCGCGCGCGCCAAGGCTCCCAGCACCCGAGTCGGGTCCGGCAGCACGAACACGCCGCCCGCGTCGAGCAGAACGGCGGACGGGAAGGCCACCGATCCAAGCTAGCCACCGCTACTCAGGCCTGCGCGACCACCACGGCCGTTCCCGGGCGGGTGGCCGAGACAGTCGTCGATCTCGGCCGCTGACACCCGGCGCGACGGTGGTTGATCAGCGGCGGGTGACGGTGACGGGCAGGTTCGTGTAGCCGTGCACGAAGGACGAGAAGGTCCGCTCGGGCTCCTCTTGGACCTCGATGCGCTCGAAGCGGGCGAGGACCTCTTCCCACAGCACGCGGAGCTGCAGTTCGGCCAAGCGGCTGCCCATGCAGAAGTGGATGCCGTAGCCGAACGACAGGTGGCGGTCGGCGTTGGGGCGCTCGATGTCGAGGTCCTCGGCGTTCTCGAAGACGTCTTCGTCGCGGTTGGCCGAGATGTACCACATGAGGATCTGGTCGCCCTCGAGGATCTTCTTGTCGCGGATCTCGCAGTCCTTCGTGGCCGTTCGGCGCATGTAGGGCAGCGGGGTCTGCCAACGGATGATCTCGGGCACCATGTTCTGCACGAGTCCGGGGTCGGCGATCAGCTTGTCGTATTGATCGGGGAACTTGTTCAGGCCGTAGACGCTTCCCGACATGGTGTTGCGGGTGGTGTCGTTGCCGCCGACGATGAGCAGCAGCAGGTTGCCGAGGTGTTCGAGGGTCGGCATGTCCTTGGTGGCCTCGCCGTGGACCAGCATCGACACCAGGTCGAAGCCGGGGTTCTCGCGGCGCTCCTCCCAGAGCCGCTCGAAGTAGGCGACGCACTCCATCATCTCGTCGATCTTCTGCTGCTGGGTCTCGACGATCCCACCCGGTTCGGGGACGGCGAACACGATGTCGGACCAGCGGGTCAGCTTGCGTCGGTCCTCGAGCGGGAAGTCGAACAACGTGGCCAACATGAGCGTTGTGAGTTCGATCGACACCGTGTCGACCCAGTCGAACGTCTCGCCTTCGGGAAGCGACTCGAGGACGTCGATGGTGCGCTCGCGGATGAGCGGCTCGACGTTGCGGAGGTTGCTCGGTGCCGACACGCTTCGCACCGTCTTGCGCTGCTCGGTGTGTTCGGGCGGGTCCATGGCGATGAACGAGACCACCCGCCGCAGCGGGTCCTCGGCGTCGGGGTCGCGGCGCACGCCGAGGCTGATGCCGGGCGCCGAAGAGAAGGTCTTCCAGTCACCGTCGACGTCGTGGACGTCGTCGTACTTCGTGATCGACCAGTACCGCCCTGCGGTCTCGAGCTCGTTGAAGTGCACCGGGTCCTCGGCCCGCAGCCGAGCGAAGTGGTCGTGCCACCGGTCCTCCTTGAACAGGTGCGGGTTGGCCGGGTTGATGTCCTCGATCGCGAGGTCAGCCGCAGCCGGCACGCCGGCACCGGTCTCCGCCATCTCCATCTCGGGTGTGCGGATGTTGGCGATGAGGCCAATCCCTTCTTCGGTCGTGTCCGTCGTGTCCGTCGTGTCGGTGTTGTCGGTCATGGTGTTGCCCCTCGTCTTCCCCGTCGTGGTCTGGTTCAACAGACTGCCTCGCAGCCGGTATCAAAGTGCAGGATTCCACATCTGCTCGCCCGAGCACGGACCAGCTCGACGAGTGTGACCACGCTCGATCTGACACGATCCGACGGTGCTCATCGCGCACCACCCTCGTGTTCGTCTTGCCCACCTTCCGACACCCCTCGAACGGTTGGACCGTCTGAGCGCCGAACTGGGCGGGCCGACGATCTGGATGAAGCGGGACGATTGCACCGGCCTGGCCGGTGGCGGCAACAAGACCCGAAAGCTCGAGTTCCTCATCGCGGCCGCCCTCGAAGCCGATGCCACCGTCGTCGTCACGCCAGGGGCGACCCAGTCGAATCACGCGCGCCAGACCGCTGCTGCCGCGGCACGCTTCGGACTGAAGTGTCATCTCGTCCTCGAGAACCCCATCGGCAGCGAAGACATCGAGTACCTCTCCAACGGCAACGTCCTGCTCGACCGTCTCTTCGGTGCCACGATCGAGATGGTCGGCGAAGGAGAAGAGTCCGCTGTCGTGCTCCAGGCCGCTGCGGATCGTCTCGCCGAATCGGACGAGAAGCCCTACGTCATTCCCAGCGGCGGGTCGAACGAGATCGGCGCCCTCGGCTACGCGAACGCCGCCATGGAGTTCGTGTCGCAGGCCAACGACATCGGCTTGTCGGTGAGCCGAGTCGTCCACGCGACCGGGAGCGCTGGGACCCAGGCGGGGCTCGTCGCGGGCCTGGCAGCCATGAGAAGTGGAGTTCCGACGCTCGGTATCAGCGTCATGAGAGAAGCCGCGCCGCAGGAGAGACTCGTCCTGCAACTGGCCGAACGCACCGCCGCACACATCGGCGCGCCAGGGTGCGTGTCCGAAGACGATGTCGCCGTCGACAGCGGTTACGTCGGGCCTGGGTACGGGCTGGTGACCGACGGCATGGTCCGGGCCCTCGAACTGGTCGCTCGCACCGAGGGAATCATCCTCGACCCCGTCTACTCGGGCAAGGCAATGGCCGGCCTCATCGATCTCGCATCGCGTGGCGAGTTCGCGGACTCCGACGATGTCGTGTTCCTCCACACCGGCGGAGCCCAGGGACTTCCCGGCTATCGCAGTGCCATCGAAGAGCAGTGACGTGACGGCGCGTGTCGCGATCGTCGGTGTCGGCTTCGGGAGCAACGCGTTCGCGTATTCGCCGGGACGCGCCGAGTTCCAGCAGTCGAGTCCGTCGTCCTCGCCATTGGTGTCGTGAGCTTGCTGGCAGTCGTCACCTTGAGCCGGGACGACGTCGAAGGCTCCCCCGATGCCGCCAGCATCCGAGCCTCGAGCGATGCGCTCATCGCCGTGTACGACCTGGGGGGTCCTGCTCGGAATCATGCTCTTCTTCGCTCTTGCCGGGCTGCTCCTCAACCATCTCCTCTACCAGGCCCGACTGGTTCCCCGCTGGCTCGCCGTCTGGGGGTTGATCGGAATCGCGCTGCTGCTGATCGAAGGCTCACTCGAGGCCTTCGCCACAAATGGCCTTCTGACCTGTTGTCGACAGGGTCTGACCTGGAGTTCTGTGGTGTCGGAGGGAGGACTTGAACTCCACCGCCCCTCACTCGTCGCTGATTTGGGCCTCCACGATGCGGTGGTGGGCGATCTGGGGGCCGGCTACCCAGCCGCAGAGTTGGGGGTCGCAGTCGCGGAGGTCGCCTTCGATCCAGCGTCCGTCGGCGGTGAACGTGCCCAAGTGGTCGCCGTCGGTGACGATGACACCGCCTTGACCGTCGCGTTCGTACACGGCCTTGGTGAGGGGGTGGCGGATGCCCTTCATGACTCGTTCACCCAGTGGTCGAGCTTGTCGTGGATCCAGCGGATCTTGGACTCCTGGTAGTTGCCGAGGGTGATGCCGGGCTTGCGGGTGGTCTCGAGGCCCTGTTGCACCCGTGACATGTTGAACAGGTCCTGGTTGAAGACCTTGCCGAGCATGCCGAGTTCGGGGGCGTCGATGAAGGTCTCGTCCTCGGTGAGGAAGTGGACCGGCGCGTTGGGCGGCTTCTCCCCGGCGAAAGGCGCCAGGAAGATGCACTCCATGATCGAGCTGCGGTGGTCGTCGCCGTTCGGGCGGAAGCGGTAGACGATCCGGTTGAACGCACCCCAGGGGTGGAAGTTGGGGAACACCGTGTAGTCGATGCTGTCCATCAGCTCGGCGTCGGACATCTTTTCTGCCCGCTCCCCCGCCGCGGGCCGCCATCGCTCGCGGCTGGCCTCGGCGCCGACGGCCCGCATCGACTCGTCCTCGGTCACCGGCATCGGGCTCGGGTCTTCGAGCCGGGTGTCGGTCATGGCCCGCATCATCTCGTCCTGGGTCGGCGTCCAGTCGAGCAGCGGGCTCGGTGTGCCACCGGGCGTGATGACCCGGGCGAAGTTGTCCCAGATGTCGACCTGGCTGTTGGTGTCGCCCAGGTACGGCAGGATCTGCGGGTGGGTGGCGCCCACGTGGAACGCTTCGCAGAACGCCTCCTGGGCCACCTTCCAGTTGGCGTGGATCACCTTGGCCACGTGCGCCTGCGTGTACCGGCTGCCCAGGTCCCACACCTCGAACTGGTCGACGATGCCGCCGAGGAATGCCTCGAGCGGCTCGGCGTCGGGGTCGGGGTTGATCATCACGAACCCGGCCCACGTGCCCACCTGGCACTCGGGGAGCGAGAACGACTCGTCGTCGACGTGGTCGAAGTCCCAGCGGGCTGGGACGTCCTTGAGCGCGCCGTCGAGCGCCCAGGCGAAGCCATGGAACGGGCATCGGATCTCGCTGCACTTGCCGTCGTGGTCCTTGAGCCGCCGACCGCGATGGAGACAGGCGTTGGGGTAGGCCTTGATCTCGTCCGGAGCGGTGCGCATCACGATGTAGGAGTCGCGCACGATCTCGTAGACGACGTGATCGCCGACCTCGGGGATGTCGTCTTCACGGCACGCGAACTGCCACACCCGCCGCCACAGCCGCTCGACCTCGCGCTCGTGCCACTCACGGGAGATGTAGCGGGCGATGTCGACGTCGCCGCTGCCCAGGTACTCGGGCGACTCGAGCCGCAGCACCTCGGGCACCTCATGGGTGTCGGTGTCGAGCAACTGCTGGTAGGTGATGCCCGGCGATCGGGCCTCGCCGCTCACGTGTCGCTCGACGAGTCGTAGTCGACGACCCGGTGGGTGCGCCCGCCGGCGACCAGGATCAGCTGGCCGGTCACCCACGACGCGGCGTCGGACGCCAGGTAGACGACCGCGCCGGCGATGTCGTCGGGCGTGCCCGTGCGCCCGAGCGGGATGCTGGCGGTGATCTGGGCCAGCCGCTCGTCGTCGTCGGTGAGCGTCTCACGGAACGCCTCGGTGACCACCGGTCCCGGCGCCACGCCGTTCACCCGGATGCGCGGCGCCAGCTCGAGCGCAAGCGTCTCGGTCAGGTTGTTCATCGCGGCCTTCGCCGCCGCATACGGGCCGGTCATCGGTGACCCTCGCGTGCCAGCACCGGACGAGATGTTGATGATGGTCCCGCCCTCGGTCATGTGGGCCGCTGCGGCCTTGCAGCCCTGGAATGCCGAGGTGAGGTTGAGTTCGAGTTGCGAGCGGAACACCTCGTCGGGGGTGTCGACGAGGGTCCGAGTCGTCTTGTCGTCGGAGCCGCCCACGTTGTTGACCCAGATGTCGAGCCGGCCGAACTCGTCGACGGTGCGTTCGGCGATCTCGGCCGAGAAGTCGCGGATGTCGCCGTCGACGATCAGTGTCCGCCGCCCACGCTCCTGCACGCCGTCGGCGGTGGCCTCGAGGTCGTGGAGGCGACGGGCGTTCAGGGCCACATCGCAGCCGAAGTCGGCCAGGCCCCACGCAATGGCCCGGCCGATTCCCTGGCCCGATCCGGTGACCACGGCCACCCGATCCTTCATCTCGAAGGAATCGCGCAGTCCCATTCGCGTGAAACTAACTCAGCGATTAGTTTCGTTCAACGTGGCCGAGCCCAGGAAGACCTTCTGCCGGGTGTGCCACGCCGCCTGCCCCCTGATCGTCGAGGTCGAAGACGATCGACGGGTCGTCGCCGTGCGTGCTGACCGCGACGATCCCCTGTTCGAGGGCTACACGTGCATCAAGGGGCGTCAGCTCGCCGACCAGCAGCACCACCCCGATCGGGTGTGCTCGTCGCTGCGCAAGACCGACACCGGGTTCGAGCCGATCAGTTCGGCCGAGGCGCTCGATGAGATCGCGGCGACGATCGCCGATATCGTCGCCGAGCACGGACCGAGGGCCGTGGCCAGCTACACCGGCACCGGCGCCTTCCAGAACTCGACCTCGGTGCCGGTCACCGCGGCCTGGCACGCGGGCTTCGGGTCGCCGTCGTTCTACACCTCGGTCACCATCGACCAGCCGGCCCACCGGGCTGCCGGCCTGCGTCTGGGTGCATGGGAAGCCGGCTGGCACAACTTCACCGACGCCGACGTGTCGCTGGCTGTCGGCTACAACCCGCTGGTGTCGAGCTATGGCCCGGCCGGCGGCCTGCAGGGCACCAACCCCTTCGTCGCCTTGCGCCGGGCCAAGGACCGTGGCCTGAACCTGATCGTCATCGACCCCCGCCGCACCGAACTGGCCCGGTCAGCCGACGTCCACCTCCAGGTGCAGCCGGGCGAGGACCCGACGCTGTTGGCCGGAATGATCCGCCACATCCTCGCCAATGACCTCCATGACCAGGGCTTCTGTGCCCGGCATGTCGATCGGCTGGACGAGCTGACGGCCGCGGTCGAGCCGTTCACGCTCGACTACGTCGCTGCGCGAGCGCGGGTCGGTGCGGCCGACGTGGTGCAGGCAGCCGAAGTGTTCGCTGCCGGACCTCGCGGCGCGGCGGGCACGGGCACCGGACCGAACATGGCGCCCCACTCGATGCTCACCGAACACCTGACCCTGACCCTGAACGTGCTGTGCGGGCGGGTCAACCAGCCCGGCGACACGCTCGAGAGCGGCGGCTTCCTCTCCCCTTCTGACACCGTCCGCGCGCAGGTGATCGCGCCCAGCAGCCCCTCGCCCGGCACGCCGCATCGAGTGCGTGGGCTGGTGGGTCAGGCCGGCGAGATGCTCACCAACAGCCTCGCCGACGAGATCCTCGAACCCGGCGAGGGCCAGGTGCGCGCCCTCATCGTGTCGGGCGGCAACCCCATCGTCGCCTTCCCGGACCAGGCCAAGACCGAAGCCGCCTTCGCCGCCCTCGACCTGCTGGTCGTCATCGACCCCCGCATGACGCCGACGGCCGAGATGGCCGACTACCTCATCGCGCCGCGCCTCGAACTGGAGCGCGCCGACGTGCCGCACATCATGGATCGGCGGCTCCCGGCTCCGTACACCAACTACACACCCGCAGTCGTGGCCACAGACGACGACCTGCTGACCGAGTGGGAGGTGTTCGCCGGCATCGCTGCCCGCAACGGCACCGAGATCGAGCTGAGCGGCGGGCGGGTGCCCCATACCGGCGGACGACTGGCCGAGGGGCTGGACGACGACGCCATCCTCGATCTCGTCTACGGCACCGCTCGCCTGCCGATGCCCGAGATCCGGTTGAACCGGGGTGTCATCCACGACGACCGTCGGGTTCGGGTGGTCGAGGCCGACCCGAACGCGACCGCCAGGTTCGCGGTCGCTCCCGACGACGTGGTGGCCGAATTGAACGCGGTGCGGCTCGAATCGACCGGCGCCGACGTCTTCGGTGCGTCGGCCGCCGACTTCCCGTTCAGGCTCGTCAGCCGACGGATGAAGCACGTGGTCAACTCGCTCGGGCGTGAGCTGCCAGGGTTGGCGGCCGTCGGAACCACCAACCCGGCCTTCCTCAACCCCGCTGACCTGGCCGCCCTCGGCCTCGCTGCGGGCGACCTGGTGCGCATCGAGTCGATGCACGGCTCGATCACCGGCGTCGCCGCCGAGGGCAGCGACATGAAGCCGGGCGTGGTGTCGATGTCGCACTCGTGGGGGCAGTCGTCCAAGGCGGACGACGACGTGCACCACCACGGCGTGCCCACCAACCGGCTCGTGGCCAACGACAAGGGCTTCGACCCGATCACCGGCATGGCCGTGCAGAGCGCCATTCCGGTGCGCCTCGCCGCCGCGGAAGCCGAGTAGCGCGGTGCACGCAGCGCTGATCACCGGACCCGGAAAGCTCGAGGTCTGCGACTTCGCCGACCCAACCCCCGCCGACGGCGGTGTCGTGGTCGACATCACCTACTGCGGCGTGTGCGGGACCGACGTCCACGCCTTCACCTCGGGCCGCACCTACACCCCGGCCATCTGCGGTCACGAGTGGACCGGCATCGTGTCGGCCGTCGGCCGCTCGGTGTCGACGATCGTCGAAGGCGACCGGGTGGTGGTCGGGGTACCCGCCGCGTGCGGGTCGTGCGTGGCCTGCGAGGCGGGCCACCCCGCGCAGTGCATGACCGTCGCCTCGTTCGCCCGTGGACGAGACGCCGACGCGCCGCCCCACGGCGGGTTCGCACCGCGCATCGCCGTGAGCGCCGACCGGGTGATCGCCGCCCACCCCGACCTCGACGACGAGACGCTTGCCCAGGTCGAGCCGGTGACGGTCTCGGTCCACGCCGTCAACCAGAGCCGGATCACCGACGGTGACCTCGCAGTGATCCAGGGAGCCGGTCCGGTCGGTATCACCACCATGCAGTGCGCACTCGCTGCGGGCGCGCGGAGCGCGATCATCGTTGAACCGAACGCCGCCCGCCGAGCGGTCGCGGCGTCGCTCGGTGCCACGGGCGTGACCCCCGACGGTGCCGCTGAACTGATCGCCGAGCTCACCGGTGGACTCGGCGCCGACATCGTCTTCGAGTGCTCGGGTGTCACCCGGGCGGTGGGCGATGCCGTGGGCTTCGCCCGGACGGGTGGGTCGGTCTGCCTCGTCGGTCTCGCCGATGGGCCGGCGTCGATCGATCCGGCCGAGTGGCTCCGCAAGGAGATCACCGTCACCACGGCGCTCGCCTATGTGCACGAAGAGTTCGCCACCGCCATGCAACACCTCGCCGACGGCAGGGTGCGCGTCGATGCATTACACACCTCGACGACCCAGCTCGACGGACTCGCCGCCGTGTTCGACGATCTTGCGAGCGGGCCAACGTCGCAGATGAAGGTCCTCGTCAACCCCACCTGGTAATCCGATCACGGAAGGTCTCATGCCCACCCAAGTACCCATCGCCGAGGGCCTGTTCACGTGGCCCAGCGACGAGCCCCGACTGCTCGCCAGCCGCTG
>DATKWD010000037.1:0-56928 GCA_035529695.1 Acidimicrobiales bacterium | reverse complement strand
GAAGTCGATGATCGACTACAACACCGGCAACCCCGACGGCATCCTCGACCAGGGCGAGGAGCCCCGCCCGCCGCGCATTCCGCTGGTCGCGATCTATCCGAAGGAGGGCACGCTCTTCTCGGACAACCCGTTCATCATTCTGGACGCCGAGTGGGTCGACGAGAACCAGAAGCAGGGCGCCCGACTCTTCCAGGACTTCGTGCAGAAGCCGGAGAACCAGGAACGGGTGCTCGAGTTCGGCTTCCGGCCCGGGAACTCCGAGGTGGCGGTCGGTGCGCCGATCGTCGCCGCGAACGGGGTCGACCCGACGCAGCCGGCAACGCTCCTCGACGTGCCATCGCCCGAAGTCGCCGTCGAGATCCTCGATCTGTGGGAAGAGCAGCGCAAGACCGCCCGGGTCGACCTGGTGATCGACGTCTCGGGCTCGATGGGCGAGTTCGCCGTTCCTGGCGGCA
Organism: Acidimicrobiales bacterium; assembly: GCA_035529695.1. GTDB lineage: Bacteria > Actinomycetota > Acidimicrobiia > Acidimicrobiales > Salinilacustritrichaceae > DATKWD01. The sequence goes on along the minus strand of DATKWD010000037.1, from coordinate 56,473 downwards.
ACGAGACCAAGCTCGACCTGGCCAAGCGGGCGGCGATCGAAGCGCTCGACCAATTCGGCGACGACGACGAGGTCGGCCTCCGGATCTTCACCACCGACCTCGATGCCGACGGGGCCGAGTTCCTCGATCTCGTCCAGGTCGAGCGGGTGGGTGACGTCCGCGAGGCTCTCAAGCGTGAGATCTCGCAACTCGTGCCGCTCAACGGCACACCGCTCTACTCGGTCACGCAGGCCTCCTTCGATGCCTCGCTCGCCACGTTCGACCCGACCCGGATCAACGCCGTGGTGCTTCTCACCGACGGCGTCAACGAGGACGGCGACAGCGCAGACGACCGTCAGCAACTCGACGATCTGCTCGGATCCCTTCGGGCCAACTCGGCATCGGAGACCGGCGACCCGGTTCGGGTGTTCGCGATCGGGTACGGCGAAGGTGCCGACTTCGCCGTCCTGTCCGACATCGCATCGGCCTCCAACGGTGCGGTCTACGACGCCAGCGATCCAGCCAGCATCTCCAAGGTGTTCGCCGAAGTGATCTCGAACTTCTGATGCTCGACGTCACGCCATCGGGGCAGGCCTGCGGAGCGACCGTTCGCGGACTCGACCTCACGTCCGAGCTCGATGCGGCAACCGTTGCAGAGGTGCGCCAGGCGTGGCTCGTCCACCACGTCATCGCATTCCCCGACCAACCCATGACCGACGACGACCTCGAGCGGTTCACGCAGTACTTCGGTCCGTTCGGGGACGATCCGTTCATCGCCCCGATCTCCGGACGCGACCACGTGATCGCCGTGGAACGTCGGGCCGACGAGACGGCTCCGCTGTTCGCCGAGAACTGGCACACCGACTGGAGCTTCCAGGCCACTCCCCCGGCCGGCACATGCCTTCGTGCCGTCGAGATCCCACCGGTCGGTGGCGAGACGCTGTTCATCGACCAACACGCCGCCCTCGACGCCATGCCGGCCGACCTCCGTTCACGTCTGGAGGGACGCACGGCGGTGCACTCTGCTCGCGGCGGCTACGCGCCCGACGGGCTCTACGGGGTGAACGACGACGAAGCCGACCGCAGCATGGACATCCGGCCCTCCGAGGTGGCCATGGCGACCCAACTCCACCCGATCATCCGCGCTCACCCCGAGACCGGACGCGACGCCATCTACGGGTGCATCGGCTACATCATCGGGATCGACGGCATGGACGACGACGAGGGTGGCGCGCTCCTCATGGAGCTCTACGCATGGCAGACGCGCGACGAGTTCCGATACCGCCACCGCTGGGAATCCGACATGCTCCTCATGTGGGACAACCGGTCGGTCCTGCACAAGGCCACGGGCGGGTACGACGGCCACCACCGCCTCCTCCACCGCACGACGATCGGCGCCTGACCCAGCATCTTCGTTGCGTTTTCGACCACCGGTCGTCGAAAACGCGACACAGATGCATGAGGCTGAGGGTGTGGCTCCGGCCTGCGGTGACAGCGCCTCGTATCCTTGCCGGCGTGACCCGTCTGTCGTTTCGCGATCGGTTGTTCACCCGTGGGGTGGCGCAGGCGATGACCTCGCCGTCGGGGATTCTCCTCGGTGGGGCCGGAGCCGCACTGGTCCTGGCCACCGGCCTGCCGCTGGTCGTCGCGCCAATCGCTGCCGTCGCCGCGTGGGGTGCTCGCGTGGCCGTGGCGATCCCGCGCAATGCACGATCCAGCGGCATCGATCCCTTCTCGCTCGCCGACCCGTGGCGCGAGTTCGTCCAGGAAGCGCTGCAGGCCCAGTCCCGCTATCAGGCGGCCGTCGGAACGGCACTCGAGGGCCCCCTCCGAGATCGCCTCGTCGAGATCGGACAACGGGTCGATGACGGCGTCGAGGCGTGCTGGCGAATTGCCCGCCGTGGACAGCACCTGGTGGATGCTCGCCGGAACATCGACGCAGTGACTGCAGCGCAAGAACTCGAGCAGGTGAACACCCACGCCGGTGAGAACTGGGCGAAGGGATCAGACCTCGAGCGCACGGCCGAGGCCCTTCGCTCACAGCTGGCCACGGCCCAACGGATGGACGAGGTGATCGCCGACACGCACAGCCGGCTCCGCCTCCTGGATGCCCGGCTCGACGAGTCGGTCGCTCGAGCGATCGAACTCTCCGTCAGCGCCGACGATGCCGCGGACCTGGTGGGACTGGGTGCTGACGTCGACGGGCTGGTCACCGAGATGGAGGCGCTGCGCCAGGCACTCGAGGAGACCGGCACGGCCTCCTCAACCGAAGCACCCGGCACGACCGCCACCGGATGACGAACTCCGAACCCCCGGCGATCGACCCGGACATCGTCGACGCGGACCCCGATCCCTCGTCATCGTCCGGCTCGTCTCGGGGCGGACTCCTGCGGTCGAGCGCGCTGGTCGGGGCCGGGACGGCGCTTTCGCGGATCACCGGCTTCGTGCGGGTTGCGGCCATCGCCTACGCGTTCGGCGCCTCCAACCTCGGTGACGCCTACAACCTCGCGAACCAGGCGCCCAACGTCGTCTACGAGCTCATCCTCGGGGGCATCCTCTCGGCAACGCTGGTCCCGGTCTTCATCGATCACCTGAAACGCGACGACGGAGGAGTCCAGGCAATCGTCGCCGTGACGCTTCGGGTGCTCGTGGTGCTCACGGTGGCCGCAGTGGTCGCCGCGCCGTGGATCATGCGGCTCTACACCTCGCTTCGCGATGCCGACGACGCAGCGGCGCTCGAAGCCGTGGGCGTGCCGCTGATGCGCATGTTCCTGGTCCAGATCCTCTTCTACGGGCTCACGACCCTCGCCACCGCCATCTTGAACGCCCGCAAGGTGTTCACCGCTCCCGCCTTCGCCCCGGTCCTGAACAACCTGGTGGTCGCGGCGGTGATGGTGGCGGTGCCCATCGTCAACGGCGGAAACCCCGAACTCGCCGACGTGAACGACGATGCCGGGCTGCTGCTCCTGATCGGGCTCGGAACCACCGCCGGCATCGTCGCGATGACGGTCGTCCTGTGGCCGTTCGTGAGGCGAACGGGGCTCTCGTTTCCTCTCGATGCGCCCATGCGACACCCGGCAGTCCGCGAGGTGGCGAGGCTCTCGGGCTGGACGGTGGGGTACGTGGCGGCCAACCAGGTGGCGCTCGCGGTGATCGCCGTGCTCGCAAACCAGCGAGAGGGCGACGTCACCGCCTACACCACTGCGTTCGTCTTCTTCCAGCTCCCCCATGGCCTGGTCGCGGTCTCGATCATGACGACGTTCCTCCCTGAGCTCTCCGACGCTGCAGCGAGTGACGACTGGGTCCGATTCCGCAGCCGCTTCGCATACGGGCTCCGCGCGCTGGCTGCGGCGATCTTGCCGGCGTCGGTCGGATACGTGGTCATCGGGCGTCCGCTGGTTTCGGTCCTGCTCCAACGGGGCAGTTTCGACGCCGCCGATGTGGCCGTCACCGCCGACATCCTGCAGAACTTCGCCTTGGGGCTCGTGGGGTTCTCGGTGTACCTCTACGCGCTCCGTGGCTTCTACGCGATGAAGGACACCAAGACCCCGTTCGTGCTGAACGTCTTCGAGAACGGGCTCAACATCGTCCTTGCGGTGGCGCTCGTCGGCCCGCTCGGAGTCCAAGGGCTCGCATTGGCATACGCCGGCGCGTACCTCACGGCGGCGGTGGTGGCACTGCTGGTGCTCCGCACACGCATCGGCGGCCTCGGTGGATCGGTCACTCGGCGCAGCCTCACCGGCACCGCAGGCGCAGCCGTGGCGATGGGCGTCATCGTCGGCGCCGTCACCGCCCGTGTCGGTGGTTTGTCCGGCGCGGGTGCGTTGGCGCGGGTCGGCCTCGGCGTGGGGCTCGGAGCCGCCGTGTACGTGGCGATCCTCGGTCTGCTCGGTAGCACGTTCAGCCCGAACCACCGTGTGGACGACCCGGCGAACTGACGAAGGTGTGCTGCGGCTACGCTCGGCGTCATGTTCAGGTACCTCAAGCGTTGGTGGAAGTACACGACGGCGAAGCTCACCGGGCGCTTCGACGAGCGAGCTGACCCGAAGGTTCAGCTCGAGCAGGCCATTCGCGAGGCGCACGAGCAGCACCGGCGCCTCAAGGAGCAGGCGGCCAACGTGATCGCCGGACAGAAGCAGACCGAGATGCGTTTGAACCGGGCGATGGAGGAGCTCGAGAAGGTGTCGAACAACGCCCGCCAGGCCGTCCTGATGGCCGACGAAGCGGGCAAGGCCGGCGACGAGACGAAGATGACCGAGTACACGAACGCCGCCGAAGCGTTCGCGAATCGGCTCGTCGCCCTCGAGACCGAGGTCGAAGACCTCAAGCAGCTCCACTACCAGGCGTCACAGTCCTCCGATCAGGCGAAGAACGCGGTCAAGCAGAACGCGCAGCTCCTCCAGAAGCGACTCTCCGAGAAACAACAGCTCGTCGGTCAGCTCGATCAGGCCAAGATGCAGGAGCAGATGAACTCGGCCATGGCGTCGCTGAACGAGGCGGTCGGTGAAGACGTTCCCACCTTCGAAGAGGTCCGCGAGAAGATCGAGGGTCGCTACGCCAAGGCCAAGGGCATGAGCGAACTGACCGAGACCTCGGTCGAGAGCCGGATGATGGAGATCGAGAACGCCGCGATGAACTTCGAGGCGAAGTCGCGACTCGAGGAGATCAAGTCGCAGCTCGGCCTCGGGCAAGAAGAGGCCGAGGAGAGCACCGCACCCGATGCGATCGCCGAGACCTCCGCTGGCGCCTCCGAACCGACAGAGCCGGTGAGCCAGCCCGAAGCCGCCCCGACCGAAGGCGCCTGAGCAACTCGCCCACCGCGGTGGTCGTCACCCGGTTCGCGCCCTCACCGACGGGCCACCTCCACGCCGGACACGCCTACTCCGCCTGGCTCAATCACTCCCGAGCCATCGAGTCCGGGGGCCGGATGCTCCTGCGGATCGACGACCTCGACCCTCGACGATGCACGCGCGAGTTCGAGATGGCGGCGGTCGAGGACCTGAGATGGCTCGGGGTCGAGTGGGATGGCGACCCCGTCCGGCAATCCGATCGAATGCAGGCGTATCGCGACTCCATCGATGCACTGCGCGATCGCGGCCTGCTGTTCGCCTCCACCCGGGGGTCCACCGACGTCGAGGAGGCCGTCGCCGCCCCTCACGGCCCCGTCTTCGTATCGCCGTCCATGGCTGCCCTCGAAGAGCGCAACGATCCCGCTGCGGGTTCGCCTGCTGCGTGGCGGCTCTCGGTCGAGGTGGCCGCGGCCCAACTCGGCGATGGCTACGAGTCGTTGAGCTATGTCGAGGAGACCGCTGACGGACTCGTGTCGATCCCGGCCGAGCCGTGGAGGTTCGCCGACGTCGTGATCGCTCGGAGCGCCACGGCATCGACCTATCACCTGTCGTGTGTGCTCGACGACGCCGCGCAGGGAGTCACCCACGTGATGCGCGGCGACGAGCTTCGCGAGGCCGCTGGTCTCCATGCTCTGCTGGCACGGCTCCTCGACCTCCCGCCGGTGGTCTACCGACACCACCGGATGATCACCGATCAACGAGGTCAACGGTTCTCGAAGCGAGACAACGCCCATTCACTCCGAGCGATGCGAGCAGCAGGTCTGACCCCACAAGCCCTGAAGAAGAGACTGTCGGGGTAGCTCCGCGCGCGACGAAGGAGCAAACCGAAGCGGGCCCCGCAGCTCAGTGCCAACGGCAGGGAATGCGAGCGGCAGTTTGCGAGCCGACCGAGCGTTACGGGAGCACCACGAGGTCGTCTCGGTGGATGATCTCGTGAGGGATGCCGTCACGCAGGTCGGCGGTCTGCCGGCCCAGGATCTCTCTGATGCCGGCTGCATCGAGTCGACAGATGCCCTTCGCAAAGACGATTCCGTCCTCATCGGTCACCTCGACCGCCTCGTCTGCATCGAACCCACCCTTGACCCCGACGATGCCTGCCGGCAGCAGCGACTTGCCGGCGTCGACGAGCGCGCGGCGGGCTCCGTCGTCGACGACGATGCTTCCCGAGGATCCGACGGCGAACGCGATCCAGAGCTTCCTGGCAGCGAGGCGGCGGTCGTGCGGCGGGAAGCTGGTCCCGACCGAGTCACCGGCCACGGCATCGACGAGCACGTTGGGGCGGTCGGCCCGGGCGATGACCGCGCGCACCCCAGACCAGGCGGCGATCTTCGCCGCGGCCAGCTTCGACGCCATGCCCCCGCTGCCACGCACCGATCCGGTCCCCCCGGCTGCCGATTCGAGCGCCTGGTCGACCTCGACGATCTCGGCGATCAACGAGGCTGACTCATCGGTCTTCGGATCGGCGGTGTAGAGGCCGTCGGCGTCGGTGAGCATCACCAGGACCTCGGCGTTGACGAGGTGAGCGACGAGGGCAGCGATCCGATCGTTGTCTCCGAATCGGATCTCGTCGTCTGCGATGGCGTCGTTCTCGTTGACGACCGGCACGACCCCGAGGTCGAGCAACCGGTCGAGCGTCCCCCGCGCGTGGAGGTACTGCTGGCGCACCATGAAGTCGAGCGGAGCAAGGAGGACCTGCCCACCGACCAACCCGTGCACGGCCAGCTGTTCGTCGTAGACCGCCATCAGCCGGCTCTGGCCAACTGCCGAGATCGCCTGCAGGGTCACCGCATCCCGGGGCCTCGGGATACCGAGGGCAGGGAGCCCCGCTGCGATGGCACCCGATGTGACGAGGACGACCCGGTGGCCGCCGGCCCTCAGCGAAGCCACCTCGGCGCACACCTTGGTGACCGCGGCGACGTCGATGTGACCGAGGTCGTCGGTGATGGACGACGTTCCGATCTTTGCGACGACGATCACGACGAGTCCTCGTCGTCGAAGTCGAACCGGACCGAGCCGATCACGACTGTGTCACCCGCGCTCGCGCCCGCTCGGGAGAGGGCCTTGTTGATGCCGGAGGCCTCGAGCCGACGGTGGGCTTCATCGAGCGCATCGACATTGGTGAGATCCGAGAGACTCACCGCGCGCAACGCCTGGCGTCCGGTCACCTCGTAGGTTCCGTCGCCGAGACGCTCGACCTTGAAGCCCTCGGCGTCGGGACGGTGAACCACATAGGCCTCCGGTTCGGCGAAGTCGCGGCGGGCGGCGACGACGGCCTCGGCCATGCGAGCCACGAGTTCATCCACGCCGACGCGGCTCGGTGCCGAGATCATCAGGTGGCCCGAGGAGCCGGAATCGTCATCGGCGAGATCTGCCTTGGTGCCGACGACGATTCGAGGGCGTTCGAGCAGATCGCTCTGGTAGCGGCCGAGTTCGGCGAGCAGTGCTTCGTGCTGTTCGTCAGGGGCCATCGGAGCGAGTGGTCCATGATCCAGCATCAGGACAAGGACGCGGGCGCGCTCGACGTGGCGCAGAAACTGGTGACCGAGACCCCTGCCCTCGGCGGCCCCCTCGATGAGTCCTGGGATGTCGGCGACGACGAAGTCGGTGTCGTCGAAGCGGACGACGCCGAGGTTGGGCACCAGCGTCGTGAAGGGATAGTCGGCGATCTTCGGTTTCGCCGCCGAGATCACCGAGATGAGCGTGCTCTTGCCGACGTTCGGGAATCCGACCAGGGCAACGTCGGCGAAGAGCTTCAGTTCGAGCCGGAGCCAGTGTTCCTCGCCGACCTCGCCCTGTTCGGCGAAGGCCGGTGCACGGCGTCGGTTCGACAGGAAGCTCGCGTTTCCACGACCTCCGTGTCCACCCCGGGCGGCCAACCAACGATCGCCGGCGTGCACGAGGTCCGCGAGCACCACGCCCTCGGCGTCTCGGACGACGGTACCGACCGGGACCGGGACCTCGGTCTCGCTGCCGTGGGCGCCGGTCTTCTTCTTCCCCTTGCCGTGAGCCCCCGACTCGGCTTCGCGGTGAGGGAAGTCCCGGAACGCCAGCAGCGATGCCACGTTGTGATCCGCGACCAGCCACACGTCGCCTCCGTCGCCTCCGTCGGCGCCGTCAGGACCCCCGCGCTGCACATGGGCTTCTCGCCGGAAGGACACGCATCCGGCACCACCGTCTCCGGCTTTGACGTGGAGCCCGGACTCATCGACGAAGGAAGACACCGGCGCGCAGGTTACGAGAGCCGGAGCCCGAAGCCCGAAACGTTTTGCTACTCGGTCAATCGAACCGGGTCGCCCACGATGGCAGCAGACCACACCGTGTGGTCGAACACGTCGGTCCCCGACGGGTAGGCGAAACGGATCTTCACCCAGCATCCGAGAGGGTTGGCGTCCTGGCACGAGTACGTGGTCGGGATGTTGACCTGGGCCGTCACGACCTGACCTTGGTAGACGCCGTTGTTCACGACGTTGGTCAACTGACAGCCGGACGAAGTGGTGGCACCACCCGTTGACGAGAAGGCACAGGTCGTGAACGGCACGAACCCCGCGCCGTTGATCACACCATCACCGATCTCGTCGGGCTGGAGCATCGTGATCGAACCTGCGCTCGCGGCATCGCCGGTGTCGAAGAACTCGACCTTCAGGAAGCGACCGGCCTGATTCGAGCCGACTCGAGCCAGGAAGAACTCGGTGTTCGCCCCTCGGCTGGCGGCGTGGATGGGGAGTCGCTCGTTGGCGAACACCCTCACGTCACCGTGGAGATCGCTGCCGTATCCGGCCCGGATCGAGAAGTGGTTGCGTCCGCTGTTGTAGTCCTGCGTCGAGGCGGCGCTGTTGCAGGCCGGCGGATTCGAGCACGGATTCCCGAGGGGCGAGTTGGTACGAACCTGGACCACGAAAGCGGAGTCATCGCCATACAACGATCGAAAGCTGTTGACGGTGCCCTGTGGGATCGTGCAGAGCGTCGTCCACTCGCGATACGTCTGGGCGAACTCGACGTGCTCGGCGTTGGTGTCGGTCCCGGCGTACACGTCACGGATGATCCTGAGCCAGTTGCTGTTGTCGTTGATGGCGCCGTACTGGCGGGTGCACGTCCCTGAGGCATAGATCGGGTTGTCGAAGTCGTCCTGGACGGTCCCGTCCGGGCTCCGCACGATGAACGTCGTCGTCATGTTGTCGGCCTGGCCCGAGTCGCCGACGCAGTAGGCATTCTCGCCGGTTGCGTAGCGGGTGGCACTGTCGCCGGACGGAGCGCCCTTCAAGAAGTCGATGGCGTCGTACCACGCTGCGTAGTTCGGGAGGCCGCTCGGCATGTTGAGCCGATTGCCCTGGTTGCCGGCGCAGTTCTGATTGTTCTCGAAGTTGTGGGTGGCGTCGAAGACCTCGATGCTCAGGTCGGCATCGGCGGCCGAGACAGTGTTGATCCGGAACGAATAGCCATTGGCGTCGTATTCCGAGTTCGAGTTCCCCGAGCCCGGGCAGCGGTAGGCAGATTGTGAGCAGTTCTCGGACTGAAAGCGGTCACCACCCTGCTTGGTCGAGCTCCGCCCCGAAACGCTGATCCAGTGATCAGGGCTCTGGCTCTCGTCTGGGTCGTTGCCGAGGAAGTTCTCGGGTGAGCCCATCGGAACGTCACCGGTGAACTCGGCCGTCGCATCACGGCCGATGGTGGTGGTCTCGACCCCGAGAAGGCCAGTGAAGAAGTTGTCGACCGTTGTCTCGATGGACACCGTGAGGGTGCGCTTGTTGGCACCTGCCATCGCCGTCGTGTCGCCCGTCGCGAAACCGTTCTGCACTGCGATCGACTGCGCCTGCGAAACCGCGAGGCTGGTGTCCGGCAGGTACACCACGCCGCCCAGCGAGGCGGCGTCAGCCGCGTTCTGGGTGCGCTGCGCGGTGTACCACCAGTTCCACACATCGACCGAGAACCCGGCCATCGCCATCATGACGAGCAGGAACAGGGCGAACCACGTCAGCACGAAGCCACCGTCTTCACCGTGACCCGTCGATCGGTCGGAGCGTTGCATGGTCATGGTCCTGAGCAGTCCTCGATCGGCAGCGGCTCGAGCAGCAACGTGGTGTGCTCGCGAAGGGTCCGGGTGCTGGCGAAGAGCTTCGAGATCATCTTGTGCTCGACCGTCACGCTCACGCCGACCTGGTCGACATCGACACCGGCCAATCCGATGTTCTCGCAGGCATCGGGTGACAGCCAGTTGGCCCCACCGCTGGCCACGAAGTCGGACCCGTTCCATGTGTAGCGGAAGCAGTCGGTGTTGCAGCTCGAGAAGCCTGGGCCGCCAACGGGCTCTCCGGAAGTGCTCCCGGGGTCGGCGCGGTAGATCCAGAGCGTCTTCGGGGTGCCGAGGCCGGTCAGGCCCTCGAGGTCCAGCTTGACGGCGTCCTTGATGTCGTCGGCCGCCGCGACCTTGTCGCTCGACGTGGCGAAGTTGGCCGAGGCGAAGCGGGCACCGTCTCGGCTCGAGGCCGTCGTGGTGGACGAAGACGCGAACACCAGCCCGAACTCGATCACGGCGAACGTCATCAGAATCGCGATCGGGAACACGAATGCGCTCTCGACGAGCACACTGCCGTCGTCGGCACGGCGGAGTCGTCTCGTGCGGCTGATCATGTCGACCCCGCCGGGCAGCCGGTCGGCTTTGGTTCGAATCGCATCACCGTGTTCTCGGTCACGGACTGGGTTCGTCCGAAGATGCCCGCGATGTACTTGTGGCTGACCACCGTGTACACGCCGACCGAGTCGACGGTCGCTCCACATGCGTCAGGCGTGCCCTCGCCGCCCCCGGGGCCCCAGCTTCCGCTCATGGTGGTGAAGTCGCTGCCGTTCCACCCGAAGTAACGGATGCAGTTGCCGGCGTTGCAGGTTCCGAAGGATGGGTCGCTCACGTAGTCACCATTCGCGTCGGCCTGGTAGATCCACATCTCGACCGGAGTGCCGAAGCCATCGAGGTTCTTCAGGTCGGCCACAACCGCTGCCTTCACCTGGTCGGCAGACGTACTCCCGGGTGTCAGCGCATATTGCTGCGCCGCCTGTCGAGCCCCGGCTCGCGCCGAGCTGTTGGCGGTCTGCGCCGTGGCGAACAGGAATCCGAACTCGATCACGCCGAACAAGATGATGACCACCACAGGAATGATGAGGGCCGCCTCGACCAGAGCTGCGCCGCGGTCGCCGTCGGCTCGGCTCCGTCGGTGCTGGGTGGTGAGTCGGAGATCAGTCATGTCTGGGCCGGAGGCTACTCATGGCCGGCGCGCCCTCAAGGACGTTCGCCAACCGCGACCTCACGTAGCGTGAACGTCGCGCTTCGCTCGATGGTTCCGACAAATTGTCGAAACGGTCAGTTCTCGTTGACGAGGCGCACCGGGTCGCCAACGATGAGGACCGACCTCGGCGGTGGTGGGGTCGTTGATGTCGCGTCTTCATGGGGTTCACGCTTCGCCCTCGATCCCTCACTGATCGGTCCGTCGTTCGAAGTTCCGACACACAGAGTGCCCGTTCCACCACGTAGAGTCAACATCGATGATCAGCGTTCAGCCGCCGATCCTCGGCGAATTCGCCGTATCCGAGGCCAGTTGGTGCAGCAGCCCTAGCATTGGGTCCATGCTCGGGTCCCGAATCGCTCACGACGAAGTGCGCTTCGCCGCGGGCGGCGAAGCGCCCCGTTCGCGCAGCGAGAGGGAAGACCTCGAAGGAGCTTCTCTCGCAGCCCACGCCACCCGCTCAGCCGGCGCGGGCACACGCGCCGTCGCTGAGGACCCCGATCCATTCCGACTCTGCTTCGAGCGCGACCTCGACCGAATCCACCACAGCAGGCCGTTCCGTCGGCTCGCAGGCAAGTGTCAGGTCTTCATCGCACCCGACGACGACCACATCCGCACCCGATTGACCCACGCCATCGAGGTCGGCCAGGTCGCGGTTTCGATCGCACGTCCACTTCGGCTCAATGTGTCGCTCGTCGAGGCCGCCGCCATCGGCCACGACTGCGGCCATGGTCCTGGTGGGCATGCCAGCGAGGGCGCACTGTCGCCGTTCGTCGACGGGGGCTATCACCATGCGGTCTACGGCGCCGACGTCGTCCTCGCTCCGCTCAATCTGTGTGCCGAGACGCTCGATGCCATTCGCAATCACTCGTGGAATCGGGCCACTCCGGCCACGCCCGAAGGCGAGGTCGTCGCTTGGGCCGACCGGATCGCGTACGTGTGCCACGATTTCGAGGACGCGGTGAATGCCGGCGTCGTGTCGCCCGACGACCTCCCATCCGAGGTCCGCGAGATCATCGGTTCAGATCGACGCAGCCAGCTTCATCGGCTGATCACGTCGATCACCCATGCCTCCGCCGATGCCGGCATCGTCATCATGGGCGCCGCCGAGGCATCGGCACTCGAGGCATTCCGTCAGTTCAACTTCGAGCGGATCTATCTCCGACCCGAATCGGCCGACCAGGCCGAACGGGTGGCACGGGTCATCACCTCGCTCACGCAGTACTACTCAGACCATCCCGACCAGATCAGCGACGGCATGATCCGAGATGCCGACACCGATCCGGTGGCGACCGCGGTCCGCTACGTGAGTGGGATGACCGACCGCTACCTGCTGCGAGTCGCCAGTCAGTTGCTCGGTTGGGACGAGTCGAAGCTCCCGACCGCCCTCATCTGAAACCGAAAGCAAGGCCGGTCCGCGCGCAACGGAGGCGCCAGCCGGAGGAGCAAGCCACACCACGTCCCGCAGCTCCGTGCCAACGGCAGGCCGGCGAGGCGACGAAGGAGCCGAGTGGCCGAAAAGACACGACAGCTCCGCGCGCGACGGAGGCGCCAGCCGGAGGAGCAAGCCGCACCACGTCCCGCAGCTCCGTGCCAACGGCAGGCCGGCGAGGCGACGAAGGAGCCGAGTGGCCGAGGTATTACGGGACGTAGGCGCCAAGCAACGACAGCGCCGTCAACATCGCGAGCATCGCCCCGCTGGAGGTGAGGATGACTCGTTCGACCCGTGGATCTCGGCTCACCAGAGCCAGGGCGATGATGAGCGGAAAGGCGTTGAGCCCGTAGCGCTCGAGCGAATTGAGGTTGTCGGCGTTGAGCGAGACGAACAGCAGCGACGCCGTGAACACCGTGTAGCTCGCAGGGAGCCGGACGGCGACGACCACGAGCAGGCCGACGAAGACCAGGGCGAAGGGGATGTGGAGCCCGTCTCCGAGGGCCTCGCTGCCCATCAGATCGCCGATCCCGCGAAAGATCCGTGTCACCGGGTCGACGAAGTCGCCCCGGAACTGCGACTGCATGCGCAGCGGCGAGAGGCCGTCACCAAATCGCGCCTCGACGTAGGCCAGGTAAGCCAAGGTCGAGACCGCCGGTGCCGCGATGGCCGCGAGCCGCCCGACCCGATCGCGCCAGTCGGCAGTCCGAACCGTTCGGGCTGCCTCGATGGCCATCGGCAGGACGAGTGCGAGCCCGAGCGGCCGGCTCGCGCCGGCGATGAGCCCGAAGATCGCGGCCTGCCACCACTTCTCGCGCCTCGCTGCATCGAAGGCGCCGATGAGCCCGAAGAGCATCAGCGGCTCGCTGTAGCCGAACACGAGCACGAAGGCGGACGGAAAGAGTGAGAACATCCAGACGGCTCGACCTGCGACGTAGATGTCGAACTCGCGGCGGACGAGGCGGTGGAACATGGCCCCGGCGAGCAGGGCGAAGATGTTCGCCACGACGACCAACGCCACGTCGATCCCGCCCGGGAGGATGAAGTCGAACGCGCGGGCGAAGATGGGGTGGAGCGGGTAGAAGCGCAGCGCCTCCTCGGGGAGCCCGCCATAACCGACCGTTGCGATGTCGCGGTAGAAGGCGGCATCCCACGACAGCAGCCCGTCGCGCAACGACGGCAGGTTGGTGTCGCCGAGCAGGCGCTCGACCGACGCGTACGCCATGATTGCCCCGCCGGCCACGAGTGCCCGAGCAAGCAACCACCCCAGGAACGCGGAACGTACGTCCCACCACCATTCCGAGCGCGATCCGTCGTCGGCCGGTGACACCGGACGTTCCCGGCGTCTCATGAAGGTCCGGCCCGTGGCCGACCCGGTGTCAGTGACCATGATCGCTCCCGCGTGGCCGACGCTACCGTCGGCCCGCGGCCCGGAGCGGGAGGGTCAGCTCTCGACGACTTCGACGACCTTGCGCCCTCGACTGCGACCGAAGCGCACGACACCAGGCGCCGTGGCGAAGAGGGTGTCGTCGCCACCGCGACGAACGTTCTCGCCGGGATGGAACTTGGTGCCCCGCTGACGAACGAGAATCGACCCTGCGTTCACCTGCGTGCCGGCGAAGGTCTTCACGCCGAGGCGCTTGGATTCGGAATCGCGGCCGTTCCGGGTGGAACCGCCGCCCTTGGTCTTCGACATGTGGCGTTACCCCTTGGCGATCTGGGTGATCTCGATCGTGGTGGCGATCTGGCGATGGCCCCAACGGCGATGGTTGTTCGACTTGTTCTTGTAGGTGAAGCCCTCGATCTTGGGCCCCTTGGTCTCGCCGACGACCTTGGCGGTCACCTTGGCGGACGACAGTTCCGACGGCTTGGCCATCACGGTGTCACCGTCGACGACCAGGATCGGATCGAATTCGACTTCTTCGCCCACCTCGACATGCAGTCGCTCGACCTCGAGGATCTCTCCCTCGGTCACCTTGGCCTGCTTGCCGCCGGACTTGATCACTGCATACATAAGGAGACAAAGCTACCCGTTGGTCGACATCAGGTCCTCATCGAGGGTGAAGCCTCGGGCGTTGCAGTGCTCGCACGGCGCTGCAAGCGACTCGATGAGCCCCTCACCGATGCGCTTGCGTGTCATCTCGACGAGTCCGAGCTCACTGATGTCGAACACCTGGGTCCGCGTCTTGTCGCGAGCCAGGGCCTCCTTGAAGACCTTGACCACCTCGGCACGATTGGCCTTGATCTCCATGTCGATGAAGTCGATGACGATGATGCCGCCGATGTCGCGGAGCCGGAGTTGGTGGGCGACCTCGACCGCCGCCTCGAGGTTGTTCTTGAAGACGGTGTCCTCGAGGTTCGACTGGCCGACGTTCTTGCCGGTGTTGACATCGATCACCGTCAGCGCCTCGGTCCGCTCGATGATGAGCGACCCGCCCGAAGGCAACCACACCTTGCGATCGGTCGCCTTGTGCAGCTGCTCGTGGACCTGGTGTCGTTCGAACAGCGGCAGGCTCTCGGCTGCGGGGTCGTAGAACTGCACCCGATCGGCCAGTGCGGGGGTGATGCCCTCGACGTACTCCCTGATCTCGTCGTACAGAACTCGGTCGTCGATGATCACGTTCCGGTAGTCCTTGTTGAACTCCTCCCTGATCGCACGAACAGCCAGGTCGGGTTCGCGATAGAGGAGGCTGCCGGGCTTGGCCGCCTTGGCCAGCTTCTCGATGCCGTCCCACTGGATCAGCAGCCGACGCACGTCGTTCTGGATCTCCTCGGCCGTGATGCCCTCGGCTGCGGTGCGGACGATGATCCCGTGCTGTTCGGGCTTGATCTCGTTGAGGATCGAGCGAAGGCGCTTCCGCTCGTTGTCGGAGAGCCGCTTGGAGATCCCGTAGGTCTTGGAATTCGGGACGAGCACGACGAAGCGCCCCGGGAGCGAGACCTCCTGGGTCAGCCGCGCCCCCTTGGCCCCGATCGGATTCTTGGTGACCTGGCAGATGATCGACTGCTTGGCCGCGAGCATGTCCTCGATCTTCGGCGTCGCCCCCTTGGACTCGATGTCCTCGGGGTCGTACTGGACGTCGCCGCGATAGAGAACTGCGTTCTTCGGCGTCCCGATGTCGACGAAGGCGGCCTCCATGCCTGGGAGCACGTTCTGCACGCGGCCCAGATAGACGTTTCCGTGGATCTGGCCCACGTCGTCGCTCGGCCGCGACACCGTCAATTCGATGAGTCGGCGCCCTTCGAGCACTGCGATCTGCGTGGCTTGAGACCGAACGTGGACGCACATCTGGTAGCGCCCGACAGGCTTGCCCTTCCGGCGGTTGCCGCGTCGCTTCTCGAGCGTCTCCTCGTCGAGCTCGACCGGGGCGATGGGCATCGCCGCCTCGACCGGTGCGACGTTGCCGCCTTTGCCGTTGTTGGACGTGCTCGGGCCGTTGCCGCCCTTTCCGCGCCCTCGTCCGCCTCGACGTCGGCGGCGCTTTCCCGAGCCACCCGAGCCGGTCTGGTCCTTCTGGGCACCTCCGCTTCGCCCATCGGCCTTCGGAGCCGGCGGCGCAGACTTGCCACCGTCGGCGTTCTTGGAGGAGCCGCCCTCCGCGCCCGGAGGCGCAGGTCGGGTGTCACCGATGCGGGGACGGCCATCCGGAGCGTCAGCTCCCGAGGCGGCGCCAGGTGCGGATGAATCCGGCGTGCTGCCGGAGGTTGAATCGTTCATGTCGGAAGTCCCTTCTCATGAGACACGCTCCGTGGCGTGTCCGGACGGTGACGGCGCGAGCTCGATCGGCTCGCGGCGTACGTCACCGTCGTGAATCCATTGGTTGGTTCTGACCACGTGTCCCTCGGTGAGGCTCGGATCGAGCGCTCGGAGGAACTCGGCGGGGCGACAGGCCCGCGGGTGGGTCGCCAGTTCGGCGATCACCTGCGCACCACGCTCGGTGGGACCGACGAACTCGGCTGCCAGCATCGCCGGCCGCACGTCGTCGGTCTCCTCCTTCCCCTTTCGGGTCCGCGTGATCGGAAGTTCGTGAGACGCCATCGCCCGGTCGAGCGCGGCGCGGAGTGCGTGTGGTTCGAGGCCGACGGCCTCGATGAGCCAGGTGCAGCTGTTCACTGCTTCCTGGAGTGAGGTGTAGGGCCGTTCGATCTCGATCGCGGCAACCGGCGTGATGCCGATCGGGAGCACGGGCTCGAGCAGTGGAGGCAGGTCGTCGGCGCGCACCAACGTGTCATCGTGCAGGTGCATGTCGAGGTATTCGGCTTCGCTCTCGTGTCCCGTCGACAGGGCGAGACCGAAGCTCATCTTCGGCCGGGGCGAGAACCCTTCGGTGTAGGAGATCGGCAATCGGGCTCGGCGTACCGCGCGCTCGAAGATCCGGGCGACGTCGCGATGGCTGGTGAACCGCACCTTGCCGTGTTTGGTGAACCGGATCCGAACGATCATGACGTCACTCCGGCCGGACGCCGACCGAGCTCGACCGGCACCCCTCCACCGGATCCGAGGTCCTGGCCGGTTCCCTGGCTGCCGCCGGCCGGCGGGGTGGCAGACGCGACCACGTGCTCGATGGAGTACCCGGTGCAGGCGCCGCAGTCGTAACACGGGGTCCAGCGACAGTCCTCGAGGCCGACCTCGTCGAGTGCGTCGCGCCAGTCCTGCCAGAGGAAGTCCTTGTGAAGCCCGGCCGAGATGTGATCCCAGGGCAGGACTTCGTCCTCGGTCCGGTGCCGGTGGACGTAGTCGTCGAGCGACAAGCCATGGGCGGCCATCGCTCCCTCCCACAGCTCGAGATCGAAGTGCTCGCTCCATTCCTGGAACACGCCGCCTTCGCGCCAGACCTGCTCGATGACCGGACCGAGCCGGCGGTCGCCGCGGCTGAGCAGGCCTTCGATCTGCGTTGCCTTCGGATCGTGCCACTTGAACTGCACCCCACGACTCCTGCGCAGGTCGTCGCGCAGCAGATGCATCTTGCGTCGCAGCTCGGGCACGGTGTTCTGGCCGAACCACTGGAACGGCGTGAACGGCTTGGGCACGAACCCGCCGACGCTGGCCGTGACGCTGGCGTTCCGATTGTGGACCTTGCCGACCTCGACGCACTTGCGAGCCAGTTCGGCGATGCCGAGGGTGTCCTCGTCGGTCTCGGTGGGGAGTCCGGTCAGGAAGTAGAGCTTCACTCGCTTCCAGCCCTGACTGAACGCCGAGTCGACGGCCCCGTAGAGGTCCTCTTCGCGGATGAGCTTGTTGATGACCTGGCGCATGCGCCAGGTGCCGGCCTCGGGGGCGAACGTCAGGCCGGTTCGTCGTGCCTTCTGGATCTGGGCTGCGATACCCACCGTGAACGCATCGACCCGCAGACTCGGCAGGCTGACCGAGGTGTCCCAGCAACCAGGGCTCGAGTCGTCGACCGTCGCCTCGACGACCTGCTCGATGCCGCTGTAGTCGGCCGTCGAGAGGCTGGTGAGCGCCACCTCGTCGTACCCGGTGCGTCGGAGCCCCTCACTGATCATGTGCCGAACCTGCTCGGCCGGCCGCTCTCGCACCGGGCGGGTGATCATGCCTGCCTGGCAGAAGCGGCATCCTCGGGTACATCCCCGGAACACCTCGACGTTGAGCCGGTCGTGCACGACCTCGGTGAGCGGGACGAGTTGATTCTTCGGATACGGCCAATCGCCGAGGTCTGCGATGGTGCGCTTGCCGACCACCTCGGGCGCTGCGGGATCGTTGGGGGTCGTGGCGATGAGTCGGCCGTCGGCCCCGTAGGTTGCGTCGTACAGCGATGGCACGTAGACGCCCTCGAGCCTCGCCAGATCGCGAAGCACATGGGTGCGACTGCCCTCGGTGCGGCCCGAGCGTTTCCACGCGGCAAGGATCTCGGTGATCTCGCCGATTGCCTCTTCGCCGTCGCCGAGCACGACGAAGTCGAGATGGTCAGCGAGCGGCTCGGGGTTGTAGGTGCAGTGGCCACCGGCCGCGATCAGCGGGTCCTCGGGCCGGCGATCCGCAGAGCGGACCGGGACACCGGCGAGGTCGATGGTGTTGAGCACGTTGGTGTAGACGAGTTCGGCAGCGAGGTTGAACCCGATCACGTCGAACTCCGAGGCCGGCGCATGGGTGTCGACGCCGAACATCGGGATCTTCTCCCGGCGCATCACCGCTTCGAGATCGGTCCACGGACAGTAGGACCGCTCGGCCCAGGCGTCGTCGCGCTCGTTGACGATTTCGTACAGGATCTGCAGGCCCTGGTTCGGCAAGCCGACTTCATAGGTGTCGGGGTAGACCAGCAACCAACCGACATCACCCGGTTTGGGATGTGGCGTCAACGCTCCCAATTCACCCCCGATGTAGCGCGCGGGCTTCTGCACCGAGGCCAGATGGGGCTCGAGCGAAGCCCAAACGGAGGTCATGACAGAGGTCACTCTAGGAGCCTGGAGTCAGAACGATGCATCCACCCCGACTCACGCAGGACGCGTGGCACCGGCGGCGACGAGTTCGGCGATCCGATGGGCGAAGGCCTTGTCGATCGGTTCTCCGGTGAGCAGGAGTCGCAGCCAGATCGGCCCGACCAGAGCCTCGATGATGAGATTGGGGTCAGAGCCGGCGGGGACCTCGCCGCGTTCGATCGCACGCTCGACGACGGGAGCGGTTGCCGCCATGCGATGGGCCCAGAACGCATGGAGCTCCACGTCGAGGTCGCCAGAGCTCGAGGCGGCCGCAACGATCGACCGCGACCGACGCGCGCCGGCCACCGAGCCGACCTCGGCCACGACGCCGGCTGCCAAGACCTGCAGGTCGCCGAGCAGGCTTCCCGTGTCGGGAATCGGGATGTGCTCGTCACTGTGGACCTGCGCCGCCTCCGCGACGAGTTCTGCTTTCGTCGGCCAACGTCGATACACCGTGGTCTTGTGCACACCTGCCCGTTCGGCGACCTCGTCGACACTCAAGCGGTCGTAGCCGACCTCCGACAGCAGGTCCGATGCCGCTTCCAAGACCGAGGTCCGCACGCGCTCGGCACGACCTCCGGGTCGTTGCTCGCCGACCCGAGTCTTGGCCTGTGCCATGCTGGGACACTACCGCAACAGTGGTTGCGTTTCGCTGGCTGGCGGTGCAGAATCAAAACGCAACCCAAGTTGCGACTAGGCAAGGGATGGAACATGCAGCACCGCCTCCACACCGACATCGACATCGATGCCCCGCCCGAAGTGGTCTGGGAGATCCTGACCGATCTCGAGCACTACGGGGACTGGAACCCGTTCATCGAGTCCGCGAGTGGCACCGTCGCCGTCGGAGCGAGGTTGTCCGCCCGAATCCAGCCTCCGGGTGGCAGGGCGATGACGTTCAAGCCCACCGTCATCGCGGCCGAGGCCCCCACGGCATTCGGGTGGCAAGGCCGCCTCGGTCTGCCGGGGATCTTCGACGGTCACCACCGTTTCGAGCTCGAGGCAACGCCCGGGGGCAAGACGCATCTGGTTCACACCGAGCAATTCAGCGGGGTGCTGGTCCGGTTCATGCGGACCTCACTGGACACGAAGACGCTCGACGGGTTCGCCCTGATGAACGACGCGCTCAAGCACCGTGCCGAGGCCCGTGTCGGACGTGGGTCATGAGCGCTCCCTCGATGGCGGGCTGGAACCTCGCCCTCCGCTTCGGACTCGAACTCGCCGCGCTGGCCGGCCTCGCAATCGGCGCGTGGACCCTCGCCTCTGACGGCTCACGGTGGATCGCCGTCGTCGCGCTCCCTCTCGCGGCGGCCGTCATCTGGGGCACCTTCAACGTGCTCGACGACCCCAGCCGATCGGGCGCAGCGCCGGTCGAGGTCGCCGGCTGGACCCGTCTGGCGATCGAACTCCTGATCCTCGGCGGCGGCGCGGCCGCCTTCGCGATCGCGGGGCGGCCCAACGTCGCCATCGTCCTGGTGCTGCTCGTTGCGCTTCAGTCCATCACGTCGTGGAGCCGCATCGAATGGCTGGCGGCGGCCTGACCGCGAGGGTGGCCTCGCCCGATTCGACCCGGCCGCGTCGGACTATGAGAACCGCCGCATGTGCACGTTCAACACCAGGCCGATGGCAGCGAAGGCCATGAGCGTGTTCGAGCCTCCGTAACTCATGAACGGCAGCGGGATCCCGGTGATCGGCATGATGCCCATGGTCATTCCGATGTTCTGGAACACCTGGAAGACGAGCATCGAGAGGATTCCGACGCAGATGAAGGTCCCGAGCGGGTCGCGCGCCAGCTGGGCAGTCCGCCAGATGCGGAACCCGATGATCGAAAAGAGGATCAGGATCGTGCCGGCCCCGATGAAGCCCAACTCTTCCCCGACGGCCGTGAAGATGAAGTCGGTGTGTTGCTCGGGGACGATGCCGAGTCTGGTCTGGCTGCCTTCGAACAAGCCCTGGCCCGTGAACCCGCCTGCTCCGATGGCGATCTTGGACTGGTTCAGGTTGTAGGTGGAGGTCTGGAGGTCTTCGTCCTGGTTCAGGAAGGTCGTGAGTCGATCGGTCTGATAATCCTCGAGCACACCGCTGTTGAGGATGCCGATGACGGCGATCAGTCCGACCAGGGTGAGCACCACGATGTGGCGGACGTGCGCGCCGCCGACGAGCAGCATGCCCATCATGATCGACACGAAGACGAGTGCGGTCCCGAGGTCGGGCTGGAGCAGGATCAGAACCAACGGGATGCCGATGAGGGTCAGCACACCCGCCAGTCGTGCGAGATCGATGTCACCCCCGAACTGCGCGAGAACGGACGCGACGGTGACGATGAGGATCAGTTTGGCGAACTCGGAGGGCTGGAGTTGGAACGATCCGAGCTGGAACCAGGCCTGGGTGCCCTTGGACTCGGTGCCGAGCGGCGAGATGACCACCAGCAACGAGAGCACGACGGCGACGTAGCCGATCATGGCGAAATCGCGCAGCCGTCGGTAGTCGAACCAGGCGGTGAACGCAGCAACCGCGATTCCGAGACCGACGAACAGGATCTGTCGGCCGAGGAACGACGAATCGATCGCCTCGGGATCGCTGCCGCGTGTGGCCGAGTACACCATGACCGAGCCGAGCACCGTGATCGACATCACGCAGCCGATGATGGTGAGGTCGACGTGGCGCCACGGAGCCGACGGATTCGAACGCAACGAACCGAGGCCCCGCTGGACCGGTTTCGGTGCGGTCAACACAGCCATGGCGTCACCTCCGACGCTACACGAGGCCGACGAGGTACGAGGAGCCCCGCCGGTTGCGGCGCGCTCCGCAGGACGAAACGCCAGCGTCCGCCGAGCCAGGGGGCGACCCCGCGCGCGACCGAGACCGCACGCGGCCGGGGAGCGGGGAGAGCGGCCATCTCAGTCGGTCGCCGCTTCTGCGGCCGCAGCCACGTCGGACTCGGGAGGCGGCAGCGTGAGAGCACCGCCGGGCTGGACCTGAGGTCGTGGGACCGCCCCGGAGAGCACGTCGAAGATCTGCCGGACGACCGGTCCGGCCGAACTGGCGCCGAACCCGGACTCCTCGAGGATCGCAGTGACGGTGTACTGAGGGTCGTACACCGGGCCGAATCCGGTGAACACCGACGTGTCAGCCTTGCCGTTGACCTGGGCGGTTCCGGTCTTGCCTGCCACGGGGTAGAGGGCGTGCGGGAATCCGGCGAACACGCCCACGCCGGTTCCCCGACTGTCGACCGTCACACCCACGAGACCGTCGAGAATCGGCTGGCGAACCTCTTGAGGAAGCGGCACCTCGCCGCTGACACGCGGGCCCAGCGTCCGGAGCGCGACCTCGCTGTTGCTCTCGCGGACCTCCAGCACGATGTTCGGTGAGAACCGGGTCCCGCCATTGGCGAACGTCGAATAGGCATTGGAGAGTTGGAGCGGCGTGACCAAGACCTCACCCTGACCGATCGACAGGTTGACGTTGTCGCCGGTGCGCCACTCGCCTTCGGGGAACGCCTCGGGATTGGCCTCGTGGTCGGCGGCCCGCTGGTCCGGAGTCGGCATGCGCCCCGCCTGTTCGCTCGGCAGAGGGATGCCGGTCTTGCCACCGAGTCCGAAGTCACGGGCCGATGTCTGGATCGCTTCGTTGCCGTACGCGTCCTGCTGGATCCAGAACTGCGCGCCGATGTCGTAGAAGTACGAGTCGCTCGACCGCGTGATGGCGCTTCGCATGTCGACGAGGCCGACCGCGCCACCCCTGAAGACACACCCTGCATCGCCCTCGCAACGAGGGACCTGGTAGACGCCGGTGTCGGTGAGGGTGAATCCGGGTGAACGCAGACCGGTCGACAGCGCAGCGTGGGCCGTGAACAGCTTGAACGTCGAACCGGGTGCGTACTGACCCTGGATCGCCCAGTTGTTGAGCGGGAAGTGGTTGGTCGGATCGTTGAGCTCATCCCACTTGGCCGTCGAGATGCCGTTCACGAAGGCGCTCGGGTCGTACGACGGATAGCTGGCCATGGCGATGACCTCGCCGTTGCGAGGGTCTTCCACCACCACCGACCCCGCCGTTCCCTCGTTCGGGAGGTTGTTCCCGGACACGGGTCGTTCTCGAGCGGCGAGGAGCTCTCGTTCGAGGGTTCGCTCGGCCACGGCCTGGATGTCGAGATCGATCGTGAGCACCAGATCGTTGCCCGAGATCGGTGGGGTCGAGCGTTCCTCGATGATGCGCACCGGGTCGCCGTCGGCATCGACTTCGATGTGGGTGACGCCGGGAACACCTCGGAGCTCGTCCTCGTACACCCGCTCGACGCCCGACTTCCCGATGTCGTCGCCCTGCAGGTAGGGCTTGTCGGCGTCGGCCCGCTCTTCGAGCTCGACGTCGTTGATCTCGCCGACGTAGCCGAGGACGTGCGCAGCGACCGAGCCGTAGGGGTAATCGCGAACCGAGGTGCGTTCGACCACGACTCCGGGGAACTCGTCCTCGTGCTCCTCGATCAGGATCTTGAGCTCTTCTGGCATGTCCTGAGCCACCGGTACCGGCGTGTACGGGCTGAAGCGTTGGTCGTCGATGCGCTCGCGGAGGTCGTCGGTGGTGACCGGGTCGCCGGCCCTGGTGAGGTCATCGGACAGACGGACGAGCAGCGCATCGGCCTCGTCGTCGCCGAGTTCGGCGAAGGTGGCACGATCGACCGCAACGACGACCGAGACACGGTTGTCGACGATGACCTTGCCGTTGCGGTCGAGGATGCGACCACGGGGGGCCTGCTCCTGGACGATGCGGATCCGGTTGGCCTCGGCCGCCTGCTGGAACTCCGGCGCAGCGGCCACCTGGAGGAACCAGAGGCGCGCGAAGAGCGCGACGAACAGCGACACGGCGACGATGCCGAGAACTCCCAGCCGCACCTGCGACGTCGGTTCCCTCATCGATCACTCCACGTACGAGCAACCGAGCGCCAGCGAGGGCGCGGCACGTTGCGGCCCGAGCGGCCGGGGAGCGGAAAGGACGGTTCCCTCATCGATCACTCCAGGTACGAGCAACCGAGCGCCAGCGAGGGCGCGGCACGTTGCGGCCCGAGCGGCCGGGGAGCGGAAAGGACGGTTCCCTCATCGGCGTCTTCTGGTCATCGGGCCAGCAGTCCGGACGGCGATCGCTCCTGTGGGAGCGCCCAGTGCATCGCACGAAGCATGACCGGTGACAGGAGCCCGTTCATGACGGAGGTGACGAGAAGAATCATGGGGAGGTTGGCGGATCGGAACTGTTGGCCGAGGAGCTGTCCGATCAGCACGTACAGGATGACACTTGCCAGCGTCGCCGCGACCGCGGTCGCCACCGGAATCCACCAAGCAGCCCGCAGGACCGAACGCTGGAAGGTGCCGACGACATAGGCGATGACGCTGAGCACCAGCGCCCAGAGTCCGAACGGAGTCTGGAGCACCGCGTCGAAGGTCAATCCTGCGGCGAATCCGACGATGGCGCCGCGCTCGGCGCCACCTTCGACTCCGGCCGCGACGGCGATCAGGATGACGATGTTGCCGATCACGCCCGCAACCCGGAAGTCAGCGACGTAGGACGTCTGGATCACGACGCAGGTCACGATGATCAGCCCGACCTTCACAGCTATCGAACGGCTCATCTGGAGCACCTTCGGAACCGAGAGGCCGAGGAGGCACGAGGAGGCCGGTGGTCTACGGCCCGAGCGGCCCGGGAGCGAGTCATTCGAGACCTTCCCAGAGCAGGACGTTGACGAAGGTGAGCGAGTCGAGCTCGGCGTACGGCTCGGCGAACAGGTCGAGGACCAGGCCTCCTGACGCGTCGGTCGTGCCGATCACCTCGGCCACCGGAATCGAAGGTGGGAACGCGCTCCGATCGGTTCCGCTGGTGGTCAACCGGGCGCCATCTTCGATGCCGAGCTCGGGGTCGATGGCGGTGTCGACGCGCAGGCTGCGCCCGTTGCCTCGGCCGCGTGCCGTGCCCAAGTCCTGGGTGGTCACCACGCGCACACCGACCTTGAAATCGGGGTCTGTGATGAGTTGCACCTGCGAGCGGCCCGCGGTGACGAGCGTGATTCGCCCGACGAGTCCCGACCCGGTGACGACCGGCATGCCCACCTTGATCCCGGCTTCAGACCCCTTGTCCAGATCGACGACGTAGCTGAAGTTCGACGCCGGCCGCGACACGACCCGGGCGGTTGCCGTGTTGATGCTTCCGACCCATGGGATGTCGAGGAGTTCGAGGAGGTCGGGGAACTGCGCAGCGGCATCGGCATCGATGACCTGCTGGCCCTCGAGGTCGGCGACGCGAGCGCGGAGCTCTTCGTTCTCCTTCCGAACGTCGTCGTAGTTGAAGACACCGTTCCACGTGTTTCTGAACGGCGTCGCGATCCAGTCGGCCCCGGAACGCAACGGGCCGAAGACGGTCGACGCAGCGCCTCTCGTCGTGTCGATCACGCCGACACCGCGGAAGTCGAGCGTGATCACGGTGATCGACAGCAGCACGAGCACGAGCAGTGTCAACTTCCGTGGGCCGCGTCGGGGAGCGGCCATCACCGGCCTCGCATTCGGCTGCGGTGGGTCAGTGGCCGTTCGACGAGAACAGGACGCCCTTCAGCGCCTCGAACTCCTCGAGCGACTGACCGGACCCGATCGCCACGGCGTGCAGCGGGTTGGATGCGATCGTGATGGGCATGCCGGTCTCGTGCTCGAGGCGAGCGTCGAGTCCGTGCAAGAGCGCACCGCCGCCGGCGAGGACGATGCCCTGCTCCATGATGTCGGCGGCGAGTTCGGGGGGCGTCTTGTCGAGCGTCACCTTCACGGCGTCGACGATGGCCGCGACCGGCTCTTCGAGCGATTCGCGGATCTCGGCGGTCGAAGTCGTGATGGTCTTGGGCAGGCCGGTCACGAGGTCACGGCCGCGGATCTCGAAGAACATCTCGTCTTCGAGCTCCCAGGCCGAGCCCGCCGCGATCTTCACCTCTTCAGCCGTGCGCTCACCGAGAGCGAGGCTGTATTCCTTCTTGATGTACTGAATGATGGCGTCGTCGAGTTCGTCGCCACCGACACGAACCGACTGGCTGGCCACGATGCCGCCGAGCGAGATGACGGCCACCTCGGTGGTGCCACCCCCGATGTCGACGATCATGTTGCCCGTCGGTTCCTGCACCGGCAGGCCGGCGCCGATGGCGGCGGCCATGGGCTCTTCGATGATGTAGGCGGGCTTGCGGGCACCGGCGTATTCGGCAGCCTCCTGCACCGCGCGCTGCTCGACCCCGGTGATGCCGGAGGGCACGCAGATGACCATGCGTGGCTTGGCCCACCGACGCTGATGCACCTTCTGGATGAAGTAGCGAAGCATCTTCTCGCAGATCTCGAAGTCGGCGATGACGCCGTCCTTGAGCGGGCGGATGGCCTGGATGTGGCTCGGCGTGCGACCGATCATCCGCTTGGCCTCGACCCCGACCGCCAGCGGGCGACCGTCCTTGACGTTGACTGCGACCACCGACGGCTCGTTCAGCACGATGCCGCGGCCTCGGACGTAGACCAAGGTGTTGGCCGTCCCGAGGTCGACCGCCATGTCGCGGCCCATGATCGATGAGAAGACGTTGTCGGACATGAGTGCGGCTCCGCAGCCCTGCGAGACCTGTGCTCGGCGCTCGTAGGGTAGTGAATCAGGGTGATCCGTGCTGTATCGACCAGCACGGCTCCGGCCACGCTAGCCAGTTGTAACCATTCTGCAACATCGGGCGTGCCAGACCGACGGTGTCCTCAGCCGAAGAAGATGCCGATCTCGCGGGTCGCGCTCTCGTGGCCGTCGCTTCCGTGCACCAGGTTCTCGGTGGTCTCGTACGCGAGGTCGCCCCGAATCGTGCCGGGGTCGGCCTGCTGAGGATTGGTGGCGCCCATCAGCTTGCGAACCACGGCGTAGGCCTCGTCGTCATCGCCTTCGAGGACCATGGCCATCACGGGTCCGCTCGACATGAACGCGACGAGGTCGCCGTAGAACGGCTTGTCGAGGTGCTCGGCGTAGTGCTGGCTGAGCACGGTCTCGTCGAGCGTGCGGAGTTCGGCCTTCACGATGCGGAGGCCCTTGCGTTCGAAGCGGCCGATGATCTCGCCGACGAGTCCCCGGCGGACGGCGTCGGGCTTGCAGAGGACGAGGGTCTGATTCATGGCCAGACACTAGGGAGCCACCCCCGCACCCAACGAACCCAGCATCTTCGTCGCATTTTCGACAGCGGGCGGTCGAGAACCCGACAGAGATGCTTCAGTTCCTCGGGTCGAGGACGACCTTGAGGACGCCTTCGTCCTTGTCGTCGAACATGCGGTAGGCCTCGGCGACCTCGGAGAGGCCCATGCGGTGGGTGACGACCTCTTCAGGTCGGAGCCGGCCCGATACGACGAGCGGCACGAGCTCGGGCCACGTTCCCGGAATCGACGCGAGGGTCCCCCGCAGGGTGATGTCGCGCAGCAGGGCATACATCATCGGATACGGCATCGCCATGTTCTGGTTGACGCCGACGACCGAGACGGTGCCGCCCGCACGGACCGACATGACGGCGTCGAGGATGGTCTGGTCGGAGCCGACGGCCTCGATCGCGCAATCGGCCCCCCTCCCGCCGGTGAGTTCGGTCACCTGTGCCGGTGTGCCCGACGAAGCGTCGACGGGGATCGCACCGAACTCCTCGGCCCGGGCCAGTCGGTCAGGAAGCGTGTCCGCAGCGAGCACGCGGCTGGCGCCGAGCAGCTGGGCGCTCCGGAGCGCGAACATCCCGACCGGGCCGAGCCCCACCACGAGCACGGTGTCGCCGGGCCGGACGTCGGCGCGCTTCGCGCCGAGATAGCCGGTGGGGAGGATGTCAGTGAGCATCACCGCGGCCTCGGGGTCGAGCCCGTCGGGCACGAGATGGGCGTGTCGGTCGATGAGCGGCACCTCGACGAGCTCGGCTTGCCCACCGTGCAGTGCGTCGGTCGTGCCGAACACCTGGATGCCGGCGTTCTCGCATCGGACGAGGTGGCCCGAGAGGCACGGCGGGCAGTGACCGCACCCGATCACGCCGGACACCAGCACGTCGTCGCCGTGGGCGAAGTTCTCGACGCCGCCGCCGGCCGCCACGATGCGGCCGATGAACTCGTGCCCAGGCCTGACCCCCGGCAGCAGCATCGATCCGTGGTACATGTGCAGATCGGAGCCGCAGATGGCGGTGTGGCTGACTTCGACGATGGCTGCCCCAGGCGACTGGACGGTGGGGTCGTCGACCTCGGCTACCTCGACTTCGTGAGGACCGGTCATGACCGTGGCACGCATCACCGCAACCTATCCGAGCCGCTCCCGCCACCCCGCCGACCCGGCTCTCGGGTCAGGCGTCCACCTCGAGCAGGCCCAGCAGGCGGGCCGTGGCCCTGACGGTGCCGGCGACGTAGAACGAGCCGGTCACCAGGAGAGCGTCGTCGTCGCTCATCCGGTCGAGCGTGGTGCGGAAGGCGACGGCGGGATCGTCGATCACCTCGGACTCCATGCCGGCAGCGCGCGCCAGTGCGGCGACCTCGCGGGGGTCGACCGCACGGGGCGAGTCGGCCCGCACGGCCACGAGTCGATCGACGCCCGACCGTGCGACGGCCGCGACTGCTGCTCCGGCGTCGCGGCCGGCGAGCAGCCCGACGATCGCAACGGATCGCCCCAGGACGGTGAACTCGTCAGCGAACGTCTCAGCGGTCGCGGTCAACCCTTCCGCATTGTGGGCGACGTCGATCACGACGAGGGGCGAGTGGCTCACGACCTCGAAACGCCCCGGGATGTGGAGTGCTGCGAACCCGTCGGCCACGACATCGGGATGCAGCGCCCGACCGAAGAACGCCTCGGCAGCTGCGAGTGCGACGAGCGCGTTGTCGGCCTGGTGGTCGCCGTGAGCCGGGATGTGCACCTCGGTTCGTCCTGCATAGGGCGTGCGCAGCGTGACGAGGTGCCCGCCGATGGCCACCTGGTCGTGTTCGACGGCGAAGTCGCGATCGCGGAGCCAGAACTCACGGCCACCATCTGCCTCGGCCTCGAAGATGGCCACGAGGTCGGGTTCGGTCTCGCCGCAGATCACGTGACTACCGGGCTTGATGATGCCGGCCTTCTCGCCGGCGATGCGCTCCTGCCAGTCTCCGATCCCATCGGTGTGGTCGCGTCCGACGTTGGTGATGACCGCGACCTCGGCCGGCACGACGTTCGTGGTGTCGAACCGACCGAGGAGCCCGACCTCGACCAGCATCGCCTCGACGGCCTCGGACGCGAAGTGCGCGAAGGCCGCCGCGGTGAGAAGCGTGAAGTACGAGGTCTCGACGTCGACCACCGGTTCGAGCAGTGCCATCTCGGACATCAGCAACGCGAAGTCGTCCTCGCTGATCGACTCTCCTGCGATCGCGATGCGCTCGCGCACGGTCTCGAGATGCGGACTCGTGTAGCTCCCGGTGAGCACGCCATTGGCGCGCAGCACGGCCGAAAGCATCCGAACCACCGATCCCTTGCCATTGGTCCCGGTGACGTGGATCGCCGGAGCAGCCAGATGCGGATCACCCAGCACCTCGACCCAACGCTGCATCGGCGCGAGGCTGAGTCCGTCGACCTTGCCGGCGACCTTGGTCTTGCTCTCGAGGTTGTCGTGCGCGTCGAGGAACTCGAGCGCAGTGGAGAAGTCGAACTCGCTCAGCGGGTGCCTAGCTGGCAGCGCGTCGCGGACGGTTGTCGGCCTTCTTGGCCACTTCGTCCTTGGGCACGAGCGTCGGGTTGACCTTGTCCTCGACCACGTCGCGGTCGATCACACACTTGCCGACGTCTTCGCGGCTCGGCAGGTCGTACATCACGTTGAGCAGAACCTCTTCGAGGATGGCCCGCAAACCACGAGCGCCGGTACCCCGCAGGAGCGCCTGCTCGGCGATGGCCTCGAGGGCGTCGTCACTGAACTCGAGTTCGACATCTTCCATCTCGAAGAACCGCTGGTACTGCTTGACCAGCGCGTTCTTCGGCTCGACCAGGATCTCGATGAGGGCTTCGTGATCGAGGTTGTCGACCGTGCCGATCACAGGCAGCCGCCCGATGAACTCGGGAATCAACCCGAACTTCATGAGGTCCTCCGGGAGGATGCCGGACAACAGCTGGCCGATCTCGCGCTCTTCGTACTTGCGGATGTCTGCGGCGAACCCGACTCCACCCTTGCCCGATCGGTTCTCGATGATCTTCTCGATCCCGGCGAACGCACCCCCACAGATGAAGAGGATGTTCGTGGTGTCGATCTGGATGAACTCCTGGTGCGGGTGCTTGCGCCCACCCTGCGGCGGGACCGAAGCGGTGGTGCCCTCGAGGATCTTCAGCAGTGCCTGCTGCACGCCTTCGCCGGACACATCGCGGGTGATCGAGGGGTTCTCGCTCTTGCGAGCGACCTTGTCGATCTCGTCGATGTAGATGATGCCCGTCTCGGCCTTCTTGACGTCGTAATCGGCCGCCTGAATCAGCTTGAGCAGGATGTTCTCGACGTCCTCTCCGACGTAGCCGGCCTCGGTGAGCGCAGTGGCGTCGGCGATCGCGAACGGAACGTTGAGCATCCGCGCCAGAGTCTGTGCGAGGAAGGTCTTGCCACAGCCCGTCGGACCGATGAGCAGGATGTTCGACTTCGCGAGCTCGACATCGTCTGCGTGGGAGACGCCGAACTGCACCCGCTTGTAGTGGTTGTAGACGGCCACGGAGAGGATCTTCTTCGCCTTCTCCTGGCCGACGATGTAGTCCTCGAGGAACTCGAAGATCTCACGCGGCTTGGGGAGCTCGTCGAAGCCGACGTCGGAGGTCTCGCTCAGCTCCTCTTCGATGATCTCGTTGCAGAGGTCGATGCACTCGTCACAGATGTAGACGCCGGGTCCGGCGATCAGCTTCTTGACCTGCTTCTGCGACTTCCCGCAGAACGAGCACTTGAGAAGCTCTCCTCCGTCTCCGAACTTTGCCACGTCTGTCGTCTCCCCCGGTTGGTCTCGGTCTCAGCTCGCCCGGCCGATGGGCCCGCTCTGGTCGGCGAGCTGTCGAGTGCTGATGACCTCATCGATGATGCCGTACTCGAGCGCCTCTTCCGCGGACATGATGAAATCTCTGTCGGTGTCGGCGTGGACCTTCTCGACACTCTGGCCGGTGTGGTGGGCCAGGATCTCCTCGAGAAGCTCACGCATCCGCAGGATCTCCTTGGCCTGGAGCTCGATGTCGGTGGCCTGACCGCCGCCCTGTGCGTAGGGCTGGTGGAGCAGGACCCGAGCATGCGGGAGCGCGAGGCGCTTGCCCGGCGTGCCCGCGGCGAGGAGCACCGCGGCGGCCGATGCGGCCTGGCCGAAGCAGATGGTGGTGATCTCGGGCTTGATGTACTGGAGCGTGTCGTAGATCGCGAACAACGCCGTGATGTCGCCACCGGGGCTGTTGATGTAGATGTTGATGTCGCGATCGGCGTTCTCGGACTCGAGGTGCAGCAGCTGCGCACACACGAGGTTGGCGATCGTGTCGTCGATCGGCGTACCGAGAAAGATGATGTGCTCCTTGAGGAGCTTCGAATAGAGGTCGTAGGCGCGCTCGCCACGATTGGTCTGCTCGACCACGGTGGGGACCAGGTAACTCGACATCAGGCCTTCTCTACTCGCTCTCGGTGGTTGCTTCGTCGTTGATTTCGTCGTCTTCGTCTTCGACCTTCAGGTCGGCCCGATCGATCGGATTGCCATCGGGGTCGACGATCTCGACGTGCTCGAGGAGCCAGTCGAGCGCCTTGCGCTTGTCGAGGTCCGAGCGTACCGCGGACATCTGATCGTTGCGCTCGAGCTGAGTGCGGACCTTCTCGGGCTTCTCGCCCACCCGCTCGGCCACGACGAGGATCTCGGCGTCGAGATCCTCGTCGGTGCTCACGAGCTTCTCGGCGAGCGCGACGGCCCGAAGACCGAGATCGACGCGAGCGGAGGTCTCGGCGGTCGAACGCAGCTCGTCGACCAGCTCCTCCTGGGAGCTCCCCGTCATCATGAGGTACTGCTCGAGCTCCATGCCCTGCGCCTGGAGGCGCATCAGCAGGTCCTGGAGTCGTTGCTGGAACTCGCCGTCGATCATGGCCGGCGAGATCTCGTCGACCACGAGGTCGGCGAGCGCCTGGCCGACTCGTTCGTTGAGGGCCATGTCGGCCTGGACACGGCGGACCGTGGCCATCCGCTCGGCGAGATCGGCCCTGAGCTCCTCGACCGTGGCGAAGTCGGAGGACTCGTCGGCCCACTCGTCGGTGAGCTCGGGCAGCACCTTCTCCTTGACCTCCTTGACGAGGATCCGGAAGCGGAGTTCGCCCTCCTCGTCCGGGTCGGGATGGGTCGCTTCGAACTCGAGGATGTCACCGGCCTTGGCACCCACGAGTTGCTCGTCGAGCTCGGGCACGATGTTGGCGCTCCCGACCGGGTATGAGTAGTCGTCGGCCGTCAATCCGTCCTGTTCCTCGCCATCGACGGTGCCCTTGATGTCGACGGTCACGTGGTCACCGTCGGCGGCAGCACGCTCGACGACCTCGAGCGACGCGTCGAGCTCTCGCATGCGGTCGATCTGGGTGTCGAGCTCCTCGTCGGTGGGCTCGGGACGCTCGAGGGTCACCTGAAGCTTCTCGTAGCCGTCTACGGTCACGATCGGACGCACCTCGACCACGGCGTCGAAGCTCACCGGACCCTCCTCGTCGCCTCCGGTGACGTCGATCTCGGGCGCCGCGATCACGTCGACCGAGTGCTCTCGCACCGCGTCGACGTAGAACTTCGGCAGGCCCTCGCGCATGGCCTCTTCGCGGGCGACGCCGGTTCCCAGCTGCGCCTCGAGCAAACGTCGAGGTGCCTTCCCGGGCCGGAACCCGGGAATGCGGACTTCCTTGGCGATCCTGCGAAACGCGGCGTCGAGTTCCTTGTCGAACTCGGCTTCGTCGACCGTGATCGAGAGCTTGACCTTGTTGCCGTCGAGGGATTCGAGCGTCGAGTTCATCGGTTCTGCGTCGGGTGGAGAAGGAAGGACATGAGCGAGCAACTGTAGTCAGGCCCTCCTGAAAACCTCGCGGTCACGGCGCGAGAAACACGCAGGCTTCGCGTGCCGTCGAACAGGGCAGCGCG
This sequence comes from Acidimicrobiales bacterium, assembly GCA_035529695.1. Lineage (GTDB taxonomy): Bacteria > Actinomycetota > Acidimicrobiia > Acidimicrobiales > Salinilacustritrichaceae > DATKWD01. The sequence continues at coordinate 23,385 of DATKWD010000037.1, read as the reverse complement.
CGGTTAGGGTCGCGCCGTGCTCGATCGAGAGCCACGGGGAGTGGCGCAGCCAGGTAGCGCACCTGCTTTGGGAGCAGGGGGTCGCAGGTTCAAATCCTGTCTCCCCGACACAGAGAAAACCTCGACCGGAGTCATGTCGGGCGCCCATCGGTCGCTAACCTCTCGTGGTCGTGCGGGTGTAGCTCAATGGCTAGAGCTCCAGCCTTCCAAGCTGGCGACGCGGGTTCGACTCCCGTCACCCGCTCCACCTCTCTCGATCCGCTGAATCACGTCGGCGACCGATCCGCCACCGACGACCATCGGTGGCGGCGGACTCGGCGACACGGGCGGCGACTCGGCTCTCTTCCCGACTCGTCGGTGCGGCGATGCTGAACGCCCTCGGGCCCACGGGCGCCGACCTCATAGGATCGGCGCGTCCCCGTGGCGCAACTGGATAGCGCATCCGGTTTCTACCCGGACGGTTGCAGGTTCGAATCCTGTCGGGGACGCTGTTGATCCGTTCCCCGACCAATGAGGCGGCAACCGACCGGTCTCCTCGCCCCCACCGGCAATCCGTTTCCTGGTGCTGCGGGCCGGTGCTCTATGCTCACCGCTCCCTTGGTGGCCGTAGCTCAGTTCGGTTAGAGCACCGCGTTGTGGTCGCGGATGTCGCGGGTTCGAATCCCGTCGGTCACCCCACGCTCGCTAGCCTCGGCCGGCAAGCAACAACAAGCGCCTCTAGCTCAATTGGCAGAGCATCTGACTCTTAATCAGAGGGTTCTGGGTTCAAGTCCCAGGGGGCGTACCGGAACGAATTCCAGGTCGGTCCAGTCGCTCTCGGGGCCGCCTGGGGTTCGTCGTCTCGTGGTGCCACGGCACCTCGGCTGCTCGGTCCCAACCGACCGAGCCGGCTTCGTCGAGTCGACGATCGCCTCGTCGAAGCTCGCCTCCGGCCCGCGGAAGGCCCTGAGCGCAACTGGCCACGTCGGGAGCTCGGACGGGATCCACGAGCGAGGACTCATTTGCTGACAAGGGTCAGATGGAGCCCGCGCACGCAATACCTGACTATTCCGATCGGATTAGTCATCTTTATGATTGAATGGCCGTCGACCAACACCGACCAAGGAGATCTTTCCGTGACTGTGACCGATGAACTGCTCGCTGCGAACAAGGAGTACGCCGAGAGTTTCAGTGATGGCGACAAGCCGATGCCTCCACGACGAAAGGTGGCCGTGGTGGCATGCATGGATGCGCGGATCGACGTCTACCGCGCCCTCGGGCTCGGCCTCGGGGAGGCCCACGTCATCCGCAATGCCGGCGGTGTCGTCACCGACGACGCCATCCGCTCCCTGGTCATCTCGCAGCGTCTTCTCGGGACCGAAGAGATCGTTCTCATCCACCACTCGGACTGTGGCATGCTGACCTTCAGCGACGACGCGGTCAAACAATCCATCGTCGACGACACTGGTCTCCGCCCGAGCTTCGCGCTCGAGTCGTTCGGCGATGTGAACGCCGACGTGACCCAGTCGATCGCCCGGGTGAAGGCCAACCCGTTCATCCCACACAAGAACGTGAGGGGTTTCGTGTACGACGTCGACAGCGGGGCGCTGAGCGAGGTCTCGTCCTGAGCGCCGCATCGGTGCTCAGGACGAGGAACACACCCCGGCCGGCCTGACCCGGTTCGCGTCCTCCGCTCGGGGTCGGCGGCATTTGGATCTGGATCCTTCCGGTGGCTCGCCGCTCGCTGAACGACCACCTGGTGGTCATCCCGCAGCAAGGAAACCGGGATCAGCGGGGTTTGAAGGCCAGATCGAAGCTGCGGACGGCGCGGGCGAAGACGTTGGGCTCGACGTCGGGCTCGGTGAGCGGGGCCAGTTCGGTGATGGCCGCCGACAGCTTCTGGAGCAGCAGCACCAGCTCGTGTCGCGCGAAGTTGGCCCCGAGGCAGAAGTGGGTGCCGTGGCCGAATGCGATGTGCGGATTCGGGTTGCGGGTGATGTCGAAGGTGAACGGGTCGTCGAACACGGCCTCGTCGCGGTTTGCCGACGGGTACGCCAACATCAGCCGGTCGCCGGCCGCGATCGGTTGTCCACCGACCTCGTCGTCGGCCACCGCGGTCCGGAACATGTTGTTGAGGGGCGTGACCCACCGGATCATCTCTTCGACCGCCGTCGTGGCCAGGTCGGGGTCTTCGTACATCGCCTCCCACTGATCGGGGTGGTCGCAGAAGGTCCTGAGGCCGTGGGCGATGACGGTCCGGGTCGTCTCGGCGCCGCCCGAGACGAACAGCCCGACCTCGTGGAACATGCGGTCGACGTCGTACGCCTCGTGGTTGGCCCAGATCCCCATCAGGTGATCGGCCGGGCAGCCCGACAGCGCAGCGTGCTCTTCGTTGACCCGCTGGTACAGCTCCATGTTGGCGCCGAGGAACTCGAGCATGCGGCCGTCGTCGAGCTCGCGGCTGTCGATGCGCATGAGCCGCTCGGACCAGCTCTTCACGAGCGGCCACTCGCCCTCGTCGAACCCGAGCATCCGGCAGGTGAGTCGCGACGGCAGCGGTGCGGCCAGCCCGTCGACGACCTCGACCCGGCCCTCGTCGACGAACGCGGCGATGAGTTCGTCGATCAGGTCGGCGAACTCGTCGTGCTGGTCGCGGACCGAGCGAGGCGTGAACCGCCGGTTGACGATGCGTCGTTGCGCGAGGTGCGTCGGATCGTCGTGGGCGATCATGTTCTCCTCACCCTCGGTCGGGATGGCCCGATAGGCGCCGCGACTCGAGAAGACCTCGGCTCGACGTTCGACATCGAGGACGTCTGCGTGGCGGGTGATGACCCACATGCCGTTCTTGTCGTCGCGATACACCGGCTCGTTCGCCCGCATCCACGTGAACGCATCGTGCGGACCGGCAGCGAAGAAATCGGGATCGAGGAGGTCGTAGGACGGCCGCTCGGACTGGCTGCTCATGGCGGCCCATCCTGACATCCCGGCAAGAACGTGCCGCGCAACCCCTACCGTGGGGCCATGGCACCACCCACTCCCGACCAGCTCGAGGCCTTCGAGGCCAAGCGGGCACAGCTCCGCGCCACCCACCTCCGAGACAAAGCCGATCGGCCACCGTCATCGGCACGCGGCGTCCACCACGTCGCGCTGCTGTCGAGCGACGTCGAGCGTACGATCCGCTTCTACCAGGACTTCCTCGGCTTCCCGCTCACCGAGCTGTTCGAGAACCGCGACTACCCGGGGTCGACCCACTTCTTCTTCGACATCGGCAACGGCAACAGCCTCGCCTTCTTCGACTTCCCCGGCCTCGACCTGGGCGAGTACGCCGAGGTGTTGGCTGGACTCCATCATCTGGCCATCTCGGTCCCTCCCGATCGGTGGGCCGAACTCCGCGACGCCATCGATGCGTCGGGCTTGACGACATTCTCGTACGAGTCCTCGGTCTACTTCAGCGGTCCCGACGGCGAGCGCCTCGAGATCATCTCGGATTCACTCGGCGAGATGTACGGCTCCGACATCGGCTGACCCGACCCATCACCAGGATCTTCGTTGCTCTCTCGCCAATCATTGGCCGGAGGACAACGAAGATCGTGCGGCTTGGCCCCTGGTCAGGGTCGTGACGATCTCCACGTGGTGGGTGTACGGGAACAGGTCGAGCAGTTCGCACGCCACGATCTCGTAGCCCGCCTCGACGAGGCCGCTGACGTCGCGAGCGAACGCTGCTGCGTCGCACGAGATCAGCACCACCCGGTCGGCCTCGGACGCGACCACGCGCTCGACCCCCTTCGGACGCAACCCGGCCCGTGGCGGATCGGCGACGACCACGGCCGATGCCGGCGCCACCCAGTGCTCGACTTGAGCCTCGACGACGATCGCGGCACGCCCCTCGAGGTTGTGCGCCGCGTCCTGCGCCGAGCTCGCGCTCGACTCGACGAGCACGATCTCGCGGCCATCCGCGCACGTGGCGGCGAAGAGGCCGACACCGCCGTAGAGGTCGATGAACCTTCCCTGCGGGGCATCGGCGACGGCCGCCCGCACGGTTGCCACGAGCACCTCCGCGCCGGCGTGACTCGTCTGGAAGAACGACCGGGCACCGACCTCGAATCGAGACCCCGCCACCTCGTGGACGAGCACCGCGCGCTCACCGTCGTCGAGATCGGCGTCGGTCACGACTCGCAGGTCGGCGGGTGCTGACCGAATCGTCGACGCGGCGTCGCCGTGCACGACGGCCTGACGGTCGCCGCTCGACGGCGAGCAGCGCAGCGTCGTCTCGTCGGCGCCCACCAAGGTGGCCGATGCCATCACCTCGTCGAGCAGCGGATGGGCGACCATGCAGTGCCCGACGTCGACGACCTCGTGCGACTGCCTGCGCCGAAAGCCGAGCCGCTCGCCTACCGCCGCGACCCGCAGGTTGGTTCGGAAGGCGTCGGTCGGAAGCGACCGCCCGACGACCACGTCGACGTCCAGGTGGCCGATACGTCGTGCCGTCTCGATGACGAGTTCGACCTTGTGCGCGAGCGCCGCCTCGGGATCGACATGCTGCCATCCACAGCCGCCGCAGCCCCGCGCCACCGCGGGGCACGGAGGATCGGCACGGCTCGGCCCAGGCTCGAGAACCTCGATCAGTTCGGCCTTCGCGAAGTCGCGCTTGCGAGCGGTGAACCGCACACGGACGAGATCATCAGGGGCCGCGTCGCTGACGAAGACCACCCGTCCGCCCTCTTCGCGAGCCAGGCCGTCACCGCCGGCGACCAGCCGCTCGATGCGCAAGGTCGCCTCGTCCATCGCTGCGACCGTACTGCTGCGTCGGCCGAGCTGCGGGGGTGTCCGAACAGGCGCCGATCGGATGACAGGATGACGTGATGCCGACGCAGCCCGGTACGGACCGCCCGTTCGAAATCGCCCCGTCGGTCCTGCCGGCCGACTTCTCCAAGCTCGGCGACGAGTGCTCAGCGCTCGAGGAGGCCGGAGTCGATCGCATCCAGTGGGACGTGATGGACGGCCAGTTCGTCCCCAACCTGACGTTCGGACCCGACGTCATCGGTGCATGCCGTTCGCACACCAGCCTGCTGTTCGAGGCCCATCTGATGGTGCTCGATCCCGATCCGATGCTCGGCGCCTACCACGACGCGGGCTGCGAGCTGCTGATCGTGCACGCCGAGGCGTGTCGCCACCTCCACCGGACGCTGGGGCTCATCAAAGAGCTCGGCGCACGGGCCGCGGTGGCACTCAACCCAGCCACACCGGCATCGGCGGTGGCGCACGTGCTCGACCTCACCGACCTCGTCCTGGTCATGACCGTCAACCCTGGCTTCGGTGGCCAGGCCTACATCCCCACGATGGAGCCCAAGATCGCCGAGGTCCGGAAGATGATCGTCGACGGCGGCCACGACACCGACGTCGAAGTCGACGGCGGCATCGGACCGGCCACGATCGAAGGCGCCGCCCGCGCCGGGGCCAACGTGCTCGTCGCCGGATCCGCGCTGTACCGCGACCCCGCCGGCCTCGGGCATGCCGTGTCCGAGCTCAGGACAATTGCCGAGGCGACCCGTTGATACCGCGCGCGACCCTGGCGTCGTTGCTGGCCCTCGCCGGCGCCCTCGGTGCGTGCAGCCAGGACGATGGTGACGTCGATGCATTCTGCGCCAACGCGCTCGACACCGGTCAGCTCGATGCGGTCTTCGACACCTTCGATCCCTCCGACGTCGAGGGCACAGCCGCGCAGTTCTCGACGACGTTGGCCGCCTACGAAGCGCTGCGGTCCGATGCGCCACCCGAAGTGCGCGACGACCTCGAGGTGCTGATCGACTTCACTACTGACTTCCGAGATCAGCTGATCGCCGGTGACCCGAGCGACCCTGCCACGACCACCGCCATCGGGCTCGACCTCGAGGAGCGGTTCGCCGACGTCGAGGCGGCGACCAAGGAGCTACAGGGCTTCGTCGCCACCACGTGCGCCGGATCGTGACACACCCCACCGCGACCCCGTTCGCTTGGGGTGTCGTTGCTCAGACGTCACGTCGGCCACCCAGGACGCAACTCCCCACGCCAAGTCGATACCGCCGATCATCGAAGCGCAGCTCGGCGACGCAATCCCGAACGAACCTTGTCATGGAATCGCAACATCAGTAACAATACTTCCGAAACTTCCCTCGCCCAAAGGTTGCCAACATGCTCGCCACGCGGTCCGCACTCCCCCGCAAGCTGCTCGTGCTCGTCCTCGCCGCGACCGCGTTCCTCGCCGCATGCAACCCGTCTCCGGACTCTGAGATCGGCGTCGGGTTGGTCAATTGGCAGCGATCCGATGCCGGCGTGCCCCACGTGTCCCGATCGGGCGATCTCGACGCAAAGGCACAGTCCCACGCCGTGTGGATGGCACGCAATCGCACGCTCGCGCACTCGAACCTGAGCGCAGGGGTCGACGGGCCGTACTCCGTCCTCGCCGAGAACGTCGGCGTCGGCTCGTCGATGGCCCAGGTCCACCGCACCTTCATGGGATCGTCGAGCCACCGCTCAAACATCCTGGACCGTCGCTTCCGCTTCATCGGCGTCGGTGAGGCACGCGGGACCGACGGACGGATCTACGTCGCCATGGTGTTCAAGGGCTGAAGCACCCCAGCCGCAGACCGATCTCACTCCGGCCGGCGTGCCGCACCCGGGGCCTGCGGTCAGCCGCGTCGGTCAGTCGATCTCGCCTCGCTTGAGGATGACGTGATCGATGATCCCGTACTCCTTGGCCTGCTCAGCGGTGAACCACCGATCGCGCTCGGAATCTTCGGTGATCTGCTCGACCGTCTGGCCGGTGTGGTGAGCGATCCGATCAGCCATCAGCTTCTTGATGTAGATCATCTGCTCAGCCTGAATGGCGATGTCGCTCGCCTGGCCCTGGATGCCGCCCGAGGGCTGGTGCATCATGATTCGTGCGTGGGGCAGTGCGAACCGCTTGTCCTCCGCACCGGCGCACAGCAGGAACTGGCCCATCGAGGCGGCGAGGCCCATGCACATCGTCGACACGTCGGATGTGACGAACTGCATCGTGTCGTAGATCGCCATGCCGGCGGTCACTGAGCCACCGGGCGAATTGATGTAGAGCCAGATGTCTCGATCGGTGGCCTCCTGGCCCTCGAGATAGAGCATCTGCGCGCAGATCAGGTTGGCGATCTCATCGTCGACCTGGGTGCCGAGGAAGATGATCCGCTCCTTGAGGAGGCGGTTGTAGATGCTTTCGTTGCCTTCGCCAGCGCCTGCTTGGGCCATCGGTCGGATCAGTTCGGAAGGAGTACCAGTCACGGCGCTGCAGGCTAGCTGGCGATCGGTCGGGTTCCGCGGCCGCAACGGCGTCGACGAACGGTGCGATGCACCTTCGTCGGCTCCGTCGAGAGGAGCCACAACGAGCTTGGCTAGGGTCTTGAGTTGATGGACTCAGTCGTGTTCGACCTCGATCAGAGGACTCGTTCGGCGAACGACATCGTCGAGGTGGGCGCACCGTTGTTTCACCGCGAGGTCGTGGAGACTGCCTCGGAGGGTCGTCGGAGCCTGGCCGCACGCGCGCTCGTCGCGTCTGGCCTGGAATCATTCGCGATCGCCGTGGGTGACGACGCCTGGACGTGGCGGCTCGACGGTTCGGGCGCGCTCGAAATCGTCGACGGAGACGACGGGCGCGGGCCGAGGGCCAATCTGAGTCCGTCCTGGTTCTCCGACATCGTCAACAACGTCGGCACGGCGGTCTCGCTGATGATCGCCGCGGTCCCGGTGATGGAACGGGGCAGGATCGAGCACCTGATCCGCTTCGAGCCGGTCCTGCGTGCGCTCGTCGATGGCCGCCAACCGTACGAGCCGGGCACCGTCTGCTTCAGCGATGCCGACGGCGCTCCTCTCGACCTCCACCGCTCCTTCATGCTCGACGACGACCCCGCCGAGGTTCGACACTTCCTCCGCGAAGCCGGGTTCCTGCACGTTCGTGGCGTCTTCGACGACGCAGAGATGGACGAGCTGAGCGCAGTCATGGACAGCTGGTTCGAGGTGATGACGCCCGACGATCACCGGTCCTGGTACGCGACGGTCGGCGACCACCAGGAATGCGTCAGGGTGACCAACCTCGGCCTCGACGACGTCGACTTCCCCCATGCCGAGCGTCTCGCACCCCTGGCCGCGTTCGCCGGAGGAGACCGGGTCTACGGCGGATCGGACCTCCTCGTGAAGCCGGTCGGCGTGACCGAGGGACTGTCCGACCTCCCCTGGCACAAGGACTGCGAGCTCGGCGGTCACACCTACCGGTGCGCGAGCCTCACCTGCGGCGTGTCGGTGACGCCATCAGGGCCCGACAACGGACAACTCGGCGTTGTTGCCGGATCGCACCGGGTCAACGTGACCATGCTCGACCTCGATCGAATCGACCTCCCGCAGGTGTTCCTGACGACGGGCCGCGGCGACGTGACCGTGCACCTGAGCTGCGCGCTCCACTGCGCCACGCCACCGGTCCATTCCGAGCGCCGAGTGAGCTACAGCTCGTTGCGCCTCCCGGGCGGCGACACCCGAGCACTCGACGCCAGGGTGAAAGCCGTGCGCGACCAGGCTGGCCGCGACACCTACGCACCGACCTGACGAGAGGCGGCCAGACCATCGTCCCGGTCGGTAGACCAAGGCGTCGACCCCGCCCTCGAGCCGGCGGGCGCGACCGGCGTGACCGACGTTGGGTGCACGCCCGTGACCGAGTCAACGTGCACCAGGAGGGACTCGAACCCCCACGAGTTCTCACTCACGAGGACCTAAACCTCGCGCGTCTGCCAGTTTCGCCACTGGTGCAATCGAGTCCACGATACGCCCGGCACGACACACCAAGGATCCGAATCCGGCTTCCGACACTCCCGCAACGACTGCAAACCAGAAGCCGGCTGATCGACCAGACACGTCAAGTGATCGTCCGACGCGAGCTTCCTGCCGATGCCCTGGACGAACCGCTCATCGCGCTTCCCGGCTCGACCGACTCCTACCCCCGTTTCGGATTCGTGCCGGGCACGACACCCGGCATCGTGCCGACGGAACTGGTGTGGGGCGACCACTTCCAGATCCGGACACTGACCATGTGTGCCGCCTCGCTCAGCGGCACGTCTCATTACGCCGCGCCGTTCGACGAGCTCGCCTGATTGCCGTTCTGGCCCGCCGAACGTCCAAGATCAGCTGATGCCCGAGGGTCACACGATTCATCGCCTCGCGCGTGACCTCCGCAACGACCTGAAGGACCAGGCGATCGAGGCGACGGCACGCCAGGCCCGATTCGCCGACGGTGCGGCACGCCTCGACGGCGAGGTGCTCAGCGACGCCGAAGCTTACGGCAAGCATCTCTTCGTCCACTTCGACAGCGGTGACCTCCTGCACGTTCACCTCGGGCTCGTCGGGAAGTTCCGACGACGCTCCCCCTCCGACGATCCGTCCGATGCGCTCAGGGTCCGCCTTGCCGCCGGCGATGCTGCGTGGGACCTCACCGGCGCCATGACATGTGCTCTCGTCGATCCAGACCACCGAGCCTCGGTCGTCGAGAAGCTCGGTCCCGATCCGTTGCGACGCGACGGCAGGTCGGGGCCGTTCATCGACGCGGTGCAGTCCTCGAAGCGTCCGGTCGCCCTGCAGCTCCTCGATCAGTCGGTGATCGCCGGCATCGGCAACGTCTACCGAGCCGAAGTGCTCTTCCTGATGGGAATCCACCCGAAGACCCCGGGCGACCGGCTGGACGCGGACCAACTGGACACGCTGTGGACGCTCACGCGAGACCTGCTGCGTGACGGGGTCAGGCGAAACCGGATCGTGACCCGCACCAAGGACGAACTGCCGAGGGGCCGAATCACCCCGTCCGAAGCGCTGTACGCCTACAAGCGCGCCGGGATGCCGTGCCGGCGTTGCGAAGACAAGATCGCAAGAACCGAGATCGCCAACCGCAAGATCTGGTGGTGCCCCACCTGCCAACCCGCCTGACCCGCGACCACGCCACTCTGACCACACCACCCAGGATCTTCGTTGCTCTCCGGCCAATTATTGGCGCGAGAGCAACGGGGATCCTGGGAACGCCTTGAGTTGGGTGACGAGGTCGGCGAGAGCTCTGGCCCGGTGGCTCGTGCTCTGCTTCTCATCGAGCGTCATCTCGCCGAAGGTCCGCTCGTCACCTTCCGGAATGAAGATGGCGTCGTAGCCGAAGCCGTGATGGCCTCGCTGCTCGGTGCTGATCGAGCCCTCGACCACGCCGTGGGCGACGATCTCGTCGCCGCCGGGAACTGCGAGCACCAGCACCGTGCGGAAGCGCGCCGCTCGGTCGGCCACGCCGTCGAGATCCGTGAGCAGCTTGGCCTTGTTGGCTTCGGCGTCCTCGGCGGCGCCGGCGAACCGTGCACTCACCACGCCTGGCGCACCGCCGAGCGCATCGACCTCGAGTCCGGTGTCGTCCGCCAGCGTGGCGAGCCCGGTCGCCGAGGCGATGGCTCGAGCCTTCAGGCGGGCATTGCCTTCGAGGTCGGGGGCATCTTCGACGACGGGGGCCACATCGACCGGCCGATCCAGCAGATCGACGAACTCGCCGATCGCATCACGGATCTCGGCGACCTTGCCGGGATTGGTGGTCGAGAGGACCACCGGGGACCTCACCGCGCTGCGCGATCGTGCGGCGGCTCGGCGACGATGGCCCGCTGCATCTCGAAGATCTCGTTGATGCCCTTGTCAGCGAGGGAGAGAAGCGAGTCGAGTTCGCCACGAGAGAACGGAGCGCCCTCCGCCGTGCCCTGGACCTCGACGAACCCACCGGTCGAGGTCATCACCACGTTCATGTCGGTCTCGGCGGTGCTGTCCTCGACATAGGGCAGATCGAGGACCGGCGTGCCGCCCACGATGCCGACGCTGATGGCGCCGCAGAAGGCCGTGAGCGGATGGGTCTCGATCTGGCCGGCCTGCACGAGGCGGGTCAGCGCATCATGCAGGGCGACGTAGCCGCCGCAGATCGATGCGGTGCGCGTGCCGCCGTCGGCCTGGAGCACGTCGCAGTCGACCGTGACCTCTCGCTCGCCGAGAAGAGACATGTCACACACCGCTCGCAACGACCGACCGATGAGACGCTGGATCTCCTGTGTCCGGCCCGAAGGCTTGCCCGACTTGACCTCTCGCTTGATGCGCTCGGGCGACGAGCCCGGCAGCATCGAATACTCGGCGGTCACCCATCCCGTCCCCCGGCCCTTCATCCAGCGTGGAACGTCGTCGTCGATCGACACCGTGCACAGCACCCTCGTCTCGCCGAAGCTCACCAGGCAGCTGCCGGGTGTCATCGTCGTGTAGTCGCGTTCGAAGCTGGCGGGGCGAAGTTGGTCGTCGGCTCGGCCGTCGGGTCGTGTCATCGCCTGACATCCTGCATGACCCGGGGGTCGAGCCGAAAGGTGGTGCCGCTCCGCGAGCGACCCCGAGCGACAAACGAGCGACAAACGAGCGACAACCGTGGGCGCGCTTCAGCCCCAGGCGACCGATTCGACGTGGTCGAGTTCGGGACCCAGCAGGCGGCGACCCAGCCGACGAAACCAGTCGACGTCACCCGAGCTGATCCAACGGTGCCGACCCACCCGGTCGCGTGCGGCAAGCGGCGAGTCGAGCAACACCCTCCGCACTTCGAAAGCGGTTTCGTCGGCAGAACTGACCAGCACGACGTCACGGCCCATCACGTCTCCGATGGTCCGCGCCAGGAATGGGTAGTGCGTGCATCCGAGCAGCAACGCATCGACTTTGGCCTCGACGATGGGCGCGAGCAGACGCTCGGCCAGGACGTGCACCTGGTCTGAGCGTGCCTCGCCCTTCTCGACGAACTCCACGAACCCCGGACATGCCGCACAGGTGAGCTCGGCCTCCGAGGTCAGTTCGGCGACGGCACGCTGATAGGCGCCACTGGCGATCGTCCCGACGGTGCCGATGACTCCGACACGGCCTGAGTGGCTCGCTTCGGCAAGGCTGCGGACCCCCGGATCGATCACGCCGATGACGGGGATGTCGAACGCCTCTGAGAGCGAGTCGCCGGCCGCAGCTGTCGCGGTGTTGCATGCGATCACGAGCATCTTCACGTCGTGCTCTGCCACCAGCCACTCGCCGATCTGGTGAGCGCAAGCTCGGACGTCGTCGAGGTCTCGCGAGCCGTAGGGGTAGCGGTCCGTGTCGCCGACGTAGACGATGTCCTCGTGCGGGAGGAGGTCGATGACCGCACGCGCCACCGTGAGTCCACCGAAACCGCTGTCGAAGATCCCGATCGGGCGGTCGGACATCGAGGCGCGCTACCCGGCGTCGCCGATCGTGACCATACGGCGCGGGAAGCCGATCTCGACCCCTGCCCCGTCGAGTCCCGCCTCCCCAGCCCCGGGCCCACGAAGCAGATCCACGAGATGACTCTACGGGCCGCCGAGATCGCGGCTGGTGACGCATCGAAGGCGATGCGATAGAACCCGGCCATGTCGCTCATCGATCCGACACCACGCGAGCTCGGCCCGGGTTTGTCGGCCGGACCCCTGGGCTTCGGATTGTGGCGCTATGTCCACGCCGACGTGGGGCACGCCACCGAGGTCCTCGAGGCGGCGCTCGACTCGGGGCTGACGCTGGTCGACGCGGCCGACGTCTACGGGTTCGACTGGGGTGGTGCCGGGTTCGGCGCCGTCGAGTCGCTGCTGGGCAAGGTGCTGGCCGGTCGCCCCGACCTGCGCGACCGCATGATCCTGGCCAGCAAGGGCGGGATCGCACCGCCGGTTCCGTACGACTCGTCGGCGACCCATCTGCGCTCGGCGTGCGAGGCGTCGCTGACCCGACTCGGGGTCGATCGGATCGACCTCTACCAAGTTCACCGACCCGACCTGCTCGCCCATCCGGCCGAAGTTGCCAACACACTCATGACCCTCGCGTCCGAGGGCAAGATCGGCCTGATCGGCGTCTCGAACCACTCGCCGCCACAGCACCGTGCGCTCGCCCGGCACCTCGATGCTGCGCACCCGATCGCCGCAACACAGCCCGAGTACTCGGCCACCCATCTCGACCCGCTCCGCGACGGGACGTTCGATCTCTGCATGGAGCAGAACATGACTCCGATCGTGTGGAGTCCGCTGGCCGGCGGCTCGCTGGCCGGCGGCGAGGGCGTGTCGGTGGAGTTGCTCATGGTCCTCGATCGCCTGGCCGAACGCGAAGCGGTCGATCGGGCGACGCTGGCCCTTGCGTTCACGATCGCGCATCCGTCGCGGCCGATCGCCCTCATCGGTAGTCAGACGCCCGAACGCATCGCGTCACTCACCCGAGCGATCGACGTGACGCTCGACCGCAACGATGTCTACGACCTGATCGAAGCAAGCCAGGGCGAACCGCTCCCCTGAACCTGCGCGCGGGGTTCCGGGTGCGATCGCCCGACATGCACCCGCACCATCGCACCCAGCTCATCTGGGGGGGCGGCCGTTCGTACGCAACATCGCCCAGACCTCCACGCCGCCGACATCGATGTGGTCGGTGACCGCAAAGCCCCGCCGTGCGTAGAAGCGGACGTTCTCGATCGCCGACGTCTCGAGGCGCACCGGCAGGCCCTTGCGATCGGCATCGTCGAGTCCGGGTCCGATGACCGCATCACCGACGCCCCGCCGCTGCCATGCAGTCCGTACCCCGACGACATCGAGACTCACGTGAAGACGATCGGGCAACAAGCCCGCGATCGAGGCATGCGCCTCGATCGACTGCTGAAGGCGGTCACCCGTGAACTCGATGCTGCGCTCGTGCAGTTCGGCGACGACCGACTCGGGAGCCGGAGCACGGCTGTCAGTGAAGACCGCCGCCCCGACCATCTGATCGTCGGCAAGTGCGACCCACACGTCGCCGTGATCGAACCCGATCAGCTCCAGCGCCAGACGCTGCAAGCCACGAACCCGGAGCCGGTGATGGTCGGCGGCAATGGTGAATCGCGTCCATGGGTAGTCGGCGAAGGCGTCGGCCAGCACACCTGCGACATCATCGATCTCATCGGGCCGAGCCCGGCGAACTTCCGTCGCGACGCCGAGACGCCACTCGTCGATGCCGCGCTCAGAAGGCGGGTCCACCGGACCAGCGTGTCAGAAGGAGATGATCCTCGAGTGGGATGTGCTCCGGTGACAGCCGGTCTCGCCTCGCCTCGTTTCGGGCCCGCGTTCGCGCCGTCGGCGTCGAATATCGTGAACGACAGGCCATGCCCGACACCGGGTGGACCCGGGTTCGGCGACCACATGAGCGCGCTGACCTGCTTGTTCTGTCACGAGAACTAGGTTGGTGGCGGACAGCGCGAGAGGGTGCGATGAACCCGAACCAAGGACAGACCGAGGCCTGGAACGGCGGCGAGTCGGTTCACTACGTCAGTCACGCCGACCGGTACGATCGCCAACTCGCCCCCTTCACCGAGGCGCTCCTGGAACATGTGGACCTCGGACCAGGCGACACCGTGCTCGACATCGGCTGCGGATGCGGCGTCACGACGCTCCAAGCCGCCCGACACGCTCGAGCTGCGCTCGGCGTCGACATCTCTCATCCGCTTGTTCGAATCGCCACGGATCGAGCGCAGGCAGCTGCCGTCGACAACGTCGAGTTCGTGGTCGCTGACGCGCAGACCCATGAGTTCGACGAGGGCGGTTTCGATGTCGTCATCAGCCAGTTCGGTTCGATGTTCTTCGACGATCCCGAGGGTGCGTTCGCGAACCTCCGGCGTGCGCTCGCACCTCGCGGGCGGGCCGCGTTCATCACCTGGCAGGAGCTCGACGCCAACGAGTGGCTGATGGTCGTCGGCAGAGCGGTGGCACGTCATGCCGAGCTCCCGGATCTCGGTGGGCGCGCCGGCGGACCGGGAATGTTCGCTCTGAAGCACCCCCGCGAGACGACTGCGCTGCTGATCGGGGCGGGCTTCACCGAAGTCTCCGTCGAGCCGGTCTCGACGACGATCCTGCTCGCGGGCGGGGAAGGCCTGGACGAATCCGTCGACTTCCTCCTTGGAATGGGCATGGTCCGCGGTCTGCTGGGCCGGCTGGCGGGTGATGAACGCGAGGCCGCGCTCGCCGAGATTCGTTCAACCCTGGCCGAGCACTACGAAGCAGGCGTCGGCGTCCGGCTCGGAGCTGCCGGTTGGCTGGCTTCGGCGCACACGCCCCAACAGCCGAGAGCGACGAAGCAGCAGGGCCACCGCTCCAGGAGCCGACCGTCCCATCCGCACTGAGCGGGTGCTCACCGGCCATGCGGATGCCCTGCTCGATCGCGTCATGCCCCGAACCAGAGACTTCTGTCGCTATCCCGTCAGATTGGCGCGGCGATCGGTCTCCCGTACCCGCGAGGCCAAGCTGACGAGGAGGTTCCGGGCCAACTCAGGCGTCGAATCGAAGAGCTCGTTGAACCTGGTGCGATACAGCGCAAGGGCCTCCACGGCGGTCTCCGCCACGACCGAAGCCGAGGTGGGCTTGCCATCGATGAGTGACAGCTCGCCGACGACTTCCCCCGGGCCGAGGGTCGCGAGGCGGCGGCTGTCGCCTCGCTGAATGCCGTCGGACGAGCCCTCGCGAGCGACGGTCCCGCGCCGGACGACTTCCGCCGTGCCCTGGCGGATGATGACCAGACGTCTTCCGACGTCCAACTCTTTGACGATGACAGCGCCGGGCTGAAAGCTCATGTGGTCCACCAACTTGGCGACGGCGGTCAGCTGCCGCTTGGTCAATCCGCTGAACAGCGGAACCGCGTGGAGCATCGCCACGGTCTCGGCTTGCGATACCTGTGCCATGATCTTTGCCTCCTGCGCCGCCTTGACGATACCGGGCCCGAGGAGCCCGACGTGGCGAGCAGGACGGTGTCAGGGCCGACCCCGCCGTGGCCTCCTTCATGTTCTCGCAGATCGATACCATGGAGCGCCTGAGGAGCACCGACCGACTCGAACGGGCTGCGGACCGCAGGGCCGATGACCAGCACAGGCTGCAGCAGCCGTGGCGGTCATCGACTCCGACGTTCAGAAGTAGATGATCTTCTCTGCTCGTTCGACGACGTCATCGAGGTCGTCGGTCCAGGCACCGGTGCTGAGGTACTTCCATCCGTTGTCGCAGACGATGAACACGATGGTGGCCTCGGTGTCGGGCTCCTTGTCGGCCAATTCGGCCGCCACCTTCACCGCGCCCGCCATGGCCGCGCCGGCCGAGATGCCCGAGAAGACGCCGATCGAGGAGAGCTTGCGGGTCCACTCGATGGACTCGCGTGGTCGGACGATGCGCTTGCGGTCGAGGATGTCCATGCCGCCCCACTTGTCGAAGACCGGGGGGATGTAGCCCTCATCGAGGTTGCGGAGCCCTTCGACGCGCTCGCCCAGCGGCGGCTCGATGGCGATGACCTTGATGTCGGGGTTCTGTTCCTTGAGGTAGCGACCGACGCCCATGAGCGTGCCACTCGTACCGAGGCCGGCGACGAAGTGCGTGATCTCGGGAACGTCGGTCCAGATCTCGGGCCCGGTTCCCTCGTAGTGCGAACGCGGATTGGCGTCGTTGGCGTACTGGTAGAGGAACACCCATTCGGGATGATCGTCAGCCAGCTGTTGCGCCCGCTTCACCGCGCCATTCGAGCCCTCGGCCCCCGGCGACAGGATGATCTCAGCACCGAACACCTCGAGTAGCTGGCGTCGCTCGATCGAGACGTTCTCGGGGAGAACGATCTTGATCTTGTAGCCACGCATCTGAGCGATCATCGCCAGCGCGATGCCGGTGTTGCCTGAGCTCGGCTCGATGAGTGTGGCCCCAGGGCCGAGGGTGCCATCGGCCTCGGCGTCGAGGATCATCGCCTTGGCGATCCGGTCCTTCACCGACCCGGCCGGGTTCTGTCCTTCGAGCTTGCCGAGGATCCGCACCTTGGGATTCGGACTCAGCCGCGAGACGTCGACCATCGGCGTGTTGCCGATCAGATCGAGGATGGAATCGTGGACGACCACGTGCTCGCTGACCCTTCCATGGTTTCGACAGGGGCTCAGCCGCGAATGTCGACTGAACTGATCGGGATTCTACGCTCCGGTGAGAACAACCGGCTCCTCGGCAATGTTCCCGTCGACGATCCGGTAGCTGCGCAGCACCGGTTCGGTGTCCCGCATCGAGACGATCACGTAGTGCCAGGACGGATCAGGCGCCTGCCCCACATCGGTCGGCGACGGGTACGCATCAGTGTGCGTGTGGCTGTGCACCACGCCGTTGATCTCGAGGTCGGCATCGTCGGCGAGGCGGTCGACCCGGAGAAAGTCCTTGCCGTCGATCTCGTAGATCCTGGAGCTCCTGGCTGCGTTCGCGCACCGATGGAAGGCCGTCACCACCGCAAGTCCGGGTGGCCCAACGGTCAGGCCGCAGGCCTCATCGGGCAGACCGTCGTAGGAGTGGCCGATCATCGACACGTACGCGGCGCGGGCGACTCGGAGCATGGATTGCCGACGCTAACGACTCTGGACGCGAGTCAGGTGGTGGGTTCGGCCCCGGTCGCCTGCCAATGCCACATGTACTCGCGAGCGCTCAGACCCGAGTCGTGGATGCGGGTGGCGAGGTCGACTCCGAAGTAGCGGAAGTGCCACGGCTCGAAGTCGTAACAGGTCTTGGCCTCGAGCCCGCGGGGAAAGCTGTTGACGAATCCGAATCGGTGGGCATTGGCGAGGACGAACTGACCAGTGGGCTCGTCGGCCCAGCTCTGGAACACATCGGGCTCGCCGGCGGTCTTGAAGTCGACCGCCGTTCCGAGGTGGTGCTCGGAATGACCGGGCCGCGCGGTGCGGGCCGCAGCGGCCTCGAACCCGAGCTCGGCTTCGCGTCGCGAGAACAGGTCCTGCTGGTCGGCAACGCTGCGGTACGCCGCGATCAACTCGATCGGGGTGCCGTTCTGGTCGGCGGCCTGGCGAAGCGCGGCGAGGTCGTCGACCATGACGTCGCGAACCTCGTACTCCTCCTGGAACCCGGCAGCCGACGCCGACCCCAGGCCGGTCGGCACGTAGTCGGCGGGCAGGCGACGATCGGTGTCGACGATCGATCGTTGCCAGTCCTCGGCCAGCGGCGATTCGGTCAAGGTCTCGGCGAACGCGCAGGCCGGAGGGGCCTCGATCGCGACAGCAGCCACGCTTGCGGTGGTCGAGTCGGGCGCCTGCGTCGTGGTCGTGCCCGTTGCGGAGGCAGGATCGTCGCCGAGCGAGGTCAGCCATGACACCGCTTGGACCGAGATGAAGAGCAATCCGAGCAGGAGTGCCAGCGCCACGCCGCGCCGGAGCAGGTAGTTCGGACGACCGGCGGGCATGACGGCACCGAGAGTACCGGCCATTCAAAGCGTGGATGCCGCACCCTCGGCTCGGGTCTCCCTCGGGGCACCTGCGATGACTAGTCATCTTCTACATTCGAAATGCCCCGTTCGGGTCATCCAGGTGCACGGTCGGTCTGCCGACGTACCGAGGGCGGCTGGGACCGTCTGTCAACCTGCGGGAGCGCAAGTGGGAAGGGAAGCCTGAAATGGCCTGGAGGGCGAACGGCTCGACCAGAAGTGACACCGGAAACCCCGGTGTCATCGGGCTGTCCCTGGCCCTGTGCGGCATCGTCATCGCCGTCGTCAGTCCGGGCCCCGTCACCTGGGTCGTCGCGGCGGCACTCGTTGTGATCGCAGCGTTCTCCGCCTTCAAGGCCAAGCGCTCGGCAGCGACCGTTCGGCTGTCGCTGTCGGGCGCCAGGACGCTCATTCCCCTCAGCCTCGTGGCGTTCGCCGTCGGAGCGGGTGGCCTCGAGGCCGCCAACCGAACCTCACTCGCCGCACTCGCCACCTTCGCCGCGTACCCGCTGATCTGTCGGGTCCTGCTCAAGGACGTGGCCGAGCAGGGAGTCGTTCGCCCGTCGGACCTGTTGGTCGAGGCCTTGCTCATCGGTGCGAGCGCATCGATCCTCCTCCAGGTCGGATTGCTGAGCAACGCCGACGGCACCGCAAGCAGTGCGATGCTGATTCCCTCGCTGCTCGTCGGACTCGACCTGGCCGTCGTCGTGATCGTCGGGCGGAGCTTCGGCGTCTATTCGGGGCGTCGCAGCCCGCTGATGTGGTCGGCGTTCGCCGGCACGGCACTCCTGTGCGGCCACACGACCGCGGCGCTCGCAGCGGCGGAGGGACGTGACGCGCCGGCGGCCGCGACCTGGCTCGTCGTCGCCGGGATCCTCGGCTTCGCGATGGGACTCCTGCATGCACGATTCGGTCGGAGTTCTGGCACGCCGGTCGACACGAAGCCCGGGATGTCGATCACCCATGCAGTCATCGTCGTGGTGGGCGTGTTGACGCCCGCCGCGATCCTCGTGTCGAACGAGAAGAGCGGCACCACGACCACCCCCGAGGTCGTCGCCGGCGTCTTCGTCACCACGCTCGTCGTGGCGGTCCACGTCATCGGGCTGCTGCGTGCTCGCGCGGCGAGCGAACACGAGGCGACCCACGACGTGCTGACAGGTCTCCCCAACCGGGTCCTGCTGATGGATCGACTCGAACGAGCGGTCACACACGGTGCTCGCGCCCAGCAACCGATCGGGGTGCTGTTCATCGACCTCGACGAGTTCAAGAACCTGAACGACTCGCTCGGGCATCAGGCCGGCGACGACCTGCTGAAGGCGACCGCCCGATGCCTCGAGGACGCCTGCCGCGCAGAAGACACGGTCGCCCGCCTGTCTCGTGACGAGTTCGTGGTGCTCATGCCCTACCTGACCGACCGTGACGCCATCGTCGGCATCGCCCGACGCCTCCTCGATGCAATGGACGAGCCGGCCGACTTGAACGGGACGCTGATGCGGAACCCGGCGAGCATCGGTGTCGCCGTCTATCCCGAGGACGGCGAGACGGCCGAGGCGCTGTTGACCGCCGCCGATTCGGCGATGCGCCGGGCCAAGCACGCCGGGGGCGGAACAGTCGAGGTCTTCAACCCCGAGTTGTCGGCCGAGCTCGCCGAGGTGTCAGAGGTCGAAAAGGGACTCCTCATTGCGATCAAGGAAGATCAGCTCGTCCTGCACTACCAGCCGATCGTCGATCCGAAGACAGGGTTGACCACCGGGGCCGAGGCTCTGGTGCGCTGGAACCACCCCGACCGCGGCCTGCTCCAGCCGATGTCGTTCATCCCGATCGCCGAGCAGTCCGACCTGATCGTGAAGCTCGGCGAGTGGGTCATCAACAAGGCGTGCCGAGAGCTGACCCGGTGGGCGGCGAACGGGTTCACCGACCGATCGGTCGCCGTGAACGTGAGCGGGCGCCACTTCTCGCACGACCTGGTGTCAACAGTGACCAAAGCGCTGCGATCCGCCGGAGCCAACCCGGCGAACCTCACGCTCGAGATCACCGAGAGCACTGCGGTGAGTGATCTCGAGACGGTCGCCTCCAAGCTCAACGAGCTCGGGCGGCTCGGAGTCACGGCCTCGCTCGACGACTTCGGGACGGGCTTCTGCGGCCTCAGGTACCTCGTCGACCTCCCGGTCAAGTTCCTCAAGATCGACCGTTCGTTCATCAGCGATCGGACGCCCCGCTCCGAGGCCATCGTCGCCACCACGATCGCCATGGGACGCTCGCTCGGGATGACCGTCGTCGCCGAAGGCGTCGAGACGGTCGAGCAGTTGCGGTTCGTGGTTCACAACGGCTGCGACCGGCTGCAAGGATTCACCATCGCACGGCCGATGCCCGCGGACGACTTCCTCCAAATGCTCAAGGACGAGGAACACGCCGGGCCGGACGACTTCGCCGCCGGTTCGTACGACCGCAGCGTCGCGGAACCCGCCGCGTCCTGAATCGCTGCGGACCGCATTCGGGCGGCGGGTACCGTGGGCGACCCCATGGCCGACGAGACCCAGACGGTGGCGACCAACCGTCGCGCCCACCGGAATTACGACATCACCGAGACCTACGAGGCCGGAATCGTCCTGCGCGGCTCAGAAGTGAAGTCGTTGCGCGAGGCCAAGGTCACGCTGGCCGACGCGTTCGGTCGGGTGGAGGGCGACGAGATCTTCCTCGTCGGCCTGCACATCGGTGCCTACAGCAGCGCCAGTGACCAGGGCAGCCACGAGCTCGAGCGCAAACGCAAGCTGCTCCTCCACCGGCGCGAGATCGACAAGATCAAGATCAAGGCCGACCACGAACAGCAATCGATCGTGCCGCTCCGCCTCTACTTCAAGGACGGACGCGCGAAGCTCGAGATCGGGATCGGCCGGGGCCGCAAGACCTACGACAAGCGTCAGGTCATCGCCGAACGAGACGCTGACATGGAGGCCCGGCGGGCCATGTCGCGCCGCCGCTGAGCCCGCCGAGCGGCCGCCTCGTCAGTTGACGGCCCGCGCGCTGCCTTCCCAGTACGGGGCACGGAGGTCCTTCTTGAGCACCTTCCCGCTCAGGTTGCGAGGGATCGCGTCGATGAAGTCGACCGACCTCGGCTGCTTGAAGCCGCCGAGGTTGGCCCGACAGTGGTCGAGGACCTCGTCCACAGTGAGCGATTCGCCCTCCCTGACCTGAACCACGGCCTTGACGGTCTCGCCCCACTTCTCGTCGGGCACGCCGATGACCGCAGCGTCGGCGACCGCAGGGAGCTGGAAGATGACGTCCTCGATCTCTCGGGGGTACACGTTCTCGCCCCCGGAGATGATCATGTCCTTCACCCGGTCCGAGACATAGAGGTAACCCTCCTCGTCGAGCGAGCCGGCGTCGCCGGTGTGCATCCACCCGTCGGCGAGGGCCGTCGCCGAGGCCTCGGGCCGGTTGTGGTAGCCCTCCATCAGCTGTGGGCCGCGCCCGATGATCTCGCCCACCTCGCCGGTCGGCAGGTCGTTCCCCTCGGCGTCGATGATGCGGACCTCGGTCGCCAGGATCGGTCGGCCCGCGCTCGTCAGCAGGTGTTCGTCGCCGGCGAGCGCCCGCTCGTGATCCTCGGCGAACAGGGCAGTCAGAATCGCCGTCGTCTCGGTCATGCCATAGCCCTGCACGAACTTGCACCCGAAGGCGCTGGCGGCCGCCCGGAGCGTCTCGACCGCGATGGGGGACGCGCCGTAGACGATCGTCTCGAGTCGCGGGAACTCGAGATCCGCGAGCTCGGGAACCATGACGAGCAGGGCCTGGATCATCGCCGGGACGAGGGTGACATTGGTGATGCCCTCCTCGGACAGCACCCGTGCGACCTCCGACGGCACGAAGTCGGCCATCGTGAGGATCGACCCACCCTGGCTGATCGTGTTGATCCCCGTGACTGCGCCGGCTGCGTGATACATCGGCACGACGATCAGGGTGCACGGTTCTTCGACCACGTCGGTGAGTGCGGTCAGCTGCTGCATGTGCGCGATCACAGCCCCCTGGCTGAGCATCGCCCCCTTGGGAAGACCCGTCGTTCCCGACGTGTACATCTGGTAGACGAGGTCGTCGGCCGATCCGCGATGGTCGGGGGGCGTGTCCGGCTGGGCGTTGACGGCGTCGTCGAACGCCTCCCAGCCATCGATCGCCCCGTCGAGACCCAGGAAGTGTTGCGGTGCCTCCAGTTCGTTGCGCACGGTCTGGATGCCGGCTGCGAACTCGGTGTCGGCGATGACCATCCGGGACTCGGCGTCATCGATGATGAACCGCCACTCGGGCGGCGCGAGTCGGTAGTTGACCGGCACCGGGACGACGCCGGCACGACTCGAGGCGTAGTAGAGCGCCAGATAGTCGATGCTGTTCTTGCCGACGATCGCCACCCGGTCGCCCGGCTCGAGGTGTTCGGCCAGCAGGTTGGCCATGCGCCGGGTGCGGGAGGTGAACGCCTCACGGGTCAACGACTGTTTGCCGTCAGCGATCAGCTGTCGTTGCGGGTCCCGACGGGTCCAGAAGTCGAGACTGTCGTGAATCAGCATGAGCGCCCTCCCACTCGGGTATCGGCCGGTGACCGTAGATGACTCGACTCGGCCCTGCTCGCAACACCCCGCCCGAGCTCGCGTGGGACACCGAGGTGGCACCGGTAGCATGACGAGGCTCCGGTCTCGTCGGGGTGTGTTCATTGACAAGGGGCTGATCGGTTTCGACGTTGAGACCGGATGCGACATTCTGCGACCCGAGTTGCTCAGACTCGTCAAACGGGGCAACCAAACAACTGCCAACTCAAACGAGCAGTTCGCCCTCGCTGCCTGATCAGGTAACGAGTAAGCGAAAAACAGCGATCCGCAAGGACACGCGGGGCCTGCTCTCTACAGCCCGGCAACAGAAGTAGAGGGTGACGGTGGGAAAGACCACTGACGGCGGGAAAGACCGCTGGCTTCAGGGAAAGACCTGACGGTTGATGCCGACCCGTCGGCGTGGAGACCGCAAACCACGACATCGGGAATGGTCGTAGCGGGATGCGTCACCGCTTGACGGACGGGGGTTCGATTCCCCCCAGCTCCA
>DATKWD010000036.1:0-10984 GCA_035529695.1 Acidimicrobiales bacterium | reverse complement strand
CGGAGCCGGGGATGTAGCCGTCGGAGCGGAGCCAGTCGACGACTTCGTCGGGCGGGTTCGGAGCGCTGGCTCGAACCATGCGGGGTGTGATGGAGACGAGAGTTTCGAGCGCGCTACGTCGCGTCGTTCCCGCCCACTGCGGCCACTTGAGCGCCAGCCACTCTTGGGACCACCGAAACCAGGTCAGCGAGTCGGTTGACCACGACGCCGGCCCGCCGGTGCCCTCGTCGAAGCGCTCTCCGGCTTCAACGGCGTCGAGGAGGCGGCGCCGGTATCGGTCGGCCTCGGCCCGCGTCTTGAATGACCGCGTGCGATCTCGACCGTCGATCCGCCACTTGACCCGGTACCGGCGCTGGCCGGTCGGGGTGCCCTTGGTCGGCTTGCCGAGCGAGAAGACCTGGATTTTCTGCGGTGTGCTCACTCGTACCACTCCGTACCACTGGATCCGTCTGGTGCCGTCCAGTAGTGGTACCACAGTGGTACGGCCTCTGCCACCACTCCCTTTCGTGGTCAGTGGTGACCGGCCCGCTTTGCCACAAAATCACACTTGACCTGGATGCTTCTGGCGGAGGGGGTGGGATTCGAACCCACGGGACCTGCAAGAGGCCCGACGGTTTTCAAGACCGTTCCCTTCGTCCGCTCGGGCACCCCTCCGGAGGGATCGACGGTAGTCGTCGCGGCCCAGCCGACCGCAGCGCGATCAGTCGAGTTCGCTGCGCAGCGACTGCAGCCAGTCGTCGGCCTGGCGCCAGTTCGATTCGGCTTCCCGGCGCAGACCCGGGCCGTGCTCTCCGGCGGCGGGGTAGCTGCCGAGGAACTTGATGTCCTCGCACTTCGCGCGCAGGTCACGCAGGCAGTCCCCCACCACTTCATCGGCGATGTGACCTTCGAGGTCGATCAGGAAGCAGTAGTCGCCGAGGCCGGTCTTGGTCGGACGTGACTCGAGCTTGGTGAGGTTGATCGCCCGGGCTGCGAACTCCTGGAGGATGCCGAGGAGCGACCCCGGACGGTCGGTTCGCTGGAACACGACGATGCTCGTCTTGTCGTGTCCGGTGGGAGTCGGGACGCCGTGGGGAGTGACGGCGACGAAGCGCGTCTGGTTCTCGGGATGATCTTCGACATCCTCGGCCAACACCTCGAGGCCGTACATCTCGGCGGCCAGCGCAGTACTGATCGAGGCAATTCGGCCGTCGTCGCCGTCGGCGACCATCTGCGCGGCTTCGGCCGTCGAGTTCGCCGCCACCATCTCGACGCCAGGAAGGTGGTCGTGCAGGAACGTGCGGCACTGCGCGGCCGCAACCGGGATCGACACAACTCGCTCGATCCGCTCGATGGGGACGCCCCGACGAGCCAACAGGTTGAGCTGCACGTTGATCACGACCTCGCGTTGGATCCGGAGATCCAGATCGAACGCAAGCGTGTCGATGGTGACATTCACCGACCCTTCGATCGAGTTCTCGATTGCGACGAATCCGAGATCGACCTCGCCATCGCGGGTGGCGAAGAGGACATCGGAGATCGAGCCGATGGCGTGCAGCTCTGCCGACGCCAGATCGGGCTGAGTCAGGAGCGCCATCTCGGTGAAGGTGCCGAGCGGACCGAGAAATCCCACCCGCGACGGCACCGAAGCTGCGGGCTGGGTCACGGACGGTCAAACTACTGGTGTGGACGACGACACTCTTCGTCAGATGTTGGCCGGGGTCGCAGCTGGAACGATCGACGCCGACGAAGCGGCGCGTTCTCTTCGTCGACTCCCCTACACCGACCTCGGGTTCGCACGGGTCGATCACCACCGCAGCATCCGACAGGGCCTGGCCGAGGCGGTCTACGCGCCCGGCAAGACGCCCGCCCAATGTGCGGCGATCATCACCGAGTTGCTCGCCGCCGGCGACGAACCCGTGCTGTTGACCCGAACCGACGAGGCCCAGGCGCTCGCGGCGCTCGACGCGAACCCGGGAGGCACTCGGAGCGGGACGCTGTGCGTCTGGCAGCCCGCGGCCGAAGGCGAGGGTCCCGACGCCGGGGTGCTCATCGTGACCGCCGGAACCGCCGACCTCCCCGTTGCCGACGAGGCCGACGCAGTGCTCGCCGCCCACGGGGTCAAGCCGAGCCGCATCACTGATGCGGGCGTCGCCGGCATCCATCGCCTCCTCGCATCTGCCGACACCGTGGCCGAAGCCGATGCCGTCATCGTCGTCGCCGGGATGGAAGGGGCACTGGCCAGCGTCGTCGGCGGCATCACGGGCGCACCGGTCGTCGCAGTGCCGACCAGCGTCGGATACGGCGCGGGCCTCGAAGGCGTCACCGCATTGCTCTCGATGCACGCCTCCTGCGCTGCAGGAGTGAGCGTCGTCGGCATCGACAACGGGTACGGCGCGGCCATCGCCATCATGAGGATGCTGCGCCGATGACCGAACGGATCGCGTGGTTCCACTGTTTCTCGGGAATCGCCGGCGACATGGCCCTCGGATCGCTCGTCGACGCCGGCGCCGACGTCGATGAGATCCGCGCCGTTCTCGACACCCTGCCCGTCAAGGGATGGGCGCTGGAGGCACATGCGGTGCTGCGAGGTGGGATCGCTGCGACCCACGTCACGGTCGTCACCGAGGAGACGTCGGTGATCCGTACGGCAGCACACATCAAGGGCCTCGTCACCGAAGCGCGGCTACCCGAGCGCGTCCGCGAACGGGCACTCGCGACCTTCGATGCGTTGGCGGTCGCCGAGGGCCGACTCCACCGACGACCGCCCGAGCAGGTGCACTTCCACGAAGTCGGTGGCCTCGACGCCATCGTCGACATCGTCGGAACCTGCGCAGCGCTCGAACTTCTCGATGTCGACCTGATCGCGGCGTCGGAGATCGCCGTCGGGCGCGGGATGGTCCGCTCGGCACACGGCCTGCTCCCGAACCCGGCACCGGCGGTCGTCGAGCTGTTGCGAGACGCGCCGGTCAAGGGGCTCGACCTCGCGTTCGAGATGACGACACCGACCGGGGCGGCGCTGCTTGCCGCCAACTGCACGTCGTTCGGCCCGATGCCCGCGATGCGGGTGACCGAGAGTGGCTTCGGCGCGGGGAGCCGCGAGATCGACGAGCAACCCAACCTGACCCAGGTCGTTCTCGGTGAGGTCGCGGCTCTGCTCCCCGACGGTCAGCCGGTCGTGCTCCTCGAATGCAATGTCGACGACGCCACCGGCGAGACCCTCGCGCATGCCATCGGTGCTCTCATCGATGCCGGTGCCCACGACGCCTGGATCACGCCGATGGTGATGAAGAAGGGCCGTCCCGCCCACACCGTGTCAGCGCTCGCCGACGTGGCGATCGCCGGCCAGGTGGCACGCGTGATGGTGGCCGAGACCGGGACCCTCGGTGTGCGGGGTCACGAGATGAAGCGCTGGCCGCAGTCGCGTGAGCACCACACGGTCGAGGTCGTGGGACGGCCGGTCCGGGTCAAGGTGAGTGCGGGCCGCATCAAGGTCGAACACGACGACGCAGCCCGCATCGCCGAACTCGAAGGATTGCCGCTTCGCGAAGTCGTGTCACTGGCCGAGGAGGCCGGTAGGCGCCGGCTCCGGCCCGAGCTGTCGCCCGAAGACGATGCGTCGTGACCATCCTCGTGGATGCTGCGGTGTGGACCTGGCACGGCCGGAAATGGGCCCACCTCGTCAGCGACACGAGCTACGACGAGCTCCACGAGTTCGCCGCTCGCCTCGGCATTCCACGCCGTGCGTTCCAGGGCGATCACTACGACGTGCCGAGCGACTATCGAGCACATGCCATCGACCTCGGCGCCGAACCGGTCGACAGCCGGGTGCTGGTGCGCCGTCTCCGTGCCGCCGGACTCCGCACACGACGATCCGACCGCGTCGCTCCCTGACGACGGCAGGGTCGGATCAGCCGGCTTCGAGCGACCTGACGACGATCTGGGTGCTCGCCGTCGTGTGGACCGTCCGGAACCCGATCCGCTCGTAGAACTTCGGCGCGTCGACACGCTGGCTGCGGGTGGCATTGAGGACCGACGGTGCGACGATCAGTGCCGCAAACCCCGCTCGACGCGCAGATTCCTCGACCTCGCAGAACAAGGCCCTCGCAATACCTCGGCCACGGTGTGACGGTGCAACCTGAGCGTTCGTGAGCTCGAGGACGTCGGGTGCGAACCGACAACCAACGAGGAAACCCACCAGCACACCGCCATCGCGGGCCGCAGCAGAGGGATACCGCTCGATCCACGAGCCGAACACGTCGAGATCGGCGGGACGGCCGGTGTGGGCCTCGAACAGCTCGGCGATCCGCGGCAGGTCATCGGCACAGAGAGGCCCGTAGGTGGGTTCGTACTGCGACGTCGCCATGGTGGTTTCGACGACGATAACGATCATCAGCCGACAGATCGATGACGCCCACGTCCGCTGCGATCTCTAAGAATTCCCCTGCGACCCGGTGCCGTGATGGCGAGTTCCGGCAGCTCAGGCTTCGATGAACTCGATCCGGTTGCCGAAGCAGTCGTCGGCGTGGAACCGCCGGTCTTCGAGCTCATCGGACCACCGGGGCTCGTGTCCGGCCGACGCCAGCTGCCGAGCGAGGTCGTCGAGGTCACCGATGCGGAGGGCCGGATGCGCCTTGCGGGCAGCGACGAACATGATCGAGCGAGACGATGCGATGGGTCATGGTCGCCACATTCTGGCGGCAGACTGAGCCCATGACCCACCTCGCCGAGATCGAGACGTGCGACGAGTGCCAGTTCGTCAGCTCCGACTACACCCACGACGACCTGCTCGGCACGCTGGGCGCGCTGGCACCCATGTGGCGAACGACGGTCGAAGGGATCGACGAACACGTGCTCGCCACCCGGCCTGCACCCGAGATCTGGTCGGCCCTCGAGTACGCCGCCCACTCTCGCGACGTGACCCGCCTCCTCGATCTGCTGGTCGCGGCGATGATCGATCAGGACGCGCTGGTGTTCGACGGTGAACCGCTCCAGCCCGACGACATCGGCGACCCCGTCACGCCACGATCGATCGGCGAGTCGATCGACGAACTCGATGAGGCAGCTCAGGCCATGGCCGCGAGGGCGCAGGGGATTCCCGAGGACATCTGGGGTCACACCCACACCTGGGGGTCAGGAACCCACGACCTCGCCTGGACCGTCGGCCATGTCGTGCACGACGCGACCCACCATCTCAAGGACGTGGGGCGTGGCCTTCATGCGCTCGGGGTCGGAGCCCCGAGCCAACGCGGGAGGCTGACCCAGATCAACACGTCCGACGGCGGCGTCCCCAAGACGCCTGTGGCGGTGGCCGAAGTGGGGCGAGCGGGCCTGGTCGGCGACGCCCAGAACGATCGGCTGCACCACGGCCGACCACTTCAGGCGTTGTGTCTCTGGAGTGAAGAGGTGATCGGATCACTCCGCTCGGAAGGCCATCCGATCAGCGCTGGTCTCGCCGGCGAGAACCTGACGGTCAGCGGCGTCGATTGGTCGACGATCCGACCGGGCGTACGGCTCCTCGTCGGTGACGTATCGGTGGAGGTCTCGGCGTGGGCGACACCTTGTGCGAAGAACGCCGCCTGGTTCGCCGACGGAGACTTCAACCGGATGAACCACGAGCGGCACCCGGGATGGAGTCGGGCCTACGCATGGGTCCTCGAGGGCGGGACCGTTCGGGCCGGCGACGAGGTCGTCGTCGAACCGTAGGGCGGTCGACAGCTCATCAGCCCGAACGCAGCGCCTTCCACAACGCGCGATAGCTCGGGTAGGTGTACTCGGGCGTCACCCAGCCGGCCGCCACGAGTTCGGCGTGCAACTTGGGCAGGTTGCGCCACGGCACTCCCATGTCGACGTGGTGAGCGAGGTGCCAGCCCGTGTTGAACGGAACGAGTGTCGCTCGGGCCAACCACGACTGCTCGACGTGGTGGGTGGTGAGCCGGCGGTCCTTCGAGCGCATCATTCCACCGTGCTCGGCGATGGCCCGCAGGCGGTTCATGACCCGCCACACGGTCATCCACGGGAGCAGCCACAGGAGCACGAAGAGCTCGGGCCGGCCGACCGCGGTGAACATCGCGAGGATCACGACCTGCGCGCAAACGATGCGCCCTGCGAAGGGGCGGGCCGTCTTGCTGGTGAGCGCCATCAAGAGACCCTTGAGGTTCTTCCATCCGCTCTTGCCGAATGCGTCGCGCCGCATCTTGCGCCAGAACGAGGCAGAGGTGATCGGATAGCCGTTGTAGAGATTGAGATCGGGCTCATCGGGTCCGAACTCGTCCTTGTGGTGGGCGAAGTGACTCCGCCGATACCCCTCGAACGGAACAAAGCCCGGATACGCGACGAACCAACGGCCGATGAAGTCGTTCAGTCGCTTGTCGGTGAAGAGCAGACGATGGGCAGCCTCGTGCCCGAGGATCGCGAACCGGACGTAGGCCGGACCCATCAGGAAGAAGGCGACGACGTACGCGAGCGGGTGCCCGATCCACACGGCCAGCCCGATCGTCACGACGGGTTGGAGCCAGGTGAGCACGAGGCTCCCGACATTGCGGAGGTCGTCGATCCGGCGGAGTTCGTCACGCAGGGGTCGAACCGGCTTGCCCGACGCCAGAAGTCGTTCCGTGGGCAGCACATCAGGAAGGGCGCTCGGCGGCGGGAGCACCGTCGTCAGGGGCTCGGTCACCGCGGTCATGGTCACCTACCTTACACTTCAACTACACGTGTCCTCCATCCGTAATGGCGCTCGCTCCCCACTGACCGCGCGGTCCTTGATCGCCTCGCTCCTCCTCGGACTCGACCCACCGCGGGCAACGGCTCAGTTCGTGGTGCGGTCGAACGAGATGTTCGGTGTCACCGAAGGCACGACGAGAACGGCGCTGTCCCGCATGGTCACTGCCCACGAACTCGCTGCCGCAGATGGCAGCTACGAGTTGATCGGCGAACTGCGCGCTCGGAAATCGCGTCAGGCGCTCAGCCGTTCGGCTGAACGACGATCATGGGACCGCACGTGGACCCTCGCCGTCGTCGCCCCGGGCGCTCGAACGCCAAGAGACCGCGCTGCGTTTCGTGAAGCCGGCAGACGACTCAGGCTCGTCGAGTGGCGGGAAGGCCTGTGGTGCCGGCCGGACAACCTCGATGCTGACCGGCTCGCCGACAGCCGAGCCGTCCTGGCTGCGCAGAGCACATGGGTCACCGGCGCGATTCCCGACGCGCCACCGGTCGACCTCTTCGCGGCAGGTGCGTGGGCAGCCGACGCCGAACGCCTGATCGCCGAGATGACCCGGCTCGAACCAGCGCTCTCCTCGGCGGACCGCGAGGCGCTCGAGCGCGGGTTCCTGCTCTCTGCTGATGTGATCCGCCACTTCGGATCCGATCCCCTGCTCCCCGACGAACTCGTGGACGACTGGCCCGGCGACGCACTTCGTCGCTCCTTCGACCGGCACGAAGTCGTCTTCAAGCGGGCACATCGCTCGTGGTTCAAGGTCACCTGAGCCGGCTGACGTTCCCGAGTCAGCCGGCCTCGCGTGCCGCGACGAGGTCTGCGGCCAGCGCATCCAGATCGGCCTCGTCGAGCTCGTCTGCGGTGACGACCTGCCACCCGAGCTCGGCGGGCTCGTCGGTGCGACCCAGCACCGCGAATCGGTACGTCTCCGTACCGTCGTCGGCGACCGTGACATCGTCGGTCTCGGGATCGAAGACGATGTCGCCGAGATCGAGCACCGACGGCGGAATCACCTCGGTGTGGCCGACCAACAACTCGTCGACATCGGGCTCGAGGATGACGAGATTGCGAAGCGTTCGGGTCGTCGGGTCATAGACCCAAGTTCGCCGTTCTTCGAACCCCAGCCCTCGTTCGGTCTCGAACCCGATCTCGATCGGGGCCACCGTCAGCGTCGCGGGCACGGCGGGCCCGTCGATGGTCTCGCGTGTGGTGGTCGACTCCGACGCGCGCCCTGCCAGCACCGACTCGGGATCGTCGGGGGCACCGAACAGCACGATCACCACGCCGAGCGCCACGAACCCGAGAATGGCCAACGCTGCAGCGATGAGCGTCCTCCGGTCGAAGGTGGCTTCATCCATGGAACGGAGACCATTCCCGCTTCGAGACCCTTCCGCAAGTCCCAACTCGATCCCTTCGAGAATCCGACAAGCTCCGCGTCCACGGCGAGCACTGCGCCGACCCTGGAGAAACCTAGGCTGGTCGGTCATGAGCGATCGCCTCTACTTCAAGCAGCTCCTCGCGGGACGCGACTTCGCGACGACCGACCCGATTGCCCGACAGATGGTCAACTTCGTCTACCTCATCGGCGACACCGAGACGCGCGAGGCGGTGATCGTCGATCCTGCCTACGACGTCACCGGGCTACTCGACATCCTCGACGCGGACGGCATGCATCTCACCGGAGCGCTTGCGACCCACTATCACCCCGATCACGTGGGCGGCTCGATGATGGGGCACACCATCTCGGGGGTCCGCGAGCTTCTGATGAAGAAACAAGTGCCGATCCACGTGCAGGCCGACGAGGCCGACGGCGTCACGTTCATGACTGGCGCCACGGACGACCTGGTCACCCACGCATCCTCGGACATCGTTTCGGTCGGCGCGATCGACATCGAGTTGATCCACACGCCTGGTCACACGCCCGGGAGCCAGTGCTTCCTCGTCGACAACAAGCTCGTCGCCGGCGACACGTTGTTCCTCGAGGGTTGCGGGCGCACCGACCTCCCAGGTGGCGACCCGTCGGCGCTGTACGAGAGCATCAACACCAAGCTGTCCAAGGTCCCCGACGACGCCATCTTGTTCCCAGGCCACCTCTACTCGGCCGAACCGAGCGCGACGATGGGCGAGACCCGCAGGTGGAACTACGTGTTCAAACCCGAGACCGAGCAGCAGTGGCTCGCCATGTTCGGTCGTTGAATCCCGATCAGGCGCGCACGACCCTACCCGGACGGGCTCCGGTCGGTTCGCCGTTCTCGAAGGTGACCTCGCCGGTCTGGACCGTGGCCACGTAGCCGTCGACCCGCTGGACGAGGCGACGTCCACCAGCAGGCAGATCGAAGACCATGTCGGGCGCGTGCAGGTGCATGGCATCGAGATCGATGACGTTGAGATCGGCCTTCTTGCCCTCGGCGATCACGCCGCGGTCGGTCATGCCGTAGGCCCGTGCTGTGGCCTGGGTCTGCTTGTGCACGACGAGTTCGAGGGGCAGCCGTTCGCCCCGGGTCCGATCACGAACCCAATGGGTCAGAAGGTACGACGGGAACGACGCGTCACAGATCAACCCGCAATGCGCACCGCCGTCGGACAGCCCGATCGCCGAAGACGGGTGGCTGATCATCTCGCGGATCGCCTCGTGGTCGTGGTCGACATAGGACCCGAGCGGGGCGAACAACAGCGCCTTGCCGTCGTCCTCGAGCAGCCAGTCGAGCACGACCTCTTCGGGGCGGCGGCCTTCTCGCTGCGCTGTCGAGGCGACCGACGTCTCGGGGGCTGGCTCGTAGTCGGGAGGATCACCCAGTCGGAACATCTGAGCCCAGTTCTTCGCCAGGAAGTGCGCCGTGCGGTCGTGGCTCTGGAACTCCTCGGCCAGGATCTGGGCCCGGAACTCCGGGTCTCGCAACTTGGCGACCCGCTCGGCGAGCGAGACGCTCCACAGTTCGCGGTAGCTCGGGTAGCCCATGAACGGGTTGAACGAGCTCTGGAGCCCGAACAGCATCCCGGTCGGACGGGCCGGAACCTGAGGGACGACGGTGACTCCGTTGCGTCCGAGCGCCTGGGCATCATCGAGCGCTGCGCGGAATGCAGCCGGAGCGAACGGCGTCTGAGCGAGTGAGTAGGTGACCGTCAGGCCACTGAACGCAGCGATCTCGCGGACCCACGCCCGTTCCTCGTCGGTGCTCCCCATGCTGTCGGAGACGAACTGGAAGATGCCCTTGCCTGCTTCGGCCATGCCGGTGGCGATTGCGATGAGCTCGTCGGGGGCAGAGTGTGTGCCAGGGATGAGGCCGTGCTTCGACTTGTGGAGGATCGTGCGTGACGTGCTGAACCCGATGGCTCCGTCGGCGATGGCCTGCTTGGTCAGGCGCGACATCTCGGCCAGCTCGTCGGTGTTCGGCTCGTCGTGGGCCCGCTCGCCCATGACGTATGCACGCAGTGCGACGTGCGGCATCTGGGCTGCCACGTCGATGGTGCGAGGCATCGTCTCGAGTGCGTCGAGGTACTCGCCGAAGCTCTCCCAGTTCCAGTCGATGCCCTCGTGGAGTGCCGTGCCGGGGATGTCCTCGACCGCCTCCATCAGTTCGACGAGGAAGTCCTGACCATCCGGGCGGACCGGAGCGAACCCGACGCCACAGTTCCCCATCACGACCGACGTCACGCCGTGCCACGACGATGGTGCCATCTCGGGATCCCAGGTGACCTGGCCGTCGTAGTGCGTGTGGACGTCGACCCAACCGGGAGCGACGACACGCCCGTCCGCGTCGATCTCACGGGTCGCGGCTCCGAGATCTTCACCGACTTCGGTGATGATGCCGTCGTCGACCGCGACGTCGGCGTGACGGGTCGGTTCGCCGGTGCCGTCGACGACGGTGCCGTCGCGAATGACGAGATCGTGCATGGTGCCCCCTGGACTTGTCTGATCAGATACTGCCAGCCTCGGTGTCAGTCGGCCCAGTTCTTCCGCACCGTGTTGGCCATCCGGAGCGCGGTGACGACGAGGAGCGCGGCGAAGAGGCGAGCCGAGAGATCGGGGTCGAGTTCGAGGCTGATCTTCGACGCCACATAGGCGGTCGCGATGCCCGCGACACCGACCGTGACCGATGCCCGCAGATCGACGTTGTGCTTGGAGCGGTTGCGGAGTGTTCCGACGACGGCCGAGGGCACGATGACCGCGAGCGACGTGCCCTTGGCGACCACCAGCGGAAAGCCGGCCAGCACGGTGAGCGCAGGCACCGTGATGATCCCGCCACCGACGCCCATCAGACCCGCGAGGAGGCCCGCCGTGAACCCGAG
>DATKWD010000035.1:0-12116 GCA_035529695.1 Acidimicrobiales bacterium | reverse complement strand
CCCATGACCGATCTCGGCAAGTTCCCCGGTGCGTCGCCGGCCGAGTACTCGACCGGCGTGCCCACCCTCGCGATGAGCGGCGCCGACTTCATCGACGGTTCGCAGAATCCCGGTGTGTTCTGGAGTCGTTACGCCGGCGGACTCGCCGTGGCCTCGCTCAAGAACTCGACCCTGCGCGTCTTCTTCTTCGACGCGAACGACCGCTACCTCGAGCAGCGCGTCATCATCGACGGCACCCTCGGGCGCCTCCGCACGGTCGAGATGGGACCCGACGGCGCGCTCTACGTGACGACGGCCAACGGGAACGGCAACGATCGCGTGGTGCGAATCGCACCCGTTCCCACCTGATCAACCCGACGACCCGATGTCCGTCATGTAATCGACACATATGTAACATGTGGGTCGTTCGACCTCCTCGACTCAAGGATGCGACAGATCCCACCGATGACACAGGGCATGCAGCCTCGCCGACGTCGAGTCGCTCGCACACTGATCGCAGCCGTCGCCGCGTCGATCGTGCTCGCGACCGGTCTGCCACCCGCAGCGGCCGACGGAGCCGAAGGAGCCGACCCCGAGGGTTCGGTCCATCCCGAGAGCGTCGAGGACGCGACCTCCGAACTCGACCACGACCACGGCCACGGCGCGCCGGCGCCGGCAACCGACACCGCCCCCCGGGCGGCGGTGCGGGACAGCGCGTTCCCGGTCCGGGGACCGGTCAACTTCACCGACACCTTCGGTGCCCCACGCAGTGGCGGACGATTGCACATCGGGACCGACATCATGGCCAACAAGTTGCAGGAGGTCGTGGCGGTCGACGACGGCGTGATCTTCTGGGCGTCCTACGGCGGAAGCAACTACCTCTACCTGCGGGGCGACGACGGCTACCGCTACGCCTACATCCATCTCAACAACGACTCACCCGCAACCGACGACGGCAAGCAGTGCTTCGGTGCCTCCGGTTGTGTGTCGAACGCGCCTTGGGTCTTCCCGGACGGATTGCGTCAGCAGATCGTGGCGCCAGGCACCACCAAGCGAGACCCGGGGGTCCGGGTGAGCAGGGGCCAGCACCTCGCCTGGGTCGGCGACTCGGGGAATGCCGAGAGCACCGCGTCGCACCTCCACTTCGAGATCCACGTGCCGGGTAGCGGCTTCCCCGAGTGGGAGTGGTACAGCGGCCAGCCGACCACGGCCATCAACCCCTACCCGAGCCTCGTCGCCGCCCAGAACAACACCGGCCCCGACGGCACCGGCACGACGGTGCTGACCGGCGACTTCGACGCTGATCCCGAGGACGAGATCTTCCTCTACGGCCCGGGCACGAAGCCCGACATCCGGTACGAGCCCGTCGGCGATCTCGGCGAGTTCAGCGAGACCGCCACCACCGTCAACGGCACGTACGTCCCGCTGGTCGGCGACTTCGACGGCAACGGCTACGACGACATCCTCTGGTACGCCGCAGGGAGCGCGGCCGACTACTACTGGTACCACCACAACGGCGGCTACTCGTCCGTACAGACCAGGATCAACGGGACCTACGACCCGCAGATCGGCGACTTCGACGACAACGGCTACGACGACATCCTCTGGTACGCCGCAGGCAGCGCCACCGACTACTACTGGAAGCACAACGCGGGCGGCTATCAGAACGTCCCGACTCGCATCAACGGGACCTACGCGCCGCTGGTGAGCGACTTCGACGGCAACGGCTACGACGACATCCTCTGGTACGCCGCAGGCAGCGCCCACGACTTCTACTGGAAGCACAACGCCGACGGGTACGACGACGTGGTGACGCGGATCAACGGGACCTACACCCCCTTCACCGGCGACCTCGACGGCAACGACCAGGACGACATCTACTGGTATGCCAAGGGTGCCGACGCCGACTACTTCTGGTTCCACTCCCCCGCCGGCCACGAAAGCCGTCGCTCCGACAACCCCGCCGACGGCCGAGGCGGAAGCGGCGACTTCGATGCCGACGGGACCGAGGAGATCGTGTGGTTCACCGACTCAGGCGTCGAGCCCGATCGGATCTGGACCGACGCCGGTGGGCAGATCGTGGAGATCGACGCCAGCGTGATCTGAGGATCGGGCCAGCTCAGGTGTAGGGGTCGTCGGTGGCCGGCTCGTTCCACCACTCCTGGGGAGAGGGCTTCCAATCCGGATCGGGGTAGATGCAGTCGACCGGACACGGGTCGAGGCACTTCTCACAGCCCGAGCAGAGCTCGGGGACGATGATGACGTCCATGCCGTGGTTGAAGATCGCACCGAACTGCGGCGGACAGTGGCGGATGCAGGTGTCGCAGTTGATGCAGATGCTCATGTCGATGATGAGCGGCGGGTTCTTCCAACTGTCCTTGCGTTGCCGCGACGCGAGGCGGTCCGAGCGGCTCTTCGTCACGCCCACAACGTACCCATCGACGCCCCGGCTGCAGGGAAACGGACTTCATGCAGTCAGACTGCAAGATCTGTTACCTTGGCGTGCTCCCGGGCGACGGACGCCGGGGAAATGGACCGAGGAGACCTCCGTGGCGCACGCCTTCCTGAGTGATGACTGGCTCGAAGAGGCCAAGACGATCCGAGAGAAGCACGACACGGGCGGCGATCCACCAGCACACACGGTGAAGATGAACCAGGTCATCACCGAGGTCCCGGCCGAGGTCACCGACGACGGCGTGATCAACATGCACATGGACACCAGCAGCGGCGAGGTGCAGATCGACAAGGGCCACCTCGACGACCCCGAACTGACCGTGACCATGGACTACGCGACCGCCAAGGCGATCCTGGTCGAGGGGAACGCCCAGGCCGGGATGCAGGCGTTCATGTCGGGCAAGATCAAGGTCCAGGGCGACATGACGAAGCTGATGGCCATGCAGCAGGGCACACCGGATCCGTCGGCGGAGGCCATCGCCAAGGAGATCCAGGACATGACCGCCTGAACCACGTTCTCACCGAGGGGGCCACGTTCTCACCGAGGGGGCCACGTTCTCACCGAGGGGGTACGACGACTCGATCCGGCTTCGGCGGGGTCGGGTCGTCGTCTTTTTCAGCCGGTCGGCACCGGCTCGCGATCGGATGCCTCGATGCGTTCGACGCCACGCTCGCCGCGTGGCGTGCTGATGACGAACGCAGCGGCGATCATGCCGATGGCGGCCATGAACGCACCCACCAGATAGGCGTCGCCGTAGCTGGCGGTCACGCCCACTGCGGCCGCGCGCGACGTCTGCACGGTCTGCATGACCGTGATGCCGACCACCACCCCGAACTGGCTCACCATCTGTTGAGTCGCACCTGCGACGCCGAGGTCCTTCTCGTCGACGGCGTTGGCGATGCTGGCCGCCAGTGACGGCGCCGACATGCCCAGCCCGACACCGCTCAGTGCGAGCCCGAAGATCACGATCAGATCGCTCGAGCCGGCGTCGAGGGTCGACAGCGCCACGAGCGAACAGCTGATGGCGAAGGCGCCGACGACTGCGGATGTCCGTTCGCCGATCCGCAGCGCGAACCACCCTGCGAGTGGCCCGGCGATGGCGAACGCGAGCGGTCGGCTGATGAGCAGGGCGCCGGTCTTGGTCTCTGAGTAGCCGAAGACGTCCTGGAGCAACAGCGGGGTGATGATGAAGCCGCCCATGTAGGCGAAGTTGGTGAACCACTGCGTGCCGATCGCGAACGCGAAGTTCCGTCGGCGGAGGTACCCGAGGTTGAACAGCGGGTGCGTGACCCGGCGTTCTATCGCGACGAACGTCGCGAGAAGCACGGGTGACAGCACGAAGCCGGCGATGACGAGCGGGCTGCTCCACCCGATCTCGGGACCTCGGTTCACCGCGACGAGCGCGCTCGTCACGCCGAGGCCGAGGGTGAGCGCGCCCTTGATGTCGAAGACCGGATCGCCCTGCGGCCTGGTGTCGGGGAGGACCGCGCTGGCGATGATGACCCCACCGAGGGTGAGGGGGACCTGAGCGATGAAGATCCAGCGCCACCCGAAGGCCTCGACGATCGGCCCGCCGGCCACGACCCCGAGCACGGGTCCGCCGGCCGCGACCATCGACCAGTAGCCCATGGCCTGGACCCGCTTGTGCGGGGGGAACATCCGGTTGATGATCGCCAACGATGCCGGACCGAGTGCAGCGCCGACCGCGGCGCCCGTGACCCGGAACAGGATCAGTGAGGGAGCATTGAAGCTCAGGGCGGTGAGTCCGGCGAACACGCACGCGCCCGCCATCGAGTACACGTAGACCCGGCGGTGCCCGTAGAGGTCGCCGACCTTGCCCATCGACGGCCCGACGATCGCGAACGCGAGGATCGGTCCGGTGACGACCCACGTCACCAGCGACGTCGATGCACCGAACTCGTCGGCGATGGTCGGGATCGAGACGGAGAGGATCGTGATGGTGAACCCGACCGAGAAGAGGCCGTACAACACGGTGACGAGCACGATCGTCGGGTAGTAGCCACTGCTCTCGGCCCGATCGAGCAGCCGGCGCCGGAACATCAGGGGCCAGGGGACGACACCCACCTCGTCGGCACCCGGCGCCTCGACCGACAGCGCGCCATAGGGGCTCCGCCCGTCTGGGGGTGGACGATCGTCGGGCACTTCGGTCACCGGCGACGACGTTATCGACTGGCCTGTGTCTCGAATGCAGCCTGCGGGCGATCATGGCCACTGGCAGTGTGTGGGCGCGTCGTCGACGCCCGACCAGGGGATCGGCGTCAGCGCCTGAGGTAGATGTCGACCGTCGACCCGCGCTCGACCATGGTCCCCGCGGCCGGATCGGTCGAGTCGGGCTGGCCCTGCGCCGGACCGAAGACGCCCCCGGGCACGAGACCAGCAGCCTCGAGCGCCGCATTCGCCTGATCGAGTGTCTTCCCGGCGACATCGGGCACCGCCACCAGGTCTGGGCCCTTGGACACCTGGACGCGAACCACCGAATCGCGGGCGACCTCGGTGCCCTGGCTCGGATCGACCGCGACGACGATGCCGGTCTCGACGGTGTCGGAGAACACGTCGACTCGCTCGGTGCCGAGCTGCACCTCCGCCAGCGCCGCCTTCGCCGCGTCGAAGCTCCCGCCGGTCAGCCCGTCGGGGACCGTGCGTGGTGCCGGTCCCTTCGACACGATGAGGAGCACGGCGCTTCCGATCGGGGCCTCGATCGTCTGGTCGGGAGCGAGGCTGATCACCACTTCCGATGCGATGTCCTCGTCGAAGCGCTCCTCGACCTCGGACTCGAACCCGGCATCGTTCAACGCTGCGATGGCCTCGCTCTTCGGCGAGCCGACGAGTCCTTCGGGAAGCCGGGCGAGCGGGTTGCCCTTCGACACCAGCAGCAGCAGTGTCTCTCCCTCGTCGAGCGACTCGCCCGAAGCCGGCTCGGTGTCGACGACCTCGCCCTCCACCGTGTCGAGCTCACGCGTCTCGCGTATCTCGATCTTCCAGCCGAATTCGTCGACCTGGGCTCGGGCGTCGATCTCCTGCATGCCCCGAAGGTCGGGCACCTCGTGAGACGGAACCTGCGCCTGCACGATCGCGAAGGCCCCACCGGCACCGAGGAGCAGCGCGAAGAGCGTGGCCGCGACGATGACCGGCCAGCGACGACGCGAACGTGCCGGGGGGTCGTCGGGCTCGGTGGCGGTGACCTCGGGATCGTTCGCATCGGCGACCGGAGCGACCGCGAGCACCTCTGCGAGGGTCGCATCAGAACCGCCGTCCGCAAGTGACGAGTCGAGCGATTCGTCCGCGACCGCAAGCTGCGCGTCGTCGAAGACCGGCGTGTGTGGTGGGGCCAGCACGATCGGATCGGGCCGATCGACCCGCTCGGCCGCTGCCATGAGCGAGACACCGAACGCTCCGGCGTCGGGACGCTCGGCCGCGTCGGGGTGAAGCGCGCGGAGCAGCGGGCCCCGCAGCGGGCCCACCTCGTCGCCGAGCTCGGGCACCGCATCGACCCTGGCCATGAGCGTGCCGAGGGTCGTGTCGGTGGCGAAGGGGACAGATCCGGTGATGGCCTCGACCACCACCAGCGCCAGCGAGTAGACGTCGCTCTGGCCTTCGAGCGGCTTGCCCTGCGCCTGCTCGGGCGACGCATACCGGGCCGTGCCCAGCACCGCCCCGGTCGGCTCGGTGATCGCTGCCTCGGCCAGCGCCCGGGCGAGGCCGAAGTCGGCGATGCGCAGCCCGTGGTCCTCGCCGAACAGCAGATTGGCCGGCTTGATGTCTCGATGGACGATGCCGCGCCGATGGGCGTAGTCGAGCGCCCGCGTGGTCTCGAGCCCGACCATGAGGCCCTGCGCGGGCGTCAGCCGACCCCGGTCGAGAACCCCGCGGAGGCTGCCTCCTCCGAGGTATTCGGTCACCAGGTATGGCAGCCCGCCGTCCTCGCCCCAGTCCGAGACGGCGACGATGTTCGGGTGGCTGAGCGCAGCAGCGGCTTGTGCCTCGCGACGGAAGCGCTTCAGGAACTGCGACTCGTCGGCGAGCGAGGCGTGGAGGATCTTGACCGCCACTCGACGGTTCGACTGCACGTCGTCGGCGAGGAACACCTCGGCCGAGGCACCCGCTCCGATGGGGACCAACAGCCGGTATCGGTCACCGATCACGCGACCGATCTGATCGGTCAGCCGCGTCCTGGGCATCGGGCCACCGTACCGGCGGGACGTCCGATGTTGGTGGAGCCTCCAGCGATGGGACATCCGCCGAGGGATTGGCCATACTCGCGGCATCTACTACACGACCAAGAACAAGATCCTGATCGTCGCGGCGCTCGCCCTCGCTCTCGGCGGCTTCGCTCTGGCCGTGCTGTCCACCGCCGAGCCGGAGTCCGAGGTGAACGTCACCGGCGCGCCCAACGACGCCGGCGGTGCGGGTGAAGCACTCGTGATCGTCGAGGACTACATCCCGGGTCGGGGGGTCGAGGCGTTCCAGCAGGCCCAGGTCGGCCTCGATCTCGCGCCCGGATGGTCACTGCGCGACTTCACCCTCAACGACGTCGCGATCCCCGACGAAGAGCTCGACATCAGCCGTGAACTCGATCGCTACGTGTTCTCGCCGGGGGACGGCAAGACGATCGAGGCACTCGACCCGCAGACGAACTGTGCCAGCGCCGTGGTCTTCCAGTTCAGCGCCGGCTCGGACTCGGCCACGCGCACCGAACGCTGGTGTTTCGAGGTCCTGTG
This sequence comes from Acidimicrobiales bacterium, assembly GCA_035529695.1. GTDB lineage: Bacteria > Actinomycetota > Acidimicrobiia > Acidimicrobiales > Salinilacustritrichaceae > DATKWD01. The sequence continues at coordinate 4,943 of DATKWD010000035.1, read as the reverse complement.
AGGCGAGCGTTTCGAGGTCCCCGAGCGCGGGTCTAGGTGTCGGTGACCTCTCCCGTGGCCAGCAGATGAGCAAACCCCGCCTCGTCGAGGATCGGCACGCCGAGCTCGGTGGCCTTGGTGAGCTTCGAGGCCCCGGGCGACTCGCCGACCACGAGCGCCGTGGTGTTCTTCGAGACCGACCCGGGCGACTTTCCGCCACGCCCCTTGATGGCTGCGGCGATCTCGTCTCGGTTGTAGCCCTCGAGCGTGCCGGTCACGACGATGCTCATACCCGAGAGCACCGGTTCGACGTCGGGGGCCTCGGGCCCCTCGAAGTTGACTCCCGCAGCCCGGAACCGCTCGATCATCGACTGGTGCGTGGCGTCGGCGAACCAGCGGTGCACCGCTCCGGCCACCGTGCCGCCGAGGGTGTCGACAGCCGAGATGTCCTCCTCGGAGGCGGCCGCGATGGCATCGAGATGACCGAAGTGTGACGCCAGGAGTTCGGCGCGGGCACCGGACAGATGACGGATGTTCAGGCCGACCAGCAGGCTCGACAACGGACGGCTCTTGGACGCGTCGATGGCCGCACGTAGGTTCTCGACCGACGTCGTCCCGAACCCCTCGAGCGCCTCGACCGCGCCGAAGTCGATCTCGAACACGCTCGCCACGTCGGACAGCAGGCCGAGGTCGAGGAAGAGCTGAACGCGCTGCTCACCGAGGCCTTCGATGTCCATGGCGTTCCGGCTGGCAAAGTGCTCGATGGCGCCCGCCAGCTGGAAGGGGCACTCGGGATCGACGCACCGGGTGTCGCTCTCGCCCTCGGGGCGTCGCAGGGTCGAGCCGCGCGGGCAGGGACAAGTGAGGGGGAACGTCCACGGTTCCGATCGCGCCGCCCGGTCGGCGAGGACGGGCCCGACGACCTCGGGGATCACGTCGCCTGCCCGGCGCACGATGACGGTGTCACCGGGGCGGACGTCCTTCGCCGCCACCTGATCCTGATTGTGGAGCGTGGCCCGCTCGACGTTGGCCCCGCCGACGAACACCGGTTCGAGGACGGCATAGGGCGTCGCTCTTCCCGTGCGTCCGACCGAGACCCTGATGTCGAGCAGCTTCGTGGTCCGCTCTTCGGGCGGGAACTTGTAGGCGGTGGCCCAGCGGGGGAACTTCGACGTCGATCCGAGCTCGTCCTGTCGAGCCAGGTCGTCGACCTTCACCACGACCCCGTCGATCTCGTACGGAAGCTCACGCCGGCGCACGGCCAGCCGATCGCAGAACGACGTCACCGCCGCAATGGTGTCGACACGTTCGATCTCAGGGTTGACCGGGAAGCCGAGCGAGGCGAGGAACTCGAGCGTCTCGTGGTGCGCCGAGAACGTCGGACCACCGTCGACGAACCCGAGCTGGTAGGTCCAGATCGAGAGCTCGCGAGTTGCGGTCACCGACGGATCCTTCTGGCGGAGCGAACCCGCCGCGGAGTTGCGGGGGTTGACGAACCGGTCGTGTCCGGCGGCGACCTGGCGTTCGTTCAGCCGAGCGAAGGCAGCGTGGCTCATGTAGACCTCGCCGCGTACCTCGAGCACCGCGGGTGCGCCCGCACCGAGGTCGCGAGGCACATCGGTGATCGTCGCGACGTTGGCGGTGACGTCCTCGCCCACGCGGCCGTCGCCACGGGTCGCCGCCTGCGCCAACCGTCCTCGCTCGTACCGCAGGCTCATGGCGAGGCCGTCGATCTTCGGTTCGCACACGAAGCCCAGGCGAGCCTCGCCGTCGGCATCGAGGCCGAGTCGCCGGACGAGCCGCTCACCCCATGCTCCCAGCTCCTCTTGATCGAACGCGTTGTCCAGCGACATCATGGCCACGGCGTGCGTGACCGGGCGGAAGAGGTCCGAGACCCGACCGCCGATGCGCTGGGTCGGACTGTCGGGCGTGATCAGCTCGGGATGCTCGTCCTCGATCGAGCGGAGTTCGACGTAGAGGGCGTCGTAATCGGCGTCGGGGATCTCGGGCGCATCGAGGTCGTAGTACCGGTTGGCGTGGTGGAGGAGTTGCTCCCGCAGCGCCTCGACCCGCTTTCGCAGTTGGGCATTCGGTCCCTTCGCCATCGTGGGCGTCAGGCGCCGACCGTGAGCCTGAGGCCGAGGCTCTGCATCTGGATGCGCCGACCGAGTTCGGCAGCGAGGCGCAGCATGTCGTCTGCCTGGGCCGCGGTGTGATGGGCGAGGCCGCAGGCCGGGGTCACGATGGAGCGCTCTCGCAGCAGGACGGCGTCGCAGCCGGAAGCGACCAGCTGGCACCACACCTCGCCGAGGCGGTTCCAGTGCCGTTCCACCTTCGTGCTCACCGGTCCGTCGGTCGGAACCGCGCCCCATGCGATCCACCCGCCACGTTCGAGATGGGTGGCGATCGTGCCGGCATGTGCCTCGACCGCGACGTCGACCGGCATGGAGAGGACCTGGGGGCCGGCCTGTTGCACGAGGCGCCAGTCGGTGGTGCCACAACAGTGCAATCCGGTGACGGCGTGCGGCTCGATCACCGCCAGGACGCCCGAGATCACGTCGATGGTGTCGTCGGCGGCGAGCGGGAAGTCGTCGGACATGACCGCGACCAGACCGGGGTCGTCGACGAACACGTACTGAGGTGCGAGCGGCGCGCGTTCCATGGCGGCGGCCACCATCGCGGCCGCACGGACGCGTACGGCGCCACCCGCAGCGGCGAACGCCCGACCCGGATCGACACCCGCGCGCCACAGTGCCATCCCGAGGGTGACCGGGCCACCGAGCTGGAACTTGATCGGATCCTGCCGATCCGCCATTGCGTCGAGGAACCCGAGGAACGATCGATGCGCGTCGAGCGGCATCGGATCGCTGACCGGCTCGAACGGATCGACCTTGCTCGGGTCGACGGCGAGGGAGCCGTCAGGTCGGACCTCGACGCCGTGCATCCCGATCGCAGCACCGGCGAGCAGGTACTCGGCCGGAGCGGCGAGTGGGAGCGATGGAGCGGCCGGAAGCCCTGGCGTGCGATCGAGGACCAGGTCGATCGCCGCGGTGTGATCGGTGCCGGGAAGGCTGCCGATGCCCGTCGCCTCGCCGGGCGCGAGGGAAACCGGCTTCATCGGATTCCCTGGTTGCGGTGGTCGAGATCCAAGATTCAGTCCGTTCTCCGAACGGCCCCCTTCCCTGTGGTCTATTCATGTCCGCGAGAGGGCACCAAATCGGCGTCGAGTCTCCATCGGTTCGTGCCGAGCCGGTGGGACCGGGCACGCTGGCACCGTGATTCGACGCGTCGGGCTGTGGCCGATGAGGGTGGTGTGGCTCACGTTGCCGGCGTGTGTCGCCCCCGGCTTCGGCGCAGCGCTGTCGACCCACGGCGAGCCGGTTCGTTTCGTCGCGATGACCCTCGCCTGGGCTGCGTGGGTCGGACCGCTGTCGGCACTGTTGATCCCGCGGTCGATCGGCCTCACGGCGCTGCGCATCGTCGCGCCGGCTGCGCTCGGCTTGGGCATCTGGATCGCGCTCGACGCCGATGTGTCGACGACGAGCCGCATGGTCGCGCTGCTCGCAGTTCTCGTTGCCGCCCTCGGCGCCTTCGCACCCGCCACCGGCGAGCTCCTCGTGGACGGGTCGAGCTACGGCGACGAGCACCGCGTCCTGCTCAGGGCACCGTTGGCGCTCTGGTTCGGCCCGATCCCGATCGCGTGGTCGATCCTCGTCGGGTGCTCGGTGGGCGGGCCGCTCCTCCTGGCTGCCGAGCAGTGGATCGCGGGCGTGATCATGACCGCGGTGGCGGCAGGCGGAGGTCGGTTCCTGGTGAACCGGCTCCATCAGCTGAGCCGGCGCTGGCTCGTGTTCGTGCCCGCAGGCGTCGTGATCCACGATCCGTTCACCCTCGCCGAACCGGTCCTGCTCCCCCGCCGTCTCCTGCGAAGCGTGGGGCCGGCACCGGCCGACAACCCCGCACTCGATCTCACGGCCGGCGCGCCCGGTCTCGCACTCGAGTTGGCGACCGTCGAGCCCATCGTGCTGACGCCTGCGAGGGCGGGCGAGGAGCCCACACCACTCGGCGTGTCGTCCACGCTCGTGACGCCGACCAGGCCCGGCCACACCCTCGGCATCGCCCGAGAGCGCCGGCTTCCGGTGGGCTGGATCTAGCTCACTGTTGCTCAGTCGGCGATGCCGCCGGCCACGACGAGGTCCCCGGCATAGACCACGACACTCTGCCCGGAAGCGACCCGCGGGGCGGGCTCGGCGAACCGCACGACGGTGCCGTCCACCGAGGCGGCCCGGGCCTGGCCGTGCGCGCTCGCCTGCACCGAGAGCGGGCCGTCGACACGCCCGGCGAGCCAGATGAGATCGCCGACCGACACCGAGTCGACCAACAGATCGTGCCGTCGCCCGACCTGAACGCGCCGTCGCGGCACGTCGACGTTGGTGACGTAGCGAGGCACTCCCCCGCCCCCGAGGCCGAGACCTCGGCGCTGCCCCAGCGTGACCAGTTCGACGGCATCGGTGTGACCCACCACTGTCCCGGCCTCGTCGATGACATCGCCATGGTGCAGATCGAGCCGATCGGCCAGGAAGTTCGCCCGCCCCTGGCTGGCCGTGATGAAGCAGACATCCTGGCTGTCCGGCTTCGAAGCGGTCCGCAGGCCCAGGGTCATGGCCAGCTCACGCACGTCACTCTTGGTTCGGTCGCCGACCGGGAATCGGACCCGGGCGAGCTGATCGGGGCGGAGCATGTGGACCACGTACGACTGGTCCTTGATCGGATCCGTCCCCCGGCCGACGCGCAGGACGCCGTCGTGGTCGACCACACGGGCGTGGTGCCCGGTCGCCACTGCATCGAACCCGAGCGCGTCCGCACGCCGCAGCAGACGATCGAACTTCAGGTGACGGTTGCACTCGATACACGGATTCGGCGTCCGGCCGGTGGCATGGTCGACCACGTACGGATCGACGACG
>DATKWD010000034.1:0-23796 GCA_035529695.1 Acidimicrobiales bacterium | reverse complement strand
TCGCCCCCGAAGGCCGAGATCAGAACGGCGGTCTGGAGGCACTTGTCGCATCGGCCACAGTTCTCCGGGCCACCGCGGACGCACACGCGAAGAAACTCCATCGCCCGAGCGTCCTCGACGACGAGGCGGACCCGCTCGCTCCGCTCGACGTCGACCGGGAGATGGTGGAACCGCAGGTTGCCGTCGCTCCAGAGGGGGTCGATCTGCGGGTGCGAACCGCTGAAGCGTTGCTGGCTTCCCTCCGCCGACGAGATGATCGCGTCGGAGAGGCCGGGCGCCAAGAAGAGGCCGACGCCGGCGAGCACCGAGCCGAACGCGTTGATCCATTCGATGTGGCAGTCCATCACCAGCCGCAGATTGGTCGACACGACCACGGTGTCCAGTCCGAAGTCGCGCGCGACCTCGACGGTCTTCGCGTTGACGGCCGCCTCGACCTCGCTGCTGTTCGCCGGTTCGATGCCTTCGATGACGATCGCCAGGTCGGGACGAGGGTCGATCTGGCCTCGATCGGCGAGGATCAGGTTCGAAGTCGAGTCGATGCCACGCGAGAAGAAGATCCCGGTCTGTTGGAGCGAGGTGACCACGGGCGCAGGCGGACGAGTCGACGCGACGAGCTCGACGGGTCGGCGCCCGAGGTGCATCGCGAAATACTCGGCCGCGGCGCGTGCCCCCGCGAGCAGGACCTCGCTCACGTCGCCTTCGATCACGAGCTCGGCCTCGCCGTGGACGGTCGCGATGACGACGGCCGGCGGCACGAATGGCTCGACGGAGCCGTTCAACTGCCGGTCGATCGACGCCTCCAGGCGCATCGACTCGTCGACGGTGGTGCCGGTGAGGCGCGCCGTCGACCTCAACGAGGTGCCGAGGTGGAACACCTCGGGGGTGTGGAGCAGCATCTGACCGCGGAGCTTAGAGGTAGCTCGGCTGTGGCCCGAGCGGTGTGAGCCCGGACGCGAAGACCCGGGCCCGAAGGCCCGGATCCTGCTGTCTCAGAACGGGTGTGGGCCGCTCAGCTGGCGGCGCTGCACACCGTGTTCACGATGAGCCGGGTCACCGTGTACGGGTCCATGTTGGCGTTCGGGCGACGGTCTTCGATGTAGCCCTTGCCGTCCTTCTCGACCTGCCACGGGATCCGGACCGACGCACCACGATCGGACACGCCGTAGCTGAACTCGGTCCACGGAGCCGTCTCGTGCATTCCGGTGAGGCGGCGGTCGACGCCGGGTCCGTAGTTGTGGATGTGCTCCTCGTGGTTCTTGGCCAGCGCCTCGGCGGCGTCGACGTTCGGCTGGTACGACTCGCGCATCTGCTTGGTCGAGAAGTTGGTGTGCGCACCGGCACCGTTCCAGTCGCCCGGCATGGGCTTGGGATCGATGGTGGCGACGACATCGAACTCTTCACCGGCGCGGTAGAGCATCCACCGGGCGAGCCAGATCGAGTCGGAGCACTCGAGCGCCCCGGCGGGGCCGATCTGGAACTCCCACTGGCCCATCATGACCTCGGCGTTGATGCCCGAGATCGGCAGCCCGGCCTCGATGCACGCATCCATGTGGAGTTCGACGACCTCGCGGCCGTAGATCTCGTCGGCGCCGACGCCGCAGTAGTAGGGGCCCTGCGGGCCGGGGAAGCCGCCTTGCGGCCAGCCGAGCGGGTGACCGTCCTTGAGGAACGTGTACTCCTGCTCGATGCCGAACCAGGTGTCGAAGTCGGCGTACTTCTCGGCGACCTCGGCGCAGGCCGCGCGGGTGTTGGTGGGATGCGGCGTCATGTCGGTGAGGAGCACCTCGCACATGACGAGGACGTTGTCACCACCGCGGAACGGGTCGGGGACGACCTTCACGGGGTTGAGCACGCAGTCCGATGCCTTGCCGGGTGCCTGGTTCGTGCTCGATCCGTCGAAGCCCCAGATGTCGGGCTCCTTGCCGTCGGGGAGAATCTTCGTCTTCGAACGGAGCAGCGGAGTGGGCTCCGTGCCGTCGATCCAGATGTATTCAGCCTTGTAGACCACGTGCGATCCTTGGGGTTGGGGGGACAGGGAAGTGGGAACTGCGGAAGTCCAGCAAGTGTGCGTTTCGCAACGTTTTCCCGAGTGTGAACGGTATGTGAACCGGACCGTCCCCGCCCATTCCAGCGAGGAGCCCGGGCCGGAGTGGCTCTAGGTTGCTCCCATGGATTCTCGGCGTGAGTACGTTCTTCGGACCGTGGAGGAGCGCGGAGTGCGGCTCGTCCGCCTCTGGTTCACCGATGTGCTCGGGAAACTGAAGTCCTTCGCCATCAGTCCTGCTGAGCTCGAGAACGCGTTCGACGAGGGCATGCACTTCGACGGATCGGCGATCGACGGCTTCAGCCGTATCCAGGAGAGCGACGTGCTGGCCCGCCCCGATCCCTCGAGCTTCGAGTTGCTGCCGTGGAACGAAGAGGGCGGCCCGACCGCGCGGATGTTCTGCGACATCGCCAACCCCGACGGCAGCCCCTTCGACGGCGATCCGCATCAGGTCCTCAAGCGCAACCTCGACCGAGCCCGCGAACTCGGCTTCTCGTTCTACGTGGCGCCGGAGATGGAGTTCTTCTACTTCGCGGACGGGGACCCGTCGCATCCGCCGGTCCCGCTCGACTCGGGCTCCTACTTCGACCTGACCGTCGTCGACGCCGCGACCGATCTCCGCAAGCGCACGATTCACACCCTCGAAGCCATGGGCATCCCGGTCGAGTACTCGTTCCATGAGGACAGCCCATCGCAGCACGAGATCGACCTCCGCTACACCGACGCGTTGAGCATGGCCGACAACGTGATGACGATGCGCCTCATCGTGCGAGAGATCGCTCAGGAGCGCGGGTTCCACGCCACCTTCATGCCGAAGCCGCTCGAAGGCCTCCAGGGGTCGGGCATGCACACCCACGTGTCGCTGTTCGAGGGCGACCGCAATGCCTTCCACGACGCCGACGATCCCCACCAGCTCTCGAAGGTCGGACGCCACTTCATCGCCGGACTGCTGCGTCATGCCCGCGAGATGACGTGTGTGACCAACCAGCTGGTCAACTCGTACAAGCGACTCATCGTCGGGTCCGGTTCGGGGAGCCAGACCGTGTTCGAGGCGCCGGTGCACGTGTCGTGGGGACGTAACAACCGCAGCGCGCTCGTGAGGGTGCCGGTGACCAAGAACGACAAGGAGTCCTCGACCCGAGTCGAGTACCGGGCACCCGATCCGGCCTGCAACCCCTATCTCGCGTTCTCGGTGATCCTCGCCGCCGGGCTCGCCGGCATCGAGGGGGAGTACGACCTTCCGCCCGAGAGTGCCGAGAACCTGTTCGCGATGACCTCGAAGGAGCGCGAGGCCGAGGGCATCCAGTCCCTCCCGGCGAGCCTGCTCGAGGCCATCGAGGAGATGGAGGGCTCGTCACTCGTACGCGACTGCCTGGGCGAGCACATCTGCGACTGGTTCCTCAGGAACAAGCGGAGCGAGTGGCAGGATTACAAGGCGCAGGTCACCCCGTTCGAGCTCGAGCGATACCTGACGAGCTGGTAGCCGACACCCATGGAACCGCTCCTCGTCTTTCCCGATCCGCCACCCCCCGAAGTGGTGCGTGTGCTCGATCTCGGTGGCTACCCGTGGCTCGCGGTGTCGGATCCGGCGCAGATCGACGACCGCGCTCCGGTGGACGGATGGGCGGGCGCGGTGATCGCTGCCGCCGACGACCAGGAGGGTGCGTTCCAGCTGTGCCGTGAGCTCCGTAAGCGTGACATCCCGCTCGAGCCGCTCATGCTGCTGCTCGGAGCCGGCCAGCTGCGCGAGCTCGAGCTTCGTGACGACCTGTTCGACGACTTCTGCATCACGCCGTTTCACCCCGAGGAGTTCGAGGCCCGACTGACCCATCTGTTCGTGAGGACCGGTCTCGGCACCCGGCCCGAACTCATCGAATACGGCGACCTGGCCCTCAACGTCGAGACCTACCAGGCGGCGATCGAGGGCCGGCCCCTCGACCTCACCTACATGGAGTACGAGCTGCTGAAGTTCCTGGCATCGCATCCCGGCAAGGTCTTCACCCGCGAAACCCTGCTCTCACGGGTGTGGGGCTACGAGTACTACGGCGGGGCCCGCACGGTGGACGTCCACGTCCGACGCCTGCGGGCCAAGCTCGGCGAGGAGAGCGCCGGGCTGATCCAGACGGTCCGATCGGTCGGCTACCGGTTCGGGCAGTCGAAGTGGGGGCCCTGAGGGCTTCGTTCCTCAGTAGTTCGTTTCGAGGAGCTCGCTGCCTTCGAAACGTTGCTCGGCGTCGGTCTTGAGGAACCAGCCGACCACCGGTGCCGCTGCGGCGCCCGCGATCAGGACTGCCACGGGCAATGCGATCAGGAGCACGAAGATCATGATGCCGGCACCGGTCATGCGGGCGATCCTAGGGGCTTGAACGCCCACGCCTCGACCTCCACCAGGGCACCGAGCGGAAGATCGGCGACGCCGAGAGCCGACCTCGCGGGCCGGTGGTCGCCGAAGGCGTTGCAGTAGCGCTCGTTCATCCGGTCGTAGTCGCTCATGTGACGCAGGAACACCATGGTCTTGGTGACGTCGTCGAGTCCGGCCCCGTGGGTGGCAAGTTGGGCGCGCAGGTTCGCCATGGCCTGATCGAGTTGGGCGTCGAACCCGCCTTCGACGAGCGCACCATCGGCGATGCCGATCTGGCCGGACACGACGAGCCAGTCTCCGGCGCGGATGATCGGTGTGTACGGGCCAACGGGCTTCGTCATGGGTCGAGTCTTGCAGTCGAGCGAAGCGCTCCGCTCGCCGGACGCCCGGTGGGCCAGTCGGTCGGCGTGCCCAGGTGGAGCCAGGTTGCCGCCGCAACGGCGCAGAACACTGCGTCGGACCCGTTGCGCGGCGAGCCGTGAGGGTGCAGCGTCACGCCGATTCGGGGGGTGTCGAGCGCTCGAACGATGTTGAGTGACCGGATCGTGAGGTCGAGCACGTGGCCGTCCGGATCGACGGCCACGGCTTCGGAGGTCACGAGCGAGTACCCCATGTGCGCGGCCCCGATCGCGTACGAGCGAAGGGTGATCTCGTCCAGCGGGTCACCGGCCCACACGTCGACCTCGATGGCGCCGTCCGCCCCGAGCACCGCCTCGGCCGCGCCCCCACCGGCGAGCTCGACCCGGCCGACTGATCCCCGGGCTCCGGCCAGCAGCGTGATGGCCTCGAGCACTCCGGCACACCGCAGATCCGACGACGTCGGAGGTCCGGCGATGTCGACCTCGGTCACGTCGAGGCCGGGGGCGACCGCGGCGATGGCTTCGACGATGCCTGGCGTGCGGGCGACCCGCATCGCCCCGGTTCCGTCGGGGCGTGCCGCTCCGGCGACCGGCGGTCGCTTGGGTCCGGACCTGACGGCGTCCTCGCGGCTCCACCGGACGCGGACGGCGCGCCCGTGCTCGTCGGCGAGGCGGCGGGCCACCTCGCCCAGACGGCTGTGGGTCTTCGCACCGAACGCGCCGCCGTTGCCCAGCAGCGAAGCGGCCTCCCCCCCGGGCTCGCACCACACCGCGTCGGTCTCGAGATACCCGGGGTCGACCCATGAAGTTCGCAACGTGGCGGTGGCGCCGTCGACCTCCGGGAGGTCGAGGGGAGGCGAGGGATCGACGGTCGATCGCCGGCCCTGGATCTTGCCGGCTCGCTGCCGTGCATCGGCAAGTGATTCGCCGACCGACCACCCACCTGCACCGTCGGGCACCGCCACCAGTGCGTCGGTCGGGGCCTCGTCGTCGCTGAATCCTCCGCGTCCGAGGGCCACGTCGACCCCTGTGCGTTGGGGCACCCCGCCCTCGAGCGTGGCCCGTCGAGCGGCGGCCTCGACGTCCCGCGGTGCTGCCTCACGCCCCAGGTGAACGGGCGTCTCGGCGATGGTCTGCCACCCCGTGCACCGGCATTGATGAGCGAGGAGCGCCTGTCCGACCTTCCCGGTCTGCTCGAGACCGCCTTTCGACCGGAGTGCTTCGAGGCGGACGATGATGCCCGGCGTACAGAAGCCGCACTGGCTGGCTCCGGCCTGGGCGAACGCCTCGGCCCACTGCTCGGCGGCGGCGCCGAGCCCTTCGATCGTAGTGACTGCTCGGCCGGCCATGCGACGAAGCGGCGTGACGCACGCCACTCGCGGCGCACCGTCGACCAGGACGGTGCAGCATCCGCACTGGCCCTGTGGGCTGCATCCGTCCTTCACCGAGCGGAGGTCCAGGTGGTCGCGGATCGCGTCGAGCAGCGTGATGGCCGAGGCCTCGACCACCACCTCGACCCCGTCCACCGAGAACTCGATTCCGTCCCCGTGGTTCACGTGGCACGACCTTAGGCTTCTCGTCCTCGATCGGGCGTACCCGTTGCCGGGCCGACGGGGCACTACCTTCCTGACCCGTGCCGGTCAGCCGTCGTCTCTTCCTCGCCGGAACCGCGAGCGCGGTCATCGTCGCTGCCTGCGGGGGCGACAGCGAGAGCTCGACGCCGACATCGACGCCCGACGGTCAGGACGACTCGGGCTTCGGCGTGTTCACCTTCTTCGACCCGGCGACGCTCATCGTGGGTTCGGAGGTCCGCGCCCCGATCGGGATCGGCGATGTCGATGGCCCGCTCGCCATTGCGGACTCGCCGCCCGAGATCACCGTGACCGTGACGAACGAGGACGGCGAGGTCTCGACCTCGACGGTCGCCTTCCGGTCCGAAGGTCTTCCCCGCGGCTACTACCCGGTGCGCTTCACCCCGCCGGCAACCGGCTTCTACGACCTCGCCGTCGCCGCCACGGGTGTTCCCGCGCTCAACACCACGATCGAGTTGGTCGACCCGTCGACGATCGTCATCCCGGGTGCAGGCGAGATGTTTCCGGTGCTCGACACGCCGACGGTCGACGACGAGCGCGGTGTCAACCCGATCTGCACTCGCGATCCCATCTGCGACCTCCACGATCGCAACCTGCCGGAGGTCCTGCAGGATGGCCGGCCGTCCGCGGTCATCATCTCGACCCCCGAGTTCTGCTCGACCGCGGTGTGCGGTCCGGTACTGGAGCTACTGCTGACCGAGGCCGCAGCCCGCCCCGAGGTGTCGATGCTGCACGCAGAGGTGTACGCCGATCCGGCCACCGACCTCTCGCGGGTTGCTCCCATCGTGGAGGCGATGAGCCTGACGTTCGAGCCCTCGGTGGTGTTCATCGACGCGACCGGCACGATCGTCGAGCGGCTCGACTTCGTGTTCGACGCCTCCGAACTGGGCGAGGCCTTCGAGCGGTTGACATCGTGAGGCCTCCCGCTGTTGGCTTCAGTCGGCTATGAGCGACGATCCCAACGGTGCGAGTCTCTCCGCGTCCACCTCGATCGACCTCGACGCGCTGAGCACGCCGGGTCTCCACGAGGTCGAGGTCGAGAACCCCGTCGAGGCCGCACGTCAGCTCGCGGACGATCTCGGCGGTGAGCTGGTCGGGTCGGACGATCTCGCCACGGTGATCGAGCGTCGAGCGTCGAGGCACGGAGCGTCGGCGCGGCAGTTGCTCGAGCGTCGGGTCGATGCTCGCCCCGAGGATCGGGTGCGTGTCGTGGTCGACATCGATCAGCTCCGAGCGATCGCCAGCGGGCTCGTGAAGGCCGACAGGATCCTGTCGGGCACAGAGGCGAACATGGTCGAGGTGGTGGGTCAACACGTCACCGGCGGTGGGATCTCGGTGCACCCGGACTCGATTCGCGGAGCCGCCGCTGAGGTGAGCGAAGCACGGAAGGCGGTCGCGGGTCTCCATCTCGAGCTCGACAAGCTCAACGAGCAGATGATGGACAGCTTGATCTCCGTGGGTGCCGAGGAGCGTGCGTCGGCACTCGAGCCCGAGGTCGAGGTCGAGGACGATCGAGTCACAGGCAAGATGGCTCGTGCCACCAAGCGGCGGATCGCCGGTGTGCTGCTCATGGCTTTCGGAATCGCCATCGTGCTCGGAGCGGTGCTGGCGACGACCGTGAGCGGACCCGTCGCCGTCGTCGTGCTCGTGCTGCCGATCGTCGCGTGCTGGTGGGCCTTCAGGACGGCCCGCTTCGACATCTCCGATCTGGACGACAAGGACACCGCTTCGGACAACCTGGCTCAGATCTCCGCTCGGACCGATGCTGTCTTCGGTGGGTCGCCGGTCGAGAACGAGAACGGCTCGGGCGGGATCCCGGCGTCGACCGGCGCTCAGCTCCAGCAGGTCGAGTCGCAACTCGCGCTTGCCCGAGAGCGCGAGCGCAGCGCGTCGGCCAACTGGACCGAATTGGCCGGAGGCGAAGCCGACCCCGCCGATGTCGAACGCGTGCTCCGCGAGCGCGACCCGCAGTACTTCGGCGCCATCGACCTCGTCAGCCAGACCTCGCAGGCCCGGGCCGCCGCTGCCCACCTGCGACGCGTCAAAGCACGATGGAACGTCGCGTGGGCAGTGCTCGGCGACGAGCCGCCGACCGCCGCTGATGCCGAGAAGGCCGTCCGCGAACTGGCGTCTGCCGGGTTGCGCGCCGTGAAGATCAACACCCGGATCGGAAGCGACACCGACCGTGCCCTCGCGCTTCGCACCCTCGATGCCTATGCCCCCGAAGAGCCGGCCGAACCCATGGTGCTCGCCGATGTCCCCGACACCCTCAGTGACGAGGTGATCGATTCGCTCGCTGCGCTGGCGAACTCGACGCCGATCGTGGTGGTCAGCGCGCCGACCGCCTGAGCAGACAGTTGATCAGCTGAAGCTCTGACCGCAGCCGCAGGTCTTCTGAGCGTTGGGGTTGTCGATGTGGAAGCCCGCACCCTGGAGGCCGTCGGAGTAGTTGAGCACCGCACCTTCGAGGAGCATGGCGCTCGACTGGTCGACGACCACCTTCACCGCACCGAAGTCGGTGGCGACGTCGTCGTCGGCGATGTCGGAGTCGAAGAACATCTCGTAGCTGAATCCAGAACATCCGCCGGGTCGGACAGCGACGCGGAGCGCCAGACCGTCTTCGCCCTCGGCCAGGATCAGGTTCTCGACCTTCTCAGCAGCTTCGTCGGTCAGGGTGATCACGGGTGCCTCCTCGGGGGTCGAACGCCTGCGATGCTATCGCTGGATCGCAGCTTGTGGCCACGTGGCGTCCGAGACGGGGGTCGGTACCGTTGGGTCGTGACCGATGTGCGCCCGACCCCCGATGACGTCATGGCGATGCTTCGAGGGGTGGTGGACCCCGAACTCGGCAGCGACATCGTCGAGTTGGGGATGGCGAAGCAGGTCACGGTGGACGACGACGGTGCGGTCACCGTGACGGTCGCACTGACGACCTCGGGGTGCCCGCTGCGGGGTCAGATCCAGAAGGACGTGCGTGCCCGCGTCGGCTCGTTGCCGGGGGTGAAGTCGGTGAAGCTCGACTGGGCAGAGCTGACACAGGACGAGAAGGCCACTGCCATGGAGCGGGCTCGCTTCAACATCAGTCAGCGCACCGAGGACACGGCCATCGGTCCGTTCACCAAGGTCATCCTGATCGCCTCGGGCAAGGGCGGTGTCGGCAAGTCGTCGGTGACGGTCAACCTGGCGGCGGCGCTCGCCGCTCAGGGCCGATCCGTCGGCGTGCTCGATGCCGACATCTGGGGGTTCTCGGTGCCTCGTATGCTCGGCATCGACGGCCGAGTCGCCGGCGAGAGCGACGGCGAGAAGAAGTGGATGCTCCCGCACGAGCGAAGGATCGGCGACGGCGTGCTCCGCATCATCTCGATGGGGTTCCTCGTCGAGGACGAAGCGGCAGCGCTCATGTGGCGGGGTCTGATGCTCAACCGCGGGGTGCAGCACTTCCTCCAGGACGTCCGCTGGGGTGATGATCTCGACTACCTCCTCGTCGACATGCCACCGGGTACGGGCGATGTCCAGATGGGCGTGGCCAAGCTCGTGCCCCGTGCCGAGGTCATCGTCGTGACCACGCCCGCACTGGCGGCGCAGAAGGTCGCGGTGCGGGTTGCCGACATGGCCCGGAAGAACTTTCTACGCATCGCCGGCGTCATCGAGAACATGAGCGCCTTCGAGTGCGAGCACGGCGAGGTCTACGAGTTGTTCGGCTCAGGCGGAGGCGAGGCGTTGGCGAACGATGCCGGTGTGCCGTTGCTGGGCCGCGTGCCCCTCGAACCGTCGGTCGGGGCCGGTGGCGACACCGGCGATCCGATCGCCCTCGGCGACGGACCGGCGGCGGACGAGTTCCGTCGCATCGCGAAGGTGCTCGTCGACGAGGCGGTGCCGCCAGCCGAGTTGGCCGGGTGTTCAGCCCGGGTCCTCGAGGCCCTGCAGAACGCAGTGCACGGCGACGCGGACCAGGCCGAGACCGAGACCACGGTCACCCTGAGCTGATCGACGCGACCAACCCCGCCTTCTAGGCCACCACCGACCAGGCATCGCCGTCGGCGATCACCATGCCGTCGACTTCGAGCTTCAACAGGTGGGCGTGCACCGACTTGGCAGCCACCGGATGGAGCTCCTCGTCGGTCTCGGCATAGAGGTCGGCGACGATGGCCTCGATCTCGTCGGTACCGGACCGCACCGCATCCAGGATCTGGCCCTCGCGGGCCAGGCGGTGGTCGATGTAGTGGCGGATGCGCGCCTTGGGATCTTCGATCGGAAAGCCGTGCCCCGGTGCGATGCGGCGGAGGCGCAGCGCGGCAACCTTCGCGAGCGACTCGAGGTAGATCGCCATGTCGCCGTCGGGGGGTGCGATGACCACGGTCGAGCCGTCCATGATGTGGTCGCCCGAGAACAGGGTGCGCTCCTCCTCGAGCAGGAAGCACAGGTGGTTCGACGCATGGCCGGGCGTGTGGACGGTGCGGAGTCGGTACTCCGAGGTCGACAAGACGTCGCCGTCGGTGGAGGAGCGGTCGATCTCGAGCCCGTCGCGCGCCTCGAAGGCGACGACTTCGGCCCCGGTTCGCTCGGCGAGTCCGGCCACCCCGGGTGAGTGGTCAGGGTGGGTGTGTGTGACGAAGATCCAGCGGATCAGCCCGCCCCCGCACGATTCGACCACGTCGAGGTGGGCGTCGTCGGCCGGCCCGGGATCGATGACGGCGATCTCGTCGATGCCGACGAGATAGGTGTTGGTTCCCGGTCCGGTCATCCTGCCGGGGTTGTCGGCGACGACCCGGCGGATCAGCGGACTGATCGCACTCGGTACTTCGTGGAGGATCGGAACGGGTTCGTCGTTCATGTCCCGACCGGACTGCTGGTCGCGTCGTCGAAGGGCAGTCGCACGCGGATTGCGCCGTGCTCGCGGACGTCGTCGGGTCGGCCATCACGGCTGGCGGACGAGATGGCGTCGAGCGCCGAGTCGGCATCGCCGAATCGAGCCAACACTTCGAGTGTCCGGGTGGTCGGCTCGATCATCGGCCACTCACCCGAGCGTTCGCGGGCGAGCGCGTCGGCGGGACTGATCCAGAGCGAGTCGACCGCCTCGATCCCGTCGTGCGAGGCCTCCTGGTCGGCTGGCGGCGCGGCGACGAAGAAGCGGGTGTCGTAGCGGCGCGGTGCCCCGAGGGGGGTGATCCAGCGAGCGAACGGATGCAGCAGGTCGGTGCGTAGCATGAGGTCTTCTTCCAGACAGACCTCGCCGAACGGACGCTCGCCGAGGTCGACCACCCGGCGGTGCTCGGCGAAACGAGAGGCCGTGGCGGGATCCGACAGTCCCAGACCGCCATCGGCGGTGTTGCGACGTTCGGCCATGAGCAGGCCCGCTTCCTCGAACGTCTCGCGGATCGCTCCCATCCAGAATGCGATGCCGTCGGTTCGCCCGAGGAGGTCGGCTGCACGAGCGCGACTCAGTGCTGACCGCTCCACGAGGTCCGCGGAGCTGTCGGCGGCGTCGACGGCACCGCCAGGGAACAAGTAGGCGCCCGGGACGAATCCCGACTCCGCATTGCGCTTCAGCATGAAGACCTCGAGCGGCGCGGCCCCGTGGCGGAGCAGCACGACCGTCGCAGCGGCGAGGACCGGCACCTCGGCGTCGGTCACAGCAGTTCGGGTCGGTCGTCGATCGACTCGGTCTCCCACGAGTCGGCGTCCCAGATGCCGTCGGCGTCGTGGGGTTCGCTGCGGAAACCGGGTCCGGTCACGATCATCTGGCCCGAGAACCTCGTCTTGACGATGGCCCGCACCACCGCCCGGGTGGGTGGGACGAGGAGCACCAATCCGAGCGCATCGGTCAAGAACCCCGGGGTGAGCATGAGGGCACCGGCGAACAGGATGAGCCCGCCGTCGATCAACTCGTTGGTCGGCATCTGGCCCCGACCCAGTTGCTCCTGGAGCCGGCGCATGATGCTCAGGCCCTGGTACTTCACGAGCCATGCACCGGCCACGCTGATGGCGATGATGACGAGCAACGTCGAGCCGAAACCGATGGAGCCGGCCACCTGGGCGATCAGGAAGACCTCGATCACCGGCACGACCAGGAAGAGCAGCGCAAGGATCGCGAACATCATCTGAGGGTATCGGCGCACCGACCCCCACGGACCCGCCACTGGCTCCCACCACCCCGATCTTCGTTGCTCTCCGGCCAATAATTGGCGGTAGAGCAACGAGGATCCGTGCTGCGGCCTCGCTGATCCGGTGGCGGACTCCTATCCTCGGCCCGGATGCGGCCTCCTTCTGTCGACGTGCTGGCCCGTTCGCTCGCCGACACCGGGCTGCCCCACCCGCTGCTGGTCGAGGTCGCCCGGGCTGCCATCGCCGATGGTGATCACCAGGGAGCACGGAGCCGAGCCGTGGACATGCAGCGATCGTTGCTGCAACCGGTGATCAATGCGACTGGTGTGCTGCTCCACACCAATCTCGGCCGCGCTCCGCTGGGGGTGGAGGTCGCAGCGTCGGCGACCAACCTCGAGTTCGACCTGGCCTCCGGTAAGCGTGGTTCGCGTTCGGTGCATGCGGGCGGGCTGCTCGCCCGAGCATGTGGCGCCGAGGCCGCCCACGTCGTGAACAACGGCGCAGCTGCGGTGCTGCTGGTGCTGGCTGCGCTCGCCCGCGACCGAGACGTTCCGGTGTCGCGCGGCGAGTTGGTCGAGATCGGGGGCGGCTTCCGGGTGCCCGATGTCATGGCCGAATCGGGCGCCCGCCTCGTGGAGGTCGGGACGACGAACCGCACCCGCCTCGCTGACTACGAACGCGTGGCCGCACACGCCGCGCTGCTGTTCAAGGTCCACCAGTCGAATTACGCGATCGTCGGCTTCACCGAGGACACCTCGGTGCAGGAACTGGCGACCCTCGGGCCGGCCGTCGTGGTCGACCTCGGAAGTGGCCTCCTCGATGCGGCGACCCCCTGGCTCGACGATGGTCCGCCGGCATGGTTGGCGTCGGAACCCGCGGTGAGGCAGACGCTCGACGCCGGTGCCGATCTGGTCATCTTCAGCGGCGACAAGCTGCTCGGCGGACCGCAGGCAGGAGTCATTGCCGGGCGGGCCGATCTCGTGGCGGCGTGTGCGCAGCATCCGCTCGCCCGGGCCCTGCGGCCCGGCGGCCTCGTCCTCGACGCCATGCAGAAGGTCGCGCTGGCCTATCTGCGCCGCGAGGCGGACGTCCTGCCGTTCTGGCGCATGGCGACGGCCTCGGTCGAGTCGCTGCGCGCCCGAGCCGAGGCTCTCGGTGTCGGCGGGGTCGTGGAGACCATGGCCGTCACCGGCGGGGGCACGATGCCCGATGTCGAGATCCCGTCGATCGGCATCGCCCTCGGCGGTGACCACGTCGACGCGCTGCGCAGCCACGTCTTACCGGTGATCGCCAGGGTTCGCGACGGCAGCACGGTGTGCGATCTCCGCACGGTCGACCCTGGCGACGACGAGACACTGGCCGGCGCGCTTCGCTCATGCACGTGATCGCCACGGCCGGCCACGTCGACCACGGCAAGTCGACCCTGGTCCGAGTCCTCACCGGCACCGACCCCGACCGGTTCCGCGAAGAGAAGGAGCGCGGGCTCACGATCGACCTCGGGTTCGCCGGCCTCGACCTCCCCTCAGGTCGAGGTGTTGCGTTCATCGACGTTCCCGGCCACGTTCGATTTCTGAAGAACATGCTGGCCGGCGTCGGAGCAGTCGATGCCTGCGTGTTCGTCGTTGCCGCGACCGAAGGATGGAAGCCACAGAGCGAGGAGCACCTGCGGATCCTCGAACTGCTGGGCCTCGAACACGGGATGGTGGCGCTGACAAAGGTCGGACTCGCCGATGACGACCTGCGCGAACTCGCCCACCTCGAGGTGGAGGAACAGGTGGCGGGTACGTTCCTCCAAGGCGCTCCGGTCGTCGAAGTCGATGCGCTCGATGGGACGGGAGTCGATGCGCTGGTCGCCGCACTCGACGATCTCACGGCCAGCACACCCACGGCCGTCGACCACGACCGGCCGCGCCTGTGGATCGATCGCAGCTTCGCCCCCGCAGGAGCTGGCACCGTCGTCACCGGCACGCTCACCGGAGGCAGCGTGCACGTCGACGACGAGGTGGTCATCGGACCCGACCGTCGGCCGGCCCGCATCCGGGGCCTTCAGCGGCTCGGTGAGCAGGTTGCATCGATCGAACCCGGCAACCGGACTGCGGTGAACCTCTCGGGCATCGACCACGACGACATCCGCCGAGGGGACGCGCTCGTACGCGCGAATCAGTGGTTCTTCACCACCTCCGTCGACTGTGAGATCCGGGTGCTCGACACCCTCGGCCGTCCGCTGTCACGACGTGGGGCGCATCGCGCCTATCTGGGGTCGGGTGAGCATCCGGTGAGCCTTCGGGTTCTCGGTCCGGACGCCATCGAGCCGGGCGACACCGGCATGATCCGCCTCCATCTCGATGAACCCGTGCCGCTCGTCATGGGTGATCGCTTCGTTCTCCGCGACGCCGGGCCCGGGATGACCGTCGGAGGGGGAGCGGTCCTCGACGTCGATCCGGTTCGCAAGGCCGCGAAGGCCGCGCCCGACCGTGACATCGACCGGATCGTCCGCGAGCGGGGCTGGACGACCGTCGCGGATCTCGAACGCCTCACGGGCACGCGGCGAGCGCCCGATCTCGGTGACTGGGTCGTCGACCCCGAAGCCCGTGACGTGCTGGTCGAAGAGGTCACAGCGGCCATCGCCGACGCAGGTTCGATCGGACTCGACATCGCACAGCTCGACGATCGGGCCCGCGCGGTCGTCGGCACCCTTCACGGGGTGATCGTCGATCAGGGCCGAGTCCGAGAAGCCGACGCGGATGACCTCTTCGCCGGTCACCCGCTGTTGGCAGCACTGGAGGGAGCGAAGTTCGCCCCTCCGTCGGCGGCCGAGGTCGGCACTGATCCGGCCGAGGTACGCGAACTCGTGAAACACGGCCTCGTGATCGAGAGCGATGGGGTGCTCTTCGCTCCGTCGGCGGTCGACGAGGCGGCCGAGCGCCTTCGTCGAGCGCTCGACGAGCAGCCGACCGGGCTTACGATTGCTGAGGTCCGAGACCTTCTGGACACGTCACGCAAATACGTCCTCGCGCTGATGGGGCACTTCGACAGCACCGGCCGGACCCGGCGGCGTGACGACGTAAGGATCGCCGGACCTCGTCTGTGACGCTGTCTGCCGCGGGCGGGGCGGTGATCACATCTCGACAGCGACCTCGTAGAGGCGGACCTCGGGGGGTGCGAGGAATGACGCCGCGAATTGCTGCATCGTCGTGTGGTAGGCCTCGCTCGCTCGCAGCTGCTCGTAGGACGCCGCACTCCGCCATCGAGCGATCACGCAGATCTCTCCGTCTTCGCGGTCGGCGCTGAACCATGCGCCGAGCCAGTCATCGTGTTCGGCCACGAGCGCGGGGTTCGTTTCCGCGAAGAGCTCGGCGAGCGCGTCGATGCTGCCGGGATCGACGCGGACGGTCGTGACCGCGAGGACCGTCATTGCCCGGTCCGGTTCGGCGATCCGATTCAGTTGCTGGCTGCGGTCAACAGGTGCTTGCGCTCGTTCTCGCTCTTGCCACCCCAGATGCCGTGCGGCTCACGGATCGAGAGCGCGAACCCGAGACAGTCCTTCTGCACCGAACAGGTGCGACAGATCTCCTTGGCCTTCGCTTCCCGCTCGAGCTTTTCGTCCTTGCGCTCGAATTGCGGTGGCGGAAAGAAGACCGCTGCCTGCGGCCCTCGGCACGCGGCCTTGAGCTGCCATTCCTGTTCGGTGTGAACTGCCACCAAGTTCCCCCTTGATGTTCGAAGAATTGCGAACTTACGCGGCGCAGCGGCCGCGCACAAGGGGTGAACTTTCGCGAGCGTTTCCGGCACGTTCGCGAGCAAACATCCTGTTCAGAGCTTCGTGTTGCGCCGTTCGCGGTGATCGCGGGCACCGCCCGCCTCGGGTTCGACCTCGAGGATCAGCCCCTCGATCGAGGTGACCCTGACGCGCTCGCCGGGTGCGATCGGGGTGGCGCGATTCGTCCGGGCACGCCACGGTGCTTCGCGGATGCGGACCACGCCCTCCGGATCGACGGCGGCCACCGCTTCACCGGTTTCGCCGATCATCCACTCTCGTCCGATGGTCGGGGTGGAGAACCGCGTCCGCACCATGGCAGGCATGCCCGAGATCATCGCGACGACCATGCCGAGGATGCCGACGACCAGCGTGATCCACGAGACCGTGACCCCGTCGTACAGCGCGATCGAGCCGATGACGAACGAGACCGTTCCGACCGCAGTCCAGAACCTGGGTGCCCCCACCTGGACGTCGACGGCGAAGCCGAACATGGCGAGCAGCAGCAGCCCGATCGCCCAGGTGCGCGTCGGCAGCACCGCCAGGCCGTAGCTCCCGAGCACCAGCGAGCCCGCACCGACGACGCCGGCGATGCCGATCCCGGCGGTGAAGAGCTCGAACACCAGCAGCCCGAGCCCGATGATGAAGAGCAGGTAGGCGACCGCCGGCGAGGCCACGGTGTGCATCAGCTGGCTGACCAGACTCAACTGCGTGAATCGCACCTGCGTGACCGGCTGGCGTCGGGGTTGTGGACCGTCGTCGTTCACCTCGGTCCGAACGCCGTCGAGGTTCACGATGAAGTCGCCGATCACGGGCGCATCGTTGTCGACGAGACCGGCATCGACTGCGGTCTCGGCGTTGGCGAACTCACCCACTGCGGTCAAGCCCGCGAGGTCGGCTCCTGCGGCGAGCTCGGGGGTCACCTCGACCCTCGAGCCCGGCGCGAGTCCGGACACGTCGGCAGCGGTGATCAGGCGCGTGGCCCCGCCGCGAGCCTGACTGCCAGACGGTCCGACCCACACGACGACCGGAACGGCCGAGGCCTCGATGGTCGCCACCAGTTCGTCGAGTCTGCTGTCGCTGACGACGGTGCCCTCGCTGTTGAGCTGCAGGACGATCGCGACGACTCCGGACGCGTTCGCTTCGGTGACCTGGGACTCGACGAAGTCGGCCACGACCGGGTCGATCAGCCCGCTCACCTCGACGACGGTGACCACGTCGATCCTGGGCGGGTCCGCATCGCCTGCCAGGGCCGTGCCGGGAGCGAGAAGGCACAGAGCGATGACCAGCGCGAGGACGGCCGCCGGTACCCTGCCTCTTGGTCGCGGCGCATGCCGACGGAAGGATTCTGTTGCAGCCAGAGCAGTTTTTCGCTTCATCTCGTGTCGTCATCGTGGCCGGGAAGGGCGGGGTCGGCAAAACCGTCGTGGCGGCGACCATGGCCAGAGCGGCAGCAATGAGTGGGTTGTCGGCGCTCATCGTGGAGGTCGAGGGCAAGAGCGGGCTGTCGGCGATGTTCGGCCAGGCCGACCTCGGCTACCACGAATCCCGGTTGTCGGCAGGCGGGGGCGTTGATGGGGCCGCCGACATCTGGGCGCGCACCTTGACACCCGACGACGCGCTTCTCGAGTACCTGTCGGATCACGGCCTGAATCGCGTCTCGAAACGACTGGTCGGTTCCGGAGCGCTCGACATCGTCGCGACCGCGGTGCCCGGCATCAAGGACATCCTCATCCTCGGCAAGATCAAGCAGCTCGAGCGCGACGGGGTCGCCGACCTCATCGTGCTCGACGCACCGGCCGCCGGGCACGCGATCACGTTCCTCCGCGCCGCTCGGTCGCTGCTCGACACCGTGCGTGTGGGCCCGATCCAGACCCAGGCTCGTGACGTCCTCGACCTCCTCACCGACCACGCACGCTGCCAGGTCATGTTGGTGACCCTGCCCGAGGAGACACCCGTGAACGAGCTGGTCGAGACCGCCTACAGCCTCGAGGACGAGGTGGGGATCGGCCTCGCCCCGGTCGTCGTCAACGGCGTCTACCCCGACATCGCAGGACTCGACGTCGATCCGGGGAGCGCAGCCACCGCCGTCGGAGCTGCGCTCCGGGGCGGCGAGGGCGGCGAATTGTCAGCCGCAGCGACCTTCCGCCGTGAGCGCACGGCCCTCCAGCGCGAGCAGATCGCACGACTCGCCGATGAGTTGCCGCTGCCTCAGATCAGGTTGCCGTTCCTCTTCGACGCGGAGATCGGCCCAGATCAGGTCGACGCGCTCGCTCGGGCGCTGCTCGGTGAGGTCGAGTCGATCGTTCCCTTGCCGGCGGCTGGAAGTGCGGTGCCGTGACCGATCTCGCAACCCTCGTTCGTGACCGCCGGATCCTCATCTGCACCGGAAGCGGTGGGGTCGGCAAGACCACCGTGGCCGCGGTGCTCGCCATGCGCGGGGCGGCCGCCGGTCGCAAGGCCGTGGTCGTGACGATCGATCCGGCCAAGCGCCTCGCAGATGCACTCGGACTCGAGGGTCTTCAGAACAGCCCGAGCCGGATCGACGGCGAGTGGCCGGGCGAGCTGTGGGCGATGATGCTCGACACCAAGTCGACCTTCGACAGCCTCGTCGCCAAGTACGCCGGAACTCCCGAACAGGCGGCCCGCATCGTCGACAATCCGTTCTATCGGAACATCTCCGGAGCGCTCTCGGGCACTCAGGAGTACATGGCGATGGAGAAGCTGTACGAGCTCTACGAGGAGACCGACTTCGACCTGATCGTCGTCGACACCCCACCGACTCGCAATGCCCTCGACTTCCTGGACGCACCGCAGCGACTCACGAACTTCCTCGACCACCGCTTGTACCGGATCCTCATGGCGCCGACCCGCGGGATGATGAAGGCGGTCAACGTCGCCACGCAGGCGTTCCTGCGCACGGTCTCCAAGGTCGTCGGCGGCGACGTGATCGACGATGCAATCGCGTTCTTCACGGCCTTCGAAGGGATGGAGGAGGGCTTCCAGCGCCGGGCCAAGCGGGTTGCCGAGCTGTTGACGGCCGACGAGACCGGATTCGTCCTCGTTGCGTCCCCGCGTCGCGACACGGTTCATGAGGCGGACTTCTTCGCTCGGAAGCTGCGCGAGGGGGGCCTCGACGTCGAGGCGCTGGTGGTCAACCGCATGCATCCCAAGTGGGGCGACGAGCTGGCCGAGGCGACCCGAGCCCGTGCCGACGCGTTCGAGGGCACCGACCTCGGCGGTCTCTACGCGAACCTCGCCGACTTCCAACTCACCGCGAGTCGTGAGGAGGCCCATCTCGACGGTCTCACCGAGTCGACGGGTGACGCGGATGTCATCCGGGTACCGATGCTCGAGAGCGACGTCCACGATCTCGAAGGACTCGGCCGCCTCGGTGATCTGATGATGGGCGCCTGAACCGGGGCTCAGTCCTCCGAGTCGGTGTCCGCCTGGGCCTGCTTCAGCGCTTCGAGTGCCTCCTCGACCGTCTCGACCACGGGCACGATGCGATCGAAACCGGTCGTGTGGAGGAGACGGGTGAGCGTCGGACGACTGCACGCCACCGAGACCTCGCCACCCGACTCGCGGGTGCGACGGATGCCGCCGATCAGGGCGCCGAGGCCCGCCGAGTCCATGAACGGGACGTCGGAGAGGTCGATCAGCAGGGCCTTGGTCTCGGCCAGGTCGCCGAGAACCTCGCGGAATTGGCCGACCGTGTAGGCGTCGAGTTCGCCGTTGGGTCGGCACACCGTGTGGTCTTCGGTGGTGGTCACTTCGATGTCGAGCACGCGTTCTCCCGGGGAAGGTGGGGGTACGGAGTCACTCCGGTGGAGTGATGGTGACGCCGAACGGTAGCGTGCTGCGCCGTGGGTACCCTCCTCATCGCCACCGACGCCGATTCGGTTGCCGCCGTTGTCGATGCCGCGCTCGCCGACGACAAGACAGCGATCATTCGAGTGCACGAGGGCCGCGATGTCCTGGACGCGGCCCATGATCACGAAGATGACCTCGAACTGGTCATCCTCGACCTCCAGATCGGCAACATGGGCGGAATGGCCGTCTGCATGGCGCTCCGTCACGAGGAAGGGGCCGACCGTCTCGACCAAGTGCCGGTGCTCATGCTTCTCGACCGGTCGCCCGATGTGTTCCTCGCGAAGCGATCCGGGGCCGACGGCTGGCTCATCAAGCCCCTCGATGCGGTCCGTCTCCGGCGTGCATCCGACGCGCTCCGACGCGGTGAGAGCTACACCGAGCACGCCGACGTCGTCACCGTGCCCGCCGTCGCCGCCGACTGACACGTATCAACTTCTCGTCGGTCCGGGGGTCGCGGATAGAGTCGTCGACTCACGAACGGGTGGTGGCGCAGCTTGGTTAGCGCGCTGCGTTCGGGACGCAGAGGCCGGGAGTTCAAATCTCCCCCACCCGACAGGACGCAACCGCAGGTCAGGCCACATTTCGGGTCTGACCTGCAGAAACGGCTCGGACCGACCATCCCGCGTCCATCCCGCGGGAGAAACGGCAGCGACCGATACGGGCTGGTCACGAGGGGTCATGTGTTCCCGTCGTCGTCGATACCGAGGAAGTGCAAGCCGATGCGCTCGGCAGCTGATCGATCGGCAGCATCGACGGCTTGGGCGTAGACGTCGAGGGTGAGGCGCACGTCTGAGTGGCCGAGCCGATGTTGGGCCGTCTTGACGTCGACACCCGCCCCGATCAGAGCGGTGGCGTTCGCCCGGCGGAGGTCATGGAAGGTGACGCCCGTGTATCGGGCGCCGCCGGCGGTCGTATCGACCTTGCCGAGTCCGGCCCGGTGCGCGGCCGGATCCCACACCCGCCGTCTCCATGCGTTGTACGCCAAGTGCCCGCCAGAGGTGTCCGGGAAGATGAACGCCTGCGGATCGATCCCCTCAGGGTTCTGCTCGGCGAGATGGTCGCCGAGAAGCGTGAGGAGCGCGTGTGGAACCGCGAGGGTCCGAACACCGGCGTCCGACTTCGGCGCCCCGAGCATCGATGCGCCGCGAGCGTCGCGCACCACCTGCTCGACGATCGAGATCGTGGCGTCGTCGAAGTCGATCCGGCGGGCGCGCAGTCCCGCGACCTCCCCCCAGCGGAGGCCGAGCACGGCGCCGAGCAGTGCCATGAGGCCGTGCCGACCGAGTTCATCGACGAGACGCTGGAGGTCGTCGGCGTTGATGATCGGTCGGTCGAGCTTCTCGACCTTGGGAAGGTTGACTCCTCGACATGGTGAGCGTCCCAGGCTCTCGGTGGCTTCGGCGTAGCGAAGCACCGCGCGCAGAACCCCGTAGTCGCGACGCACGGTCCGCGGCGCTCGCTCTCGGCTTGCCTCGTTGACCCATGACTGGACGTCGACGGTCCGTATACGGCCGATTGGCATCGACCCGAACCGCGGGAGGAGGTGGCACCGCAGGGTGATCTCGTCGCGTGCCCGAGAGCTCTCGCGCTTTGACGGATTGGAGTCGAACCACTCGCTGGCGATCTCGGCGAACGAACGAGCTGCGTCGCGAGGGTCGATCCAATCCCCCCGGTTCCTTCGGGCGATCTCCGCGGTCTCGTACGCCTTCGCCTCCTGCTTCGTCCGAAAGGTTCGACTGCGCTCCTTGCCGTCCGGACCTCGGAGGCGGACGTCATAGCGGGTTGCGCCCGAGGCGGTCTCTCGTCGCTCGATCATGACCGAGCCTCGGACTCGACACGGTTGACGAGTTTGGCTGCTCTGTGTTGTCCCCCGAGCCAATGGTCGATGATGGACGTCCTGGTGCACATCGCGGGCGGCGCCTTTCGCAGTTCCACAGCCCAGGGCGAGACGTGCAGCCAGCCACCACGGTCAAGAGGCCACGGGTGTGCCTGCTCGCCGTACACAGCGCTGAACAGCGGGTGGAGGGCAGCGCGAGCTGCGAGGGGAGCGCCACTTCATGGCGGTCGCGGAATCGATACTACGGGCTACGACGCGGATCGGGCGCGGAGCCTGCTGACGAGATCGTCGATGGACTCGACGGGAACGCGGGCGGACCGACCAATGTGGACGACCTCGAGCTCGCCACCTGAGATGAGCTCGTAGGTGGTCGTTCTCCCGACGCCGAGGAGTGCCGCAGCCTGGGTGATTGTGAGCAGTCGGGGTCGCATTTCGGTGACGGCAGGATTTGTCGTCGCGACATCGATCGTCTTTTGGATCTTCGTCATCAGATACCTCGGGCTCGTTGATGGGGGCGGGAACGCCGTGGGTGGAGAACGTGGGAGGCCTGGCTCGGTGCCGCGTTCTGCATACGGATCGTGGTCGGCAGGTTTCCCGGAGGGAAACCTGCAAGGGTGTGTCCGGAGAAAAGATGGGCTTCGCCGAAGGCTCCTTGGCCACGCAGCGTGTCGGCACGGACCAGCGAGGCAGCTCGGCCGCGGCAAGGATCCCTGCGGTCTGGTCTCGCCACAGCCACGGTGCACGGCGGAGGGCCATGGCCGAACCGGGGCCGAGATCGGGTTCCAGCAATGCTCGAGGATTGGGTTGTCGAGAGGAAACCCGGCTCGGTACACCTCGAGGCGGCTGGGGGGCTGGATGGATTTCCCAGCGACGTAGGAGTCTCCACACCTCCACTAGGCCACGGGCCCGGCCGGATTCACGCAGAGAACCGACGGTGGGTCGGATCGAGCCAAGATCGGCCCTCCCACGCCGTGAAATCGCGGAAAAGAGCGAGAAGCCGAAAGGAAAGCCGAACGAGAAACCGAACGGCCGGGCCCACGGTCGTCCGCGTGACCCCCATCCCTGGACCGACGCCAGCGTCAGCGATCCTCCGCCTCAGCTCATGACGAGGCCTTGGCGTCTGCGATCGAGTCTGCTGGGGGGGGGTTGTTCAAGCACACTGGCGACGGGGTGTGTGCCGCATTTGGTTCGCCGCGCGCCGCGGTGGAGGCGCAGCTGGGACTGGGGCTGCCGGTGCGGATGGGCATCGCGACGGGTGAGGCGGAACAACGCGGCGACGACTACTTCGGACCAGCGCTGAATCGAGTGGCGCGGGTGATGGACGCGGGGCACGGCGGGCAGGTGCTGTCGTCGGCGATCTCCTACGCCCAGAGCCACGCCCACCAGCGAGGGGATGTCCTCGGCCAGATCAAGGCGAGTCGGCACGCCGAGGTGGCGGCCGCGCTTCACGCCGAGGCCGACAAGGCCGCGCCCGGTCCGCCGGGCGCTCCGTTCCCGGTTGCGATCGGTGGTGGTGGATGGTGTCGCCGCTACTGGAGCCTGCGACGAAGGTGGTGACCACCTGCGCGCCGACCGTCAACCGAGCAAGCGTGATGTCGAGCAGCTCGCTCGGTTCGTCCTGGCCGGCATCGGACCGCTCGCGAGGCCTGAGTTCCTCGGTCCGCTGCTCGTCTCTGTACTCGAGAGACCCAGGGCGCGAGCCTCGACTCGGCGGTAGCGTTGAGCCGTGGACGTGCAGCTCGAGGATCAGCGAGGCGTCGATCGCGGCGCGATCCGCGAGCGGCTGGAGCTCACGGCGGCCGAGCGCGTGCAGCGCCTCGTCGACGAGGTCGAGGTGTGGTCGCAGATCCGTCGACACGCGGGTGTG
>DATKWD010000033.1:0-15958 GCA_035529695.1 Acidimicrobiales bacterium | reverse complement strand
TGGCCGCCCTCTTGCGCCAGCCCGAGGGCATCGTGCTCCCGATCCTGCAGAAGGTGGGCGCCGAGCCGCTCCAGCTCCGCAACCGGGTCGACGAGGCCATCGCCAAGCTCCCGAGTGCCTACGGCGGTGAGGCCCGCATGGGTCGCGACACCAACGCCGTGCTCGAGGCCGCAGACACCACCCGCACCGACCTCGGTGACGAGTATCTCTCGACCGAGCACATCCTGCTCGCCCTCGCCGACCGCCTCGGTGTCAGTCGTGAGGACCTCTTGGGCGCGCTCCAGGAGGTCCGGGGCAGCCACCGAGTCACGAGCCAGAACCCCGAGGACACCTACCAGTCGCTCGAGCGCTACGGCCGTGATCTCACCGCCGACGCCCGTGCCGGCAAGCTCGATCCGGTCATCGGACGCGACGACGAGGTGCGACGGGTCATCCAGGTCCTGAGTCGCCGCACCAAGAACAACCCCGTGCTGATCGGCGAGCCCGGTGTCGGCAAGACGGCCATCGTCGAAGGGCTCGCGCAGCGCATCGCCGACGGCGACGTGCCAACCAGCCTCGAGAACAAGCGGCTCATCGCCCTCGATCTGTCGGCCATGGTGGCCGGTGCCAAGTACCGGGGCGAGTTCGAAGAACGGCTCAAGGCCGTCCTCAAGGAGATCACCGACAGCGACGGCGAGGTCATCACGTTCATCGACGAGATGCACACCGTCGTCGGTGCAGGTGCGACCGGCGAGGGGGCGATGGATGCCGGCAACATGCTCAAGCCGATGTTGGCTCGTGGCGAACTCCGCATGGTCGGGGCCACCACGCTCGACGAGTTCCGCAAGCACATCGAGAAGGACGCTGCGCTCGAACGGCGCTTTCAGCAGGTCATGGTCGAGCAGCCCAGCGTCGAAGACGCGATCGCCATCCTCCGCGGGCTCAAGGAGCGCTACGAGGTCCACCACGGCGTGCGCATCCAGGACGCCGCACTGGTCGCAGCAGCCGTGCTGTCGGACCGCTACCTGACCGGACGCTTCCTGCCCGACAAGGCCATCGACCTCATGGACGAGGCGGCCAGCAAGCTCCGGATCGAGATCGATTCGCTGCCCACCGAGATCGACGTTGTCGAGCGGCGGATCCGCCAGCTCGAGATCGAGAAGGTGGCCCTGGCCAAGGAGACCGACACCGCCTCCAAGGAGCGGCTCGACGCCCTCGAAGCCGAACTGGCCGACCTCTCCGAAGACCGCGACAGCATGCTGGCGCACTGGACCCAGGAGAAGGAAGCCATCGGTACGATCCAGGGCCTCAAGGAGCAGCTCGAGAACCTGAGGGTCGCAGCCGAACGTGAGCCCGACCTCGAACGAGCAGCCGAGATGCGCTACGGACAGATCCCCGAGCTCGAGCGGCAGGTCGACGAGGCCACCAAGGCACTCGCCGAACACCAGTCCGCCCGTCGGATGCTGAAGGAAGAGGTCGACGAGCAAGACGTCGCCGAGATCGTCAGTCGCTGGACCGGGGTGCCCGTCGCCCGTCTCATGGAAGGTGAGATGTCCAAGCTCGTCCGCATGGAGGACGTGCTCCACGAGCGGGTCATCGGTCAGGAAGAGGCCGTCAACGCGGTCGCCAACGCCATTCGACGCAGCCGCGCCGGGCTTTCCGATCCGCACCGTCCGATCGGCTCGTTCCTGTTCCTCGGCCCGACCGGAGTCGGCAAGACCGAGCTCGCGCGGGCGCTGGCCGAGTTCATGTTCGACGACGAACGCGCGATGGTCCGCATCGACATGTCCGAGTACATGGAGAAGCACTCGGTCAGTCGTCTCATCGGTGCGCCCCCTGGCTATGTCGGCTACGACGAGGGTGGTCAGCTCACCGAGGCCGTGCGTCGGCGTCCGTACGCCGTGATCCTGCTCGACGAGATCGAGAAGGCCCACCCCGACGTCTTCAACGTGCTCCTCCAGCTGCTCGACGACGGTCGGCTCACCGATGGCCAGGGTCGCACGGTCGACTTCACCAACGTGGTGCTCATCATGACGTCGAACCTCCCAGGTGACCCGCGCGACTTCTTCAAGCCCGAGTTCATCAACCGGGTGGACGACATCGTGCGCTTCCGCTCGCTCACCGAGGCCGACTTGGCGCCGATCGTCGCGATCCAACTCGATGCCCTGCGCCGCCGGCTGGCTGATCGCCGGATCGAGCTCACCGTCACCGACGCCGCGGCCTCTCGCATCGCCGAACTCGGCTACGACCCCGCCTACGGTGCTCGACCCCTCAAGCGGGTCATCCAGCGCGAGGTCGGCGACCGCCTTGCGACGGCGGTCCTCGATGGCACGATCGGCGAGGGTGACACGGCCACGGTCGACGTCGACGCAGACGGAAGCCTCTTGATCCGGAGCTGAAGGCTCGTATTTCGCCCCACAACGTGGTATCTCTGCACATTGCAGTCCGGCGAGGGAGGGAGCAACGATGCGAGTCATCACGCGCATCTCGGCGTTGGTCGCCGGACTCGTGGCGTCGGTCGGCATCATCCTGATCGTCACGGCCCAGCCCGCCGGTGCTGAGGTCTGCGGGCCCGATGCGCTCGTGGGGCTCAGCTTCTCGACCGCAACCGACTCGCCCGTCGCCGAGCTGTCCGCGCTCGGTCCGCTCGAGCCCGGCGACGCCGTCACGATGTCATGGGACGGACTCGCGCCCGGGTGCGACGAGCTCGACATCACGCTCGCCGCGCACCGCGTCGACGGCTCGCCGACCTCCGAACTGGTGGCGGCCGAGGCCTGTACGGACCCGGACTGTGGCGGATCCATCAGCTTCGTCGTCCCCGCCCGCACGACCGTCTGCCGCGGCGAGCTCGTCGCTGCCACGGGCCCGCCGCTGCTCGACCGCAGCCTGTACGGCGGGGCACGGATCAGCGCGACGACCATCGATGCGGGCGAGTGCGCGCCCGCTGCTCCGTCTGGGATCGTCACCGTCCAGTGTGCTCGTGGCGGCATCGATGTCTCGGTCGCGAACACCGGAGAGGTCGACGCCGTGTTCACGGTGACCGTCGACGGGGTCGAACGGCGCCGATTCGAGGTGAGCGGCGGAAGCGAACGCTCCGAGCTGCTGACGGTCACCGAGGACACCCAGACCACGATCGCGGTCGGCGCCGACGGTGAACTCCTGCTCGAACGAGTCCTTCGCCCCGACTGCTATCCCACGCCCGACGTGCCCGTGATCGTTCCCGACTGCGCAGCCGGGGGTGCGAGCGTGATCCTCGACAACCCGACCCCCGAACCGATGCGCTACGCCGTCGTCGTCGACGGCCTCGCCAACGAGGTCGCGGTCGGCGCACACCGACTCGAACGAGTTTCGGTGCCCGTCGACGAACACCTCACCCGTGAGATCGTGGTCCAGGCCGCCGACGCCACCGAGCTCACTCGCTTCACGATTCGAGCAGACTGTGAACGCCCGCGAGCAACGGTCACCACCGAGTGTGCGAGCCGGTCGCTGGTGTTCACGCTCGCCAACGACGGACCCACCGAGACCATGGTCGATCTGCTCATCGACGGCTCCGCAATCGTCTCGATCCCGGTGCCCGGTGGCGGCGACGACATCACGGTCCGCCTCGACCTCGGCGAAGATCAGACCGTGGTCGCCTCGGCTGCCAGTTCGGGCGTCGAGCTGACCTCGAGGCGGCTGACCCTCGACTGTCTCCCCCCGACGGTCATCGAACCCGGCGCGCCTCCTGCGTTGACGCCGACGGCTCCGGTGAGCCTGCTGGTGCAGACGCCGGCGGTCCCCCGCACACAGGTCCTGGGCGTCTCGGTCCGCCGGACCGCGTCGGCCGGCGCCACCCAGCCGCTCCCGGTGACCGGCTGGGACCCCCGTGGGCTGCTCGTCGTGGCCGGGCTCCTGTTCACGCTCGGTGGCGCCTTCCTCGTGATGTCGGCCGGCCGTGAGACAACGGGCTTCGGAACCGCGATGGCCCGCCGGTAGCATCGCCCGTCGGCCTGGAACGCAACCAGGCCCGGACGCGACGAGGGATGTCAGATGCCAGCCACGGTGCTCGTGGGCACGCAATGGGGAGATGAGGGCAAAGGCCGCTTCACCGACCTCTTCGCCAAGGAGATGTCGCTGGTGGTCCGCTATCAGGGCGGCCACAATGCCGGGCACACGCTCGTCGTCGACGGCGAGACCTTCGCCCTCCAGCTGATCCCGAGCGGCGTGCTGTACGACCACATCACGCCGGTCATCGCCAACGGGGTGGTGGTCGACCCGAAGGTGCTCCTCGCCGAAGTCGACATGCTCACCGGCCGCGGCGTCGACTGCTCGCGGCTCAAGGTCAGCACCAACGCCCACCTGATCTTCCCGTATCACCAGGAGTTCGACGCGTTGACCGAGCGGTACCTGGGCAAGAACAAGCTCGGGACCACCAAGCGAGGCATCGGCCCGGCCTACAGCGACAAGGCGGCGCGGGTCGGTTTGCGGGTCCAAGACCTCTACGACCCGAAGATCTTTCGCGAGAAGCTCCACCTGGTGCTGCGAGAGAAGAACCCGGTGCTCGCCAAGGTCTACAACCAGCTCCCGCTCGATGCCGACGAGATCGCGGACGTCTACCTGAACGAGTACGCCCCGCGTATCGAGCCGATGGTCACCGACACCGTGAACCTCGTGCACGCCGCGCTCGACGCCGGCCAGCACGTGCTCTTCGAGGGGGCTCAGGCGACCTTTCTCGACCTCGATCACGGCACCTATCCCTACGTGACCTCCTCGAACCCGGTCGCGGGCGGCGCGTGCACCGGCGCCGGCGTCGGCCCGCGCGACATCGAGCGGGTCGTCGGAGTCGCCAAGGCCTACGTGACCAGGGTCGGCTCGGGGCCGTTCCCCACCGAGCTGCTCGACGAGACCGGTGACCTCATCGTCGATCGGGGCCACGAATACGGCACCAACTCCAAGCGGCGTCGACGCCCGGGCTGGCTCGACCTCGTCATGCTCCGCCATGCGGTCCGGCTGAACTCGCTGTCCGAGCTGGCCATCACCAAGCTCGACATCCTCGACGTGTTCGAGACGGTCAAGGTCTGCGTGGCCTACGAGGTCGACGGTCGTCGGATCGACGACTACCCCGACAACCAGTCGGTCCTCCACAAGGCCAGGCCCGTGTACGAGGAGCTGCCGGGCTGGACGACCGACCTCTCCGAGACCACCGAGCGTCACCAGCTCCCCGAGCGTGCAATCGACTACGTGCGCTTCATCGAGGAGCAGGTGGGTGTGCCGGTCCGTCTCCTCGGGGTCGGCCCGGGCCGGACGCAGTACGTCCAGGTCCGACCCTGACCGCTACCTTGCTTCGCCATGAAGATCTGTGTCGTCGGCGGTGACGGGCGTGCCCACACGCTGACCCAGGTGCTCAGTCGGCATCACGAGGTCGTGGTCACCCCTGGCAACGCCGGAATCGCCGAATCGATCCCCGACGAAGCGGCGGCCGTCGACGCCGACCTGTTCGTGATCAGCCCCGAGGAACCGCTCGTCGCCGGCCTCGCCGACGAGTTGCGCGCGCAGGGCAAGCGGGTGTTCGGACCCGGCGCTGACGGTGCCCGGCTCGAAGGATCGAAGGCATGGATGAAGGAGGTGGTCGCCGCGGCCGGGGTTCCGTCGGCTGCGCACGCCACCTTCACCGATGCCGCTGCGGCCGTCGCGCACCTCGACACCCTCGCTCCGCCCTATGTCGTGAAGACCGACGGCCTGGCCGCCGGCAAGGGTGTCCTGGTGACCCACGACCACGCAGCGGCGGTCGCCGACATCGAGGCGAAGTTGGCGGGCGAGACCTTCGGTGTCGCCGGAACGACGGTGGTGATCGAGGAGGCCATGTCGGGGCCTGAACTGTCGCTGTTGGCCGTGTGCGACGGCACCCATGCGGTGGCGCTCCCACCCGCCCAGGACTTCAAGCGGGTCGGCGAGTCCGACACCGGTCCCAACACCGGCGGCATGGGCGCCTACTCACCGGTTCCGCTCGTCACCGAGGCCATGGTCGACGAGGTCCTGCGTGACTTCATCACGCCCACCCTCGCCGAGCTCCGCCGCCGCGGGATCGATTACCGGGGCACGCTGTACGCCGGGCTCATGCTGACCGAGACCGGCCCGAAGCTCGTCGAGTTCAACGTCCGGTTCGGTGACCCCGAGGCACAGGTGGTGCTCCCGCGGGTCACCAGTGACCTCGGCCAGCTCCTCGCCGAGGCTGCCGATGGTGCGCTGGTCTCGACGCCGACGATCAGCGACGAGGCGTTCGTCACGGTCGCATGCGCGTCGGAGGGCTATCCCGCATCACCGCTCACCGGCGATCCCATCGACGGTCTGGACCGGGTGCACGAGATGTCGGGCGTCAGCGTGCAGTACGCCGGCGTCGCTCACGGCGACGACGCTCGCCTCGTCACTGCCGGCGGTCGCGTCCTCTGTGCCACCGGCCATGCACCGACCATCGCCGAAGCCCGCGAGCTCGCTTACGCGGCCGCCGAGGGCATCACCTGGCCCGGGCGCTTCTTTCGTACCGACATCGCTGCCGCTGCAGCCAAGGAGGATCCAGTCCGATAAGTCACAAGGTTGCCGTGCTGATGGGCTCGCCCAATGACCGCGACAAGATGCAGCCTGCGGCCGACACCCTCGAGGGATTCGGGGTCGAGTGCGACTGGCGTGTCATGTCGGCTCACCGCTCGCCCGAGGCGGTTGCAGCGTTCACGAAGGCCGCTCGCTCGGCCGGCTACTCGGCGGTCATCTGCGGCGCGGGGATGGCGGCTCACCTCGCCGGCGCCGTGGCCGCGAACACCACGTTGCCGGTGATCGGGGTGCCCCTGTCGGGCGGCGCCCTCAACGGCGTCGATGCGCTCTACTCGACCGTCCAGATGCCCAAAGGCATTCCGGTCGCAACCGTGGCGGTCGACGGATCGATGAACGCCGCGCTGCTGGCGATCCAGATCATCGCCGTCACCGACGACGACATGGCGGCCAAGCTCACCGAGCACCGAGCCGACCAGGCGGCTCGTCGCTGATCAGCTGCCGGCGGCGATGGTCAGCTGCCGGCGGCGATGGTCGGCGGGGCGTTCCAGTCGTTCGACCAGTCCTCGGACCAGTCGATTGACGGCATCTGATCGGTGGGCGCCGGCTCGGTCATCTCCGTCTCGACGGGTGGATCCGTCTCGACGTCCATCATCGGGCCGATGACGGGCTGATCCACCGCAGGCTCGATCACCGGCGGCGCCGGGGGCACGGCGAATGAGTCCGTTGCGGGCGGGATCAGGCCGAGATCTGCCGGGTCGAACGGTGGCATCTGCTCGATCTCGGCGAGGCGACCCGACGAGGCTCGCTGCTCCTTGAGCTCGCGGACCAGCCGCTTGCGCAGGATCTTCATGTCCTTCGGCACGTACTTGGGTGGCCGCGCCGAGTTCCGACGCACACCTCCGGCGCTGATCGAACAGTCGAGGCAGATGGCCGGCTTCTTCGGGCCACGCACCGACACCAGGCAGGTATGGCACGCGTCGTGGCCGCACTCGTAGCAGGGGTTCACTGCCAGCTCGAATGGATGCTTTTC
Source organism: Acidimicrobiales bacterium (assembly GCA_035529695.1). Lineage (GTDB taxonomy): Bacteria > Actinomycetota > Acidimicrobiia > Acidimicrobiales > Salinilacustritrichaceae > DATKWD01. Next base: position 8,421 of record DATKWD010000033.1, on the reverse strand, counting down.
GCAGCTCACTGCCGTCACTGGAATTCCCTCGCGTTCGAATGCGTGCAGGTAGGGGAGTATCGACGGGGCACGATCTAACCTTGAGGCCAAATGGCTGCGATCCCGAACATCCTTGCGGCGCGTTACGCGAGCTCCGACATGACCGACGTGTGGACCGCTGAGCACAAGGTCGTCCTCGAGCGGCAACTCTGGCTCGCCGTGCTCCGCGCCCAGCGTGAGCTCGGAGTCGCGGTGCCCGACGGGGTGATCGAGGACTACGAGGCAGTCGTCCACCAGGTCGACCTGGCATCGATCGAGGCCCGCGACCGGGTGACCAAACACGATGTCAAGGCTCGGATCGAGGAGTTCTGTGCGCTCGCCGGCCACGAACACATTCACAAGGGAATGACCTCGCGTGACCTGACCGAGAACGTCGAGCAGCTCCAGATCCGCGATTCGATCGAGCTCGTCCTGCATCGCACGACGGCCGCGCTGGCCCGACTCGCCGCGCTGGCTGCCCAGTATTCAGAGCTGGTGATCACCGGGCGTTCGCACAACGTCGCAGCGCAGGCCACCACCGTCGGCAAGCGCTTCGCCAACGCCGGCCAGGAGCTCCTGCTGGGTCGCCAACGGCTGGTCGACCTGCTGGACCGCTATCCCTTGCGTGGCATCAAGGGGCCGGTCGGGACGCAGCAGGACCAACTCGACCTGCTCGGTGGCGACCAGGACGCGCTGGCGGCGCTCGAGGCCTCGGTGGCGGGGCATCTCGGATTCTCGGCCACGCTCGACAACGTGGGGCAGGTCTACCCCCGCTCGCTCGATTTCGACGTGGTCAGCGCGCTCGCCCAGGTCGCCAGCGCTGCATCGAGCCTCGCGACCACGATCCGGCTGATGGCGGGTCACGAGCTGGCGACCGAGGGCTTCGTCGCCGGTCAGGTCGGCAGCTCGGCCATGCCGCACAAGATGAACACGCGGAGCTGCGAGCGCATCGTCGGCTTCAAGCACATCCTCGACGGCCACGTCACGATGGTCTCGACGCTCGCCGGCGACCAATGGAACGAAGGCGACGTCTCCGATTCGGTCGTACGGCGAGTGGCCATTCCTGACGCGTTCCTGGCCATCGATGGTCAGTTCGAGACGCTCCTCACCGTGCTGGGCGGGTTCGGGCCACATCCGGCGGTCATCGATCGCGAGCTCGCCCGCTACCTGCCGTTCCTCGCGACCACCAAGGTGCTCATGGCGGCCGTGCGGGCAGGCGCAGGCCGCGAGGCAGCGCACGAAGCGATCAAGGAACACGCCGTGGCGGTCGCGCTCGAGATGCGCGAGAAGGGCACCGCCGACAACGATCTCCTCGATCGGCTCGGTGCCGACGAGCGGCTCCCGATCGATCGCGCCGCGCTCGGCCTGGCGCTCGGCGAGCCGCTGTCGTTCGTCGGCGCTGCTCCTGAACAGGTGGCCGCATTCTGCACGACGGTCGAGGCCCTGGTGGCCGCCGACCCCGAGGGAGCGGCCTACCTGCCCGCCGACATCCTCTGATCGAGACGCTGCGGCCCGCGAGGCACGCATGCGCGAGAGCCTGGCAGACGTGGTCCTTCGTTCGACCGACACCGTGAGCCATGATGCTCAGGTGACCGTTCAACTCCCGAAGATCGCATCCGGCAAGGTGCGAGACATCTACGACGCCGGTGCTGACCAGCTGCTCATGGTGACCTCCGACCGGATCTCGGCATTCGATGTCGTGATGGCCGAACCGATCCCCGACAAGGGCCGGGTCCTGACCGCCATGTCGGCCTTCTGGTTCGACCACTTCGGTGACACGGTGCCGCACCATCTGATCTCGACCGACTACGGCGCGGTGCCCGGGGCCGGTGACGAGTCGATCGACGGCAGGATGATGCTGTGCCGTCGGGCCGACATGCTTCCGATCGAGTGCATCGTGCGCGGCTACCTGACCGGGTCGGCGTGGAAGGAGTACCAGCGTGACGGCACCATGCACGGCACGGCGCTCCCGCCCGGCCTCCAGGAGGCCGACCAGCTCCCCGAGCCGGTGTTCACCCCGTCGACCAAGGCCGCCGACGGCGACCACGACATCAACATCAGCTTTCAGGAAGCGTCCGATCTGGTGGGCTCCGAACTCGCCGACCGAGCACGGGCGGCGAGTCTCGAGCTCTACATCGAGGGCTCGATGTGGGCCCGCGACCGCGGCATCATCATCGCCGACACGAAGTTCGAGCTCGGCCTCGCCGACGGCGAACTGATCGTGTGCGACGAGGTGCTCACACCGGACTCGTCGCGTTTCTGGCCGGCCGATCAGTGGCACCCTGGCGCGACCCCGCCGTCGTTCGACAAGCAACCGGTGCGCGACTACCTCGACGGCCTCGACTGGGACAAGACGCCCCCACCTCCACCGCTGCCCGACGAGGTCGTGGCGGCGACCTCGGCTCGCTACCGCGAGGCGTACGAACGCATCAGTGGCCTGTCGCTCGACGACTGGCCGGGTGCCTAGGCTTCGGTATGCGCTTTGACGTGTTGGTCGAGACCCGTCCACGTCCCGGAATCGCCGATCCCGAGGGTGCCACGATCGAGCGGTCGCTTCCCGCGCTCGGTTTCGGCGGGATCGAGGGGGTGACGGTCGGCAAGGCGTTCCGGTTCACCGTCGACGCCCCTGACGAGCCCGCAGCCCGGAGTCGGGTCCGCGATGTGTGCGACCGGTTCCTGACCAACCCGGTGATCGAGGACGCCGACATCTCGGTGAGCGAAGCCTCCTGATGCCGACCCGAGTCGGTGTGGTGCTGTTCCCCGGTTCGAACTGCGAGCAGGACGCGATCGAGGCCGTCGAAGGTCTCGGTGGTGAGGCGCGCGTGCTCTGGCATGCCGATGCGTCGATCGGCGACGCCGATGCCGTGGTCGTTCCGGGCGGGTTCGCCCACGGCGACTACCTCCGCCCCGGTGCGATCGCGAGGTTCTCACCGGTGATGGATGCCGTTGCCGACTTCGCTCGAGATGGTGGCCCGGTGGTCGGGATCTGCAACGGATTCCAGGTGTTGACCGAGTGCGGATTGCTTCCGGGAGCGCTCCAGAAGAACGCGGGATTGAAGTTCGTGTGCACCCAGGTCGACCTCGAAGTCACCTCGACTCGATCGGTCCTGACCCGTGGTGCAGCGGTCGGTCAGAAGCTCCGGATCCCGATCAATCACTTCGAGGGGAACTACACCTGTGACCAGCGGACCGCCGACCAGCTACGCGACGAAGACCGCATCGTGGTGCGCTATGTCGACAACCCGAACGGATCGGTCGACGGCATCGCCGGGATCTCCAACTCCGACGGCAACGTCGTGGGGCTCATGCCGCATCCCGAACGCGCGTGCCACCCGCTGTTGGGCAGTGAGGACGGCAAGGTCCTGATCGGCTCGCTGCTCGCAGGCTGAGTCAGCTGCCGCGCTTGATGCCGGCGGCCTTGAGCACGCTGGCGTCGACGCCGAGTTCACGCCATGCGGCGTAGCTGATGCCCTTGCGCTCGCTGTACCCGGCGGCGGCCTCGACGAAACCGTCGACCAGTTCGGACAGATCGACCTGGGTCTCGAGGGCGTCGCGTTCGGCGGTCAGATCGAGTCGCTCTTGGATCAGATTCAGCTTCTTGAGCGGATCGGCTTCGCCCAGTTCGGCGTCGATCCTTACGAGGCGCTTGTCGATGGATTCCGGCGTCCTCTTTCGCCCCCGTTTGGGCTTGTTCGCGTCGAGTGCTTCGAGATAGGTCCGAACGGCCCGCCCTTGCTTTCGGCCTTCGGCCAGCGCGGCCTTGTGATCGTCGGACATTTCGCGTCTCTCTGCCATGTCCATCGATCATAAAGCGCCGAGACCCATTTCGGTCAAGCAGGGCCTGATCGCGCCGCGGTGTATTTCGGTCCGTGGGTGGGCGTCTACGGTGAGCCGCGATGGCTGAACCGCTGCACCGGGCACTCGGGTTGACCGACGACGAGGCCGAGGCGATCGAACGCATCCTGAGCCGTGAGCCGACGCATCTCGAGCTCGCGATGTACGGGGTCATGTGGTCCGAGCACTGCTCCTACAAGTCATCGAGGGTGCACCTCCGCCGACTCCCGACCGAGGCGCCGCACGTCATCGTCGGACCGGGTGAGGGCGCAGGGGTGGTCGACGTCGGCGACGGCATCGCCGCGGCCTTCCGGATCGAGAGCCACAATCACCCGTCTGCGATCGAGCCCTATCAGGGCGCCGCAACCGGTGTCGGCGGCATCCTCCGCGACGTATTCACCATGGGAGCGCGCCCCATCGCCCTGATGGATCCGCTCCGCTTCGGACCGCTCGACGATCCTCGGAGCCGCTGGATCGCCGAGGGGGTGGTCAGTGGTGTGTCGGGCTACGGCAACTCGGTCGGCGTCCCGACCGTCGGGGGCGAGACGGTGTTCGACGAGACCTACACGGACAACCCGCTGGTCAACGTCTTCTGCCTCGGGACCCTGCCGCGTGAGCGCCTGATCCTCGCCCGGGCCTCGGGTGCGGGGAACCTCACCGTGCTGCTCGGCTCGTCGACCGGTCGCGACGGCATCGGTGGAGCCTCGGTGCTCGCCTCTGCCGGTTTCGGGACCGAGGAGGAGGACGCCGACAAACGACCGAGCGTGCAGGTGGGCGACCCGTTCGAGGAGAAGCGTCTGATCGAGGCGTGCCTCGAGATCCTCGACGAGCGGCTCGCCGTCGGCGTCCAGGATCTCGGAGCCGCCGGCATCACCGGTGCGGCGAGCGAGACGGCGTCGAAGGGCGGTGTCGGGATGGACCTCTACCTCTCCGAGGTGCACCTGCGCGAGACCGGCATGGAGCCGTTCGAGATCATGACGAGCGAGAGCCAGGAGCGCATGCTGGCCATCGTCGAGCCGGCCGACCTCGATCGAGTGCTCGAGATCGCATCGCGGTGGGAGATCGCCGCATCGGTGATCGGCACGGTCACCGGGACCGGTCGCTTTCGAGTTCTCGACGAGTTCGACGGTCAGGTTCTGGCTGACCTGCCGGCGTCGACGCTCGACGAGGACGCGCCGCTCTACGAGCGTCCCCTCGAACCGCCGGCCGATCTCGCCGAGCGCCAGGGAACCCACGTCGACGCACCCGCCGACACCGACGCCACCGGTGATCTGCTGGCTCTGATGGCCGACACGTCGTGGGTCAGCTCGCAGTACGACCACATGTTGTTCCTCAACACCGTCGTCGGGCCCGAGGGCGACGCGGCGGTGCTCCGTCTCAAGCACCCGACCACCGGTGTCGACACCGGCCGGGCGCTGGCCGTCACCACTGACGGAAACCACCGCTGGTGTGCACTCGACCCCCGAACCGGCATGGCCGCGGTCGTCGCCGAGTCGGTGATGAACCTGGCCTGTGTCGGAGCCCGGCCGCTCGGGCTGGTCAACTGTCTGAACTTCGGCAATCCCGAGCACCCCGAGGTCATGTGGCAGTTCTCCGAGACGATCGACGGCATGGGTGATGCGTGTCGGTCGCTCGGCATCCCGGTGTCCGGCGGGAACGTCAGCTTCTACAACGAGTCGCGCGGCGCAGACATCGATCCGAGCCCGGTGATCGGCATGCTCGGTGTCGTCGACGAGCTGACCAGACGGCCTGCGGGGGTGGCCCTCGTCGACGGACACGAGCTGTTGCTGATCGGGACGCCGGCCTCGTCGCTCGACGGGTCGCTGTGGGCCTGGCGTCGCGGTGAGAAGGTCGGGATGCCCCCCGCGCTCGACCTCGAGATGGTCGCTGCGACGGCTGACGCCGTCCGGTCGATCGTGAACGATGACCTGCTGAGTGGCGTCCACGACCTCGCCGACGGCCTCGCGGTCGCGCTGGCCGAGATGTCGGCGGCCTCGGGCGTCGGGGCCGTCATCGAGGAGGCTGGAGTGACCCAGGCCTTCGGCGAGACTCCGGGGGCCGTGGTTGCGTGTGTCGCACCCGGCGCCGCGGCCGAGGTCGTCCGGCGATGCGCAGATGCCGGTGTCGAGGTGCAGCGCATCGGCCGAGCAGTGGGCGCCACGTTCTCGATCGGTTCACAGATCGACACGACGGTCGACCAGCTCACGACTCGTTGGCGCGACCGGTTGCCGACGGCGCTCGGGAGTGGCACCGCCCAGGGCTGACTCAGGCGGTCGCGTCGTCGTCGTGCTTGAACAGCAGGTGTTCGAGGATGAGCAGCTTGATGAACCAGACGCTGCCATACCCGGCCAGGTTGGCGACCTGGATCGCGAGCTGACTGTCGGGCCACTGGTCCGACGCGAGGATGACCATCAAGGTCGACATGCCGAGGCCGGCCAAGGTGAGGAGCCAGAACGGCATGACCTCTCGCCAGAGGTGGTTCTTTCCGCGCTTGTTCCACGTCCAGTAGCGGTTGATGGTGTAGTTCGGAACGGCACCGAGGCTGGCGGCCATCAGGTTCGCCCAACCCGGCGACCAGTCGAGGACGGCAGAGAAGAAGTACAGCGTCGACTGGCCGATGATCACGCCCGCGACCGATGCGCCGGTGTACTTCGCCAGCTTGGCGAGACCGAAACGTCGTGGCTTCGGTGGTGCGGAAGCCGTCGTGGCCATCGCCTGAGCGTACCGGGTCTAACCTCTCGGGATGGCCGAGGCGGACCGCGAGCGCGTCGACGCGAACGAGGGCGCGACGGTCGAGCCGGGTTCGGCCGACGGCGACCTTCCGGACTGGATGACCAAGGCGGCGCCCGGGAGCCCCCAAGCGGTCGACTCCGAGCCGCTCACCCCTGACGCCGCCGGCCCGTTGCCGCTGGCCTCTGCGGTCGCAGCGCTCGGCGACACCACCGCAGCGGCGATCGGGGTGCTGTCGATGCGGATCGACGACCTCATCGCGGCGACCACCACCTATCGCTCGGTGATGAGCGATCGGCTCACCGAGTACGCCGATCTGGTCAACCGACTCAACCGCTCGCAGTCGACCGATCTCGACGAGTTCCGCAGGACCAACGAGCGGATCGTCGGCGAGATCCGACGCACCATGGCCGAGTCCGAGGACGCCGTGCGGACGATGTCGGGACAGAGCGACCAGCTCGTCACCGATCTCGGCTCGCTGGCAGACGCCGTCCGCGCCCACGCCGCCGACACGCGAGAGCTGATCGAGGCCACCGACGAGCTGGGCCGATCGGTCATCAGCGAGCTGCGCTCGCTCTCGGGCAGCCTGGTTCCCGAGTTCAGCACCATGCGGTCGGAACTGGCGGTGATCCGCGAGTCACTCGATGGCCTGAACGAGCGAGTGAGCAGTGCCCCGGTCCGCGAGGCGATCGATGAGCTCCGTGCCGACTTCAGCGGCTTGCGGCGGGCGGTGATCGAGTGGCCCGACCTCGAGGTCGCCCGAGCCGAGATCGTTGCGATGCGAGCCGATCTGACCGAGATGATCGAACAGTTCCACGACCAGGGGGGCGTCCTCGATCACGACGACGTGGCAGCGAGCGTGGTCGCGGCGGTGGGTCCGCGGATCGATCTCATCGGTGCCGAGGTGGCAGCGCTCCGAGAGGACGTCCGCGAACTTGCGTCCGGCGACGCTGACATCGAGGCGCTCCGGCGCCGCATCCAGGTCCGAGCACCGGACTGAGGAGTGCCGCGGCCTATATTGGCCTCGTGCCTTCTGAGGACCGTCGTCCCGACGACGATGAACTCTCCGAAGAGTGTGGGGTCGTCGGGGTCTACGCACCGGGCGCCGGCCAGACCGTCGCCCACCTGACCTACCTCGGGCTGTTCGCCCTTCAACATCGTGGACAGGAAGCGGCCGGCATGGCCGTGAGCGACGGCACCGAGATCGTGGTCCAGAAGGACTCGGGTCTGGTGGCGTCGGTGTTCGACGATCACAGCCTCGCTGCGCTCGACAAGTCGGGCCACCTGGCGATCGGCCACACCCGCTACTCGACCACCGGGTCGAGCACGTGGCGAAACGCGCAGCCCGTCCACCGGGTCGCGGGCGAGCACCAGTTCGCCCTCGGGCACAACGGCAACCTCGTCAACACCGCCGAACTCGCGGCGGAAGCCGGCATGCTGCCCGGCACCGTTGCCAGCGACAGCGACCTCGTTGCCGAGCTCCTTGCAGCCGAGCTCGAGGCCGACGCCGACCACTCGGCCGACGGCCGGGCGCTCGAGCGAGCGATGCTGCGGTTGTTCCCACGGCTGCGTGGCGCGTTCTCGTTCGTCGGCCTCGACGAGGGGCATCTCATCGGCGTGCGCGATCCCAACGGCATCCGTCCGCTGTGTCTCGGACGCTTCGACGACGGCTGGGTCCTCGCGTCCGAGACCCCTGCGCTCGACATCATGGGGGCCACCTTCGTTCGCGAGCTCGAGCCCGGCGAGATGATCATCATCGATGCCACCGGCAAGCGCTCGGTCACCGTCGACTGGCAGACGCCGGTCGACCCCAAGCTGTGTCTGTTCGAGTTCATCTAC
>DATKWD010000032.1:0-32736 GCA_035529695.1 Acidimicrobiales bacterium | reverse complement strand
ATCGGTGTCGCGGCATGACGCGAGGTCGCGCCAATCGTCGGTCTCCAGTTCGAGGGCGAGCGAGGTGGTGGCGAGCGCCAAGGGAATTCCTCCGAGAGACTTCGTGATGGGATTCACATGCCGCCGCGACGCACGAACGCGTCGAGATGGTGCGGCTGGAACAGTTGCCCACTCTAGACCCCGGGTGCGAACACAAGCAAGCACTTTTTTTGTCTCCGAAAGGACGAGTTCATGACCCTGGTGATCGCCCACCGAGGTGCATCGGCGGAAAAGCCCGAGAACACGGTCGCAGCCTTCGCCCGTGCGGTCGAGCTGGGTGCCGATGCCGTCGAGTTGGATGTGCGTCATTCGTCGGATTCGGTGCTCGTCGTGTCGCACGATGCGACCTATGGCGATGGGCGTGCGGTCTGCGACGTCGCCTTCGCCGATCGCCCCGACGGCGTGTGTGGGCTGATCGACGCGATCGGTGCGTGCGCAGACCTGATCGTGAACGTCGAGATCAAGAACATGCCCGGCGATGCGGGATTCGAGCCCGACCACGCCATCGCCGACGCCGTCGTCGAGGTCCTGTCCGCCATCGGGCCCGCCGACCGATTCGTGGTGTCGTCGTTCAACCTCGACACCATCGATCGAGTGCGAGGGCTGCCCGGCGCGCCGCCGACCGCTCTGTTGACCTACTCGAGCGCGCTCGATCCGGCGACGGTCTTCGGGCTCGCGATCGACCGAGGCCACCGTTTCGTTCATCCCGAGAACGGTCAGGTCGACGAGGCCTACGTGGTCGCTGCCCACGATGCGGGTCTGGCGGTCAACGTGTGGACGGTCGATGACCCCTCGCGGATCGCTGCGCTCGGTTCGTTCGGCGTCGACGGGGTCGTGACCAATGTCCCCGATGTCGCGCGGACCGCCTTGGGGGACGGTGCGCCGGGCTGATTCGCGAACTCAGGCGCCGACGAGATCGAGCACGGCGGGCTCGTGTCGCAACGACAGCGACGTCGCATCGCCGAGGTGGTCGCCGTCGACCTGATAGGGGAATGCGCCGTAGCCCTCGATCTCGAGGCTCGACAGGTTGTCGCGCACGTGGGCATAGCGGGTCGAGCGCAGGTGTCGACCCGATCCGAGTGCCGAGCCGATGATCCTCATCGTCTTGGCGAAGTCCAGGGTTCGGAGCACGATCAGCGACAGGCCGGTGTCGAGGGTCGCCGCAGGGGCGAGGTCGAGGGCCCGATTCCCGAGGTAGGTGTAGGGGCTGGTGTTCATGCAGATGGCGAAATAGCCGTCGTCGACGACCTCGCCGTCGGGATGGCGGATCGCCATCCGAGGACGACTCCGGTCGTAGTGGCGGAGCCAGGTGGCGAAGCCGGCGTAGATGAACAGGGGGTGGCCGGCGTACCGCTTCAACGCACCCCGTTTCTCGACCTGCTCGACGACGGCAGCGTCGAATCCCATCCCGACGTGGAAGAGGAAGTAGCGGCCGTTCACCGATCCGAGACCCACCCGCCGGATGCGTTCGGCCGCCAGATCGTCGAGCAGATGGCCCGTGGCCTCGATGGGATCGTTCGGGAGGCCGAGCGTCCGCGCGAAGACGTTCGTCGAGCCGCCGGGGAGGGTCGCCAGGGCGGTGTCGGTCCGCGCCAAGCCGTTCGCCGCCTCGTTGAGCGTGCCGTCACCTCCGAGCACGACGACGACGTCGGTGCCTTCGGCCGCCGCGCCCTGCGCGAGGCGGGTCGCGTGGCCGCGTCGACTCGTTTCGGCGAGCGTGACGTCATGGTCGGCCGAGAGGGCCTTCCGGATGACGACGCGGCCGCGCGCCGTCACCGACGACGAGAACGGGTTCACGAGGAGCAGAAGCTTCAAGGTTCGGTGAAGCTAGCGCGCCGCAGACCGGTGCCGACTGGTGAATGTATGCCCCGATTTGTTGCGCGCCTCGGACCGCGAGACACAATCAGGCCATGAACGTCGTCGTCTGTGTGAAACAGATTCCAGATCCAGCCGATCCAGGTTCGCTCGCGGGGGACAACACCCTCAACCGTGACGTGAAGCTCATCCTCGACGAGTCCGACTCGTACGGCGTCGAGATGGCGCTCCAACTCGTCGACACCGCCGGTGGCGGCGAGGTGACCCTCGTGTCGATGGCGCCGGGCTCGGAGGTCGGTGGCCTTCGCACCGCGCTGGCGATGGGCGCAGCCAAGGCCATCCTGGTCAGCGACGACTCGATCGCCGGCTCGGGTGCGCTCGAGACGGCCAAGGTCCTCGCCGCCGCCATCGGGCGCGCCGAGTACGACCTCGTGCTCGCGGGTGTCGAGAGCTCCGACGGCTACACCGGCGTCGTGCCGCAGCAGATCGCGACCCTCCTCGAGGCGCCGATGATCAGCTTCGCAAAGGCGATCGAGGTCGACGGCGGAACGGTCAAGGTGAAGCGCCAGACCGAGACCGGCTCGCAGGACATCGAGTGCCCGACCCCGGCGGTGGTGTCGGTGACGGCCGGCGTCGTCGAGCCCCGCTATCCCAGCTTCAAGGGCATCATGGCGGCCAAGAGCAAGCCGGTCGACGAAGTGACCGTGGCCGACCTCGGACTCGACGGTGGCGCCGTCGGCTGGGGCGGAGCCCGCCAGGAAGTCGCCGACGTCGAAGACGCCCCCGCCCGTGAGTCGGGCGAGATCATCGAAGACGAAGGCGACGGCTTCAACAACATCATCGCGAAGCTCGAAGAGCTCAAGGTCATCTAGAAGCGACCCGGAACGACAGAAGGACACCTCACATGACACTTTCCACCGTCTGGGTCTTTGCCGAAGGAGAGGGCGCCGAGCCCTCCTCGCTGACCCTCGAACTGCTCACCAAGGCTCGCGAACTCGGCGGCACCGTCGAGGCGTTCGTCGCCGGCGACGGCGCGGCCATGGCTGCCAAGCTCGGCGAGTTCGGCGCCACCAAGGTGCACACCACCGGGCCGATCGAAGGCAAGCTCGTCGGTCCGGTCGCAGCCGCTGCGCTTGCGGCGATCATCGAGGCCGGCAGCGGCCCCGATCTGATCCTCGCCGGCACGACCTACGACGCCCGCGACACGCTGGCGGCCCTGTCGGTCAAGACCGACCAGCCCGTGGTGACCAACAACACCGACCTCTCGGTCGACGGCGACACCGTCGTGGTGACCGAGCCGGTCTTCGGCGGCACCAAGCTGATGAAGGTCAAGCTGACCAACAGCGGCACCAAGCTGGTCCTCGCTCGGCCCAAGTCGTTCCCGGCCACCTCGGCCGGTGGCGGCGCCCCCGAAGTCGTGACCGTCGATCTGCCCGACACCGGCACCGCCGGCGGGGCCATCGTCACCGCGACCCACGTGGAGGAGCGCGAGGGTCCCCAGCTCGAGGATGCATCGATCGTGGTGTCGGGCGGCCGTGGCCTCGGCGATCCCGCCAACTTCGAGCTCATCGAGCAGCTCGCCGGCAAGCTCGGTGCCGCCACCGGCGCGACCCGGGCCATCGTCGACGCCGGCTGGGTGCCCTACTCCAAGCAGGTCGGCCAGACCGGCAAGGTCGTCAAGCCCGACATCTACATCGCCGCCGGCATCTCGGGTGCGACGCAGCACTTGGTGGGCATGAAAGGCTCCAAGAACATCATCGCCGTGAACAAGGACCCCGAGGCGCCGATCTTCTCGGTGGCTGACCTCGGCATCGTGGGCGACCTGCACAAGGTCCTCCCCGCCCTCATCGAGGCCCTCGAAGCTCGCTGATCAATCAGCAGGTTCTCGGGTGATCCCAGCTCAGACGAGGGGCCAGGGGTGGCGGTGCCCGCTCTCGTCGACGGGGAAGCTGCCTGCCTCGACGAGCGCCCGTGCGCGCGTGCGCACGGCGTCGACCTCGAAGGCGTCGAGCATGTCGAGCGCAGCAGGCCCGTCGTGGTCGAGCCATCGGCTGAGGTCGTCGAGCAGCTCGTCGGGGACGGGCTCTCCCTCGAAGTGCCAGATCACCGTCCGCAGCTTGAACTCGCGGTGGAAGCTGAGGCCGTTGTCGATGCCCCAGATGTGACCATCGCCGTCGACCAGGCAGTGTCCTCCCTTGCGGTCGGTCTGGTTGGCGACGAAGTCGAACGCGCACATCGCCTTCAGCTGCGCATGGTTCGCCTCGTCGTCCACGAGGGTGAAGTAGTGCTGTTCGAAATCGGCGTCGACGAACCACTGGAGACTGCCGACCCCATGAGGCCCGTCTCGCAGGATCGTCTCGGGAATCAGGTCCCAGCCGAGGTCTCCGCTGAGGCGATAGGCCGTCACCTCGCGCTTGTCGAGCCCCCCGGGGAAGTCCCACAGCGGCCGTTCGCCGCGTCGCGGCTTGTAGATGGCGCGGGCCTCGACCTCACCACAGGTGAGGGTGCAGAGCAGCGTCGCGTTGCTGCTCCACGGCATACGGCCCTCGACCTCGATGTCAGCATGCTCGAGGATCTCGAGTCGCTCTTCGGGCGCGAGGTCAGCCACCGGACGAGGGTCAGTGACCGTGGCCGTTGGACGATTCGCGGCTCGATGCCAACAGGACCCGGATGCGGCGCACGAGCGCGCGCACCTGGTCTCGGGAGACGACGAACCGTGCGGTCGCACCGCTGTCGTCCTCGCCGACGAGCTCGTCGACCACGATGACCACCCGGTCGTTGGGGCCGTCGTAGGCCACGGCCATCTGCCCGGCGGTCCAGTTCTCGAGCACCGGCTCGACCAACTCGACATCGCCCACGGTCTCCCAGTCAGCGGGAGGGAGATCGGTGAGCAGACTGTTCAGGTACTCGCCGAGGGTTCCGAGCTGTACCTTCTCGCACTTCAGCGACACCAGCTCTCCGTCGGACACCGACTGCACGTAGAACACCCGCTCGCCCGGCTTGCCGACCGTGCCGACCGTGAACCGCTCGGGATCGACGATCTCGAAATCAGTGCTCATCTCTCTCCGTTCCCCGGCCACGGAGGCCGCAGTTGGCCGGGCTCCTCGTGCCTCGTCGCCCTCGTGTCTCGTTGGGCGTGCGGCCTGGTGTTGTTTCGGTTCCCCGGCCACGGAGGCCGCAGTCGGCCGGGCTCCTCGTGTCTCTCCGTTCCCCGGCCACGGAGGCCGCAGCTGGCTGGGCTCCTCGTGCCTCGTCGCCCTCGTGTCTCGTTGGGCGTGCGGCTCGGTGTTGTTTCCGTTCCCCGGCCACGGAGGCCGCAGCTGGCTGGGCTCCTCGTGCCTCGTCGCCCTCGTGTCTCGTTGGGCGTGCGGCTCGGTGTTGTTTCGGTTCCCCGGCCACGGAGGCCGCTCTTCGTTCTCATGAGGGGGTCAGGGCTCCGAGGTCGCCGGTCTGGTTGACGCACAACACGATGGGAGGGCCGTCGGTCCGGACCAGCAGGGCGCTGACCGAGCACGGCGATATCACGATCCGCTGGAACAGATCGAGGTGGGTGCCGAGTGCATCGGCCATGACTGCCTTGATCGGGTCGGCGTGCGAGACACAGACGATGGTCTCGCCGGCGTGGGCACGGGCGAGGTCGGCCACTGCACCCGTGATCCTGGTCCGCATCTCGCTGAACGATTCGCCGTGCGGGAAGCGGAACCCACTCGGGTTCGACTGCACCTGCTTCCACTCCGGGAGCTTGAACAGCCACGCGAGCTTCCGGCCCGTCCAGTCGCCGAAATCGGCTTCGATGAGGCCCGAGGCCGTGCGGACCCGCAACCCCAGCGCCTTGGCGATCGGCTTTGCCGTCTCTTGTGTTCGCTCCATCGGCGACGCGTAGATGGCGCTGACCCTGCCCCCGTCCTTGCGGGAGCCCATGACCGAGGCGATGCGGGCGCCGGCGGCTTCGGCCTGCTCGACGCCCTGGGGTGCGAGGTGGAGTCCCTTGGCGCGACCCGGCAGCACTTTGCCGGTGGTCGGCGTGGTGCCGTGCCGTACGAGGAGCACGGTCGTGGGTGGAGGGACCTTCGGCTTCTTCGTGGCCATGCGCGACCGAGGGTACCCGCACGACCCCACCAGGCTCGATCCGAGGAGGGTCGCTACGTTCGGGGTCGTGAGTGACGCGCTGTCCACCATCGAGGACGAGGTCGTCGCCTGCCGCCGCTGTCCGCGACTGGTCGAGTGGCGCGAGCGGGTTGCCGTCGAGAAGCGGGCGGCCTACCAGGACCAGGACTACTGGGGGAAGCCTGTCCCCGGGTTCGGCGATCCCGACGCGAAGCTCGTGGTGATCGGGCTCGCCCCCGCGGCGCACGGAGCCAACCGGACCGGCCGAATGTTCACCGGTGACCGGAGCGGCGACTTCCTCTACGCCGCGTTGCATCGCTGCGGACTGGCCAACCAGGCCGAGGCGGTCGGGCGCGACGACGGTCTCGAGCTCTCGGGCGTCTGGATCACCTCGCCGGTGCGGTGTGCGCCTCCGGCCAACAAGCCGACCACCGCCGAACGCGACAACTGTCGGCCGTTCCTCGATCGCGAGCTCGACGGGCTGCCGGCACGGACGTTCCTGGCGCTGGGTCAGTTCGGTTACGGCGTCGCGGCCGGCATCCTCGGCATCAGGCCCCGGCCGAAGTTCCACCACGGGGTCGAGGCTGCGGCTCCGGACGGTCGCGTCCTGGTCGGATCGTTCCACGTCAGTCAGCAGAACACCTTCACGGGCCGGCTGACCGAGGCCATGTTCGACTCGGTCCTGCTGCGGAGCGCCGAGCTGGCAGGCCTCCGATGAGACGCCGTGCGGCCGCTCTGCTGATCTCGGCGGCGGTCATCGCCGGCTGCGGGAGCGACGATCCGGGCGGCTACGACCTCGCGACCGAGCAGGCCTTCATCGACCAGTGTGCGCAGTCGGCCGATCGTCAGGCATGCCGCTGCATCTATCTCCGCATCGTCGACGAGATCCCCTACGAGCGGTTCGTCGAGCTCGATCGTCAGCGAGCCGACGATCCGACCTTCGTCCCCGCCGAGATCGAGGAGTTCGCGCTCGACTGCGCCTTCGGACTCGCCGAGTAGCGGGCGGCTCAGCTGGTCGCGGGGACCTTCGGGAAGTCGACGGCGAAGCTCGGCCAGCGCTTGCGCGACTTCGCGGCCAGTTTGTGCATGAGGGCAACGGCGCCGGGGTCTTCGTCGCCCGGCCTGGCCTCGATCACGCCGGCGCTGATCATGCGGCTGATGACTTCGCGGCCGAGCTCGGTACGGACGATCGTCAGGGTCCAGTCGTTGAACTCGCCGATGCCTCCCGTCGAGATGTCGGCGTGCTCGGCGGCGAAGTCGGGACAGTGGGTGCACCCCTCGCGCGTCCACGCATGGCATTCCTTGAGCGGGATCTCGTGGTAGCTGCCGTCGGTCATCCAGATCTGGAACACGCCCTTGATGTTCATCTTCACCATGTCCTGCTTGGGCAGGCCGTACTTGGTGAGGAAGAGCTCCTCGAAGATGGCGTCGTCGAAGGTCTTCGAACACAGCAGGCCGATGTTGAACTTGATCGGCTTGCCGATCTTGCCGATCTTGCGGTGCCACATCACCGGAGGGACCGACGACTGGCAGCTCATGCCGACGAGGGCCAGGCTCTTCAGGCCCTTGTCGTTGGCCTCGTCGATGGCGAGCGTGTTGGCCGAGTAGGTGTAGCGACTGCCGGCCGAGTCGAGCACCTCGGCCTTGGTGGTCGCCACGCCGGGCCGAGCCTTCCAGTCGCCCTTGGCCCCGTCGAGGTAGGACACGAGCGCGCCGTCGATGTAGCCCTCGTCGAGAAGCCAGATGAGGATGGCCGACACCAGCCCGCCGTCCTGCCCGTGCTCGTGCACGGTCTTGTCGCTCGCCCGGGTGAGCATGATGTCCTGGTAGATGCCCGACATCTCGCCCGGCTCCCGCCGGCGGGCGAAGAGATGCTCGTCGGCTTCGGGCTCCCAGTTCCGAAAGCGGGGGCAGGCACGGGTGCAACTCGTGCAACCCTTCTGTCCGTGGCCGCAGTCGTCGGGGCCGAGCTCGTCTTCGAGGTGGAACGGCTTGTAGCCACCCTGCTCGTGGTCGTAGCCGATGACGTCGTGCGGGCAGGCGATGACGCAGCCGGCGCAGCCGGTGCACAGGCCGGTGTCGATGACTTCGGCCTTCAGCTCGAGCCACTGGTTGGTCCAGCGGCTGGATTCCCCGGTCACCACATCGGTCAGCGCCATGGCGGCCGACTGTAGACCTGCACCCGGGTGTGCCCGGGAAGCATCCCCTGATTTTCTCCTCGTCGTGGGATCACCCTGTCGGACGGCTTCGAGCCACCACCGTGAACGAGCGCCGCGGTTGACCATCGGGCCGCTGCGGCGAGCACAATGGGTCCATGGAGCTGACCTACCCGTCCGAAGCCGAGGAATTCCGCCTCGAGATCCGCGCCTGGCTGGAAGAGCATCTGCCCGAAGGCTGGTTCGACGACGAATTCGAACAGACCCCCGAGGAGAAGGCGGCGTTCAGCTCGTCGTGGACCCAGGAGCTCTTCGACGGCGGGTGGATCTGCGCGTCGTGGCCCAAGGAGTACGGCGGCAAGGGGCTCTCGACCATCCAGAACGTCGTGCTCAACGAGGAGTTCGCCCGTGCGAGCGCACCCATGCGGGCCGACTTCTTCGGCGACACGCTGGTCGGTCCGACCATCCTCCAGTGGGGGACCGAGGAACAGAAGAAGGAGTTCCTCCCGAAGATCCTCAGCGGGCAGATCGCGTGGTGCCAAGGGTTCTCCGAACCCGATGCCGGAAGCGACCTGGCCGGCCTGTCGGCGCGGGCCGAACTCGACGGCGACGAGTGGGTCATCAACGGTCAGAAGGTGTGGACGACCCAAGCCCAGAACGCAGACTTCTGCTTCGTGCTGGCACGCACCGACCCCGCCGTGAGCAAGCACGCCGGCATCTCGTACCTCTTGTGCCCCATGGACCAGGACGGCATCGAGATCCGCCCCATCGTGCAACCCGATGGATCTGCCGAGTTCAACGAGGTGTTCTTCTCGGACGCCCGCTGCCCGAAGGACAACGTGGTGGGGGGCGTCAACAACGGTTGGAAGGTCGCCATGACCACCCTCGGCTTCGAGCGTGGGTCCTCGGCGACCACCAGCCATCGTCGGTTCGAGCGCGAGCTCGAGACGATCATCGAAGCGGCCAAGGCCAACGGGACGATCGACGACCCGACCGTGCGGCAACGCCTGATGAAGCAGTGGAGCAAGATCCAGATCATGCGCGTCAACGGCCTGCGCAGCCTCAGCGGCGCGCTCAACGACCTCGATGATCGCCAGAAGTTCGGCCTCAGCGCACTCGGTGCCACCAACAAGATGTTCTGGTCCGAGACACATCGCGACACCCTCGAGCTGGCGATCGACGTGCTGGGGATGGACGGTCAGATCCTGACGGGAAAGGGCGACGAGGACTTCGTTCCCGGAATCGGTCGTCGAGAAGCCGCGCGCGACTATCCGGTCAGCCCGCTCCAGGCATCGTTCTTCTTCAGTCGTTCGGAGACGATCTGGGGTGGCACGGCCGAGATCCAGCGCAACATCGTGGGCGAGCGGGTGCTCGGCCTGCCGAAGGAACCGAAACCTGCGGGCTGACTGCTTCGTAACGCGTTCGCAATGTAGAATCGTCCCTTCATGTCTTCCCCCACGCGGCACCGACGCCGTTCCCCGCGCCAGAAGGTGCTGCTGTCGATCGGCGTCGTCGTCGCACTCGTGTGCATGCTCGGCGCAGCCGGGGTCGTGTACGCCTATGTGCGTTACAGCTCGATCACCCGTTACGACGTGGCCCTCCCACCTGCCGCAGAGGGCGAGCCGCGGAACTTCCTCCTCGTCGGCTCCGACAGCCGCGAAGGACTCGATCCCACCGACGCCGACTACGCGGGATTCGTGACCGACGGCGTCGACGAGGGTGCCGGGCAGCGGACGGACACGATCATGGTCCTGCGGGTGGATCCCGACACCGAGCAGGCCGATCTGCTGTCGTTGCCTCGCGACCTCTATCTCCCCATCGGCGGGCCCGACGGTTCCAAGGACCGCATCAACGCCGCGTTCGCGCAGGACCGCCAGACGTTGATCGACACCATCCAGAGCGGCCTCGGGATCCCGATCCACCACTATGTCGAGGTCGACTTCGGTGGCTTCAAGGACATGGTCGGCGCCATCGGCGGGGTCGACGTCTCCTTCGACGCTGCGCTGCGCGACCCGAACACGGGTCTCGACATCTCGAGTCCGGGCTGTGTGTCCCTCGGCCCGACCGAAGCGCTGCAGTTCGTGCGGTCACGGCACCTCGAGATCCGCCGGGACGGCGAGTGGGTGAGCGATCCGACCGGCGACCTCGGACGGATCACCCGACAGCAGCTGTTCATCCGCCAAGCCGTGGGCAAGGCATTGAGCAAGGGATTGACCAACCCCGTCCGGCTCAACGAGCTCGTGGGCGTCGGAGTCGACAATGTGGGCCTCGACCCTGGTCTCGGGGCCACCGATCTGTTGAGCTTCGGTCGCCGTTTCGCGTCATTCGACGAGTCGACGTTGCACACCTACACGCCGGTGGTGGTTCCCTTCCGCACGAGCGCGGGTGCTTCGGTGCTCGATCTCGACGAGGAGGCGTCCGACGAGATCCTCAATCTCTTCCGTGGCCTGCCGCCCGGTTCGATCAGCCCCGAATTCGTGTCCGTCACCGTCCTGAACGGCGGGGCCGAAGACGGTCGCGCGACCGACGTCGCCTCGGCGCTCGGGCAGATCGGGTTCACGATCGATGTGATCGGTGACAGCGACGAGGCCTACCCGCGCAGCGCGATCTACTTCGCGCCCGGATCCGAGTCGGCCGCGCTGCAGCTGGTGTCGCATCTGACATCACGTCCCGAACTCCTGGCTGACGAAGCTCTGGGCGACCGCGAGGTCGTGCTCGTGATCGGTCCGGACTTCACGACGGTTCATCAGCAGGCCACGACCGAGGACCTCAGCGGGCTCGTTCCGGCATCGACGACGAGCACCACCGACTCGGGTGATCGCGGCGAGGCCACGACGACCACGACGGTGGTCAACGGCTACCTGCCAGGCGACGACTCCGCCTTCGGCTGCGGCTGATGCGCATCACCCGGCTCCTCGATCGACCGATCATCGAGCCGGCCACCCACCCTTCGATCGGCAGCAACATCCAGGGCCCGTCACTCGTCCGGACGCCCGCATGGCTCGCCGACCCCGCGCTCTTCGTCGACGTCGATGGTCGTACCCATCTGCTCTACGCCGTTGCAGGCGAGAGCGGCATCGCCATCGCCGAAATCGAGTGGTGATGCCGGTTCCGGAGAACACATCTTGTTGCTCGCAACAAGATGCGTACCCCAGAACGGGTTCGAACGGCTTTGACGTTGGTGGCATCGGACGACGACGATGCTGCGATGGAGACGGCGGCGGACGTGCTCGCGAGCCTCACCCTGGCGGCGATCGTCGACGTGCTCGGCGACGAGTACGCGGACGCCGACCCGTTGATTCGCCGCAGCCAGGACGAGGCGTTCGGCGATTTCCAGTCGAACGCCGTGATGGCCTTGGCGAAGCGCGCCGGACGCAATCCGCGAGAGCTGGCGGCCGAGGTCGTCGACCGGCTCGATGCTGCGGATGTCTGCTCGAACGTCGAGATCGCCGGGCCCGGGTTCATCAACTTCACGATGTCCGCCGACGCGCTCGGTCGGTTCGCCACCGCCCTGGCCGATGACGCCGACGGGGGAGTGGCGCCGACCTCCGAGCCCGGCCATGTGATCGTCGACTACTCGGCCCCGAACGTCGCCAAGGAGATGCACGTCGGGCACCTGCGCTCGACCATCATCGGTGATTCGCTCGTCCGCATCGCTGAGCGGCTGGGTCACCGTGTTACCCGCCAGAACCACATCGGTGACTGGGGCACCCCGTTCGGGATGCTGATCGAGCACTTGATCGACGAGGGCGAAGACGCCGCGGCCGAGACGTTGTCGGTGGGCGATCTCACCGGCTTCTACCAGCAGGCACGCGCCAAGTTCGACGACGAGTCCGACCCGTCCTTCGCCGACCGCGCCCGCGAGCGGGTGGTGGCGCTCCAGGCGGGCGACGAGACGAGCCTGCGCCTGTGGAGGCTGCTCTACGACGCATCGAGCCGGTACTTCTCGTCGGTCTACGACCGCCTCGATGTCCTGCTGACCGACGACGACATCGCCGCCGAGAGCTCGTACAACGCAAAGCTCGATTCGGTGGTCGACGAGCTCGTGTCGAAGGGCGTGCTGGTCGAGAGCGACGGTGCCCTGGTCGCCTATGCCGATGGGTTCGTCAACCGGGACGGCGACCCGCTCGGCCTGATCGTCCGCAAGAGCGACGGCGGTTACGGCTATCAGGCGACCGACCTCGAGGCCATCCGCCACCGCACCCAGGATCTCGGCGCCGACCTCATCCGCTACGTGGTCGGTGCGCCCCAGGCGCAGCACCTCGAGATGATCTACGCAGTCGCCCGTCAGGCCGGCTGGCTCGACCACGCCGTCGCCGAGCACGTGCCGTTCGGGTCGGTTCTGGGCGAGGACGGCAAGATGCTCAAGACCAGATCGGGCGAGACCATCAAGCTCGCCGATCTGCTCGACGAGGCGGTCGTTCGGGCCGAGGCGTTGATCGCCGAGAAGAACCCCGACATCGGCGACGAGGAGCGGGGCGAGTTGTCGCACCTGATCGGGATCGGCGCGGTGAAGTACGGCGACCTGTCGAGCGACCGGGTCAAGGACTACGTGTTCTCGTGGGACCGCATGCTGGCGTTCGACGGCAACACCGCTCCCTATCTCCAGTACGCACACGCCAGGATCCAGTCGATCTTCCGTCGGGCAGGGAGGTCGGTCGACGACCTCGCCGGCGCGACGATCACCGTCACCGAGCCGGCCGAGAAGGCCCTCGTGCTCGAACTGATGGCGTTCGGCGAGGCGGTTCGTGGTGCTCATGATGCGGCGGCTCCGCACCGGATCTGTACGCACCTGTTCGACCTCGCTCAGACCTTCAGCCGCTTCTACGAGAGCTGCCCGGTCCTCAAGGCCGACGACGACGCCACGGTGACCTCGCGTCTTGCGCTGTGTGCCCTCACGGCGAGGACCCTGGCCGACGGCCTCGATCTGCTCGGCATCGCCGCACCCGACCGCATGTAGGTCAGTCCGGTGCGGCTTCGCTGCTGCCTTCGAGCGCGTCGGGGATCTCGGGGCTCAGGTGGAAGCCGTTCCAGCTCCCGAGCTTGTCGTGGTGGCCGATCGGGGTGAGGTGATCCTTGTGGATCGACGCCGCGCCGTCGACCTTGAGCGTCTCGGCCGTGATGTACGCCGCGGCGGGGGAGAGGAGGAAGACCACGGCGGCTGACACCTCGCTCTCGGTGCAGAGCCGAGACGGCGGACCGTTGCGGGCGCCGGTGCGGACCAGTTCGAGCACCTCGGGCGGGTAGTTGAGCATCCCGCTCGACAAGACCACCCCGGGGGCGACCGAGTTGACCCGCACCCCATGGCGAACCCACTCGAACCCCAGCGTCTTGGTCAGGTTGATGACACCGGCGCGGGCCGCGCCGGTGTGGGCCATGCCCGGGAAGCCACCCCACACGTCGGCGACGATGTTGACGATCGCGCCGCCGTGCTCGCCCATCCAGTGACGGAAGGCGGCCGAGCACATGTGGAACGGTCCGTTGAGATTGGTGTCGATCACCGAGCGCCACCCGTTGGGCGTGATGGCTTCGGCCGCCGACGGGAACTGGCCGCCGGCGTTGTTGACCAGGCCGTCGAGCCGGCCGTGCTCGGCGACGATCTCGCTCACGACCGTGTCGACCTGCTCTTCGTCTCGGATGTTGAGGATCTTCGAGCTCGCGGACCCACCGGCGTCGGTGATCTCGGCCACCACCGCTGCGAGGGGCTCGGGCTTGCGGGCCGCGATCACGACCTGCCCGCCGAGGCTCGCGATCTCGTGTGCGATGCATCGCCCGATTCCGGTGCCACCTCCGGTGACCAGGTGAACCTGTCCCGCGAACAGGTCGGTGCGGAAGACCGAGTCGAACCGTGCGGACATGGATGCGCTCCTGGGTCGCTGCTGGTCGTTGGACCCTATTCGGCCGCGCGAGCCTCAGACAGCGAGGCCGACAGAGCCTGGGTGCGATCGCCGCGGCCGAGTGCCGACCACCACACTCAGATCAGGGTGGCCCGGGCTTGTTGGCTGGCGCCCTCGACAGGACTCGAACCTGTGCACACGGCTCCGGAGCATGTTCATCCTTCGAGGTATATGCCCAGGTCAGAGCAGATGCCGGCGAGGTCGAGATAGTCTCCTCCCATGGTCCTCCCAATCGGAGCGGACAGTCAACGGCCGTTGGCGGACGTCTCGGTCTTCGGTCTGCAGCGACGGAACAGCGAGCGGAACAAGCGATCGTGGATCGTTCGCTGGGCGGTCGAGGGTCGGCAGAGAAGTCGATCGTTCCGTACCCGCGCCGAGGCCGACCGGTTTCGCACGGGGCTCCTCGTCGCCCAGCAGCGCGGCGAGCAGTTCGACAATGCCTCGGGCGAGCCCGAGTCGTGGCAGCCGCTTCCGAGCGACGTGGGCAGCCACGTGTGGGTTCGTCGCTGGCTGGCCGAGCAGTGGCCCGAGTGGCAGCCGCGGACGCGGACGTCGGCTGTCGAAGCGCTGAGTCGCCTCGTGCCGTTGCTCGCATTGCCGTCGGCACCTGAGCCGCCGCCGGGCCTTCGCAGGCATCTGACGGCGACGCTGCGACCCGGCGCCGAGGTGGAGGACAACGACGAGGGGCAGTGGCTCGATCGATGGACGTTTCCGCTGGGCCGGCTCACCAAGCCGATGCTCGCCGAGGTCGATCTCAAGCTTGCGCTCGGCGACGACGGCCAGGCACTCGCTCCGTCGACGGCGGGGCGGTATCGGAAGATCGCCAAGGCGTGCATCCGCCGGGCGGTCGAGATCGGCGTCCTCGAGAACGACCCCTGGCCGCCGGCGCCGAGGGGCCGGGCCCGTCGTATGTCGGCCAAGACGAGCCGGGCCATCAGCATCCGACAGCTTCCCGACCCTGCGGCGATGCGCGAGATCCTGGCGGCGATCGAGAGCCATCAGCCGGCGAGCCGGATGTATCGAACCATGACGGCCGTTGCCTACTACGCCGGCCTCCGACCGTCCGAGGTCGTCATGCTGCGACCGTCAGCCCTCGACCTGCCCAAGAAGGGTTGGGGCCGGATCGACGTCACGGAGGCTGACATCGAATTCGACAGGTCGGGCGATCCGAAGACCGGCGCACGGTCGGTACCGATCCCGCCCGTGCTCGTCGAGGTGCTCTCGTCGTGGATCACGACCAACGGCATCGCCGACG
This sequence comes from Acidimicrobiales bacterium, assembly GCA_035529695.1. Taxonomy (GTDB): domain Bacteria; phylum Actinomycetota; class Acidimicrobiia; order Acidimicrobiales; family Salinilacustritrichaceae; genus DATKWD01. Next base: position 17,467 of record DATKWD010000032.1, on the reverse strand, counting down.
ACGAGCTGCTGTTCCGAACGAAGAACGATCGACGCCCGGCAGCATCGAACTGGTCGCGCGCGCTCCACCGTGCCTGTCGCCAATCAGAGAATCCGCCGATGCGCATCTACGACTGCCGCCACGCCGCCGCGACCACCTGGCTCAGCGCCGGAGTCCCCCTTGGCGAGGTGGCCAAGCGCATGGGTCACAGCGTCGAGACGCTTGTCGCCAAGTACGTCGGCGCCCTCGAAGGCGATGAGGTGCTGGCAAACAACCGAATCGAGCAGGTGCTGTCTGCCAGTGGCTGAAGGGTCGCTCCCGACGTCCTTCGTCGATGCCGGATCGAAGCGACTCCCCGCACCCTGTGGACATCGGGAGTTGTCCACAGGCGCCGAAGGTGCGGGTGGACTCTCCACGTTCCGACGTCAGCGGCGTACCTTCCCTCGACGGTGTCCAGGGTGCTCGACGATGGCGGCCCGAACTCGTGGTGCGCGGAGGTGGCGCCCGGGTTGGTCACCAGGATCTCCGGTAGCGACATGCGGTCGCGATACCGATCGAAGGTGCCGTCGCTCGGGGTCGGGGGAGGTCGGATCGGAGCGTGATGCGCGTGCCGTGACCAACAACTCGAGCCCCACGGAATCGACGATGAGGTCGTCGACTCGGGGCCCATTTCGGAGTGGCAAGTTGTGCTCCACGGCCATGAATTCGAGTCGTTCCCCGATCGTTCTGCTTGTTGCCGCTGCCGTCGCGCTGGTGGCCGTCCTGATCATCGAGGCGATCTTCGATGACACGATCAACTGGGTCGCCGTCGTCCTCGTGTCGGTCGCGGCCGTGATCGGCATCATCATCGGCGATGCCGTTCGCCGCCGCTGAACCTGAGGCGTGATGTCGTGCGCTGAGGCGTCGTCGACGTCGTCGTGCTCGACACGGTCGATCTCCCGCACGACGGCATCGACCTGGCCCAAGCTGCCTCCGACCCGGACGAGGTCTACCCCGTGGTGATGGGGGCGCTGGGCTTCGTCGGTCGGGCGAGTAGCTGCTATTCGGCGACGATCGCCGATTCGTGCTCGGCATCGGCAGCGTCGTCTGCGGCGAGCGCGTCGAGCATCGCGTTCATGTGGTGGAAGAGGATTCGCTTGCCCTCGATCTTGTATTCATGGCCGGTCGACGTGTCGGTGATGATCGCTGTGCGGGAGGTGACCTTCTGGTGCATCTCGACACTGAGATTCGCCCGGTCGAGCGTGTCGATCAGGAGCAGGTGCTTGGCCAGGATGATGCCCTTCGCGTTGTTCGACGTCATCAGATGCAGCTTCGTCGGGGATGCCGCGAGGACGATGACGGGCGGAAGCTCGCCGGACGTTGCGGCGTATCGCCCCGCGATGTAGCCGCCGGCGGTTCCGGTGCTCTGGCCGAGGTCACCACCGATGCTGTCGCCGAGCACCGATCCCGCGGCGGCGCCCGTAGCGACCTTCCACGTCATTCCTTTGGGCTGGAAGTCGCCGGCCACGGTGATGGTCGGGTCGCCGGTGGCTTCGCGGGAGAGGTCGATCAGTTTCTGTCGCAGGTCCATGTCGGGCGAGGCTAGGCAGCTTCGGCCGGTTCGCCTCGTCGGCGGAACGGAATCGAGGTGTCGGCGGGGTTGAACACGATGACGAGCACGGCGCCGATCGTGACGCCGACCGCTCCGCCACCGATGACGTCGAGTGGGTTGTGCGCGCCGAGGTAGATGCGTGCGACCGCGTTGAGCGAGGCGATCGCGACCGGAAGCCATCGCCATCGGGCCGGGAGCACCGGCCACAGGAGTGTCGCTACTCCCCATGCGATGATTGCGTGCCCGGACACGAACGAGAGCCCGTCGAGCGGAACGTCGCCGCGGAAGTTGCCGCAGGTCTCGTCGAAGTCGTCTGGCGCCCCGCAGATGGTGGTGCCCGGGCGGTCGCGTTCGACCAGTTGCTTGACCACCAGCTTCTCGACGATCAGCTTGAGCGGAACGAACACGGCGAGTGCAGCGGCCAGGCGCCACCGCCGGAACGCCGCGGCACCGACCGCAACGACGAGCGGAACGAACAGCAGGCCGGCGAGCTGGAAGACCCACATCGGCCCTTTCAGCCAGTCGGGGAGATCGTTGATCGCGTGGAAGATCGCCTCCTCCCAGCCCGGAACCTCACCGCTCGACGCAACGACGCCGCAGGCCGTTGCGAGGACCACGGCGACGGCGCACACCACGGCCCACCGAACCCGGCGTTGCCGGTTTGCGTCGTCATGAGCGTCCGCAGGTGGTCGCGGGTTCATGTCAGTCCGTGTGCTGGTTGCGGCGAGTGGGCTCGATTCGGTCGAGCACTGCGAGGGTGCCGAGCGCGACCAGCGTGCCGAAGCTCCATCCCCCGACGAGATCGGCGGGCAGGTGGACGCCGTGCACGATTCTCGCCAGGCCGACCAGGCCAGCAACCGCGGCGAGCGCGGGCCGCCATCGAGCTGGTACGGCTGTCATCGCCATCACCGCCGCGCACGCCGCGACCGCGCTGTGTCCGGAGATGTAGCCCAGGCCGGTGCCTTCGCCCTCACGGATGTTGATTTCGGAGAGGTAGGCGCCCGGGCGGCCTCGATCCACGAGATTCTTGACCCCCTTGGCTCCGAACCAGGCGATGACGCCAGCCAACACGGTGGCGGCGCTGAGCCACCAGTCGCGACGGAAGAACCCCACCGCTGCGGCGACCAGGATCGGACCGCCGAGCGTCCCGAACTGCATGATCGGGTACAGCAGCTGGGCCACCATGTCGGGTGCGTTGTTGACCCATTCGGTGAGGTCGAGTTCCCAGGCCGGGAGCGGGTCCCGGACGGCGATGGCGTACGACGTCACGAGCCCGGCCGCGGCGGTCGCAGCGGTGGCGCCGGGCCGGCGAAACGAATGGAGCCGATTGCCTGCACGGACGACATCGGCCATGGTCCGAGATTCAAGCACAGGGTCCGATAGCTTGGCGCCATCAGCGCGGCCCTTCGCGACGTGCCTGCGATCACCGGCCCGTGCATCCGACGGGAGGACACAACGTGACCGATCTCGTCCAATCCGACAACGGCCCGCGTGCCGACGTTTCGGGCGCCGGTGCCACTGAGGAGGAGACGCGGAGCTACACCCGCTCACCTGAAGACGTGCTGCGGCTGGTCGCGTTCGCGACGATCGCCCTCGTGCTCCTCGGCCTCACCGTGTTGGTGGAGGATTCGATCCTCGGCTTCGAGCAGGACATCATCGCTCTCTTCGGTTTCCTCAGTCCGACGATCGAGCGAGTCCTGTTGGGGTCACTGGAAGTGGGGATTGCGGTCGTCACCCTCGCGCTGCTGGTGATCCCGCTCGCCACCAAGCGCTACCGCCTCTTCGGCTACCTGTTTGCTGCGTCGATCGCTGCAGCGGTGCTGATGGCCCTCGTCGACGCGCTGGTCGAACGCCAGGTCTCAACGCTGCTCGTCAACGAAGTCGCGGATCGAGCAGGCATCGGCGACGACGTCTCGGTGGGGCCGGCCGGCCTGGCACAACTCGTCGCGGTGTTCATCGCGTTCGGGCCGTTCGTGTCGCGGCGGTGGCGGCGGGCGGGAGCAATCACGGTCGTCGCCGTGACGTTGCTCTCGCTGCTCGTGTCACGACGCCTCCCGACGGACATGCTCGTCGCACTCCCGCTCGGCGCCGCGTGCGGCTCGGCGATCCTGTTCGCGTTCGGTCGTCCGGATCGACGGCCAACGCTGTCCGCGATCAGCGCAGCACTGGCCGACACCGGACTTGCGATCGAGGAGGTGCACCCGGCCAAGGTCGATGCGCGTGGCTCGACGCCCTATTTCGCGACGCTCACCGACGGCACCCGGCTGTTCGTCAAAGTGCTCGGCTCCGAGCAACGCGCTGCCGACCTGTTGTTCCGGGTGTACAGGTTCCTCCGGCTGAAAGACGTCGGCGACGATCGCCCCTTCTCTTCGCTGCGTCGAACCGTCGAGCACGAGGCCTTGGTGTCGTTGATGGCCCACAACGAGCAGGTTCGCACCCCGCGGTTGCGCGGTGTCGTCGACGTCGGCACCGACTCGATGCTGCTCGCCTACGAGATGATCGACGGCGACTCGCTCGACGGGCTCGAAGGTGGTGAGATCACCGACGAGCTGATGCGGGGAATCTGGGAGCAGGTGGCGATCCTGCGTTCACACCGGATTGCTCATCGCGATCTCCGACGGGCCAACGTATTCGTCCAGTCGGACGGCGAACCGTGGTTGATCGACTTCGGCTTCTCCGAGGTCGCGGTCGACGACGACATCCTCGACGCCGACACCGCCCAACTCCTCGCGTCGCTCGCCGTCACCGCAGGAGCTCAGCGGACCGTCGCAGCGGCGGTCGAGGCCATCGGCCCCGACACGGTCGGCGCCGCCCTCCCGCGTCTCCAGAAGGCCGCATTGAGCGGAGCAACCCAGGCGTCACTGAAGGAGCACAAAGGGCTCCTCGAAGACCTCCAGCAGGAAGTCCTCGCACAGACCGGCGTCGAGGACGTCCAGTTCGCGGAACTCGAGCGAGTGAACCGCAAGGTGATCGTCACGATCGTCGCACTCGCACTCGCGACGTACTTCTTGTATCCGCAGCTCGCCGACCTGCCTGGCATCGTCGACGAGGTGCGGGAAGCCAACTGGGGATGGACGCCACTGATCATCGTGTTCTCGGCGATGACCTACGTGGCTGCGTCGATGAGCTTGGCCGGCGCCATCCCTCGGCATCTCCCAGCGGGTCCGCTGGTGACGACATCGTTCGGTTCGTCGTTCGCGAGCAAGCTCGCGCCGGCCGGGATCGGCGGAATGGCACTGAACATCCGATTCCTCCAGAAGCAAGGCGTCGACCAGCCCGTCGCCGTGTCGGGCATCGGGCTCAACACCATCGCCGGACTGGTCGGCCACATCACGCTCGTCGGGGTCTTCCTGATCTGGGCCGGCCGGGACGCATTCGGAAGCATCGAACTGCCCAACCCGAAATGGTTCCTGATCGGCATCGGAATCGCGGCCGGCCTGTTCCTCATCGGCCTCGCGATTCCGTCGGTTCGTACGAAGATGGCGAAGCGACTCGTGCCCGTCATCTCGAACGCGTTCGAGGGCATCACGACCGTCCTTCGCCGCCCCGGAAAGGTCGCACTGCTGCTCGGTGGATCCCTGCTGGTGACCTTCTCGTATCTCACCACGCTGTACTTCAGCATCGCGGCATTCGGCGGCGGCTTGGCCTTCGCGACCGTCGGCGCGGTGTTCCTCGTCGGTTCGGCGATTGCGCAGGCGGCCCCGACGCCCGGGGGGCTCGGTGCTGTCGAGGCAGCGTTGATCGCCGGGCTCGTCGCTGCGGGACTCGACAACACCGTCGCCGTCCCCGCCGTGTTCCTCTACCGGCTGTTCACGTTCTGGGTCCCGATTCTGCCCGGCTGGCTCGCATTCCAGTGGCTGGAAACCAAGGAATACATCTGACCGCGCCAGCCGCCCTGCCACATCCAGTGGCATGACTGGACGACCACGCTCCCGAGCGAGCCGGCAGTACCTGCTTTCGCTCGGCGATTTCCGCAGCAGCACCCGGCTGTGGAGTCGGGTCGTCGAAGTTCAACGACGGAATGCACGGATCATCGGTGCCGTGACGCGGACGGCGATCCAGTCCTCATTTCGCACCACAGCCGCGATGGCCGCGCTCCCGACTGCGATTGACGCGCCTGCTGCGATCGCTGGGCCGAGGGCGGGCACTTCCAACAGGAAGAAGCTCGCGACGTCTGGGATGGTGAACGCCGCGACGAGGCCAGCGGTCAGCACTGCGAGCAGGGCCGCCCGGACCGTGTCGAGTGGCCGCATCAATTCGAGAAGGGCAACGAGGCCGAGCGCTGTCAGCACGAGCGTGACCGCACTCTGTGCCGCAGCACGGTCTGCGTCGACGAGGTCGCTCCGCGCGATCGCGAACGCAGACATTCCGACGACGCCCATGATCAAGCCGACGGGAACCGAGAACTGCAGCACTCGGTCGATGAACCCGGGGCGAGCCGGGTCGTGGCTCGGCTGGAAGCTCAGCACAAAACCGGGGATGCCGATCGTCAGCGCGTCGATCACCGTCAGTTGGCGGGGCAGGATCGGGTAGCTGGTGGCGGCCACGCCCACGATCACGGCGAATGTCGCTGCCCACACCGTCTTGGTGACGAACAGGCGTGCCACACGCTCGATGTTCGCGATCACTCTGCGACCCTCAGCCACGACGCCAGGAAGTGTTGAGAAACGATTGTCGATCAGCACGACCTCAGCGACAGCCTTCGCGGCCGAGGTCCCAGCACCCATGGCAATCCCGAGATCCGCGTCCTTGAGTGCCAAGGTGTCGTTGACGCCGTCGCCGGTCATCGCGACGACTTCCCCGTGCGCCTGTCCGACATGGATCAACGAGCGCTTCACCTCGGGTGTCACCCTTCCGAACACGGCGATACCGGCTGAGTTCACAGACAGGGCTTCGGGGTCAGTCGGCAGCTCGCGAGCATCGATCCACCGGTCGGCATGTGGAATTCCGCACCGAGTGGCGATGGCCGCAACCGTGCGTGGATTGTCGCCCGAGATCACGGTGAGCCGCACCTTCTCGCGCCGGAAGTAGGCGATCGTGTCGGCTGCGTCCACGCGAAGTTCGTCCGAGCAGACAACAATGCCCGCAGCGGTCAGATCCTCCGGGATCACACCGATCGCTGCGAGTTCAGCCGCACGGCCAACCACGAGGACCCGATGCCCCTCGTCGGCCAACTCTTGTGCGCGTGCGAGCTGTTCGGAGCCGACCGGCAGGAGCACCTCAGGGGCACCGAGATACCAGGCTCCTGTCTGGGCGTAGGACACGGCGCTGTACTTGTAGGCAGACGCGAACGGGATTCTCTCGACCGCACTCCACGGTGGAACGTCGGGGCGAGCCGTGGCGATTGCGGCCATCGTCGGGTCGGGGTGTTGATCAGCGGCTGCCATCGCCGCCAGTGCTTGGTCGACTTGCTCGTCGAAGACCACCACGTCATCGAGAACGACTGCACCCGAGGTGAGGGTGCCGGTCTTGTCGGTTGCCAGCATGGTGACTCGGGCGAGCGTCTCCACAGCCTGTAGCTGTTGGACCAACACCTGCTGACGGCCCAGCCGAATCACCGCCACGGCCTGCGCCATGCTCAGCAGAAGGACGAGGCCCTGTGGGATGAGAGCAACGAGGCCGGCGACCGTGCCAACCAGCGATTCGCTCAAGGAGTCCTGCTCGCCGTAGCGCTGGGCGAGGAAGAGACCGATTCCTGCCGGGATGATCAGCCAGGTGACGACCCGCAGGATCAGGTCGATGCCACGCTCCAGCTCCGATTTCGGCCGGCGGAACTTCTTCGCCTCGATTGCCAGTTTCTGCGCATAGGAGTCGCTCCCGACGGCCTCGGCCCTCATGAGGCCGGTCCCAGCGACGACGAAGCTCCCCGACAACACGGTGTCACCGGGTGCCTTTCGAACGGCATCGGCCTCGCCCGTGAGCAGCGACTCGTCGATCGACAATTCGTCGGCCACCAGAATCGGCCCGTCGACCACGAGCTGATCGCCCGGCAGGAGGACGACGGCGTCGTCGCGAACGATCCGATCCTGCTCCACCTCGACCTCGACGCCGCCTCGCCGCACACGCAGTGGAGCAGCGGCAATCAGCGTCAGTCGGTCGAGGGTCGCCTTGGAACGCAGTTCCTGGGCGATGCCGATGACTGCGTTCGACACCATCACCAGAGCAAACAATGCGTCCCGCAGGTCACCCACGACGATGATGGCGGCCGCCAGAGCGGCGACGATCGCATTGAACCTGGTCAGGATGTTCGCTCGGGTGATGTCGCCGAACGAACGCGACGAAGACTCATCGGTTCGATTGACCAAACCGCTTGCGACACGATCCGCGACCTCGGCAGTGCTCAGCCCGAACTGCGGCTCCAACGGTTCGGCCACATCGGGCTGATTCACGTTCCGACGGTCCGACGGAGCGCGGAGACGGCGCTTGTCGGCTCGAGCAGGCATCGATGGGCGGCGGTGACGATCCTCATCAGGGGATTCTCGCGCGGGCTTCCCGAGAAGCCCCGACTCAGATCACGCCGAACCGACAGCGTCGGTCGTCGCCGCCGCCGAGGTCCCGGTGCTCCATCTGCCGGGGTCCCTGGCGCGGGCATCCAGCAGCTCGGTCGGGCCTCATCGGCCCAGCAGGGATGGGACGCGCTGTTACCCTTGCCACATGGCTGACGCCACAGCGTCCCGGATTACCGTCGATGGCGACGAGTGGGTCGACCGTGTCAACTCTGCCGCAGCGCCGACATCGGATGATCAGACGCTGATGCTGGACGGCCAAGTGCTCGACTCGCCGGAGGCGGTCCTCCGCTACTTCGCCGAACTCGAGAAGAAGGGCGAGACGGACACCTCGACTGAGTGGGCAGAGGCGCTGGCTCGATTCGAGGCCGGCGAGTCGTTGGCCGCCGCCGGCGATTGACCGAAGCCGAGCCGGACGACGACTACGGCCAACTCGATGCGGCGCGCATCCTCAGGGTGCTCAGCGAGCACGAGGTGGAGTTTGTGCTCGTCGGCGGCGCCGCAGCCATCGCTCACGGCGCGACGAGAGCGACCAGGGACATCGACGTGGTGGCCGCTCGGACCGATGCCAACTTCGAACGCTTAACTGCCGCGCTCTCGGAGCTGAACGCTCGACTGCGGATCGAGGGCTTGAGCGACGCCGAGTCGAAAGCACTTCCGTCGGTCGTCCACCCCGACATGTTCCGTCGGGCGGGCATCACGACGTGGCGAACCGATGCAGGGAGCCTCGATGTGCTCAGCGGACTGGCATCGGATGCTGATGGCGAGTCGGACTTTCGGGCGCTTGCGGACCGGGCGTCGGTCGGGAGCATCGGTGTGTCTCGATCGCGGTCGCATCCCTCGATGACGTCATCGCAGCCAAGACCAAGGCGAATCGGGCGAAGGACAGAGCAGCGTTGCCGGAGCTGCGGGAGCTTCGTGATCGACGCGATCAGCCCGGCAGCTGAGCTCCTCGATCCGACATCGGCTCAGCGTGCGAGTCCCCGAGCCGAAGTCGAGGGTGAGGGCCTGCCCACCGCGAGGCCTGGCGCCGCGATGCCGGCATTGGACTCGAGCATGGCGATCTCGTGGTTCAGCGCGGCGAGGCGCTCCATCACATCCGGGTGCTGGAGCTGCCAGGTGGCTCGCGTGAAGGTCCTGGCCTCGAGCTCGGCGAGCTCGCTGTCCACGCAGTGCAGGTCGTCGACGAGACCATGCTCGACGGGTTGGACGGCTGCCGACCAACGGCGCTGCGCAATTCGCAGAGCTTCGTGCTTCTCGTCGAGTGACGGCTCGAGCCTTCGTGCCTGTCGCCGCGTCGAGGCTGCGGCTCGGGTTCGGGCCGTCTCGAAGTCCCGGAGTGCCTCGGTTCGTTGGCGGGCGATGTCGCCGACCTGCGTGCCGGCGTAGCGCCCCCTGCCAGCCTGGAGGTCTTCGAGCTGTTCGGCGAGCTGTCGTCGCTGCACGCGCCGTTGGGCGATCTCTGCATGCGGGTCGACCGGAATCGTCGCGAGGACGGCGACGCGTTCTGCCCGCAGCCGGCCGAGCCGGAGCCCTGTCTCGGCGCGAGGCAGCAGGGTGGGTCGTGTTCGTTGTCCTGGTGCGGCGGGGTCGTCGGTGTCGAGGATCCAGCGCTGTCGGCGTTCGCTCGACCAGTCGCGTTCGAGATCCTCGACGGCTTGGTCGATGTCGTCGGCGACACAGTGGATGGTGGTGGTGTCTCGGGCCCGCGAGCAGGCGACGTAGGCGAGTTCTGCGCCTCCGCCGTCGGCGTAGACGTGGGTTCGGTCGACGGTCGATCCTTGGGCTCGGTGGACGGTGACGGCGTAGGCGTGATCGAGCCGGTCGGCGCCGAGCGCATCGCCTTGAAGCGCGACCGGCTGTTCGGCGCCGTCGAAGTGAACGATGGCCGAACAAGTTGGGGCGTTGACGGACGTGACGGTTCCGCGCTGGCTCGTGACGTAGCAGCGATCGGGGTCGGGCGAGAGCGCAACGACCCAGTCGCCGACCGCGAATTCCCTGCCTCCGTCGACGCTCACCGCTTCGGTGCCAAGGTGGCCGTCGGCCATTCGCCGGCGCCGGGCGAGCTGGTTGAGCGCACCGACGTCGGCTCTCCGCCACGCGAGCATCACCGAGTCGACGCCTTTGGTCAGGTCGGTCGACCACGCCTCCACGGTTGAGGCGAGGGCGTCGCTGCGCTCGGCATGGTGATCGATGCGCCCGTGCTGCTGGTAGTGCCCGACGGCTGACGTGGTGTCGCCGGACCTGAGTGCTTCGAGGGCCGCGCGCTCGGCCGGCTCGTGTTGCCGGATGTTCTCGTCCAGTGTGTGGACGGCCTCGGCGTGGCGGTCGAGGAGGGCTTCGAGTCCACCGCCCGGGCCGACGGCGCCGAGTTGGTGGTGGTCGCCCACGATGATGACCTTGCTGCCGCTGATCTCGGCCGCGGTGAGCAGTCGCAGCATCGTTGGGTCGTCCACCATGCCGCCTTCGTCGATCACGACCACGGTGGAGTGGTCGAGCTCGAGCTTGCCGTGGCTGAGGCGCCACACCACCGATGCTGCGGTGGACGATTCGATGCCGGCTGCTGTTTGGAGCGTGCAGGCGGCTTGTCCTGAGGTGGCGGTGCCGATGACGCGAAGCCCCGCCGATTCGTAGGCGTTGCGGAGCGCGTCGAGTGCGGTGGTCTTGCCCGCACCGGCGACGCCGAGGACCAGCTCGAGCCGCCGCGGTGACGTCGCTGCGCCGACCACCAGGTCTCGTTGTCCGTCGGTGAACGGCAGGCGGAGGTCGCGTTGCTTGCGGCCGATCGCTGCCATGACCCGAGCCGCGTCGAGCCTTGGTGCGGTGTCGTCGTCGGCGAGGCGCAGGGCGCAGTCGGCGATGGCCTGTTCGGCCTGGCGGGTGGAGGCAAGCACCCACGATCGGTTCCGGGCCCCGGGGCGGCCGACGAGTGGGAGCGCTTCGGGGTGGGCGAGCACGGCGGCGACGACCGGTTCGAGTTCGTCGGGGTGTCGGCCATAGAGCTTGGGAGCGACGTGCCGGATGACGTCGGCCCGGCCGAACTGCTTGTCAGCAGCGAGCGGACCGTCGGGCGACAACACTGAGCCGACGAGTTGGGAGCGTTCGGTGTCGGTCAGGTGCGGGTCGGGCCAACGCGTCGGCGCACCGCTGCGTACTCCGCTGAGGATCGAGGCCGGCGAGTGCCCGAGCGATGCGAGTTCCGAATGCCAGCGTTCCATGAGCTGCTCCGGCGCCCGCTCGTCCTTGGGCGGCCGGTGGCTGCGGGCCATCCGCGATCTGAGCCTGTAGGAAGCATCCGCCCCGGCGACTTCGTCGATCTGATCCGATCGCTTCGAGAACAGTTCGCACACGGGGGTCGGGACGCCGGAGATGGACCAGTGGTCGAGCTTGCCTGACGGTCCGTGGTCGGGTGTGATGCTGTAGCCGAGCTGCCGGGCCTCCCACGCGGCGTGGAGCCGCCCGACGTTCGTGGCCGCATGCACCATGTCTCGCACCCCGGCGGTGTCGAGCGCCTTCCACCCGCCCCGCTCGTCGAGCATCTCGGTGACGTTCGCGATCAGCACGTGATCGTGGGGGTTCGGGTCACCCGCCCGTGACGTCGCGTGACGAGTCCGTCCATAGATCAACCCCGACGTCGGTGTGCGGACCTGGAGCCGACCACGACGGTTCCCCTGCCGGCACGCCCACCCATCGAGGAACTCCATCGTGGCGCCAGTCTCCGCGTCGAGGATCCGGTGCATGTCGTCGGCTCGGGCGACCACGCCCAGCACTGCCACCGACTTGTGCGCCGACACCACCAGCTCGAGGCCTGGGCGCTTCGTCGCCACGAGCCGTGTCCCAAGAACGGGGTCACGGGCGCCGCCGTCGGCGAACAGCGCCCCGTACGTCTCGTGGGTGATCGTGCCGGACAGTCCGAGTCTCTCGGCGCCGGCGCCACCCCAGCGCATCGGCGTCTCGCCCCGACTGCCGTAGTAGGCGAGCGCCTGACCGGGATGGTCGTCGGCTCGGTCGAGGACGGTGTCGCGGTGGTAGGCGACCGAGTGCGCTCCCATGATCCTCGTCCAAGCCACCGTCGACCGGTCTCCTCGGGCAACCCGAAAGGGTTGCACTCGTGTTCTCGTCCTGTTCGTTCTGCGGGCGAGTGAACGTCGGGCGGGACCGGCTGTAAAGGAGAATCTCGCGAGCGGTCACGTGCGGTCGACAACGGACAATTCGCTGGCCCGGTGCCAGTTCGGAGGGCAGGCTCGACGGTCGACGTCGGGGTGGCGGCGCGGAGGAAATCGAGGTTCTACGCGTGAATCCGCGGCGCGCAGAAGCCTAGTGATCGGTAGACACCGCGATGCCCGAGGAGCGCACGATGACCACCGTCGACCACCACAACGCCGACACCCGACCGCTGATGACCATCGCTGAGGTCGCCGAGCACCTTGGCGTCAACGTGCGCCACGTCCGCCGCCTGGTCCAGGAACGTCGCATCCCCTACTTCAAGTGGGGCCGTCTCCTCCGCTTCGACACCGCAGAGATCAATCGGTGGCTGGCCCACCACCACGTCGATCCTCGGTCGCGCTGATTGGGTGCCGGCGGGAATCCCCGATCGAGTCTGTTCCGCGTGAACGCCGTCAGCGTGCTGCGACGCCGCTGACGTTTCGTCAGGCCGTCCGTGGTAGGCGGCAGGTCTGGCAGGGCTTCGGTCTCGATCGCACCTGCTGTACGCTGAAACGAGCGCTCGGGGGTCTTGGGGTGGCGGCGTTCTCATGAAGGAGACGTGCAATGAGAAGCCTTGGCCTGGCGAAGATCCGTCCAGCAGCGCTCGCAGCGGTGCTTGTTCTGGCGGCCTGCGGTGCTGACTCGGCAGCCGATGTATCGACCGAGTCAGCCGACGAACTCGCCGCCACACCGGACGATGGTCCGCCCTTTGCCGGTGACCTCTCCGACTGCGAGCAAATCGGCTCTACGACGATCACCAGGGGACTACCTCACCAGCCGACACCGAGGCCTCTGGAGACGGTGGTTTCCGAGGGCATCTCTACATTCCTGCCTGGGTACACCGTGCCGATCTCCGATCTCTCCGTTGAGGACACGTACGTCCGTGCCGAGATCGATGAAGAGAATGCCAGGGTGTTCTTGTCAGACCCTGAAGATCCGACGACGGGAGTCGTGGTATCGGTGCACAAGGTCTACGGCTACTGGTTGTTCACCGGCTACAGCGGGTGCGCCGAGACTATGGCGAAGTTCAAGGGCATTGACCCGTCCAGCGGCGAGATCACACTCGAAACGACGTCTGTGATCGATATCGAAGTTCCGTCCGACAGCGATGGTGAACCGTGATGCGGGGCTTGGTCGATGCGTGAGGTGTGAGGATGAAAGCCTGCTGTGAGAGCTGACTGACAACGCGTCTCGCTGCCATGCCTGACGCACGCGACGCCTGGCTCCGCGCCCGGGCTGCTCAGGAGGCGTCGCCCGAGGTTGACGGGAGAGCTTCTCGATCGAATCTGGTTCGTCGTCGAGTCGGCGGCTGCGCGGCACAGTCGAAGGCTTGAGCGACCCGAGCTGCATCGCGCGGCCGGAGCGGCGGTAGGTCGTCGACTCCGAACCACTCGACCGCAAGCACCTCGTGCGGCGTGGTCGGACCGGAGTCGGCCAGGCCGTCGAATTGGCAGAGGAATCCGTGGTGGATCATCTGGATCGGCGAACCGCCTTCGAGTCGGGTGTCGAGGACGCAGATCAAGTCGGTGGCTGTCGCCAGCACACCTGCTTCTTCAGCAGCCTCGCGTTGCGCAGTCTGCGCGGGCGACTCGCCCGGCTCCACACCACCTCCCGGCATCTCCCACTCGCCATTGTCGGCGCGCTGGATGAGCAGGATCCGGTCCGCGCTGTCGAACACGGCGGCGCTCGCCACCGGCACCGGCGCGACGTGCGTGAGCATGCTGAACAGCTCTGTTTCGATCGCGTCGGTATCGCGAGTATCGACCAGAGCCATCAGCTCGGCGGCGATCCGCCGGAAGTGCCGGTAGCGCTCCGAGTCGTACGGGAGGTCGAGTGAGTAGCGGAGCCCGCCGTCAGCCACGGAGCGGATCTCGTCGGCGAGTCGTCGAACCTCGGCCGCCACGTCATGCTCGAACACGAAGTCGATCCTGCCACCCGCCGGCGACCGCAAGGTCGAACGTCGACGACATGGTCGATTCCCCTCCCAATCTCCTCCCAATGTTCTTGGAGAATCAGCGGTTTCGGGCGGTTCTTGCGGTCAGCACCGGTCACAACGGAAGAGGCCCTGACCTGGGCGTTTCCGCTGGTCAGGGCCTGTGTCTCGCTGGCGCCCTCGACAGGACTCGAACCTGTGCACACGGCTCCGGAGGCCGATGCTCTATCCGCTGAGCTACGAGGGCTGAGGGACGCCGAACGTATCAGTTCGTGGGCCCTGTTCCCTCAGCCATACGATGCGCCGATGGCCGGAGGGACGTCGTTGCCGCGCCGGCTCCTCCCAGATCACCACAGCGTCGTCGACGGCCGGCTGTTCATCGGCGGCTGTGACGTGGAGGCGCTGTGTGCCGAGTTCGGCACGCCGCTGTTCGTCTACGACGAGCAACACCTCCGTGACCGCTGTCGTGAGGCTGTCGAGACATTCGGGGACGGCGTGGCCTATGCAACGAAGGCCTTCCTGTGTCGGGCCATGGCCAAGCTCGCGCACGAGGAGGGCATGGAGCTCGACGTGGCCACGGCGGGCGAGCTGCACGTGGCCCTCGCTGCCGGTGTCCCCGCGAGCCGGCTCGTGCTCCACGGCAACAACAAGTCGATCGCCGAGTTGGCCATGGCACGCGAGGCTGGAGTCGGCCGGATCGTGGTCGACAGCTTCGACGAACTCGACCGCCTCGACGGACTTCACGCCGCCGACGGCCGCACACCCAAGGTGCTTCTCCGGATCACCCCCGGCGTGAAGGCCGAGACCCACGAGTTCGTGATGACCGGCCAGGAGGACTCGAAGTTCGGCTTCGGGCTCCACAGCGGTGCGGCCGGGTCGGCGCTCGAACGGGCCGGCGCGGCGGCCTCGGTCGATCTGGTGGGCATCCACGTGCACATCGGCAGCCAGGTCTTCGTCGCCGAGAACTTCGGCCGTGCGGTCGAGGTCATGGCCCCGTTCGTCGCAGGCGTCGACCTGCCCGAGTTCTCGATCGGGGGTGGTCTGGGCGTTGCCTACGTCGAGGGCGAGACGGCACCGACCATCAGCGAGTGGGGCAGCTGGATCATCGACGGATGCAGGAAGGCGGGCATCACCGCCCGTGTCTCGGCCGAGCCGGGCCGGTCGATCGTGGCCCAGGCCGCGATCACGTGCTACTCGGTCGGCACGGTCAAGGAGATCCCCGGCGTCCGGACCTACGTGTCGGTCGACGGCGGGATGAGCGACAACCCTCGGCCGGTGCTCTATGGCAGTGGCTACGAGACCTTCCTGCCACGGGCGGTCGATGCCCGACGAGGCCGCCTCGTGCGGGTGGTCGGCAAGCACTGCGAGTCCGGAGATCTGCTGGTGCCCGATGCCAGCGTTCCCGACGACCTGGTGGTCGGTGACATCCTCGCCACGCCCGTGACGGGTGCCTATGGCCATTCGATGGGCTCGAACTACAACAAGGTCCTGAGGCCCGCGGTGGTGTTCTGCCATGACGGCGACGCCAGGGTCGTCGTGCGCCGCGAGACGCTCGACGATCTGCTGGTCACCGACGAGGGCTGAGCGGGCCGGGTGATCGACCGGGCTCGCCCGGCTCACCGACGCCGAGACCGCAACCACCCCCAGGGTTGCAGCCCGACCCGTCTCGGTTGGTCGGCGTGTCGCCTTGGTGGCGGAGCCGATGCCTGCGGCGGGTCGGGTCGGAGTTGGTCGGCGTTCATGACGCGGTCGAGGCGGTCGGCGAGTTCGGACGCACCCAGGCGGCCTCGGGCCGCCGCCGCACACTGCTCGCGCGCCAGGTCGACCAGCGGCCCTTCGTCGAACTCACCGAGCCAGTTGGTGGCCGCCGCTCCCAGGGCGACGGTGTCGTCGGAGACGGGAGCGCACGTGGCCGCCGCGTCGACGAGGCGTCCCCTTCCGTCGTCGGCGATCACGATGTTCGTGCCGCCCACCGCCCCGTGCCGGAGCCCGCAGTGATGCGCTTCGTCCAGTGCACGGGCCAGGTCGATCACCAGCCCGATGCATCGTCGGGCGGACAGGCCCGCAGCACGGGCACCGAGTGCCAGCGTCGATTCGAACCACGGCCGAATGACGACGAGCCCGTGGTCGGTGAGGCGGATGTCGGTGGGCACGCAGAACACCGGCCCGTCGAGCCCGGCAAGACGCTGTGCGTGGTGTCGGGCATCGGCGAGTGCCGCCTCGTCGGCGCCTGGCCGCACCGAGACAGCGACCTCGGAGCCTCGGCCCCTCGAGTCGCGCGCCCGCAGCCGAACCGTCGGGCCGTCGCCGGAGGTCACCGCGAGCACGAGGTGCCCTGCGATCTCGGTTCCCGGAGCGAAGGTGGGAGTGAAGAAACCGGACATTGATGGAAACATATCAAAACAACATGAAATGCATCAAAGCAAGAATCGGGCCGGCACGGCTCGCGTCGCTACGGTTCGGCCCATGCGAGTTCGAATCGGCCTGCTGGGCTACGGCAACGTCGGGGCGCCGCTTGCGGCCCTGATCGAGCGGACCCGACCCGAGATCGCGCGACGCACCGGCGTCGACCTCGAGGTCCATCGCGTCGCCGTGCGCGATCTCGACAAGACACGATCGGTGCCGATCCCGTCCGGCCTGGGGACCACCGACGCAATGGGGCTCTGCAGCGGCGAGGAGGTCGACCTGGTGGTCGAGGTGATGGGAGCCGTCGATCCTGCCCACGACCTGCTGGCTGCGGCGCTCTCGTCCGGCAAACCGGTGGTGACCGCCAACAAGGAGCTGATGGCGACGCACGGCCACGATCTGCTGGCTGCTGCCGACGAGGCCGGGGTCGATCTGCTCTTCGAGGCCGCCGTGGGCGGTGGCATCCCGTTCATCCGGCCACTGCGTGAGTCGCTGATGGGCGAGCGCATCCGTCGGGTGATGGGCATCGTGAACGGGACGACCAACTACATCCTCGACCAGATGACGTCCCACGGTACGAGCTACGCCGATGCCCTCGCCGAAGCGCAACGCCTCGGGTATGCCGAGCCCGACCCGACCGCCGACGTCGAGGGCCACGACTCCGCCGCCAAGGCTGCCATCATCGCCTCGATCGCGTTCGGTGCTGCGGTGACGGCATCCGACGTCCACTGCGAAGGCATCAGCGGCATCACCGCCGACGACATCACCGACGCGGCCCGACTCTGGTTCGTGATCAAGTTGCTGGCGATCACCGAACCGACCGACACCGGGATCGGGGTCAGGGTG
>DATKWD010000031.1:0-3390 GCA_035529695.1 Acidimicrobiales bacterium | reverse complement strand
GGCATCGGGGACCTCCCTCGGACGCACGTAGCGAACCACGACGTCGACGTTGTAGAACGTCGGCTCGCGGCCATGCGTCTGCGCCCATCGGTCCACCGCCTCGCGGAGGCGTTCGAGCAGGGCGTTCTCCTGCTCAGGGGTGATGCCGGCCTTCCACGCCTCAAGCGCCTCGGGCGTGTAGCCATGCTCCGTGAAGGCCTCGTCCAGCATGGTATCCAACAACCACTCAACCATGCTGTCGGGCACCAGCGAGCCGGCGGTCGGCGGCGGGAGGTTCCGCGCGGTGTAGACGACCTGGTGAGTGTTGCTGAGGCACTCGCCCGGGTCGGGCTCGGCCTCGAATCCGACGGCGGCGGCAAGTTCACGCGAGGTGAGTTCGCCGGTGAAACCCTCTCCGTCTGCGGACCACGAATACGTCGGCATGTCACACCTCCTCGGCGTTGGCCAGCTCCATAGCCACCTGTCGCCCCAGCCACGTCGGCACAATCACTCCGCTGTCGCCCCGGTAGCGGAAGCGCCTATTCACAAGTTCCGCATCCATCAGCCGCCGAGCGAACCGTCCACCCAGTCGACCGTAGCCCTGGGCCTTCCGTCGACGATCCTCCTGACGGTCACGAGGTCCCCACACCTCGTGACCGATCGAGGCCGGTGTCGCGCCGCCCCAGCGATAGGTGTCCGTGATGTGTACGATGGCGACCAGCGCCCGACGGTCATACTCCGACAGCCCCGCGAGCGCCTCGCGTACCTGGTCAGTCGGCATCATCGGCCTCCTCGGCCACAGGCTCGGCATCCTCGACGGCGACCTCGCGCTCCGGCGGCACAACCGCGTACTCCATCGGATCGCCCTCCGGCCTCTCGCACTCGACGATCCGCCCAGCTTCCACCTCGGCCAGCAACACCCGCGTGACCTCGTCGCAGCCCTCCTCGTCGAACAGCACGTCCAGTCCGAGCGCCGTCTGCACGTCCTCGATCGAGATCTCGCCGCCGGCCCGCACCGCCTCGGTGATCCGATAGCGACACAGAACATCGGGCGCGGCCGTGTAGAACGTCTCGCTGCCGCCTGCGTGCTCCACCAAGTACGCACCATCGGCCAGCCACTCGACTACGTCAGCGATGATCTCGGCGTCGCCCTTGACCCACTCAGCGATCTGCTCGACGTTCGCCTGCAGCCCGCTCTCGACCACCGTCTCGGACGTCAGCACCTCCAGCACGCGCAAGGCCAGATCGACCGCGGGCTCGGTGTCCTCGTCGGTACCCGGCAGCGGCATCTGCGGCAGCCGGTCGTCGATCGCACCGTCGCTCCACGCCTTGCAGTGCGCCAGCAGCCGCTTGACGGCGGTGTCAACCAGCTTGGCCTTGTCCGTCGCGGAACTCGCCAGCGACGAACCACCTCGATCGATCACGAGCTGTAGTCGCAGCTCGGCCAGCCGGTCGTCAACGTCCAGCACCATCTCAAGGGCCTCGGCGGCCCGGTCAGTCCTCGGCATCTTAGTTTCCTCGCGGGTTCTCAGGCCCGCAGTCGTCGCTACAGTCCGCGCGATCGGCTCGTCCCGATCCGTAGCGCGGTCACTCGCGTGCAAACGGGTCATCGTCGATGCCCGGAAGCTGCTGATCATCCCCTGCGGGGTCTGCGGGTACTTGCGGGGTCTTTCCTACCGTCCGCGTAGTGAATGAGTTGCGTGTTTGTTGCTCAGATGTATGGGGTGGGCTAGGAATGGACCCGCCAGACTCCGCAGACCCCGCATCGTCCAACACCGCCCACATCCCCACCTTCGCGTGACCGTCGACACTGGCCTTGGTGAGCCGGATGCTGTCCGAGCCATATCGCCGGTCGAGGTACCGCTTAAAGCTGTTACCGAGCCGTCGCGCGTCGGGTTGCCCATCACGGCCGAGCGCCCACGGTGGACAGCTCTCACGGAGGTCGTCTGCGCTGGGTACGCCGTGCTCGCCCATTGCCTCGATGACCGCGGCCGTGCGAACCGGCTCAGAGCCGAAGCACCGCTGCCAGGCCCGCAGGAACGCCTCCCACACCGGCCCGTCTTCGTCGGCCTGGTCATACATCTCGGCCTGGTTGCCGAGGAAACCGTTGACGCCGGTGTAGGCGAGGATGCCCGCCACGGTCTCTGTCCAGTGCTCGAAGCCGCCGAGGCGTCGGACCTCCGTGGTCGGCTTGCCGGCGTCATACCAGGCCCGGGCGATGGTGAGCAGCGCACCGAGGATCTCGCCGCGGTGGCGGGTGACGTAGCCACGGAGGTCGGCGATCCGGAAGCCGTCACGCTCCCACGGCCGGGACACCTGTGCGTCGAGCCGGATCCAGTAGCATCGTCGCGGCAGGTCGCCTCCGACGGCGAGGTTGTTGCCGGTGGCGATCCAGGTGGCGCGCTGTCGGGCTCGGATGGTGACGCTCTGTCCGAGCAGCCGGTCTGACCACCAATCGGCGGTGATGGCCGCGGCGAGCGGGTCTGATCGCAGGTGTGAGGGGACGTTGTCGAAAGCGAGGATGGTCGAGCCACTCACGAGGAGGCTGGTGATCCGCTTCCGCCATTCGTCGTCGGTGTCGGGCGCGGTCGAGAACTCGGCCCGGCCGGTGGCGACGATACTGATAACCTCGGCGAGGAGGGATTTGCCCGTGCCCGGCGCCGGGGCGTCGATACATGCCAAGGGGACCGGCCCCTCGATCGCGGCGCGGATGACCGGGGTCAGCCAGAGAGCCCACGTATTGGCGCGGCTCGCCTGATCGACGAAGGGGAAGTCGGCGAGGACGTCGGCCACGACCGCGCGGGCCGCGGCGACCTCCGCGCGGGAGGGGTGATCGGGGGTCGCGGGGACCTGGAGATTGGGTGGCGGTGAGTAGACGAGCCGGGTCGCGGCATCGTATCCGGAGCGGTCGAGCACCGTGCCGTCGGGCCGGAGCGTGGGCACCTGCGTCACACCCTCAAGCGCGGGGAAGGGGAGCTTCGGCTCGACCAGCACGGTCTGCGCGATGATCTTCGGCGGGTGAACAGGGCGACCCTGATTGCCCGTCCAGTCTGCCACCCGAGCCATCCGGCCGAGGAGCGCATCGGTGCCGACGGTGACGATGATCGGCCAGTTGTTCTCGTCCTGCTGCACGCGCACGATCTGCCCCGACCGCACGAACAGAGTTGGCGGCTCGTTGGCAGTGCGGAGGACCTCGATCGCCTCGTCTGCCACGGCCGAGAGCTGTCGGCCTCCGGTGGCGATGACGGGGATTTCGGCGCCCGGCGCGAGCCACTCGGCGCTGTCGAGCTGCCAGCGGATCAGGGTCCGCGCGACCTCGGCTCCGTCGCGGGTGACGGCATCGGCGACGTCGAAGCCCTTCGGGCTGTCGGTCGGCCAGGCCAGGATCGCCACGGGGATGCCGCGGTCTCC
>DATKWD010000030.1:0-3834 GCA_035529695.1 Acidimicrobiales bacterium | reverse complement strand
TAGGTGCCGTTGACGCTCACCTCGACCGACTCGAAGGCCGGGCCGGGCCCGTCGAAGTACCACACGTAGTCCTTGGCCGGTCCGGGTGCGTACCAGAAGATGTCGTCGCAGTCGTCGTTGTCCCAGTCGCCGGTGAACGGGATGTAGGTGCCGTTCACCGCCAACGGCGTGGAGACCTTGGTGACCCCCGGCCCGAGCCCGGTCACGGTCCAGAACGAGTCGGGTGCGCCCCCGGGCCCGTACCACATGATCTCGCGGGCGCTGCCGTCGCAGTCGAAGTCGCCGGGCAGTGGCGTGTAGCTGCCGGTCACCTGGGTCGGGAACGACGCGAACGCCGAGTTGAAGCTCGAACTCGCCGTGCCCCGCGCCCCGGCAGGAGCGGCGAAGGCGAGCCCGGAGGCAGCGAGCAGCAGGACGAGCGCAGCTGCGATCGAACCTCGGTACGAACGGATGGGTGCCATGGGGGCCTCCGGGTGCGTGGGGCCGGTGAGACGGTGCCCACACGGTATGGCATGACGAGAGCCCCTGCAGCCGCCGGGGGTGAGGGCGGGCTCGAGAGGTTCAGCTTGCAGGGTGGCGGGCGACCTCGGCCAAGAGCCGGTCGACGTGGCGGGCAGCCGCGTCGAGATCGAGGTCGCCGAGGCGGAGCTTCTTCTGGCGACCGGTCCGGCCCGACACCACCTCGACGTCGCCCTTGGCCAGACCGAAGGCGTCGGCGACGAGCGCGACGACCGCGTCGTTCGCCCGGCCGCCGGTCGGCGGGGCGGCGACCCTGACCTTCAACGCCGGGCCGTGGCGCCCGACCACGGCGGTCGAACCGGCGCCCGGCTGGACGTGCACGGCCAGCACGACCGCGTCCTTCGAGGTGCTGAGCTCGGGATGATCGGCCATGTCGTCCTCCGGGTCGTGAGGTCGCGAGTCTTGCCGCTCAGGCCAACAGCGGCGTGATCGGCAAGCCGGCCCGGGCGACATCGAGGTCGATTCGTGCCCCGGCGGCCGCGGGCGAAGCGACCAGAAGGACCGATGCGGTGACTGAGCGGCACGGCGTGTCACGCCTGACCGGGTGGAGGTGGTGGGGGCCACGGCCCAGACCGACCGGCTGTCAGGGGACCATCGGTGCGTCGGAGCGGGCCCTCGGCCACGCGCGGCGATCGGGCTCCATCTGTTCGATCTCGATCGGCACGTCGCGGTTCAAGACGGTCTGCACGATGTCTTCGGCGCCTCGCCGGATGATCTCGATCGTGTCGGTCTGGGTCTTCTGCCGGAGCGCAGCCTCTCGCGATTCGCCCTCGGCGACGAGCCGATCGGCCCGTTCCGCCGCTTCGGCGGAGAGCCTTGTTGCCCGGCGGTCGATGGCGGCGGTCGCCTCGGCGACGCGTCGGTCTGCGTCTGCGACGGTCTGCTCGGTCTCGGCTCGAATCGAGCGTGCGGCCCGTTCGGCCTGTTCCATCGTCTTGCGAGCCTGCTCCTCGAGCTGTGCGGACCGGGTGGTGGCCTCGTCGATCAGCCGCCTCGCCTCTCGGCGAGCTTCTTCCAGCTGCTCGAGCGACTCGGTGTGCAATCGGTCCAGGTCTTCGATGACTCCGTCGGCTCGTGCGGCCGTCGTCGCCACCATCTGGTCGGTGAGCTCTTTGGCGGTGGCGGCTTCATCGCCGATCTTGCGCTTCTCCGACTCTGCGTCAGACCTCAACCGGCTCACCTCTGCCTGGCTCTGCGTGCGCAGTTCGTCGGCCAGTTGTCGTGACGCCTCGTGGTGATCGAGCAGCGCGCTGTCGGTTTCGCGACGAAGCCGATCGGCGAGTGAGGCGGTCGCCGCGACGACCCGGGTGATGTCGGACTCGAAGGGATCGTCGAGGCCCGGCGTCGGGTCGTTCGGGGTGAGCGGGCTCGAATCACCGACGTGCCGGTTGTCGTCTTCGTCGGCAGCAAGCCGGGCGGCGAACTCGGGTTCGGATTTCCGGGCCGGCCCGGACGTGAGCACGACGACCGGGTCTGTGCCGGTCAGATCGATGTGGACATCGGAGAGGAGCATCGGCGAAGGCGCGGGTTGGAGACCCTGATCTTCGCCGAGCGAGGCCGGTTGGAGTTCTTCGATCCAAGAAGCGAAGGCTTCGTCTCCGTCTGCTGATGAGAGATCCACTTCGGACCAGTCGTTCGCGGCAACGGCAACCGTTGCCGGCTTCGAAGCGGACCTGCGCGAAAGCCACTTCGCCACGACGAATGTGACCGCGGCCATCAGGGCGACGACGATGATCGCCAGCCCGGCGGGATAGGTCGCCGTGGTCGCTTCGAACGGGATGGGTGTCCCGAGTCCGGAGAGCTCTCCGCTCAGTGTCGTCTTGCCGACCGAGAGCGCCTGCACCGGGACCGTGACGCGTTGTTCGACTTCCTGGCCGGGTTCGATGCGGTCGATCGTGAGAAGCGGGAGATATCCCGTCGGGTCGGTGTCATCGGCGCCCCAGGCCATCGACGCGACCGCACCATCGACGGCGCGGTCGCCGTCGTTCGTGATGGTCAGGATCAGCGTGCGTTCGGACGGCAGCCCGAACCAGCTCTTCCACGACCGACCGTCGATGCGGGCGGCAACGCTGATGTCCGGCGAGGTCGGCGACGGTGGTGCTTCGGTGGTGGCCGCCGCGGCCGGGCCGGCGTCGAACTCGAGGTCCAGCGCGGTGGACACCTCGGTCTGTTCGCCGGTGACGGTTCGGGCGCGGACGACGCACGGGCACCCCGTCGGGGGCTCGGCCGCGTTGAGCTCGGTCGAGAACCGTCCGTCAGAACTCGTGGCGACCGTGCGTCCGTCGGTGACCGCACAGTCCTGCGAACCGTTCTGGGCCTCGTTGCCGCAGACCTCGAGGATGACGTTGTTGCGTTCGGGCCAGCCGGTGCCCGAGATCACCAGCGGGTCGTTCACCTGGACGGGGCCGTCGCCTCTGATCACGAGTTCGGGTTCGTCCGCCGAAGCCGGGCTGACCCCGAGGGCGAGCACGGCGGCCGTGACAACCAAGACCGTCAGCGCCACCCCGAGCGAGGTGAATGCACTCTCCCTGGGTCGGCCGCGGGCCCGTCGCCGTCGGAACATGATCGTCGCGACCCCTGCGATGGCGAGCCCGGCGATGATCGTCGGCCAGGGAATGACCCAGAACGAGCTCGACCGCTGGTACGAGAGGTCGTCGGCGACGAGTTCGACGCTCTGGGTCACCCGGCCGGCGTTCGGGACTCCGGTCCATCGGTGGCTCACCGAGACGCTGCTGCCCGGCAGGAGGTCGGGATACTGGCCGAGGTCGGCTTCGTCGATCGACCCGGTGAGCCCGGTGGCCTCGAAGTGAACGGTGGGGCTGAGCCGGACGTTGCCGATGTTGGCGATGCGGAACGTCGTGGTCGCTTCGCCCGATCCGAGCGGGAGGGTCGGTGAGGCGTAGGTGGTCTCGAGTTGGTCGATCGCCAGTTCGGGCCGGGCGGGGCCTTCGACCTGGATGTACATCCGGGCACCGATCCCGTTCTGAACCGTGAGCCCGATGTCGTTCTGGGCCTCGGTGGCGGTCGAGGCCAACCGCAGGGCGACGATGCCGCCGACGTGGTCACCCGGTGCGGCGCCGGCGGGAACCTCGACCCGGATGGGGATGTCGACCTGGCTCTGTGGAGGAACGGTCCACTGGTCGACCTCGAGCGAGATCCACGAGCCGACATCGGTGCTCTCTTCGTCCTGTGAGCGCAGCGCGAAGGTCCCGATGTCCGAGGTGTTGTATCCGTCCGCTGCATACAGGAGGAAGGTTCGGGGTTCGTCGGCGAAGTTCGCGACCCGGACCTTGTCCTCGATCACCTGGCCCGGCG
>DATKWD010000029.1:0-4850 GCA_035529695.1 Acidimicrobiales bacterium | reverse complement strand
CGTCCGTGCCGGCGCTCGGATCGGTGCCGACTGCATCATCGGCGAGAAGACCTACCTCGCCGGCGGCGTCGTCGTCGGCGACCGCGTGAAGATCAACGCGATGGCCTATCTGTGCGAGGGCGTCGTCCTCGGCGACGGCGTGATGGTGTCGGCAGGGGTGATCTTCACCAACGACCGCTATCCGCGGGCCGCGACCAACGACCTGTCCGCGCTTCGACCGTCCGAAGCCACCGACGACACCCTCGCGACTCACGTTCACCGTGGCGCCACGATCGGGGCCGGCGCAGTTGTCGGTCCTGGCATCGAGATCGGCGAGTTCGCCATGATCGGCATGGGCTCGGTCGTCACCCGGTCGGTCCCTGCCCATGCCCTCGTGGTCGGCAACCCCGCTCGCGTGCAGGCGTGGGTGTGTCGGTGCGGCACGCCGCTCTACCGTCACGCGATCGGCGCGCCGCCGGCCCCCGGGACCACCGTCTGCGCACGCTGCGGTTGGTCGGCCGTCTTCGACGGATCGAACCTGACGGTCACCGCACCCGCATGACGTCCACCCGCACGGCCGTCGTGGGCGGCGGGATGCTCGGGCTGACGGTCGCGTTGCGCCTCGCACAGCAGGGCGACGCGGTCACCGTGTTCGAAGCGGGCTCGACGCTCGGTGGACTCGCTGCTCCGTGGACCGTCGGCGAGGTCCGATGGGATCGTCACTACCACGTGACCCTGACGTCGGATCAGCACCTCCGTGCGCTGCTGGCCGAACTCGGCCTCGACGACCTCATCCAGTGGAGGATCACCTCGACGGGCTACTACGCCGGCGACGCCATCTACCCCGTCAGCGGGCCGATCGACTTCTTGAAGCTGCCGCCCCTCACGATCATCGACAAGGCCCGCCTCGCGATGACCCTCGCGTATGGCACCCTCATCCGCAATGGTCGACGCATGGAGGGCATCGGGGTCGATGAGTGGTTGGTTCGGTGGTCCGGCCGGTCGACCTATCAGAAGTTCTGGCTCCCACTCCTGCGGGCCAAGCTCGGCGACAACCACGAGCACGCGTCGGCGGCGTTCATCTGGGCCACCATCCAGCGGCTCACCCGAGCGCGCCGCAACGGCCTGGCCGAAGAGCGATTCGGCTATGTGCCCGGCGGCTATGACCGGGTGCTCGAGGTGTTCGCCGAACGGCTCGATGCGCTCGGGGTCGAGATCTGCACCGGAGAGCCGGTGACCGAGGTCGCCGGTGGCACGCCGGTGACCGTGTCGGTCGAGGGCGTGCCGCACCGCGAGTTCGACCGGGCGGTGGTGACGGTCGCCGCACCACTGGCCGCTCGGATCGTCGAACCGCTGACGCCGGGCGAACGCGACCGGCTCGAACGGGTCCGCATGCAGGGGATCGTGTGTGCGTCGTTGGTGCTCGACGCGCCCCTGACCGAGCACTACCTCACCTACATCACCGATCTCGGTTGCCCGTTCACCGCCGTGGTCGACATGTCGGCCTTGGTCGGCGCAGAGGCTCTCGGGGGCCACGGGCTGGTCTATCTGCCGAAGTACGTCGACCCCCACGACCCTCTGTTCGAGGTCGGTGACGAAGAGCTCGTCGACGGTTTCGTGTCCTACCTCGGCACCATGTACCCGGACCTGACGGCCGATCGAATCGTGGCGACGCGGGTCTCACGTGTCCGCCATGTCATGGCGATCGCGACCGAGCACTACAGCGACGGTCTGCCACCCATGCGGCTCGACACGCCCAACGTGCACCTCGCGAACTCGGCGCACCTGGTCAATGCAACCCTGAACGTCGACGAGACGGTCGCGCTCGCCGAGCGGGTGGTGGTCGATCTGTGAGCGACTCAGCCAGCCTCAGTCTCGATCTCGACAATGCCTGGTCGTACCTCAAGACGCGGGGAGACGCGTCATGGCAGAGCTACCCCAGCTATCTCGCCGTGGTGGTGCCGCGCGCGCTCGACGTGCTCGCCGCCGCCGATCTACGTATCACGTTCTTCGTGGTCGGCACCGACGCTGAACGCGAGCCCGAACAGATCGCCGCGCTCGCCGCTGCCGGTCACGAGGTCGAGAACCACAGCCATCGCCACGAACCGTGGCTCGACCGGTATGCCCACGACGAGCTCGCCGCCGAGCTCGACCAGGCCGAGGCGGCCATCACCGCAGCCACCGGCGTCGCGCCCACCGCCTTTCGAGGGCCCGGCTACACGCTCTCGGCCGAACTGCTCCGGTCGCTCCGTGAACGGGGATACCGCTATGACGCCTCGACGCTGCCCACCTGGATCGGGCCGTTGGCGCGCGCCTACTACTTCCGGACCGCGAAGCTCGACGCCGGACAGCGGGCCGAGCGGAGCAAGCTGTTCGGCACGGTTGCCGACGCACGATGGCCGGTGACGCCCTATCGGTTCGAAGATGCCGACGGGCTGATCGAGCTCCCGGTCACCACCTTGCCGGGGCTACGTGTCCCGATCCATCTCTCCTATGTGCTCTATCTCCAGGGATTCTCGCCGCCCCTGGCTCGGCGCTACTTCCGCACCGCGCTCGCCACCTGTCACCGGGTCGGCGTCGAGCCGTCGATCCTGCTCCACCCGCTCGACCTGATCGGTGCGGACGACCTCGGCGGCACTGCACTCGAGTTCTTCCCGGGCATGGGCCTCGACGGCCTCACCAAGCGTCAGCTGCTGCTCGACTGCCTGGCCGAGATGACCGACCGGTTCGAGGTCCTGACGCTGGGCGAACACGTCACGCGGTTGGCGGCCCGGCCGTTGCCCGTGCGGCCGATCCCGGACCGCTGAGGTCCTGGGTCGGTCAGCCCGACTGCGGTGGATCGATCGCGCCTCGCCGACGAAGCTGCGGCTCGTCACTCACCTGTCTGAGCACCATGGTGTTGAGGTGGAAGAGCTCGTCGAAGTAGCGCTTGCTCTGGAACGTGACCAGGCCGAGCAGGATCAGCTGGATGGCGACGAGCAGGGTCAGGCCGAACCCGAAGAACGCCGCCGGCATCTCGTGCCACGTGTGGTGGAGCGACTCGGTGAGCCCGAGCGCATTGAAGTCGGCGGCCACGTCGATGCCGATCCAGACACCGAACGCCGCGGCCAACCCGAGGAGGATCACGCCAGGGAACACGAACGCGAGGAACGGCCGGAACAGGAATCCCGACGCCAGCTGCTTGGCGGTGTTCCAGTAGAGCCGGCTGTTGAACCGGCCGCCTCGGTCGGGCGGCATCGCGGTCCAGTCGAGCGTCGCCGGGATCTCGACCATGCGAGCCCGCAGGATCTGGGCCTTCTGGATGATCTCGGTGTTGATGTCGGCCCCGACCGCCTTGAGGTCGAGGGTCCTGATGAACGGACCGTCGTAGGCCCGGACCATGCCGGTGATGGTCGACAGGTCGTCCTGGTTGAAGAACGACAGGAAACGGTTCGCGTAGCGGCTCAGGACCCGTCGGGTGAACGGGATGCCGATCGTCTGGCCGCCGTCCATGTACGGCGACGCGATCACGATCCGGGCCGACGTCTCCTCGATGGCGGTCAACAGCCGTTCGACGTGGTCGGGCGAGTAGGTCAGGTCGGCGTCGAAGGTGACGACATAGTCGCCCTTGGACTGGCCGAAGGCGTAGCGAAGCGCCTGGCCCAATTCGAAGTTCACCCGGTGTGACAGCACTCGGACGTCCTCGTGGCGCGTGCCGAATTCCTCGGCGAGTCGGCGGGTGTCGTCGGTGCTTCCGTCGTCGACGATCAGGATCTCGAAGCGGAAGCGGTCGGCCATGTCCTCGAGTGCTGACATGAGCGCGGTCATGGACGAGTCGAACACCGCCGCCTCGTTGTACATGGGCAGCACGATTGTCACGAGGGGCCGAAGGTCATCAGGAGTCACAGCGCTGCGAAGGCTACTGACCGCGCATCGTGGCCGTCACGGTCACGAGGTCGCCCAGCCGATAGGGGACCACGATGCGTCCCACCCGCTCGGAACGCAGCGGCAGGCGAAGGATCGGTGAGAGCCGTGACGACTTGGACGCGAGCAACTCGAGCACCGACGCCAGTCCGACCTGCTTCGAGGTCACCGACCACGTGATCCGCTCGAATCCGGCCTCTTCGAGCATCGTGGTGAGCGAGGGACGGTCGAACAGCCAGATGACCGACGGCGGCGTCAGCTGTTGCCAACGCGATCCGAAGAGTCGCGCCGTCCTGCTTCCTGCATCCCAGGTCTCGACGAGCAGCTGACCCCCAGGACGAAGCCACTCGGCCGCTGCGGCGAGGGCCGCGGCGGGGTCGACGAGGTGTTCGAGCACCTGGACGGCGACGACGGCGTCGACACTTCCGGGTCCGAGCTGCTCGTGCGCCTCGCCAACCGATGCGTGGATGGTGGCGCCTGTGCGCTCCGCTGCGATCGCTCGCGCGTGATCCGACACCTCGATGCCGGTGGCCCGCCAACCGGCGGACTCGGCCTCGGCCAGGAGCCAGCCGGTCGCACTGCCGATCTCGACGAGGTGACCCGGGTGGGGCCGATCGTCGGAGAGCAGGCCGAGCTTCGCCTTGGCGTTTCGCCGGTGGGCGGCTTCAGCCCGGTCGTAGCCCGCATAGCCGCCCTCGGCGCCGGCCTCGAAGTAGTCGTGGCTGTAGAGCGAGGCCGCGACTGCCGGCGTGGGCAGCGGGTCGAGACGCGTCAGCCCACATCCGACGCAGCGAACGTAGACGCCGCCGGGCTTGGCGAAGCGTGGCTCGGTCGACGTCCCGCCGCACGCCGGGCACGCCATCATCGGTCGTCCCTGTTCGGTGGTCAGCCGAATTCGACCGCTGCGTAGTCGTTGAGCTTGTCGAGATGGTGGCGGGCGTTGACGGTGCGCACGGTGCCCGACTTCG
>DATKWD010000028.1:0-12779 GCA_035529695.1 Acidimicrobiales bacterium | reverse complement strand
TCCCGGTCGTGTCGACGGGGACGGGAGAGCCCACCTCGAGACCTGGAGGATGGCCCGCCGTCTCGGAGTTCAGGACCAGGGGCGACGAATCTGAGCAAGACTGTGGGCCATGGCCGGTCGATTCGAGCGCGGTCGCGACGTGTTCGCACAGCAGGCGTGGGCGGAGACCTACCGCTCGCTCGCCAGGACGGACCGCGACCTGCTCGATTCGGCCGACCTCGAGCGTCTCGCCGTCGCTGCGTACCTGCTCGGCCACGATGACGAGAGCACCGCGACATGGGAGGACGCCCACCGGCGCCATCTCGACGCCGGCGATCGGGCCGAGGCTGCCCGATGCGGGTTCTGGGTTGGTTTCACGTCGATGATGCGAGGGCAGATGGCTCATGGCGGCGGGTGGTTGAGCCGCACCGCGAGCCTCGTCGGCGCCGATCTCGAATGTCCGGCGGCCGGATATCTGCTGATTCCCGCACTGCTCCACGCGCTCGACGACGGCGATCCGGCCGAAGCTCGAGACCTGGCCGCGCGGGCCGGCGACATCGCGGCGAGGTTCGACGACCCCGATCTCGGTGCGTTCTCGACGCTCGGCCACGGACAGTCGTTGCTGGCGCTGGGCGATGTCGAGGCGGGCACCGCCAAGTTCGACGAGGTGATGCTGGCGATCTCGACCGGGGAGGTCGGGCCGGTCGCCACGGGCATCGTCTACTGCGCGGTCATCCTCGAGTGCATGCAGATCTTCGACCTGGCCCGAGCGACCGAGTGGACCGGCGCCCTCGACGACTGGTGCGCTGCCGAGCCCGAATTGGTGCCGTTCCGCGGCCAGTGCCTGGTGCACCGGTCGCAGCTCCTCCAAGCCTCGGGGAACTGGTCCGCTGCGGCCGCCACGGTCGAATCGGCGCGCAACCGGTTGACCGATCCGCCGCATCCGGCGCTGGGCGTGGCGTGCTATCAGGAGGCCGAGTTGCACCGGTTGGTCGGCGACTTCGACGCTGCGGCCACGGCGTATGGTCGAGCGAGTCGGAGCGGCTATCCGCCCATGCCCGGTATGGCCCTCCTCGAGCTGGCGCAGGGTGATGCCGATGCAGCCGCAGCGAGCATTCGCAGGGTGCTGTCCGAGACGGGCGACACGCTGAAGCGTCCGCCTCTCCTGGCCGCTGCCGTCGCGATCTTTCGCGAGACCCGAGACCTCCACGCGGCTCGTGCGGCAGCCGACGAGTTGACCCGGATCGCCGAGGGCTCGACGTCGCAGCTGCTCGAAGCCATGGCGGCACACGCAGCGGGCGCCGTGCTGCTGGCCGAGGGCGACCCTGCGGGCGCGCTCGGTCCTCTGCGCGCGGCAACGGCCACCTGGCAGCAACTTCGCATGCCCTACGAGGGTGCGCGAACCGATGTGCTGCTCGGCTTGTCGTGCGCGGCGCTCGGCGATCGCACGTCGGCCAAGCTCGAGTTCGAGAACGCAGCAGCCGCCTTCGACGGCCTCGGCGCGCAGATCGATCGGGCTCGCGTGATGTCGCTGGTGCACGGATTGGGAGGAGCCGGCTCGGGTTCGCCCGACCCCGATGCCGCCGCGCTCTCCGACCGGGAGCGCGAGGTGCTCGCACATGTTGCGGTCGGCGAGACCAATCGTGAGATCGCCGCCGCGCTGGTCATCAGCCAGCACACGGTGAGCCGCCACCTCGAGAACATCTTCGCCAAGCTGGGCGTGAACACCCGGGCGGCAGCGACCGCCCACGCATACGAACATCACTTGTTGGACCACGAACGCTGATGCGGCGCTCGCGGCCGATGGGGTGTTCGACCCATCGGCCCTGAGTCGTGAAATGGGGTGTTCGTGCGATGCGACCGAGCTCCGCGACTTCGTACGGTCCCATCACGTCCGACAACCGACGAGGAGCTTCCGATGACCACCGTTTCCTATCGCAACCAGACCGGCACAGGCGCCGAGAACTACGAGCGCTTCTTCGTGCCTGCCATCGCGACGCCCGTCTCGGGCCGGCTCCTCGAGGCCGCGGCGCTGCAACCCGGCGAGCGGGTCCTCGACGTCGCGTGTGGCACCGGTTTGATCGCCCGCCTCGCAGCCGAACAGGTGGGGCCGACCGGGACGGTGACGGGCGTCGATGTGGCTGCGGACATGCTCGACCTGGCTCGTAGGGTCGCGGTCTCCGGCGGTGCCCCGATCGAGTGGCACGAGGGCGACGCCGCCGAGCTGCCGTTCCCCGACGAGTCCTTCGATGTCGTCACCTGCCAGATGGGCCTGATGTTCTTCGACCGGTCCGCGGCTCTCGCCGAGATGCGCCGCGTTCTCGCTCCGGGCGGGCGCGTCGTGGTCAACACACCGGGAACCATCCAGACGCCCTTCGAGCTGATGGAACAGGCGATCGTCGACCACATCAGCGCCGACCTCGCCGGGTTCATCCGGGTGGTCTTCTCGCTGCCCGATCCCGACACCCTCGGAGGTCTGCTGGACGCGGCGGGGTTCGCCGACACCGAGGCGAACCGGTACACCGCCAGGTTCGATCTGCCCGGCCCGGCCGAGTTCCTGTGGGAGTACATCAACCTCACCCCGCTTGGCCCGTTCGTCGCCGATGCACCCGAAGCCGCGCAGGTGGCGATGGAACGGCAGGTCGTCGAGGGGTGGCAGTCGTTCGTCGTGGACGGCCGGACTCCGCTCGACCAACCCATGGCGATCGCAACCGGCCGCCGGGCCTGAGCGCCGGCGCAGAGAGGACCTGTCATGACGAAGCAGACGACATCATCGGCGCACACCGCTGCGGCCGCCCGCCAAGCGCTCCTTGGTGGGCTCGCGGTGACCGAACGCCGCGTCGATTTGGCCGGCATCTCGACGGCACTGCTCGAAGCCGGCACCGGGCCGCCGATCGTGCTGCTGCACGGGCCCGGCGAATTCGCCGAGCGGTGGGTCAGGGTCATCCCGGGCCTGGCGGCCGCCAACCGGGTGATCGCACCCGACTTTCCCGGTCACGGGGGGTCGGCCGGCCCCGACGGCGACTTCGATGTCGACCTCGTGTTCCGCTGGCTCGACGTCCTGATCGACGAATGCTGCGACGCGCCGCCCGTCCTCGTCGGCCACATCCTCGGTGGTGCGGTGGCGGCGCGTTACGCGGTCAGGAGGTCGGACAGGATCAGTCGCCTCGTTCTCGTCGACTCGCTGGGGCTCGGGAGGTTCAGACCGAGCCCGAAGTTCGCGCTCGGGCTGCTGGGTTTCATGGCTCACCCGTCCGACCGCTCGCACCACCGTTTCATGGGTCAGTGCCTGGCGGACCGAACGACGGTGGAGGAGGCGATGGGTGACCGCTGGGATGCCCTTCGGGACTACTCACTCGATCGGGCCAAGGACCCCGGGGTGAAGGCAGCCATGAAGTTCTTCATGAGCGAGATGGGTGTGCCGCGGATACCGGTCGCCGACCTCGAGGCCATCACGGCGCCGACCTCGCTGGTGTGGGGTCGCCACGACAAGGCCAACCGACTCCGGGTCGGCCAGGCGGCGAGCGAGCGTTTGGGTTGGCCGCTCCACATCATCGAAGACGCCGCCGACGATCCGCCGATCGAACAACCCGATCAGTTCGTCGCCGCCGTCCTCGGGTGAGGCCCGAACCCGCATCGGCCCCACCGACGGGCCGGGGGTGACGTCCCAGGCGGCCTCGTTGGCGTCCCGCACCGAGGTCGAAGCGGGGTCGAGTGCCGATCCGCTCAGGGCGTGAGGACCTCGAAGGCGGTGGCGAGTTCGACGCCGAGGCGCGTGCCGGTGTCCTGTGCGGCTCCACGGAGGAACTCGTCGGGGTCGGTCGGCGTGTCGAGACCATCGAGGTAGGTGCGATGGCACTCGAGCGAGGCCACCCCTGCGGCGAGTGTGTCGGTGACGTCGACGGCGTGGGTCGGCTGAGGTGAGCCGCTGAAGGCCACGAGACGAACGCCGCTCCACGGTTCGCCGCGATCGGTGAACACCCACGGGTTGGCGGCATCGCGCACCGCGTCGAGGAGGGCGACGCCGACGGCCCGGTGGTCGACGTGGTTCCACGACGGGCCGCCCCAGCTGTCCCGGAAGTTGATCGACACGACGACTTCGGGTTGATGCCTCCGGATGACCTCGGCCAGATCGGCCCGCAGATCGAGGTCGGCCACCACGAGGCCGTCAGGGTGGCCGAGGAACTCGATGTCGGTCACGCCCACCGCGGCACAACTCGCCACCTGTTCGGCACGCCGCAGGGCACCCACCTCCACCGGTGGGCGGGTGGAGATCCCGGCCTCGCCGTCGGTCACGAGCGCGTAGCAGACGGTCTTGCCCTGCCCGGTCCAGCGAGCCACGGCACTCGCCGCGCCGTACTCCATGTCGTCGGGGTGGGCCACCACGGCCAGGGCGCGGTCCCAGTCCTCAGGAAGCGGTGCGAGCAGCTCGATACCGCACCCTATGTGCCGGCCGTCGGATGTGTCGATCAGCCGTTGCCGAGCGATTCGATCAGGCTGGTTGCCCGGCGCTCGACGCTCGCATAGCCGTGCTCCTTGGCGGTTTCGAGGGCACGGTCGGCGAACTGCTTCGCCTCCTCCTCGTCGCCCTTCGCACGGCCGAGCTCGGCACGGGACAGGTTCTCCTCACAGATCATGAATCGAGCGCCGGCGGCCGTGAGGACCTCTTCGGACGCAGCAAAGTGTGCCTCGGCTTCGTCGAAGCCGCCGAGCACGGTCGCAAGCCGACCGAGTGACCCCGAGATCGAGTGGGTTGCGAGCGACTGGGTGCAGACGATCTGCCCGGCCCATGGCTCGAGCCGCTCGTGGAGAACGGCGGCAGCCTCGGCGTCGCCGAGCAGCGCTGCGGTGCCCGACGACGCACTCATGGCGAGCGACCACGTGCCATTGACACGGTCGTCGAAGCCCCGCTGTCGCGCCTCGGCGAGCAGTTTGGTTGCCAACTCCTCGTCGCCGTCTTCGGCGTGGAACATCGCGCAGGCCGCGAGGTAGCCGGTGACCTCGGGGGTCGCTTCGCCGAGCTCGAGCAGCTGGTCGGTGATCTCGGCCGATCGTCCCTGCATCCACCGAGCCGACATGAGCTGGGCCGAGTAGAAGTCGAACGCGTCGGGTTCGCCGGCGTCGCTCCCCACGGCGAGCGTCGCACCTGCCTGTTCTTCCAGCGCGTCGGCGTCGCCGGCAAGGCCGAGCGCCGTGCAGTTCAGACAGGCCGCGATCCAACGGTAGGAAGGTCGGCCGATCTCGTCAGCGGCGCTCGTGAGGACGCCGAGCATCGCCTCGGCCGTGGCGACGTCGCCCGAACCGATTGCCGCCTGGAAGGCTCCGCAGCGGGCCCAGAACTCGAGCGCTTGATCACCGAGGCGCTCGGCGATCTCGAGGCTCTCGGCGCTGGCCGCCAGTCGGTCGGCCAGCGTGTGGGGTGCGGCGGAGGTGACACAGGTCCGATTGAGGGTCGAGGCCAGGACCCAGTCGTCGCCGATCTCGCGGGCGATGGCGACCGCCTCGTTGGTGATCTCCTGGCGCCGCTCGAAGGTGCTGCCGTACTCGAGCTCGCTGAACAGCGTGCCGAGCAGCAACGCGCGTTCGGCGGTGGGTTCGACGCCGATCGCGTCGAGGGCGGCCTCGATGGCGGCGATGCGCTCCTCGTCGACCGCACCGAGCTTGCTGTACGTACCGCGGTTGTTGGCGAGTGCGGCGTCGACCATCAGCTTGGTGTCGCCCAGTCGTTGTGCGAGGGCCGAAGCGTCGAGCAACGTCTGGCGATACTCGGGTTCGCCGGCGTTCAGCTCGGCCGTGCCGAGTTCGACGAGGATCTCGGCCCGGACCTGCTGGTCGGGCTCGTCGTCGAGGTCGAGGTGTTCGAGCGCGGTGGTGAACCAGCGGATGGCCTCGTCGGGAGCCAGCGCCGCTTCTGCCTGTCGGCCGGCCATGCGGGCGTAGTTGATGGCCTTGACCCCTTCGACGGGCGCGGCCGCTGCGATCCAGTGGGTGGCCAGCTCGCCGGCCCGGCTTCCGGGGTCGGCGCCGATCGACGTCTCGAGCGCCTCGGCGATCTTGCGGTGCATCCGGCGTCTGCGGCCCTCGCTCAGCTCGCCCTGGAGCGTGTTGCGGGCCACGGTGTGCATGAACCGGAAGCGCTCGTTGCGTCCGGGCACCTCGGCCACGACGCCGGCGCTGATGGCCGCTTCGAGCAGATCGAGCAGATCGTCCTCGTCGCTCCCGATGACTTCGGCGAGCAGTTCGAGGTCGAATTCCTTGCCGATCACCGCGGCCGAGCGGAGGGCCTTCAAGCTCTCGTCCCCGAGTCGGGCGATCCGCTGGCCGACCACGTCGCGCACGCTCTGAGGCAAGGCGAGATCGTCGAAGGACTTCTTGATGACCCAACGTCCGTCGTCGCCCAGAGAGAGATCACCGACCTCGACGAGGTTGCGGAGGATCTCGTGGGCGAAGAACGGGTTGCCCGCGGTCTCCTGGCGAAGGGCGAGGGCCATCGACTTGGCGTTGTCGTCGAGTTCGTGGCCTGCGCTGATCTGGACCAGCGACACCATCTCGACATCGTCGAGTCCGGTGACCGGCAGCTGCTCGACGCCGTTCTCGCGTCGCAGCGCGGCCACCGTGTCGATGAGCGGATGGCCGGTCTCGAGGTCGGAGTCGCGGTAGGTGCTCACGATCATGAGTGGCGTCGACTTGAGGTTCGTGAAGACGTGGCGCAGCAGGGTCAGCGTCGGCTTGTCGGCCCAGTGGAGGTCGTCGAGGACGAGCAGCACCGGCTGGTCCTCCGAGATGAGCGACAGCAGCGCCGTGACGGCCTGGAGGAGGCGGTAGCGCTCGGTTTCGGCATCGGTCGATGCAGGTGCTCCGACGTCGGGGAAGCGGCGGGAGACCGATGGCACGAGAAGCGAGAGCTCGGGGCCATGGAGGCGGACGGCTTCCTCGAGCAGGTCGTCGCCGGCCTCTTCGAGCAGGTAGCCGATGGCCTCGACCCACGGCTGGTAGGGGAGGCCGAGCTCTTCGTCGCAGCGCCCGTAGAGCGTGAGGGCTCCGCGACCGTGGGCGGTGACCGCAAGCTCGCTGCTGAGCCGGGTCTTTCCGATGCCGGGCTCGCCGGCGAGGAAGGTGAGGCGCTGGTCGCCTGCTTCGGCGCTCTTGAATGCCTGTTCGAGGGTCGCGCGCTCGGCGACCCGGCCCGCGATCTCGAGGTCCATGTCGGGGGTGAGGCGGTCGGGGATGGGAACCGCTCCCGAGATCTGCACGGGTTCCCAGTCGACGGTCATCGACGGCACCGGCTCGGGTACACCGCGAAGCTCGAGGTCGCCGATCGACGTGAAGGTGTGGTCGGTGCTCCGCGCCAGCATCGAGGTGAGTTGGCTGACCATGATCTGGCCGGCCTCGCACTTGGCGCACAGACGGGCCGCTTCGACGACCGGCTCGCCGAAGTAGTCGTCGCTCTCGAGGGTGGCGTCGCCGGTCGAGAGCCCGACGCGGACGCCCAGCAGTTCCTTGCCGCTGGCGTTGTGTCGCTCGATCGCCTGCTGCATGGCGACGGCGCCGTCGAGCGCCGACCCCAGACTCGGGAACACGATCATGAGGCCGTCGCCGAGGTTCTTGACCTCGGTGCCGGCGTGGAGCTCCGCTGCTCCTCGCAGCAGCCCGAAGTGCACGAGTCGGAGCGCCTCGGTGGCCTCGGGTCCGAGCCGGGACGACATCTCGGTCGACCCCACCAAATCGGTGAACACGACGTTGATTCCGACGGTCTCGCTCATTGCTCAGGCCCTTCCACCGTGACTTCTCCTCGAACTCCGACTCGGGCTCGGGCGGGGTCACGACGTCCTGGCAGCAGCCTGCGGCCGAAGGTCGGTCGTGTGTCCTCTCCCAAGCGGACGAATACGAGACCCTAGTGCCGGCGACCGCCCGTTCAGGAACGGGCCGACCGAGCTTCGTGATCGAGGCTCGCATTCCGTGCCGTTCGGCCCTATCGGCGCGCGGTCGAGGAGGTGCAGCCTGACAACATGGCGGCAATGGCGACCGCGGCTGAGTCGGGGCATCTCGCCGACGACCCCGTGCTGCTCACGTCGGGGCTGACCCGTTCGTTCGGCGACCGGGTGGCTGTCGACGGGGTGGGCTTCCACGTCGCCCCTGGCGAGACCTACGGCCTTCTCGGCCCCAACGGTGCGGGCAAGACGACGACGATCCGACTCATCTGCGGGCTGCTGCGCCGGGACGGCGGGCAGGTGATCATCGACGGTCACGACGTCGAGAGCGACGCCATGGCCGCCAAGGCGCTCGTGGGCTACGTGCCCCAGGAGGTGGCGCTGTACCCCGACCTCACCGCGGCGGAGAACCTGCGTTTCTTCGGTCGCCTCTATCCGATGAGCCGCGGCGAACTCGCGAAACGGGTCGACCAGGTGCTCGAGCTGACCGACCTGACCGGTCGGGCCGACGAGATCGTCGACACCTTCTCGGGCGGCATGAAGCGCCGGCTCAACATCGGGGTCGGGCTGCTGCACCAGCCTCGGCTGCTGATCCTCGACGAGCCCACGGTCGGCGTCGACCCCCAGAGCCGCCACGCCATCCTCGAGAGCGTCGACCGTTTCGGCGGCGAGGGCATGGCCGTTCTCTACACGACTCACTACATGGAGGAGGCCGAGCAGCTGTGCGACCGGGTCGGCATCATCGACCGGGGCAAGCTCATCGCCGAAGGCACCACCCGCGAGCTGGTGTCGATCGTCGCCGAGCAGGACCAGGTGCGTCTCGAAGTGGCGGGCGACCTCGCCGCGCTCGCGCAGGCATGCGAG
Source organism: Acidimicrobiales bacterium (assembly GCA_035529695.1). Taxonomy (GTDB): domain Bacteria; phylum Actinomycetota; class Acidimicrobiia; order Acidimicrobiales; family Salinilacustritrichaceae; genus DATKWD01. Next base: position 4,005 of record DATKWD010000028.1, on the reverse strand, counting down.
CGACTGGACGAGGTCGACACGGCCAGCGTGATCGAAGGTGAGGTGCGGCTGTTGCTCGACGAGGCGGCTGCGGCCCTGCCGGCGATCCTGGGGCAGGCCACGGCGCTCGGTGCCTCGGTGAAGTCGGTCCGTGTGGTGGAGCCCGACCTCGAAGCGGTGTTCCTCCACCTCACCGGCTCTGCGCTTCGGGAGTAGTCGTGCTCCGCATCATCGGCAGCATCTGCGCCAAGGACGTGCGCCAGCGGCTGCGCGATCGGTCGATCCTCGTGATCGGGTTCGTCGCCCCGATCTCCATCGCCGCGCTCATGAACTTCGCCTTCGGTGGGGTCGTCGGCTTCAACTTCACCGCCGCGATCGTCGACGAGGACGGTGGACCGGCTGCGGCGTCGGTGCTCGAGATCTTCGACGATCCCGACCTCGCCGAGGTGGTGACCGTCGAGCGGTACGACACCTCCGATGCTGCACGACAGGCGGTGATCGACGGCGACGCCGACGCCGCGCTGGTGATTCCGGCCGGCTTCAGCGACTCGGCCCAGGACCTCGGCGCGTCGGTCGACCTGGTGGTGTTCACGAGTGTCGACGCCGACATAGCCGGCGAGGTGCTGACCAGCATCGCGTCGAGCATCACCAGCCGGTTCAACACCGGCCGGGTGGTTGCGTCGGCAGCCCTGGCGAACGGGGTCGACCCGGCCACGGTCATCGAGCTCGCCGCCGCAGCGGGCGGAGCCGAACCGGCCGAGATCGTGGCCTCGGTGCCGACCGGCGCCGAGCCCATCGAGCCGGTCAGCTACTTCGCCCCGGCGATGGGAATCCTGTTCGTGCTGTTCTCGATCGGGTTCAGTGCTCGCAGCTTCTCGAGCGAGCGCGAGGCGGGCACCCTCGATCGAATCGCCGCCGCGCCGGTGCCGAGCGGTGTCGTGTTGGCCGGCAAGTCGCTGGCCACGTTCCTGTTCAGCCTCACCAGCCTGCTCGTCCTGACAACCGCCTCGGCCTTCCTCTTCGGGGCCTCGTGGGGCAACCCGATCGGCGTGGTCGTGCTGTGCATCGCCATGTCGGTGTCGGTGGTGGCCCTCACCATGATCGTCATCGCCCTGGCCCGCACCGAGCGCCAGGCCGACGGCATCGCCTCGATGGTCACGTTCGGGCTGGCCATCATCGGCGGCAACTTCCTGTTCGTGTCGCAGGCGCCCGAGCTGCTGCGACGCCTCGCGCTGACCACGCCCAACGGGTGGGCCCTGCGCGGCTTCACCGACCTGTCGACCGGCGTGGGCACCGTCGAGGCCGTCTTCGTGCCGACGTTCGCCATCCTCGGGTTCTCGGTCGTGGTGGCACTGGTGGCCGTCGCCTTCTCGCGTCGGGCGGTGGTGCAGTGATGCTCGGGAACATCGCCACCACGTCGATCCGCAGGCTGGTGCGCGACCGCACGAGCCTGTTCTTCATGGTCGTGCTCCCGCTGCTCGTGATCATCATCGTCGGCGCCACCATCGGGAGCGACTCGGCGTTCCGGGTGGCGGTCGTGGGCCCGGTCGACACGCCGCTGGCGGCCGACCTGGGCCAGCGCCTCGACGACCACCCCGCCATCGAGACCAAGACCTTCGACGACCTCGACGACGCCCGCACCGCGCTGCGCCGGGTCGAGCTCGACGCCGTGGTGGTCATCCCCGACGACCTCGACGCGGTCGTGGCCACCGGCGGCACCGCCACGATCGAGGTCCTCGGCGAGCAGGTGAGCGAGTCGAACCGAGCTGCCCTGACCGCCATCGGCTCCGTGGTCGACGACCACGCCATCGAGCTCACCGCCGGACGCATCGTCGCCGAGGGGACCGGGACCGGCCTCGATGCGGCGCTGGTCTCGGTCCAGGAATCGAGCGGTGACGCAGTCCTCGCCGGCGTGGAGGCTCAGGTGGTCGATGCCCGCTCCGACTTCCTGCCGGGCGGATTCGAGAACAGCGCACCCACGATGCTGGTGCTGTTCGTGTTCATCAACGCGCTGACCGGCGGCGCCGCGCTCATCCAGAGCCGCAAGCTGGGCATCCACGCCCGCATGCTGGCCGGGCCCGTCACGCCGCTGCAGATCGTTTCGGGCGAGGCAGCCGGCTACTTCCTGGTCTCACTGCTCCAGTCGGTGATCATCATCGGGGCCGGGGGCCTGCTCTTCGGTGTCGACTGGGGCGACCCGGTGGCGGCGATCAGCCTGGTGCTGGTGTGGTCGGCCGTCGGCACCGGCGCCGGGATGTTGAGCGGCGCGCTGTTCCGCACGCCCGAGCAGGCCACCTCGGTCGGCGTGACCATCGGCATCGTGTTCGGCATGCTCGGCGGCACCATGTGGCCGCTCGAGATCGTCGGCCCGGTCATGCAGACCATCGGCCACGTCGTTCCCCACGGCTGGGCCGTCGACGGCTGGATCGAGGTCATGGCGAGGGGCGGCGGAGTCGCCGACATCGCCACCGAACTGCTGGTGCTGCTGGGCTTCGCCGTGCTGTTCGTGCTGGTGGCATCGACCCAGTTGCGAAGGCGCATGCTCGACTGAGCTGGCTCGGCAGCGCCGGCCGTTCGACCCCTGGCTACAGTGGGTGCACTTCCCCCTTCGTGCCGAGCTTCGCCGGCAGACCAGTTGTGTCGTTTCAACATATGTCAGTCCCCAGACCGAGGGATCTGAAGCATCGGATACGGTCCGTCATCATGGACGGGTTCGAGACGCTGGCGACCGGTTACGAGCTGGTCGAGGCGCCGACGTGGTTGCCCGACGGTGGGCTGGCGTTCAGCGACGTGCTCGGCGGTGGGGTCTACCGGCTCGACCCTGATGGGTCGGTGTCGACGCTGGTGCCCAAGCGGCGGGGTGTGGGTGGAATCGCGGTGCACGCCGACGGCGGGATCGTCTGCTCGGGCCGCGATCTGATCCGGGTCGTCGACGGCGAGACGACGCCGGTGTTCGGCGCCGGGGGCGCGAACTGGAACGACCTGGCCGTCGATGCCGACGGAGCGGTCTGGGCCGGGTCGGTGCGCTTCGCCGTGTTCGATCCCGATGCCGCGGTGGTGCCCGGCGAGCTGTGGCGTATCGATGCTGCGGGCGGCGAGCCGGTCGTCGAGGGCATCCACCACTGCAACGGCGTCGGGTTCAGTCCCGACGGCAGCCGGGTCTACGTGTCCGACACCCGCCGCAACGTGGTGGTCGCCAGCGATCTCGACGGTGGCAACCGGCGCGAGCTGGCGGTGCCGTTCCCCGATGGTCTGGCCGTCGACGTCGACGGCTTCGTCTGGATGGCGAGCTTCACCGGCGGAAACCTGGTTCGGATCGATGCCGACGGAGCGGTCGAACGAACCCTCGAGGTCGGACCGCCGGTCACCAGCGTCTGTCTCGGCCAGGACGGCGACCTGATCGTGGTGACCGCATCGGGCCGGGGTGAGAGCGGTTCGATCCTGCGCACCCGGGTCGACGTTGCCGGGGTGCCGATCCACCCTGCCCGCGTCTGACGCCCCGCAGCTCCACTGGAGCGGTCGAAGGCGCTCAGCCGAGGGCGACGACGGTGTCGGCGACCTTGGCGAAGAAGGCCATGCGTTCCTCGTGGCTGCCCATCAGGTGGGCAACCTGGGCCCGGAGATGGTCGACGTCGACGGTGTTGGCTGCTGCCATCGTGGCAACGTCGAGCACGTCCTTGGGCCGCGCGAAGAAGGCCTTGAACACCGCGAGGTCGGCACAGTCGAGCACGGGCAGATCGGCGACCCCGGCGAACGGCACCGTCCGGACCCGAGTTTCGGCTTCGTCGTGGAACGGATGGTTCGACAAGAAGACGTCGACCGGGGTGGTGTCCCACCACAGCCGGGTCTGCCCGTCACGCACCAGCCGTTCGGCGTCGGGACCGGCCAGCACGATCTCGGGCTCGAGGGCAGCGGCCAGGTCGTCGATGTGATCGGTGCCGACGAACACGTTCACGTCGATGTCGATCGTCGCCCGCGGCTCGCCGGTGCAGTACGCCAAGGCGATGGCACCGCCGAAGGCGTGGG
>DATKWD010000027.1:0-3243 GCA_035529695.1 Acidimicrobiales bacterium | reverse complement strand
CCCGGTCACCGCGACTTCTCCGAGGACACCTACCGGGTCCTGGCCGCGGTCGACGCCGTGATCATGGTGCTCGACGCGTCGAGCGGCATCGAGAGCCAGACCCGCAAGCTCTTCGAGGTCTGTCGCCAGCGCGAGCTGCCGATCATCAGCTTCATCAACAAGTGGGACCGCCCCGGACGTGACGCCCTCGAGCTGATCGACGAGCTGGAGTCCGAATTGGACCTCCAGCCGACGCCGGTGACGTGGCCGGTCGGCATCGCCGGCGACTTCCGCGGGGTCATCGATCGGCAGCACGACTGCTTCGTCCGCTACACCCGCACCGCTCGCGGCGCGAGCGAGGCTCCCGAGGAGATCGTCCCCACCGATCGGGCAGCCGACGAGGAGGGGAAGGCCTACACCGACGCCATCGACGAGGTCGAGTTGCTCGGTGCGGTGGGCGCGGACATCGACACCGAGTTGTTCCATGCCGGAGCCTCGACCCCGGTGTTCTTCGGATCGGCGCTCACCAACTTCGGTGTCCGTCTCCTGCTCGACAGCGTGATCGATCTGGCCCCGTCTCCCGAGCCGCGCATCGACGTCGACGGCAACCCCCGCGAGCTCGATGCTCCGTTCAGCGGGTTCGTGTTCAAGGTCCAGGCCAACATGGACCCATCACACCGAGACCGCATCGCTTACCTGCGGGTCTGCAGCGGCAGGTTCGACCGGGGCATGGTCGTCACCCACGGACGGACCGGAAAGCCCTTCGCCACCAAATACGCCCACTCGGTGTTCGGACAGGAACGCGACACGCTCGAAGAGGCCTACCCCGGTGATGTCATCGGTCTGGTCAATGCGACCGACGTGACGGTGGGCGACGCGCTCTACGACGAGGTGCCGGTCGAGTTCCCCGGCATTCCTGCGTTCGCGCCCGAGCACTTCGCCATCGCTCGCGTCCGTGACACCGGCAAGTTCAAGCAGTTCCGCTCGGGCATCGCCCAGCTCGACGAAGAGGGCGTCGTGCAGATCCTGCGCGATCGCGACCTTGGCGATCAGGCCCCGCTCCTCGCGGCGGTCGGTCGCCTGCAGTTCGAGGTGGCACAACACCGCCTCGAAGAAGAGTTCGGCGCACCGGTCGAGCTGAGTCCGACCGGCCATACGATCGCCCGTGTCACCGACGCCGACAGTGCCGAGATCCTCCGGCCGATGCAGGGCGTCGACATCTACGAGCGCAGCGACGGAGCGATCCTGGCCCTGTTCGAGTCGATCTACTGGCTCCAACGACTCGAACAGGATCAACCCGACCTGGTGCTCGAACCTCTGCTCGCCGAAGGCATGGCAGGCTGATCCTGATCGGGTTGGCGGGGTTCCGCGACGGCGGTCCTACAGTGCGGCGCAGATGGCTTGGCTGCTGGTCGTGCTCGCACTGGTGTCCAGCGCGTCGTTCCTGTTCTATGGGTACCAGACCCTGGTGAAGGAAGCGCCCCGCGTCGAGTTCGATCGCTACGAGATGCCGGGGGCACGCCGGGTCGTCGGGACGATGCAGCTGTTCGGTGGTGCGGGCGTCCTGGTCGGCCTCGCGTTCGCGCCCCTCGGCGTCGCTGCGGCGACCGGGCTCACCCTGATGATGTTCCTCGGGCTCATCGTTCGGTTCAGGCTCCACGACGCGCCACGGCTCATGGTGCCAGCCGCCTCGCTCGGTTTGGTGAACGCGGTGCTGACGGGGCTCTTCCTGGCGCGGTGAGCCAACCTCAGTCGGCGGGGTTCAGCACGGCCGAGGTGGCGGAGAGCGAGAACACGGTGATCGCCGGCAGGGCCCGTTTGACCGGATCCTTGACCTTCACGTGCATCGCGATCGCGCCGAGCATGAACAGCGCCAGTCCGGCCGAGGCGGGCCGCACCAGCTTCGGGACGCGGTGGCCGATGAGCATTGCGCTCGCCAGGCCCACCTTCGCCGCACCGACTGCGTACATGGTTGTCTCGGACATCCCGTACTCGGCGAACTCCTCTTTCATGTTGGTGGCATCGCCACCCCGGTAGCCGGTGTCCTTGTTGAACCGGTTGAACCAGACATTGAGGATCCACAGGGCGGCAACGGTCTGGGCCACCTTTCCGACGATCTTCACGATGTGACGTCCTCTCGATGTTCTCGCTGACGTCCGGCAGTCTCCCCCCGTTCCGCGCCGAATCAAACGTTCGGGGGTTGATTCGTGACGAGAACCGCTGGGCTAGCTTCACGGCCCATGACGAACGACGAGAAGCGCGACCTGGTCGAACGGTTCTGGGCGACCCTGGCGGCTCGCGACTGGGACATCCTGGCCGGGTTCTTCGACGCTTCGAGCGAGTACTGGGACGTCCCGATCGGGCGCGAGACCGGCGCCATCGGTCCGGCCAACATCGTGACCCGGTTGAAGCTCGGCCTCGAACCGCTGGCCGACTACACCAACCAGCCCGAGTTCACGATCGTCGAGGACGACCACGTCGTCACGGTTCACTCCGAGAGCTGGACCTGGGACGACGAGCATCGGTACACGCTCCAGTTCTCGACCTACCAGCGGGTGGTCGACGGCGTGATCGTCGAGTGGCGCGACTACAGCGACATGAGCGGCCTGATGGCGGCAGCACCCCAGTGGTGGCTCGACCGCCTCGCGAACGACGACCTCGCCTGGATGTCCACAACCCCGTCCTGACCTCCCGGGGGCAGCCCAGGGCATCCGTGGGTCGAAGCGGACGCGATCTGGTTCGAAACGCCCGGCGAATGCGGGTCAGTCGGGGAGCTTGGCCTCGATGCGCTCGATCGCGTCGACCAGGTCGCCGACGATGTCGCGGATGTCTTCGTGGGTCACGACGTCGCTGAGGGCGAGCCGGACTCCTGCCAACTCGCGCGACAGGAACTCGGTGTCGGCCGAGGTGCGTGCCTGCATCTCACGGTCCGATTCGGTCTGGGCCCGGTCGCGGTCGTCCTGTCGGTTCTGGGCCAGCAGGATGAGCGGGGCCGCGTAGGCAGCCTGGGTCGAGAACGCCAGGTTCAAGAGGATGAAGGGGTACGGATCCCAGCGCTCGCCGAACGCCACCGCGTTGAGGGTGATCCACGCAACCACGAACACCGTCTGGGCGACGAGGAATCGGCCGGTGCCGAGGGTGCGCGCGATGCCCTCGCTGAAGCGGCCGAACGCATCGGAGTCGTAATGGATGCCGAGGTTCGACCCGCCGCGGGGTTGGCTGAGGTCGGTCTCGCGTCGGAACAGGCTCATCCCGGGCTCCGCT
>DATKWD010000026.1:0-2914 GCA_035529695.1 Acidimicrobiales bacterium | reverse complement strand
GGACTTCACCCCCGGCGACGTCCTGCGCCATTGGCCCGGCAAGACGATCACCGAGTACGACGACCACTTGTTCTGCATGATCACGATGAACCACCACCCGTTGCACACCAACGACTGGTTCGCCGCCGAATCGGTGCAGGGTCGCAATGTCGTGGTCGGCAACCTCGTCTACAGCCTCGTGCTGGGCATGAGCGTGCCGGACGTGAGCGGCGCGGCGATCGCCAACCTGGAGGTCGAGACGCTGCAGCACAAGTTCCCCACGTTCCACGGCGACACGATCCACGCCGAGACACGCGTGCTGGAGGTCACCGAGTCGAAGTCCAAGCCCGATCGTGGCATCGTCAAGGTCGAGACGAAGGGCTTCAACCAGGACGGCAAGGAAGTGTGCTACTTCGTTCGCAAGGTGCTGATCTGGAAGCGCGAGTTCGCCCCAGAGCGCAAGCGCCCCTACGACGGCACCGACGTCTGGGCTGACTGAGTCACCGGGCTTGATCGACGCCGGCGCCGTCCTCGCGTGGGGCGTGCCACAGTTGCGCGACCTGCCGTGGCGCGCCGTGCGTGACCCGTGGTCGATCCTCGTCGCCGAGGTGATGCTGCAACAGACCCAGGCCGAACGGGTCGTTGCGAAGTGGACGGCGTTCCTCGACGCCTACCCGGACCCTGCGACGTGCGCGGCCGCCCCGCTGGGTGAGGTCCTGCGCCTGTGGCAGGGCCTCGGCTACCCGCGCCGTGCCCGCAACCTGCGCGCCGCTGCGGAGGTGATCGTCGAGCACCACCACGGGCGGCTGCCCGACGACCTCGCCGGGCTGTTGGCGCTCCCGGGAATCGGTCCGTACACCGCTCGGTCGGTGCTCGCATTCGCATTCGAGCGAGACGTCGCGGTGGTCGACACCAACATCGCCCGGATCCTGGCACGGACGGTCGGCGAGCGGCTGACGCCGAAGCGGGCTCAGGCAGCGGCCGACGAGTTGGTGCCTGAGGGGCACGGCTGGATCTGGAACCAGGTGATCATGGACCTCGGCGCGTCGGTGTGCCGTCCGACGCCGCGATGCGAGCTCTGCCCGATCGCCACATCGTGCTCGTGGCGCCTGGCCGGCCGCCCCGAACCTGACCCGGCGGTGGGGTCCGCAGGGGTCAGCACCCGCCAGGCACCGTTCGACGGCAGCGACCGCCAAGCCCGAGGACTCGTGCTCGCCGCGCTGCACGATGGCCCGCGTCCCGCGGCGGAATTCGACGCCCGCATCCTCGCCAGCCTCGTCGCCGACGGTCTCATCGAACTCCACGACGGCCAACTGTCCTTTCCGTCGTGACCGACGATTACATCAGGGGTCAGACCCGCGATGTACCCGCCATGGATTGGTGGGTGTCGGCCGCCAGATCTACGGTTGGGGCGTGCGTCCAGCCAGAGATTTCTTCCGCCCGCTTGCCGTCGGGGCCCCCGACCCCGTCCGTGAGATTCCCTTCCCGCCGAGCCGGATGATCCACTTCTTCCCGGCAGCCAACGAGAAGATGCGGTCCAAGGTGCCCGAGATCGCGCCGACGGTCGACATCCTGCTCGCGAACCTCGAAGACGGCGTGCCCGCCGATCAGAAGGAAGCGGCACGAGCCGGCCTCGTCGAGGTCGCCAACTCCGTCGACTTCGGCGACACGCAGTTCTGGACTCGGGTGAACAGCCTCGACTCGCCGTGGGGCCTCGACGACCTGACCGCCGCCGTGCTCGAGGCCGGCGAGGCCCTCGACGTGATCATGATCCCCAAGGTGGAGGGCCCGGAGGACATCCATTACGTCGACCGCCTCCTCGCGCAACTCGAGGCGAAGGCCGGACTGACCGAGCCGTTGCTCGTGCATGCGATCCTCGAGACCGCCCGTGGTGTCGCCAACGTCGAGGAGATCTGCGCAGCGTCGCCCCGCATGCAGGGTCTCTCGCTCGGCCCTGCCGACCTCGCTGCGAATCGTCGGATGAAGACCACACGCGTCGGCGGCGGCCATCCGGGCTACCTGGTGCGCGCCGACCCGCCCAAGGACGCCGAGGGAGCCGACGACATCGAGGCGCCCCGCACGACCTACCAGCAGGACCTCTGGCACTACACGATCGCCCGCATGGTCGACGCGTGTGTCACCAACGGGATCCTGCCCTTCTACGGACCCTTCGGCGACATCAAGGACACCGTTGCGTGCGAGGACCAGTTCCGCAACGCCTACCTGCTCGGCTGCGTCGGAGCATGGAGTCTCCACCCGGTGCAGATCGGCATCGCCAAGAAGGTGTTCAGCCCCGACCCCGCAGACGTCGCTCATGCCCAGCGCGTGATCGATGCCATGGGCGACGGCACCGGCGCGATCATGCTCGACGGCAAGATGGAGGACGACGCCTCGGTCAAGCAGTGCCGTGTCGTCGTCGAACTCGCCCGTGCGCTGTCCGAGCGCGATCCCGAACTCGCCGCCAGCTACGGCTTCTGACCTCACCCATCCGAGCGATGAGTTTCGACGCGACCTGTCCGCACGGAGACTCACCGCCTCCGACCTCACGAACCCGAGCGATGAGTCTTGACGCGACCTGTACGCGCGGAGTCTCATCGCTTCCGACAAGGAGACACCGATGACCGACGACCTGCGTCCCCGCCGCTCCGTGCTGTACATGCCGGCGGCCAATGAGCGTGCGCTCGAGAAGGCACAGACGATCCCCGCCGACGCGATCATCTTCGATCTCGAGGACGCGGTGGCTCCCGATGCCAAGCCCGATGCCCGAGCGAAGGCGGTCGGCGCCGTCCAGTCCGGGCTGTACGGCAACCGTGAGCTGACCATCCGCTGCAACGGCCTCGACACCGAGTGGGGGAGCGACGACGTGACTGCTGCGGCCGGCGCACGCCCGTCCGCGGTGGTCATCCCGAAGGTCGATTCGGTCGACTACGTCGAG
>DATKWD010000025.1:0-2296 GCA_035529695.1 Acidimicrobiales bacterium | reverse complement strand
CACGCGACTTCGTCGACTTCACGCTGAGGGAGATCAGGCGCTGACCTGGCGCCGCAGAGGCGTTCGCATCGCCGCCCATATCGAGCACCCGAGAATCCCTGACGTCAGCCGTCTCAGATGACGGACGTCCATCGGGCACGGCTCCAAGAGGGCGCGCTGGGTCAAGGGCATGACCTGGTATGTCTCAATAGACCAGTACGAATCGATTCTCAATGACGGCCCGCCATGAGTTACACCAACGCGGTTGGATCCTCGGGGACCTCGTGAGCATCGTCGAACCTCACGGGCATCCACGTGAACCACCGAGCCCTCCTGAACGACCCAGCAGGCCGGCCGCCGTCCACCGCCCCGCAGCGCCGCGCAGGTTGCGCCGGGATGAACTCCCCGTGAATCGGGCTGCCCGCCTCAGCCGAGGAGGGACGACACACGGTCGGCTGCAGCGACCACAGCAGAACCGAAACGTCTGCCCGGCTGGCGAGTCAACCGCTCGATCGGTCCGCTGACCGACAGCGCTGCCACCGTCGAACCTTCGGCGCCGACCACTGGGGCGCTGACCGACGCGACCCCGGCCTCGCGCTCGCCGACACTCTGCACCCAACCCTGCCTGGACACTTCGCCCGACAGGACGCGTCCTGCCGATCCGACGTCGAGGGGCAGCACCGATCCCTGCGGGACGATCCACCGCAGACCGTGAGGCGACTCGAGCGATACGACGCAGCGTCGCTGTGCACCCTCTCGCACGAAGAGCTGCACGCTCTCGCCGGTGACCGTCCGGAGTTCGTCGAGCACAGGTCGGGCCAACTCCACGAGCGGAAAACGCTCGGAGGCAGCCTGACCGAGTGACACGAGACCCAAGCCGAGCTCGTAGCGTCCAGCACCGTCTCGACGTAGAAGACCATGCAGCTCCAGCGCCGCGCCCAGACGATGCACGGTGGCGCGGGGAAGGCCGGTGCGTGACATCAGCTCGGCCAACGACGCTGGCGACCCCGCCACCGCCTGCAGGATCGTGACCGCCTTGTCGAGCACCCCGACACCCGATACGCTTTCCATATTGCAAGAACTATATCCCACATAGTGGGAAACGACAAGGAGTCGGGACGATGGGAAAGACACTGCCGGAGAAGGTGTGGGAACGCCACCTGGTGCACTCGGCACCGGACGAACCCGACCTGCTGTACATCGACCTCCACCTCGTCCACGAGGTCACGAGCCCGCAGGCGTTCGACGGCCTCCGCCTCACCGGCCGCACCGTCCGCCGGCCGGACCTGACAATCGCCACCGAGGATCACAACGTCCCGACGGAGAACATCGACCAGCCGATCGCTGATCCGATCTCGGCCAAGCAGATCGACACGCTGCGGGCGAACGCCGCCGAGTTCGGCATCACGAACTTCCCGATGGGCGACCCCAACCAGGGCATCGTGCACGTGATCGGCCCCGAACAGGGGCGCACGCTACCGGGCATGACCATCGTCTGCGGCGACTCGCACACCGCCACGCACGGCGCCTTCGGCGCGCTCGCGTTCGGGATCGGCACGAGCGAGGTCGAGCACGTCCTCGCCACCCAGACGCTCCCCCAGCAGCGTCCGAAGTGGATGTCGGTCACCGTCGACGGCGAGCTGCAGCCCGGCGTCACGGCGAAGGACGTGATCCTGGCCATCCTCGGAGAGATCGGCACGGGCGGCGGCATCGGCCACGTGATCGAGTACCGGGGCTCGGCGGTCCGGGCACTGTCGATGGAAGGTCGCATGACCGTCTGCAACATGTCGATCGAGGCCGGCGCCAAGGCCGGCATGATCGCCCCGGACGAGACCACCTTCGAGTACCTGAAGGATCGGGCCCAAGCACCGAGTGGCGCTGCATGGAACGCCGCCATCGCGGACTGGGCGACGCTGTACAGCGACGACGACGCAGTCTGGGACAAGGAGGTTGTGCTCGATGCCACGGCGATCCGACCCCACGTCACCTGGGGCACCAACCCCGGCCAGGTCGCCCCGATCGACTCGGTCGTGCCGTCGCCGGACGACTTCGACAACCCGACCACGAAGGAGACCGTTGCGCGAGCGCTCGAGTACATGGGCCTCGAGCCGGGCACACCACTTCGCGACGTCGCGGTCGACACCGTGTTCATCGGGTCGTGCACCAACAGCCGCATCGAGGACCTCCGCGCAGCCGCCGCCGTGATGGAGGGGCGCACGGTGACCGTGCCGCGCGTGATGGTCGTTCCCGGCAGCCATGCCGTCAAGGCCCAGGCCATCGCCGAGGGTCTCGATCAGATCTTCATTGCGGCCGGCGC
>DATKWD010000024.1:0-9418 GCA_035529695.1 Acidimicrobiales bacterium | reverse complement strand
CGCGCCGACGTCGCGCCGAGCCAGGTAGAGGCCGACGTCCCCTTCCGCCCTACACCTCGGGGACGGGGCGTGCGGGACCGATGAGTCAGGTGCCTACGTTCAGTAGGAGTGCATGCACGAGTTGAAGGTTGGCGCTTGTCACGGTGTCACCACAGGCGCATCGTCCCTGGGGGGCCTTTCCACCCAACTTGATGCCATTTGGAGGCAACGTGCAAATACTCAAGGCAAGACGTGTGATTCTCGGGGCGGCAGTCGCGACCGTGATGCTGATCGGACTCACCTCGGGGGTCGCATCGGCCGACCCGAAGTCGGACGATTCGATCACGCTCACGTGCCCCGGCCAGGACCCGGTGGATATTGTCGCCGACTCTGGAAACGGCCAGTGGACCCCAGGGCTCGACCGTGCGAGCACATCGGTGTACCAACCGGTCGGGTTCGCAGACGAGTACTTCGTGGTCCGTGATGGGGACGGCAACGTCCTCGAGGAGGGCTCTGATCCCGGTCCGTCCATGAAGAACGGAAAGCGCAAGGGCCAGACCATCGTGGAATGCACCTACTTGGCCACGTTCTCCGGCTTCGACGGCGAGCTCGGCATCTTCATCGAAGGTGAGTTCGGCGGCACTGTCTTCGTCGTTCAGCGCTGAGTCGTCGATGAGCTGACTCGACTTGGCCTTGTGGCCGCACTCCGTGTCCTGGGGTGCGGCCACAAGGAGGTCCACCGTTGTCAGGCGACGGAGCGGCGAGCGACGTTCCGTTGTCGCTGCGACTGGCCCGCCCAGACTCCCGCCAGGTCGATGCGCTGGAGAGCGAACGCAGCACACGTCTCGCTGGCCCGTCGGAGTTCGGTCTCGCCGCGCACCTCGGCGTGGGCTAGCAAGGAGTCATGGCATCGCCCGATCGGCCGACCCGGATGCTGGTGGTCGTCGCCCATCCTGACGACGAGACCTTCGGCTGCGGCTCGTTGCTCGCCCACGCGACCCGCACGGGCATGACCACCATGGTGGCCTGCGCGACGCGGGGTGAGGCGGGCACCCCGCCCGAGGGCTTCGACCTCAGCGGCCGCTCGCTCGCCGAGGTGCGCGTCGACGAACTTCACACCGCCGCCGACCTGCTCGGGGTCGACCAGGTGCAGGTGCTCGACTGGGGCGACTCTGGCATGGATGGCGAACCGAAGCCCGGCACGCTGTGCGCCGCGCCGCTCGGCGACGTGACCACTGCGATCGCTGCGCTCCTCGACGAGTTCGAACCCGATCTCGTGATCACGCTCGACGCCAGCGATGGGCACCGCGACCACGCCCACATCCGCGATGCGACCATCGCTGCCTGTGCCGCGGCGTCGTGGCGTGTCGGGGCCTGCTACCTGCACTGCCTCCCACGGATCCTCATGGCCAAGTGGGTCGCCGAGCTCGCACGACGAATGCCCGACAGCGACCACCTCGCGCTCGGGGAGCTCGGCACGCCCGAAGAGGAAATCACGACCCGGATCGACACGTCAGAGCTGCTCGAGCTTCGTGAACAAGCGATCGCCGTACACGCCTCGCAGACCTCGCCCTACGAGGTGATGCCCGCCGACCTGCGGGCAGAGTTCCTGACGACCGAGCGGCTCAAGCGGGTGCTGCCCAAGTGGGCCGGCGGTGCGGTCGAGCGAGCACTCGATGACTCGCGCGGCGCCGCGACGCAGTAGCCCCGGACGGCGCAGTCGTCGGCCACGATGCACCGGGCGCAGATGGTTCGTGCCGGTTCCACCGCCTCGCCCTTCCCGGGAAGAACACGTCGACCGGCTGGTCGGCGCAGGCGGCATCACGCATCCACGACGGACGAGGCGTACGTTCTCTAGCGAACCCAGGTGGCGGATGGGAACTTGCGCTGGAACCAGCCCTGAAGGCTGAAGGCGCTGGCGCCCACGGTTGCGATCCCGAGGAAAGCCGCCATCTCAATGACGTGACTGCTGTTGATCGGGTTGTTCGGGGGCCACACATCACCAGCAAGGAACATGAATGCCATGAGGATGGCGCCGCCGACAGCTGCGATCCGGGTCCCGATGCCCAACATGAGTGCGACACCACCCAGCAGCAGCGCGACCATGAACAACACGTCAGCGAAGTTGATCGCGTCAGGCGCGGATGGTGCCATCCATTCGAAGAGAAACCCGGTATGGCTCGCCTCTGTCCCGAAGGTGAGAAAGCCGAACGTAGGTGACCCGCCCTTGAGCATCGCCGCGTCACACATGAAATCGATCGACGAGCTGTCCTCGGCGCGGCACGTGGCGAAGCCGAGACCGAACGCCTTGTCGAGGAAGGCCCAGAGAAACGACCACCCGAGCAGAAGCCGCAGAACGGTCCATGCCCACATGCCCTTGAGCGGTTGGCCACTGACGTCAGCGTTGAATCGATCGAGCACAGGCGATGCCACTGGATACCCCCAAGTTGAATGAGCACATGATGATAGATCGCCGAGCGCACCGGTCGGTCGGTTGGTTGGCGGCTACGGGATGCGTGCCAGCCGTTCCGTATGGAGACACGCCGAGGGTAGGGGCCGGGGGTGTGACGGGTCCGACCTGCTACACGCAAGACCCCGCCCGAGATCGGCGATCGGGGACGGTCCTTGTTTGGTCGGGCTGGCGGGATTCGAACCCACGACCTTCGGTCCCCCAGACCGACGCGCTAACCAAGCTGCGCCACAGCCCGTGCTTACGGAGGCGACACCCTATCGCTCTGCGCGCTCAGA
The DNA here is from genome assembly GCA_035529695.1 of Acidimicrobiales bacterium. Classification (GTDB taxonomy): domain Bacteria; phylum Actinomycetota; class Acidimicrobiia; order Acidimicrobiales; family Salinilacustritrichaceae; genus DATKWD01. The sequence continues at coordinate 6,691 of DATKWD010000024.1, read as the reverse complement.
ACAGCCACTGGAGCAACTGCACGAACCGCCAGCCGAGATAGCCGCAGATCGCCGCGACCAACAGCTTGAAGTGCCAGGGCGACTTGGCGGCCGAGCGGGCCGTGCCAGTCTCTGCGACGACGGCGTGGCACGTCGGACAGGCCCCGTCCTCGGTGAGCGTGCTGGGGTTCAGGAACCGATCGCAGTCGTCGCAGTACGGCATCAGCGCTCACCGATGGCGAGCCTCGACCGGGGTCCGGCGTGGGCAACCGGACTGGGGACGTCACGCCCGAGCAGCGACCCGACCAGGGCGGCGGCCTCGCACATCGCGTCGACGTCGATGCCGGTCTCGTACCCCAGATCGTCGAGGAGGGCGACCAGACCCTCGGTGGCCACGTTGCCCGCCGCACCGGCGGCGAAGGGCGAGCCACCGAGACCGCCGACACTCGTGTCGAAACGACGCACCCCGACTTCCAGGCCGGCATAGGCATTCACGAGGCCGGTCCCTCGGGTCTCGTGCAGATGCAGGCCGACGTCACCGTCGACGGCGGCGACGACCTCGACGATTCGGCGCGGGGTGGCCATCCCGGTGGTGTCGGCCAGCGAGATGCGGGCCGCACCTTCGCGGCGGAGGCGCCCGCACAGCGAAGCAACGTCGGCGGGCGCGATGTCGCCCTCGTACGGAGAACCGAATGCACACGAGACGACCGCATCGACGGGGAGGCCGAAGCTGCAGATCTCGCCGAACACCCCGACGGACTCCTCGGTCGACATGTGGACGTTGCGCTGGTTGTAGGTCTCTGAGATCGAGATCGTGGCGGTCAGTTCGTCGACGACACCAGTCGACGCAGCCATCTCGGCACCCCGGGGATTCGGGACCAGGGCCGTCATCACCACCCCGTCGCGACGGCCGATCTCGGCGAGGACCTCGGCAGCGCCGGCCATCGCGGGGACGGCACTGGGCGAGACGAATGCAACCGCCTCGATGCTGGTCACACCGGCGGCGAGGAGGGCGTCGATGAGTGCCACACGATCAGCGATCGCGATCGGCGCCTCGGGTTGAAGTCCGTCGCGGGGCCCGACCTCACGGACCACGACTCGATCGGCCGTCATACCGGCGGGACGCCGTGACGGCGCCGCGAGAAGTGACGGTTCTTGGTGCGGCCGTGTCTCAAGCGGGCGACGACCTGTGTCCGCAGGTCACCGAAGTCGACCACCGCGTCGATGACCATCTCTGACGCGAGGCGAGAGAGGTCGACGTCGTCGGTGTAGATCCGACGCTGCTCGTCGATGAACGCGTTCCGTGCGTCCGGATCGTCGATCTCCGCGATCTTGTTCGCGAAGACGGCGTTGACGGCTGCTTCGGGGCCCATCACCGCGATCCGGGCGGTCGGAAGTGCGATCGTGGCCTCAGGATCGAACCCGGGACCGGCCATCGCGTACAGCCCGGCTCCGTAGGCCTTGCGGACGATGACCGACACCTTCGGCACCGTGGCTTCGGTGACTGCGGTGACCATCTTGGCTCCGTGCCGAATGATCCCCTCGCGCTCCACCTGCGTTCCCACCATGAAGCCGGGTACGTCGGCGAGGAACAGCAGCGGGATGTTGAACGCATCGCACAGCCAGATGAATCGGGCCGCCTTGTCTGCGCTGTCGGTGAACAGGACTCCGCCCTTGTTCGAGGGGTCGTTCGCGACCACACCGACTGAGCGCCCGTCGATCCGGCCCAGGCCGGTGATGAGCTCGGGTGCGAACAGCGGCTTGATCTCGAAGAAGCTCTCGGCATCGATGATCGAGTCGATCACGGCGTACATGTCGAAAGCCACCGATTCGTCCGCCGGCACCATCGACGCGTCCAGCTCGTGGGCCGGTGGGACCGGCGCGTACTCGGGGGGCTCGTCGCTCCAACGGCTCGGCAGGTACGAGAAGTAGGCCCCAGCCTGGTCGAGCGCGTCTTCGTCGTCGACGGCGAGGTTGTCGCCGCAGCCGGACACGGTGGCGTGCATGCGTGCGCCGCCCATCTCCTCGAGAGTTGTTTGTTCGCCGATCACCATCTCGGCCATCCGGGGCGACCCGAGGTACATCGAGGCATTGCCCTCGACCATGAAGATCACGTCGCAGAAACTCGGGATGTAGGCGCCACCGGCAGCGCTGGGACCGAACAGGCAGCAGATCTGCGGGACACGGCCGGACAGGCGGATCTGGTTGTTGAAGATGCGCCCGGCACCACGTCGGCCGGGGAACAACTCGACCTGATCGGTGATCCGGGCGCCCGCCGAGTCGACCAACCAGAAGATGGGCAGCTCGTTGGTCAGTGCGTACTCGGTGGTCCGGATCATCTTCTCGACGGTCCGGGCGCCCCACGATCCCGCCTTCACGGTCGGATCGTTGGCGACGATGCAGACGGGGCGCTCGTCGATGGAGCCGGTGCCCGTCACCACACCGTCGGCGGGGAGATCGGTTGCCAGGGTGTTGGCCAGGAGACCGTCCTCGACGAAGGAGCCTTCGTCGATCAGCAGGGCGATGCGGTCACGGACGAACATCTTGTGCTGTTGGGCCAGCTTCGGTGCACCACGCTCGAGGTTGCCGGCGAGGGCGCGCTCGGTCCGCTTCGCGAGCTCTTCTGCGTCCACTTCAGGTCCTGCGGATGGCGACGATGGCGACATCGTCGGACAACGGGCTGCTCGCGAAATCTCGTGCAGCCTCGAGCAACGACTTGCAGAGCACGTCGGGCGCGACGCCGGGGTCCTTGCGAATCGCGTTGGCGATCCGGTCCTCCCCGAACAGCTGGTCGCCATCGCGGGCCTCGGCGAGCCCGTCGGTGTACAGCACCACCAGATCGCCTCGATCGAGGTCGATCTCGCGGGAGTAGTACGAGCCCTTCGGGTCGAGCATGAGCAGCGGACCGGTTGCTTGCAGCGGCCTCACCTCGCGGTCATGCCAGAGCCACGCGGGCGGGTGTCCGGCGCTCGCGACCCGGAGGGTGCCCGCCTCGGTGTCGAACACGATCACGCACAGCGAAATGAACTCCTCCATCCGATCGAGCCCGGACATCTGGTTGTTCAGCTCCTCGAGCGCTTGTGCCGGATCGCGGAACTGACGCAGGAAGACCCGCAAGAGGTACTTGCCCTGGAATGCAGTGATCGATGGCTCGATCCCGTGGCCCGTGACATCACCGATGACGGCCGCGATCCGATGCTTACCGACGCGGAACACGTCGTAGAAGTCGCCGGCCATGAAGCCGGTACCCGCCTGGTAGACCCGCCCGAGTTCGAACCCGGGGAATTCGGGGAGTTCGTCGGGGGCCAGGCGCTCAGCCCAGGCACGAGGCGCGAGTTCGTCCTGCGACAGCACCTCTTCGGCGCGACGCTCGATCTTCGACCGCTCCTCGGCGAGCCGCGCCTCGTTGATGAAGTCCTGCCCGAAGACGATCGAGATCACCACCGGCACGAGCACGAACGCGAAGAACACATCGGCTTGAGGCGCACTGGACACCGCCGTCGTCGCGGAGGCGATGGCCAGAACCGTGTAGAGGGTGGTGGCATGGACTTCCTTGCGGAACGAGGATCGCGCGAGCACGGTCACGTCGGAGTCAGCGCCGAACTCACCCTCCACGCGCTGCCACACCCGTTGCAGCCGGCGCGCCGACCGGCCCCAGACGACGGCGGCCACGGCGCACGCGACCGCGACCAGGGCGAGTAGAGGGGTTTCCATCTGCGGTGCGAAGAATAGTGCCGAGCGAGTTGCAGACCTGCGACTTCGACGTGCCGATCAGGTTTCGAGAGGCCGACCGAATCAGGCCGAGCGGCGCCGAATACGCACCTTGACCGGGACCGTACCCAGATCGAACGCCTCGCGAAGGCTCCGTTCGAGGTAGCGGACGTAGGTCTTGGGCAGGTCTCGATTGGCGAAGAGGGTGAACGTCGGCGGATCGGTGGCGCCTTGGAGGCCGTACATCACCCTCGCCCCAGCAGGTGCGGGTTGCGCCTGCTGGGCCGCACGGAGGACCTCGTTGACCTTGTGGGTCGGAACGCGTCGCTGGTACTCGTCGATCGTGCCGACGAGCACCGGAAAGAGCTTCGAAACTCCCTTGCCGGTCAGCGCACTGATCTTGAGCACCGGCGCATCGCCCACGAAGTGCAGACGCTGGTCGAGCTGGAACTCGACGTCGGCTCGCTGGGTCGCGTCGAGCAGCTCCCACTTGTTCAGCAAGACGACGACGGGGCACCCCGCTGCATCGACTCGCTCGGCGAGCCGCGCATCCTGGGCCGTCACCCCGACCGTGGCGTCGATCACCAGCAGGGCGATGTTGGACAGGTCGACCGCCTGCAGCGCCCGAACGACCGAGTAGAACTCGGTGCCGTCGTCGACCCTCGCCCGGCGTCGCATGCCGGCGGTGTCGACGAAGCGGAGCGTGCCGGCCTCGGTCTCGACGACGGTGTCGATCGAGTCGCGGGTCGTACCGGGCAGGTCGTGGACGACGGCACGGTCATCGCCGGTGAGGCGGTTGAACAATGTCGATTTGCCCACGTTCGGGCGTCCGACGATCGAAACCGACACCGTGCGGTCGTCGGCGTCGGTCAGCGACTCGTCGACCTCCGCTTCGGCCTCGAAGTGGGCCACGACGGCGTCGAGCAGATCACCGGTGCCGTTGCCGTGGATCGCCGAGACCGGCATGGGGTCGCCGAGCCCGAGCTGAAGGAACTCCCACATGAGCGACTCGTGGCGCGAATCGTCGACCTTGTTGGCGACCAGCAGCGTCGGCCGAGACATCTTCCGCAGCACCGCAGCCGCGCTTGCGTCGTCTTCGCTGACACCGCTCGTGACATCGACGACGAACAGCACCACGTCGGCCGACTCCATCGCCTTCTCGCTCTGACGGCTCACCTTTTCGTCGAGGGCGTCGCCACCGGGCAACCAACCGCCCGTGTCGACGATCGTGAACGCCCGGCCCTGCCACTCGGCGGGCTCTTCCTTGCGATCGCGGGTCACCCCCGGCTTCGGCTCGACGATGGCCGTCCGCTTCCCGATGATCTTGTTCATCAGGGTCGACTTGCCCACGTTGGGGCGGCCGACGATCGCCACGACGGGATTCATCGACAGCTCCCGATGGCCCGCCGGAGGGCTGCGCCATCGGTGCTGACGACCTCGACCGGTTGTGGCAGGTCGGCCGGTGTCAGGTCATCGAGGAAGCGGCCCTCGGTGAGGCACACGTCGGGGAGGAGATACCGATGGCCGCGAGGCTGCTCGTTCAGCACCCGGATGAGATCGGTGCCGACCATGAGGCCGGTGACGGCGATGTTGCCGCCGAAGAACCGGTTCTGGACTTCGACGATGCGCACGTCGTCGCGTTCGAGACGCTCGAGGATCGGCCCGAGGACCGCTGCGCCATACGGCGCCGTGAGGATCCCGATCGGCGCATTCGACCGGGCTCGCAGCATCACCGGGGTGGCTCCGGTGCGTTCGGCTCGATACCCCTCGGCCGGTGCCCCGTCGACTGCGGCGAAGAAGCCACTCTTCGGCCGCGTCGCTTCGTCGGATCCACCCTCGAACTCGATCTCGAAGGTCCGCGCCATGCCGATGCCGTCTTCGTGCATCGGGAAGCCCTCGTACGCCTCGGCCTGCGGGAACGCGCGCCCGGCGAGCAGGTAGTACTCGTCGGCGGCGAAGACCAACCGTCGGCCCAGCACCGCCTCGTAGACGCCCTGCCAGTCCTCCACGGCGTCGATCACCGCACAGGCATCCGAGGGCTGATGGTGCCTCATCTCGGGCTCGTTCGAGTGGTCGCTGACACCCAGCGGGACCACGCACAGCGACGCCAGTTCGGAGTACTGGTCCAGGACGCCTGCCAGGGTGTCGTCGAGCACATCGCCGTCGTTGATGCCTGGGCACACCACGACCTGCCCGTGGACCTCGATCCCGGCATCGAGCATGGCGCTGAGCCAGCGGAGGCTGGTGCCACCGCGATCGTTGCGGAGCATGCGGCTGCGAACGACCGGATCGGTGGCGTGGATGCTGACGTTCAGCGGGCTCAACCGCTCGGCCACGACCCGCTCGAGATCGGCTTCGGTGAACCGAGTGAGCGTCGTGAAGTTGCCGTAGAGAAAGGACAGTCGGTAGTCGTCGTCCTTGAGCGACAGGCTCTTCCGCATGCCGGCGGGAAGTTGGTAGATGAAGCAGAACGCGCAGTGGTTGTCGCACGTCCGGACACGGTCGAAGACCGAGCTGTGGATCTCCGCCCCGAGCGGTTCACCGTGCTGCTTGTGGACCGAGACGGTGATCTCGAGGCCGCCCCGCATGACGTCGAGCTCGACCGTCTCGGGCTCGGTGAGCTGCTGCCACTCGAGAACGTCCCGCGGGACGGCGCCGTTCACCACGGCAACTTCGTCGCCCGCGATGAGCCCTGCCCGCGCGGCGGGCGAGTCGCCGGCGACGGCGAGAACACGGGGCGCGGACATGACCGATCAAGTGTACGGGCGGAGTCGGTGGGTTCCCCCACCGTGAAGCGAGGCGAGGCCGCGACCGTGCCCCCGCACTGTGGTCGGTGGTTCTGCGCCTGTCGGTCGTGCTGTGGGATCAATGACTAGCGTCCAAGACGTGACAGACGCCGGCTGGAACCCCGATCCCACAGGTCGCCACGAGCTCCGATACTGGGACGGCTCGACATGGACCGACCACGTGAGCGACCGAGGGGTCGCGGCCACCGACCCGA
>DATKWD010000023.1:0-7019 GCA_035529695.1 Acidimicrobiales bacterium | reverse complement strand
GTGGCCGGGGAACGCATCAGCGGTGATTGGCTGCGCCGACGATGAGGGCGAGATCGACGAGTCGGTTGCTGTAGCCCCACTCGTTGTCGTACCAGCCCTGCACCTTGGCGAGGTTGCCCATCGTCATGGTGAGGCCGGAGTCGAAGGTGCAGCTCGCAGGCGAGCCCACGATGTCGGACGAGACGAGCGGTGCCGTGCTGTAGTCGAGCACCTTGGCCAGTCGACCCTCGGTCGCAGCGGCTTCGAATGCCGCGTTGACCTCGTCGGCCGTGGCGTCGTTCTTCAGCACGGCGGTGAAGTCGGTGATCGAGCCGTCAGGGATCGGGACCCGGAGGGCGATGCCGTCGAGCTTGCCCTGCATGGCCTCGAGCACGAGGCCGGTGGCACGAGCTGCCCCGGTCGAGGTCGGGATGATGTTGGCTGCGGCCGCACGGGCCCGGCGCAGGTCGCTGTGAGGACCGTCGACGATCGCCTGGTCGCCGGTGTAGGCGTGGATCGTCGTCATGAGCCCCTTCTCGACCCCGAAGGCGTCGTCGAGCACCTTGACGAGCGGCACGAAGCAGTTCGTCGTACACGAGGCGTTCGAGATGACCTTGTGAGCGGCGGGATCGAAGGTGTCATCGTTCACGCCGACCACGAAGGTCGCGTCGGCACCACTCGCCGGAGCCGAGACGATCACGCGGGGCGCACCGGCCTCGATGTGCTTCGCGGCGTCGTCGCGCTTGGTGAAGAAGCCGGTCGACTCGATGACCACGTCGACCCCGAGGTCGGCCCAGGGCAGGGCGCCGGGGTCGCGCTCGGCGAGCACCTTCAGGATGTCACCATCGACCGAGATGCCCCCCTCGGCCGGAGCCACGTCGTACGGGAGGAGTCCGTGGACGGTGTCGTGCTTGAGGAGGTGGGCCATGGTCTCGATCGACCCGAGGTCGTTCACGGCCACGAAGTCGACATCGGCGCCGATCTTCTTCGCAGCGCGGAAGAAGTTGCGGCCGATTCGCCCGAACCCGTTGATACCGACGCGGATGGTCATGGAGTGCTGTCTCCTCAGTTGGTCGAGAGGTCGTGTACGGCTATCCGACCAGATCGGTCGGGGTGGGTGCCAACTGAGCGCCCAGGTGTCAGCGGTCGACGTCCCGATGGTTCACCGAGGGATCGTATCCACGGCCACGCACCAACTTCGCCAGCTCCTCCGCCACGGCCACCGACCGGTGCCGACCGCCCGTGCAACCGACCGCGACCGTGAGGTACGACTTGCCCTCTCCGACGTACGCAGGGAGCAGCGTCGCGAGCAGGTCCTCGAGCTTCACCAGGAACTCTCGGGTGATGGGCTGCGAGAAGACGTAGTCACGAACCGGTTTGTCGCGACCGGTCAGGGGCCGCAGCTCGTCGACCCAGTGCGGATTCGGCAGGAAACGCAGGTCGAAGACCAGGTCGGCGTCGAGCGGCAGCCCGTGCTTGTACCCGAAGGACTGGACGGTGATCGTCATCCGCTCGTCGGTGTCGTCGCCGAACAGTTCGACGACCCGGTCACGCAGCTCGTGGACGTTGAGCTCGGAGGTGTCGACGACCACGTCCGCTTCGACCTTGACGTCCTCGAGCATGCCTCGCTCTGCAGCGATCGCCGCCGAGAGGTTGCCGGTGGAGAGGGGATGTCGACGACGCGTGTTCTCGTAGCGGCGAACCAGCACGTCGTCGACCGCATCGAGGAACAGGATGCGCACTCGGTTGTCGGAGTTGCGGAGCCCACTCAGCTCTGTGACCAGCTCGTCGTGATACATCGTGCCGCCGCCGGCCACGAGTGCGACCCGACTGATCGACGAACCAGGAGCCTCGGCCAGCTCGACGATCCGCGGAATGAGCGGCGGTGGCAGGTTGTCGATGACAAACCAGCCGAGGTCCTCGAAGGAGTCGGCGGCCTGCGACCGGCCCGCACCCGACATCCCCGTGATGACCACGTATTCGCTCATCGCGACAACCTCCCCGCAGCAAGAGTACCCGTCGGGGTCGAGCTCAGATCCGGACCTTGCGGGCCACGAGCAGCAGGAGTCTGGGGATCGCACGCGCCGCCTCGTAGCCCGGGCACTGCTCGAGGAACTCGGGAGGTGGCTCGGGTTCCTCCATGCGCTCGACCAGGAGCCCGTGGTCGCTCATGGTGTTGACGTACCGCCCCAGGGGTCGGTGCACGAACGGCAGACTGACCCCGGGCTCGACCTCCTCGATCGTCATCTGTTCGGTCAGGTAGGGGCCCACTCGCCAGTACTGCTCGGGCGGGTCGACCATGTGGTCGTCGATCCACCCGCTCTCGGGCGTCTGGATCAGGGGGTGGTTGAGGAACAGCAGGAACCGCCCTCCGGGCTCGAGCACCCGGGCGACCTCGGCGATCGCCGTCTCCATCGCGTCGATGTGCTCGAACACGAGGCATGCGACCACGGCATCGAAGCTCTCGGCCCCGAACGGGAGCCGATCGGCTCGGGCTTCGCCGTAGATCACGTCGCCGCCACGCTGCGCGGCCACGTCGATCTGGGCACGAGTCGGGTCGATCCCGACCACGAACCCCACCCCGTCCTGTCGTGCCTGACGGGCGACCTGGCCCTCTCCGGTCCCGACATCGAGCAGGCGCCGGGCACCACGGAGGTGCCGCGAAGCGAGCGGGATGATCTGGTCGACGTATTCAGGATCGACCCCGTCGGTGAAGCCGTCCTGCCACCAGCTCGCGTGGGTCTCCCACAGCCCCTCGGGTTCGGCAGTCACGCCCCCAAGGGTCGCACACCCGGCCCCCTCGGCCTTCCTATCATCACCTCGATGACCCGGCGTGACCTCGTGCTGGTCCTGGTCGCTCCGGCGTTGCTCGTGGTGGTTGCAGCCACCAGCATCTGGCGGTTCCACGACCTCGAGCAGTCGTCCTGGCAGGGTGTCGGCTTCGGGATGTTCGCGACCTACGACAACGTGTCGACGCGCAGCGTGCGGGTCGAGATCGACGGCGAGCGCTTCGATCCGCCGGCCGACGCGTCCGATCTCGTCGATCGTGCCCTCACCACACCCTTCGGGCCTGCGCTCGGCGAACTGCACGACGACATCGTCCGTCGCGTCCCCGAGTCCGAGAGCATCGAGGTCTCGATCTGGCGGATCCACGTGATGCCCGGTGACGGTGAGCTCGTGGTCACGGCGACGCCGATCAGGTCGATCGAGACGGTCACGTGACCCAGGTCGGCGTCCTGAATCGCGGGCGGGCCAATCTGGCCGCGCAACCACGTTTCCTGCTCTTCGCCCGCCTCCAGCTGCTCGTGCTGATCCTCAACAGCAACGAGCTGCCGGTGCTTCTCGTGTTGTCCATCGTGCTCACTGCGGCGGTCTTCCTCCGCGAGCCGGTGCTGCGCAGTCCTTGGCTGTGGTTTGCGGTCGCCGCGGCCCTCGCGATCGGACAGGGGTCGGTCTGGTGGCGAATCGACGACCACATCGTCCTGTCGACCTACCTCGCGCTCGCGACCGGCCTCTCCCGCCTGGCCGACGACCCACGCCGCACTCTGGCCGAGACATGCCGACTGCTCATCGGGCTGGTGTTCGCCTTTGCGTTCGGCTGGAAGATCCTTTCGAGCCAGTTCGTGAGCACCGACTTCTTCCGCTTCGAACTCGTCACCGACGAACGCTTCGCGCCGGTCGCCGAGTGGGTCGGAGGCATGGACTCCGACGAACTTGCGGTCACCGAGGCGAGCATCAGCGAGATCGTCACCTTCGGCGAGACCGGCGACCTCGTCATGCTCGACGAGGGTCCGCGCAACGAGTTCCTCGCCGGCCTCATGACGGTGTGGGGCATCGTCATCGAGGGAGCCATCGCCGCGACCTTCCTGCTCCCGCTTCGCGGGCGGTGGCGCCACCTCCGTCTCATCAGCCTGTTCGCGTTCTCGTTCACGACCTACGTCGTGGTCCCCATCTCGGGGTTCGGTTGCCTGCTGATGACGATGGGCCTCGCCACCACCAGCGACAGGAGGTGGCGCGAGCCGCTGGTCGCGGGGTTCGCGGCGCTCGCCGTGTGGGGCACGCTCTTCCCGCTGCTGGTCCTCTGAGCAGCTGCGGTTTCAGCCGCGCACCTTCGCGTAGACCGCCTCGGCCACGTCGTCGGGCAGCCACGACAGCGACCGCAGATCGGAAAGGCTCGCCTCGCGGACCTTCTTCACACTGCCCAACTCGTTCACCAGCCGCTTCTGTCGCACGGGTCCGAGGCCCGGCACCCCATCGAGCACCGATGTCGTCATGCGCTTGTTGCGCAGCTCCCGGTGGTAGGTGATGGCGAATCGGTGTGCCTCGTCGCGGATGCGCTGGAGCAGGTAGAGCGCCTCGGAACCACGGGGCAGACGGATCGACTCGCGCCGCCCCGGCACGAACACCTCCTCGAACTGCTTGGCGAGCGAGGCCACCGGGATCTCACCGTCGAGGCCGAGCTCCGCGACCACCCGTCGGGCCACCGACAGCTGGCCCTTGCCCCCGTCGACGAGGAGGAGCTGCGGCGGGTAGCGGAAGCGCCCCTCGCGGTCGGCCACCGGGACATCCCGTTCCTGGAGGTAGGCCGACAAGCGTCGGGTGAGCACCTCTTCCATGGCCGCGAAGTCGTCGTTGCCGGCGACGTCGCGGATCTTGAACCTGCGGTACTCGCTCTTCTTCGGGAGCGCGTCCTCGAGCACGACCATCGACCCGACGTAGTCGCTGCCCTGGATGTGGCTCATGTCGTAGCACTCGATGCGCAGCGGGGCCGCCGGGAGATCGAGGTACTCCTGGAGCTCGCTGAGCGCCCGCGAGCGACTGTTGTGATCGGTCGACCGCTTCAGTCGATGGCGCAGGAACTCTTCGTCGGCGTTCTTGGTGACGGTTTCCTGGAGCTGTCGCTTGGCGCCCCGTTGCGGAACTCTTATCTCGACGGCGGTCTCGCGCACCGACGACAGCCAACGTTGGTAGAGGTCGGCGTCGTCGGGCTCGGTCGGCACGACCACCAGGTTTGGGATGTCGAGCCGGTCGTCGTCGTACAACCCCTCGAGGACGTCGCCGACCAGTTCGCCAGGCGTGAGGTCCTCGACCTTGTCGACGATGAAGCCCTTGCGACCCTGCACCCGTCCGCGACGAACCATGAACACCTGGACCGCAGCCTCGAGTTCGTCCTCGGCGATCCCGACCACATCGAAGTCCTCGCTGCGGTCGGCGACCATCTGCTGCTTCTCGACCGCCTTGCGGACGTTCGCGGCCCGGTCACGGAAGCGAGCAGCCCGCTCGTACTCGAGCGCCTCGGCGCTCCGCTCCATCTCGGCGTCGAGGTGGTCGAGGACGGCGTCGGTGTCGCCCTCGAGGAACGACAACAGGTCGCGCGTGAGCTCGGCGTACTCGTCTGCACTCACCTCGCCGACGCACGGTCCGCTGCACTTCTCGATGTGGAACAGCAGGCATGGCTTGCCGAGCCGCTCGTGGCGGCTGAACTTGTTGTCCGAGCAGGTCCTGAGCGGGAACGTCCGCAGCAGGAGGTCGAGCGTCTCGCGGATCGCATACGCGTGCGCATACGGGCCGAAGTAGCGGACCCCCTTGCGCTTGCGGCCCCGCATGACCGTTGGTCGTGGCCATTCGTCGCTGACCGTGACGGCGAGGAACGGATAGCTCTTGTCGTCGACGAGGCGGACGTTGAACCTGGGGCGGTGCTTCTTGATGAGGCTGTACTCGAGCATGAGGGCTTCGACGTCGTTGCGCACCGTGATCCACTCGACGGTCTCGGCGGTCGCCACCATCTGCGCCGTGCGCATCGGCAGGTTCTTCTGGAAGTAGTTCGACAGACGCGACCGGAGCGACTTTGCCTTGCCGACGTAGATGATGCGGCCGTCGGCATCCTTGAACTGATACGACCCCGGAACGTCGGGAATCGTGCCGGCCGGGGGTCGCTGCACCATCGGTTCCCAGGCTAGGGCGCATCAGCAACGCATCACGGGTGTCGATCTCCGTGCCGAGGGCGCCCGGACCGTACGATCCGCCGGTGTCCGCGCCACCCGAGAACATGATTCGGCCCCGCAACCTCGGACTTCTCGCTGCCGCCATCATCACGTTCGTGCTCGGGCTGATCGTGTTCACCGAAGGCGGTGAGCCGGTCGCCCTGGTGTTTCCCGGCGAGAGAGTCGACGGCCCCCTGGTCGAGGAGTTCGGACGTGACGCCATTCCCGAGCGGTTTCCATATGACGGCACCCGCACCTACCAGCTGGCCAAGCACTTTCCCGACCTCGAGGCCGCCTACGACGACGGGGTCGCCGACTTCCGGATGACCAGGGTCCTCCAGGCATCGATCGCCTCGATCTTCGGCACAGGCAATCCAGTGCTTCTCGCGCTGGCAGCTCTCAGCGTGGTCGGGGTGGGGATCGCCACCTGGTCGCTGTCTGACCTTGCGCTCCGTCACGGTCGAGATCCGAGGGTCGGCCTGGCGGCTCTGCTCGCTCTGGCACTCCCAGCGGCAATCACCACCACCGAACCCCTCGCGTTCGGGCTCGCGCTCGCGGGCCTCGCCATGTTCGACCGGGACCGGCTCATCGTGGCCACCTGCCTGTTCGGGGCGGCCGGGCTCGGACGCGAGACCGCGCTGGCCGCCGCAGTCGCAGCCGCACTCGTGCTCCTCGCTCGGCGGCAGATCGTTGCGGCCGCAGCGGTCGCGATCCTCTCCGCCACGCCGTACGTCATCTGGGCGGCCTACGTCTCGTCACGAATACCGGCGACCCGCGATCCGACGACCCAGTTCCTCGGGTTCCTCCACATCCCCGACGCGGTGGGCACCTTCGACATCACGCTCGCCGTCCTGACTGTGTTCCTGCTCGTCGTCGGCGTGATCACGTGGCGTGACGTCCCCGCCCTCGCGATCACCTCGGGCTTGTTCCTCGCCGCGTGCCTGGTCTACATCGGTGATCAATACCGGTGGCACGGATTCGTGAGGGTCTCCGCGCTGGGAGTGGCCCTGGGTCTGGCCGGGGGCCTCGGCGAGATCAGCGCCCGGACGGCCATCG
>DATKWD010000022.1:0-2601 GCA_035529695.1 Acidimicrobiales bacterium | reverse complement strand
CGCCTCCGGCGAAGGGGGTTTGATGTCCGACGCCGGCACGCGCGGCGGTGTGGTCGCCGTCGCTGGATTGATGCCGATCCACCCCCACTTGACTCCCTGGTTGAGCGCACGCCGCAGAATGCCGTGGATGCGCTTCACCGTCCCGGGCGCCAACGGGCGGCCGCCGGACCCGCCCGAAGTGAGCAGTCGACGGTAGAACGCATCGAGATCGGCGGGCTTGAGTTTGGCCAATCGCCTCGACCCGAGCGCCGGCATCAGCGAGCGGTCGATGTAGCCCCGTGTCTCCTTGACCGTCTTCGGCGAGAAGTCGGGCGAAGCGAACTCGAACCAGGCCTCGAGCAACTCCCCGACCGTCGCGGTCGTTCGAACCGTCAGGCCGCGCTCGGCCTCGGTGACCATCTCGGCGAGCGCAGTCTGCGCCTCCCTCTTGCCGCCACGCACCGTCCGCGTGGCGTACCGCTTCTTGCCGGTGAGCGGATCGCGGCCGAGGAAGACCCTCAGCTCCCACGACGCCCCTCGCTGCCGCATGAAACCCTTCATCCGATTTCTCCTTCCAGAGAGATTGGCATCAGAGTGGCAACGAGTCCAGAAAACCAGGAGAGCCACTCCGAAGAGTGGCTCTGACCTGGTACTTCCTTGGCAGCCCGTACGGGATTCGAACCCGTGCCGCCACCTTGAGAGGGTGGTGTCCTAGGCCACTAGACGAACGGGCCAAGTAGCGATCGGCCACGATATCAGCGGGTCTCCGGTTCCCACCAACGACTGCCGGTATCGACCCGAAAAGCGACGACGCCGACCTCGCACGAATGCGGGCCGGCGGTCGATCAAGAGCTGGGGTGCAGGGACTCGAACCCCGAATGACAGTACCAGAAACTGCTGTGTTACCAATTACACCACACCCCACGGTGTGACGGTCGCTGACGGATCATCGACCGGTGCGGGACGGGATTGTATCGGCCTCAGTCGGTGAGGCCACTCAACCGTTCGAACCCGATGATCCGTCCGACAGCGACCCCGGCGGCCTCGGCGAGTTCACGCCGGAATTCGGTTCCACCGACGACGACGGAGTTCGGTGCAGGCGACACGTAGGCCGTGAATCCGACCTCCTCGGCCGTGAGCTTCGAGCGCAGCGCGTGGTACGGATCGGTGACGATCAGGATGGTCTCGACGGACTCGTCGACCAGCACCCTCGCACGATCGAGTGAGTCGTGGGTGGTCGAACCCGCATCCTCCTGCACGATCGCCGACGACGGCACACCGCGCTCGACCAGATAGGCAGCGGACGTCGACGCCTCGGTGAATCGGTCGCCCTCCTGGTTGCCGCCGGTCACGATCACCACGGGGGCGAGCCCGTCGTTCCACAGGTCCACCGCATGGTCCAGGCGGGCAGCGAGCTGCGGAGACGGCCGGCCGTCGTACTGAGCGGCACCCATCACCACGATCGCATCGACGGCTCGCGCCTCGTCGGACCGCCCCGTCGACCACACCTGCCAGAACGAGACCAGGGAGTACCCCACCGCGACCAGCAGCAGGACGAGCCCGGCCTGCAAGATCCGCCGACCGACGCGTCGCGGCGGCGTCGGCAGCGGCTTCACCGGTGTCGGATCTCGCAGCAGCGCAGCGTTGGCCGACGGCCCCATCGACGGCTCGCGATGCTCCGTCACCGGGACCTCGCCGGTTCGGGCGTACCGCTCGCCCACCGACTCGTGGCGCTCGACGGCCTCGATCAGTTCCCGGTCACGCGCCGCCTGCTCGTCGCTCGGGAGCGGGAACTCGCGGTCGGCCATGGCGGTTCACCCAGCGTCGGGAGCGGCGCCACGAGCCAACGTCAGCCGACGCAAGGTCTCGGCGCGCCCGAGCACCTCCATCGACTCGAACAGCGGAGGGCCCACCGAGCGACCCGTCACGGCCACCCGGACCGGCGCCTGCGCCTTGCCCAACTTGATGTCGTAGCGCTCCATCACGCCTTCGAGGGCCGGCTTGAGGGCAACGGCGGTCCAGTCGTCCAGCCTCCCGTAGGTGTCGATGACGTCGGCCAGCAGGGGCATCGCCCAGTCAGGCCCGAATGCCTTGGCCCACGAAGCATCGTCGTACACGATGTCGTCGTCGTCGGGCCAGAACAGGAAGTCGACCTTCTCGGGGACCTCCTTCAGCGTGGTCAGGCGCTCCTGGATGTGCGGGGCGATCGCGGCAAACCGGTCCCGATCCCAATCGGCCGGCAGCTCGGCCCCGGCGCGCTCGATGAACTCGTCGAGCGGCATCATGCGGATGTAGTCGCCGTTGAACGCCGCGAGCTTCTTGACGTCGAAGAACGCCGGCGAGTGCGTGACGTCTTCGAGCCGGAAGGCCGCTTCGATCTCGGCCCACGGCACGATCTCGCTGCCGGCGGCCTCGGCGCCGGGCGGGGTCCAGCCGAGTGTCATCAGGTAATTGACCATCGCCTCCGCCAGGTAGCCCTCGTCGCGGTACTGCTCGAGCGCCACCTTGTCGCGCCGCTTCGACAGCTTCTTGCGCTGCTCGTTGACCAACACCGGCACGTGCGCCCACCGGGGGGGTTCGTGGCCGAGCGCTTCCCACAGCATCTGTTGCTTGGGGGTGTTC
>DATKWD010000021.1:0-25884 GCA_035529695.1 Acidimicrobiales bacterium | reverse complement strand
CGACCTGCCCCACGCGACCGAGAAGGCGCGACGCGACGCCCCCGCAATCTCCGTCTGCGAGATCTGAACGCGGCCGCACCCACTGCCGGAGATCTCGTCGCCGCGCCTGTCAGCGGGAACGGGTTAGGAGAGTGGTCAACGGAGATAGACGTCTTCAGACACGAGGTCCCCTCCGTCTCGTCCTCGTCAGGATAGAACAAGATCGGCCCGACCGCTGTGGCCGCGTTGAGTGTCGGACCGCCCCGCAGGTTGGCCCTGTCGGCGTCGTGGGTGCCCGGTCGGTCCAGCGTCGTGAGACGATCAGGGTGGTGATGAAACTCCGCCCTGCCGTTGGTGACGACGCCGAGAAGGTCGTGCACGTCTACGTCGACTCGTGGAACAAGGGCTTTGGACACCGGCTCGGTGTGCGGGGGATCACTCCCGGGCTCGTGGAGCGATGGCGCACTGACCTGACGGCCGGGACCGTGCGGTGGACGGTTGCCGAGGTCAGCGCGGTCGTGGTCGGTTTCGTGGGCGTTGGCCCTTCCCGAGACCCGATCGATCCCGATCTGGGCGAACTCGACGCCATCGCCGTAGACCCCTCACACTGGCGAACAGGTGTCGGTCGCCGGCTCATGCACCACGCCCTGGATGTGCTGGCTGACTCGTGGGCCAAGGCAGTTCTGTGGACGCCCGCAGACTATGAACGCGGACACCGCTTCTACGAGGCAACTGGCTGGACGGCGCTGGGTTGGTCAAGGCGCGATGGCACGGAGGTCGCGTTCGGCCGGGACCTGTAGGCAGCGCCTGCTGCCGGCGATTGCGTCGCCGAGCCCGGCAGCGTGAACGGGGCAGGAGAGTGGTCAACGCCCCATGCGTGCTTTCTGCACGGCCCGATTCCGGGTCGAGACGGTGATCCCGCCTACCAGATCTGGAACGACGCCGCCGGCCGAGCCGGGGCCAGTCCCCGGACCGCGGAGCGGATGGAAACGAAGGGCTGGAGCGATCCGCCGATCGACCACGCACGGGTCGAGACCCCCACGCTGGTGATCCAACGGTCACCCGCGCAGTTCATGATCCCCCAGGAGTACTTCTGCCGCGCTGCGCACGAGATCCCGGGCGCGGAGCTCGTGGACCTCGGCGACGGGGACATGGTTCCGTTCGGGCTCGGCCTCGACGACCTGCTGGCGGCCATCTCGCAGTACGTGGTCGGCGAGGTGCGGCTGCCTTCTCCGGAACGCCAGATCGCCGTCATCCTCTTCACCGACCTGGTCGGTTCCACCCGCCGCGCCGTGTCCTCTGGCGACGCAGCGTGGAATCAGCTCCTCGACCACCACGACGCCGTCAGCCGTCACGAGGTCTCACGGCGCAGCGGACGAGTGATCAAGACCACCGGCGACGGCATTCTCGCCCTCCTCCCCTCCGCCACCGCTGCGATCCACGCGGCACAGGCCATCCGGGCCGGCCTCGAAGAAGACGACCTCGCGGTCCGCATCGGGATCCACGTCGGCGAGATCGACCGCCGCGGCGACGACGTGTCCGGACTCGCCGTCAACATCACCGCCCGCATCATGGCGACGGCGGAACCGGGCCAGATCCTCACATCGGCCGTGGTCGACCAGGTCACAGAGCTCGCCCTCGCCCAGGTCGGACCCCGCACGCTCAAGGACATCGACGGCACCTGGGTCCTCCACACGATCGAATAGGCCGAAGGCCGCCCCGATTGCCGGACATTTCGTCGACGCGGCCGCCAACGATGGGGAGAGGAATTGCCATCGACGCTCAAGGGTGATTTGTGGACACTCGCTCAACCTCACAGTGCTGTTCCCAGCCCGATCGCGATCATGCGCGTGGGGGTCGCTACCGGTCAGGCCGCCTTGAGGTCGTCCATGACCTTGGCCCACCGTTCCGGGTCGCTGTGGTACGGCGCGTAGAAGCTGATGCGGGTCGACACGTCGCCGTAGCGGCGATTGAGTTCGGTGGCGATCTGCTCGGGCTCGGCCACCACCGCGAACGTGTTGAGGATCTCGTCGTCGATGAGGGTGCCCATCGTGGCCCACTCGCCCTGTTTCGAGAGCGTGTTCAGCTCGGTCTGGAGATCGCCCCAGCCGTGCATCTCGAGCACCCGTCGGTACGCGGGCGTCGAGCCGTAGAACGCGATCTGCTGCCGCGTGCCGACCGCGGATGCCTCCATCTCCTCCTCGTTGGTGCCGGTGACCACGAAGGCCGGACCGCTGATCTCGAATCCGGCCATCGTCTTCCCGGCCTTCGCACGGCCCTCCTCGAGGTTCGGGATCGTGACCTCGCGCAGATACTGCTCGGTGGTGAACGCGTGGCACAGGAATCCGTCGGCCACCTCGCCTGCCGCCTTCGTCATGAGGTCGCCGACACCGGCGAGGAAGATCTTGGCGTGCCCGTTGGGGTTCCTTCCGGGTGAGAACATCGGGGTCATGAGGGTGTGGGTGTAGAAGTCGCCCCGGAAATCGAGCTTGTCGCCGGTGTCCCAGCAGTCCCAGATCGTTCGGATCGCGAGGATCATCTCGCGCATCCGAGCTGCGGGGCTGCTCCACTCCATCGAGAAGCGCTTGGTGATGTGCGGCTTGATCTGACTGCCGAGCCCGAGGATGAAGCGGCCCGAGAACGCCTGGAGGTCGTACGCGAGATTGGCGAGGTTCATCGGGTTTCGTGCGAAGGCCACCGCGATGCCGGTCCCCAGTTCGACCCGATCGGTGGCATCGGCAGCCAGCGTGATCGGCAGGAAGGGATCGTGTGAGGTCTCGACCGACCAGAGGCCGTCGTACCCTCGATCCTCGGCTCGCGACGCAGCGGCGCCGACCGAGTCGAGAGTGCCTGTGAGGTTTCCGTCGATCTTCATCGCGCCGACGGTAGTGCCGGTCAGCGTGCCAATGAACGAAGGGCTACGTTACGCATCCACGACAACAACGCATCGTCCGGGGGGATGTCCACGTTGGTGACCCAACAGAGTCCGGTGGAGACAGGTGCCTCGCCTGCCCCTCGCGACACGGCGGATCCAGACGACGATGACTTCAGTCCGATTCGGCCGCGGTTGGACACTGATCGAATCCGGTCGTGGTTGGCTGCCTTCACCCCGCCCTTGGCGATCCTCGCGCTGCAACTGGTGCTCTTTCCGATGCCTGCGGGGATCTGGATCCGCGGTGCGATCGTCGGTCTCGCCACGTCGCTGCTCGCGCTCGGGATGGCGCTGATCTATCGATCGAACCGCATCATCAACTTCGCACAGGGCGACCTCGGTGCTGCACCTGCGGTGCTGGTGTTCCTGCTCCTGACCGAGTGGGGTTGGCCGTATCCGTTGGCGGTGCTGGCCGGTGCCGCTTCGGCGTTTCTGTTGGGCGGTCTCGTCGAGGTGACCGTCATCCGGCGGTTCTTCAACGCGCCTCGTCTGGTGTTGACGGTCGCGACCATCGGTCTCGCCCAGATCCTCACCGCGCTCGCCATCTTCCTGCCGAACTGGTTCGACACCCGTCTGGTGGCACCGAAGATCGAAGAGCCGTTCGAGCTGCGGTTCCTGATCGGCGACGTCATCTTTCGAGCAAACAGCATCATCGCGCTCGCCGGGTCGCTGCTGGCGATCGTCGGCCTTGCGGTGTTCCTCCAGGGAAGCAGCGTCGGGGTGGCCATCCGTGCGTCGGCCGACCGTGCGACCCGGGCGGCACTGCTCGGGGTACCCGTCAAGCGCCTCCAGTCCCTCGTGTGGGGGGTCGCCGCCCTGCTGGCCTTCACCGCGACCTTCCTCCGCGCCGGAATGGTGGGGCTTCCGGTCGGTGCAGCTCTCAGCCTCGGCCTCCTGCTCCGCTCGTTGACGGCACTGCTCCTCGGCCGCATGACCAACCTGCCGGTCATCGGGGCCACCGCCATGGCCCTCGGCGTGCTCGAGCTCGGGGTCGACTGGAACAGCGGGACCACGATGCCGTTCCTCGGGATCGAGTACCCGCCACTCGACGCCGTCCTCGCCGTCGTCGTGCTCGTGTCGTTGCTGCTGAGCCGACGGGGAGCTGCACGAAGCGACCTGGACGATCAGTCGAGTTGGCAAGCCGCCGACGAGGTCCGGCCGATCCCCGGCGAGCTCGTCCGCGTGCCGATCGTGAGGGTGGCCCGTATCGCCACCGCGGTCGTGATCGGTGGGACGCTGATGGCTCTGCCGCACTTCCTGCGGATCGATCAGTCCCTCAAGGCCAGCGCCGTTCTGGTGTACGCCATCCTCGGCTTGTCGATCGTCGTCCTGACCGGGTGGTCGGGTCAGGTCTCGCTCGGCCAGGTGGCGTTCTTCGCGATCGGAGCGGCAGTCGGCGGCAAGGCCACGCTTCTGTGGAATCTCGACGTGAGCCTCGCGATCCTCGTGGGCGGTCTCGCCGGGGCGGTCGCTGCGGTGATCGTCGGACTCCCGGCACTGCGGTTCCGTGGGATGAATCTCGCGGTGTCGAGCTTTGCCTTCGCACTCGCGACCACCGCCTACCTCCTCGACCGTCAGTACTTCGACTGGGTGCCGAACGAGCGGATTCCGCGTAATCCGCTGTTCGGTCAGATCGACCTCTCGTCGGCGACCAGCCTCTACTACCTGTGTCTCGGCACGTTCGTGCTGGCCGTCTTCGGACTCCGCGGGATCCGCCACAGTCGGACCGGACGGGTCATGGTTGCGATCCGCGACAACGAGCGGGCTGCGCAGGCCTTCGGTGTCAGTGCCGTGCGGGTGAAGCTCACCGCATTCGCCATCTCCGGCTTCATCGCGGCTGCCGCCGGGTCGTTGTTCATCCACCACCAGCAGGCTCTCGACCAAGGACCGTACGATCCGTTCGAGAACCTCGTCATCTTCGCCACCGTCGTGGTGGGTGGGATCACCAGTCTCCCCGGGGCCGCGCTCGGCGCGCTCTACTTCCAAGGGGCCAAGTGGTTCCTGCCGGGTCCGTGGCAGGCTCTCGCCAGCGGCGTCGGCGTGTTGTTCGTGCTGCTCATCCTTCCGAGGGGCTTGGGTGGGCTCGTGTTCACCATCCGCGACCAGTTCCTGCGGATGGTGGCCAAGCGCAAGGACATCGTGGTGCCGAGCCTGCTCGCCGACAGTCGCGTCGAGGGTCCCGAACCCGAACACCGCCCGCTTCCCGGTGGTCTCCCGTCGGCACCGGCGAAGGTGACCGACGCCGAGGACGACACCGACCACTCCGAAGTCGCGGCTGCGGCGAGGAACGGAGGTGTCTCATGAGCGATTCGACCGACGAGGCCATGAAGGACGAGTTCCGCGACGAAGTCGCCGACGCCGAGCACGAGGCGGTCGAGGACGTGCGAACCTGGTGGCAGATCGTCCGTCACCCGCGCGCGACGCTTCAGAACATCGTTGGCGACGGTCCGGTGTTCGCGATCGTGGTTCTGTTCGGCCTCAACGCGGTCGACGAACTCGATCGCACGGCCTTCGGCGTCCTGCTCCCCGAGATCCGCGACGACTTCGGGCTCGACACCCAGGGCATCCTCACACTCATCGCCTTCGTCAGCTTGGCGGCCCTGATGTTGCAGGTTCCGATCGCCATGCTGGCCGACAAGTTCAACCGTGTACGGATCGCATGGATCGGCGCCTTCGCGTGGGGGATCTTCAGCCTGCTCACCGGGCTTGCCTCCAGCATCATCTTCCTCGGCATCGTTCGGGCCGGTTCGGGGATCGGCAAGGCGGTCGTCGATCCGACGCACAACTCACTGATCGCCGACTACTACACGCCCGACCGCCGCCCGAAGGTGTACTCGCTGCACCGCTCGGCCAACGCCGTCGGCGCGTTCATCGGTCCGCTCGCTGCAGGCCTTTTGGCGCAGGCATTCAACTGGCGGGTGCCGTTCTTCGTCTTCACCGTCCCCACCATGTTCTTCGTCGTGCTGGCGTGGAAGCTCCAGCCGCCGGTGCGCGGCGCGCAGGAGCGCCGCGCCATGGGCGCCTCCGAAGAGGCCATCGCGATGGAGGAGACCCCACCGAGCTTCGCCGAGGGATGGCGTCTCGTGTGGAAGATCGAGACGCTCCGCCGCATCTGGTACGCCCTTCCTTTCCTTGCGGCCTCGCTCATCGGGTTCGGAGCCCTGGCTTCGTTGCTCTACGACGAGGTGTTCAACCTCGACGAGGCCCAACGAGGCTTCGTCGCCGCGACGACCGAGCCGGTGCAGCTGATCGGGCTGCTCATCGGAGCTCGACTCTCGACCCGGCTCCTGGCTCGGGGCCCGGCTTTCGTGATGGGTCTGCTCGCCCAGGTCGCGTGGGTCGTCTCCGGATCACTCATCGTGTTCGCGTTGGCGCCCAACATCTTCGTGGCCATCGCCGCCAACATGGTGATCAGCGGCTCGCTGGCCATCCTCGGCCCCGGCATCCTGGCATCGCTCTCACTTGCACTCCCTCCGCGTGCCCGCTCGATCGGATTCTCGGTCGGGTCGCTGTGGATCATTCCCGGACTCCTGATCCTGCCGGTCATCGGCGGGATCGGCGACCGCTACGGCATCCGCACAGGGATGCTGATCATGGTGCCGCTCTTCTTCATCGGCGGACTCGTCATCTCACGCACGAAGGTCACGATCCAGGGTGACATCGAACAGGTCTGGAAGGCTGCGGCGGCTCGGTCCGAGGCTGCCGCCGAGCGGGCTGCCGGACGCTCCAAGCTGCTGCTCGTGCGTGACGTCGAGGTCTCCTACGGCAACGTGCAGGTGTTGTTCGGGGTCGACATGGAGATCGACGAGGGTGAGATCGTGGCGCTGCTGGGGACCAATGGCGCGGGCAAGTCGACGCTCCTGAACGCCATCTGCGGTGTCACAGAGGCCGAGCGCGGGGCGGTCATCTTCGATGGGCGCGACATCACCCATGCGCCACCGAACGAGATCGCCGCCATGGGCATTTCACAGGTCCCAGGTGGAAAGGGTGTCTTCCCGTCGCTGTCGGTCGAGGAGAACCTCGAGCTGGCGGCCTGGCTTCATCGCAAGACCGACGACCCGCGCGCAGGAATCCGACGGGTGCACGATCTGTTCCCGATCCTCGAGGCGCGGGCGAAGTCACCGGCCGGCGATCTGAGTGGCGGCCAGCAGCAGATGCTGGCGCTGTCGATGGCGTTCCTTTCACGACCCAAGCTCCTGATGATCGACGAGCTGAGCCTCGGGCTCGCACCGGTGGTGGTGGCCCAGCTGCTCCCCGTCGTCACGGCGTTCAAGGAGCAGGGGACCACCGTGCTGTTGGTGGAGCAGTCGGTCAACGTCGCCCTCGATGTGGCCGAGAAGGCCTTCTTCCTCGAGAAGGGCGAGGTGCGGTTCTCGGGCCCGACCGAAGAGCTCCTCAACCGCCCCGACGTGCTGCGCTCGGTGTTCCTGGCCGAGGCCGGCGCAGGTGCGGGCGGCACACCGATGGTGAGCACGAACGGCAACGGCGACGCACCCGAGGCCCATGCGGGCGACGAGGCCGACGCCGATGCCGCCGAGTCGTTGATCGCCTTCGTCGCCCATGACAACGGCAACGGCGAGAGAGAGGAGGTGCCCCAGTCGACCGGCGAGGTCATGCTCGAGACCTACGACATCTCGGTGACCTTCGGCGGTATCCGGGCCGTCGACCGGGTGTCGATCGAGCTGTACGACCACGAGATCCTCGGCATCGTCGGCCCCAACGGTGCAGGCAAGACCACCATGTTCGACCTGTTGTCAGGATTCGTCCCGGTCGATGCGGGGCGGATCCTCCTCAACGGCGATGACGTCACGTCGACCGGTCCTGACGGTCGGGCTCGACGCGGTCTCGGCCGCTCGTTCCAGGACGCGCGCCTCTTCCCGTCGATGACCGTCGACGAGGCGATCGCCGTGTCGCTCGATCGTTGGGTGAAGGCCCGCGACCCGTTGAGTGCCGCATTCCACCTGCCCAACGTCTACGACGCGGAGGCAAAGGTGCACCAGAGGGTCGACGAGCTGGTCGAGCTGCTCGGCCTCGGGGCCTACCGGAGCAAGTTCATCAGCGAGCTCTCGACCGGCTCACGGCGCATCGTCGACCTCGCGGCGCTGTTGGCGCACCGCCCGAACGTCATCCTCTTGGACGAGCCGTCCAGCGGCATCGCCCAGAAGGAGGTCGAGGCGCTCGGGCCGATGCTGCAGCGCATCCGGAACCAGACCGGGGCGTCGCTGGTCGTCATCGAACACGACATGCCGCTCCTTCGCTCGGTGTCTGATCGCCTCGTCGCCATGGATCAGGGCGCCGTCATCGCGACCGGCGAGCCCGAGGCCGTGCTCGCCGACCCGGTCGTGGTCGAGTCATACCTCGGCCCCGACGAAACCGCCATCAACCGCTCATCTGTCATCACCCTGTAGGACCATCGAAAGGCGCACATCCCATGCAACCGAGTAGCGATTCATCCGGTTCGTCCGGCGACAACGGCGGAGGGAGCGCGCTCAAGCGCTTCGGCCCAGTGGCCGCCATCGTGGCGGTCATCGCCATCGTGGTCGGGGTGGTGGTGTTCAGCAGCGGCGACGACTCGACCGACGAACCCGACGAGACGACCCAGTCGACCGACGGCACCGACGCTCCTGCGACCGCCGGCGCGCCAGGGGCGATCACCTACGACCAGGCACAGGAGGAGGGCCTCGACGTCACGTTCATGGACACATGCGACACCGAGACAGGCAACGTCGCCATCCCGTTCTTCAACCCGCCTGACTGCTACGCGAACGTCGACGACAACGGCGGCGCGACGTCACCTGGCGTCACCGCGGACACCATCAGCGTCGTCTACTGGAACGCCCCCGACGTCGACCCCACGCTCGACTTCGTGACCGCTCCGATCGCCAACGACGACACCGCCGAGGAGATCCGCGACACGGTGCTCGACTACGTCGACATGTTCAACGAGTTCTACCAGTTGTACGGCCGACAGGTCGAGGTGCACGTCATCCAGGGCGGCACGTCCGAGGACTCGGTGACGGCGCGAGCGACCGCCAAGCAGGCCATCGAGGAGTTCGCCCCGTTCGCGGCGTTCGGCGGTCCCGCACTGACCAACGCCTGGTCCGACGAGATGGCCCAGAACGGTGTGGTCTGCATCGGGTGTGGGGCCACAGGTGGCCAGGACTTCCTTGCCGAGCGGCAGCCCTTCCTCTACGGAGGCATGTCGGGCAACCAGCTCAACCTCCACGGGGCCGAGTACATCGCAGCCCGCCTCAAGGACGGCAAGGCCGAGTTCGGCGGCGACGACGTCAAGGACCAGGACCGTGTGTTCGGGCATCTCTACATCACCACGGGTGAGGAGTCGGAGAAGAACGCAGAGGTCCTGTACGACCAGCTCGAACAGCGCGGGATCACCATCGCCGACGAGAACAAACAGAACTACGAGCTCACGGCCGAGGCCATCGGCCGGCTTCCCGAGACGGCCACGAGCATCATCCAGAAGTTCAAGAACCAAGGGGTGACGAGCATCATCATCCAAGCTGATCCGGTCGCTCCGTCGTTCTTCACCACCGCGGCGACCGACCAGGAGTACTTCCCCGAGTGGGTGATCGTCGGCGGCACCCTCGTCGACACCAACGTGTTCGGGCGGGTGTTCGGCCAGGATCAGTGGACCCACGCTTTCGGCATCTCGACGTTGGCGGTCCGAACCGACCCGAACCTCCAGTCGGCGATCTTCGTCCACAAGTGGTACACCGGCGACCCCGAGCCGCCGGCTCCCGACACCGCGCCGGTGCTGCTCGCAGCCCCGGCCGGGTTGTTCGCCGGCCTTCAGGCGGCAGGTCCGACGTTGACGCCC
The DNA here is from genome assembly GCA_035529695.1 of Acidimicrobiales bacterium. Classification (GTDB taxonomy): domain Bacteria; phylum Actinomycetota; class Acidimicrobiia; order Acidimicrobiales; family Salinilacustritrichaceae; genus DATKWD01. The sequence continues at coordinate 16,138 of DATKWD010000021.1, read as the reverse complement.
GAGAACTACCAGTTGGGTGCCTTCGCCGCCGCTCCGCCCGAAGAGCATGGGTTCTTGAACGCGGTTTCGACGTTCGGTGAGCACGGCCTGTGGGACGACATCGGCATCACCCTCGACCTCGGTGGCACCGACGACATGACCGAGATCTGGTGGGACGCCGATGCCGAGGGCGTCGACGAGCTCGACGAGCAGGGCAGCGGCCTCTACAAGTTCGTGGACGGAGGCAGGCGCTACTACAGCTCCGAGTGGGCCGACTCGACGGGAGTGCCGTTCGCTGACGCCGGCGCCGAGTCTTTCCTCGTGGACCTCCCGCCCAGCGAGACGCCGAAGGACTACCCAAGCCCCGCCGGGAGCTGACCCAACCCGCTGTTCTGAAGTGCGCCCTTCCACCTGTGGGTGGAAGGGCGCAGCTCAGGACGGTTTCAGTCGCCCTGCTCGCGCAGGAAACGCTGGAGCTCAGCCGCGAGTTCGTCGCCGCTGGGGAGGCGATCACCGCCGTCGGCGCGCAGCTGATCGGCGTGCGCCTCGAGCTGGCGGACCATCTCGAGGTGCTCCTCGCTGTCCGCGACGAGGCTGTCGAGTCGGGTCTTGGTCGTGGCGGTCTCCGAGACGAGGTCGCCGTGGGCGAACTCGAGCTGGGCCACTCGTTCGAGGCCCTCGAGCAGCGCCAGGCTCGCTCCGGGGAACGACATGGCGGAGGCGTAGTGGGGGACCTGGGCCCAGAGCCCGACGGCCGGAAGACCGACCCGCTTGCACTCTTCTTCGAGGGCTGCCTCGACGCCTGCAGGCACGTCGATGCTGCCGCGGATCAGGCCAACGGCTGCCGCCAGGTCGTCGTCGCTTGCGGTGGCTGACAGCATGGTCGGCCGAGTGTGGGGGACCGCGGCCGGGTAGGCACCGATCCCGCACAAGAGCCGAGCGCCGAGTTCGACCGCGAGGTCGACGACCTCTCGACAGAACTGCTTCCACGCGTGGTCGGGTTCGACTCCGGCGAGGATCAACAGGTCGTTGCCGCTTCGGTCGGTTGCGGCGTGCAGTTCGATGGACGACCAGGTCAACCCGGTGTTCACGCCGTCATGAAGGTGCATGATCGGACGTCGGGCGCGGTAGTCGAGCAGCGTGTCGGTGTCGAAGGTCGCGACGAGTCTCGTGTCGAGCTGGTCCAAGAGGATGTCGCGTGCAGTCTCGGCACCGGCTCCGGCGTCGATCCAGCCTTCGAGCGCGACGATCAGCACGGGATGGTCGAGGTCGGGTCGTTTCGTCAGGTCGTAGAGGGTCACGGCCCCACAAGTGTGCCCGTTGCCGCACCGGTTCGACACGCAGGCCCCGCGTGACGCGTCGAAGCTGCCGGTAGATTCGTGGGTGAATCAGGAGGTTCCCATGGCCATCGACGTCACCGACGCCACGTTCCAGACAGAAGTGATCGAGCGTTCCGACGCGGTTCCGGTGGTCGTCGACCTCTGGGCGCCGTGGTGCGGCCCATGCGTCCAGCTCGGCCCGATCATCGAGAAGGTCGTCGACGACACCGAAGGGGCCGTCGTGCTCGTCAAGGTGAACGTCGACGAGAACCCGCAGATCTCCCAGGCGTTCCAGGTCCAGGGCATCCCGGCGGTCTTCGCCCTGAAGGACCAGAAGGTCGTCGACACCTTCGTCGGCGCCCGGCCCGAGGCCGACGTGAAGGCCTTCGTCGACGGGCTTCTCCCGACCGCCGAGGACATCGAGATCGGAGCGCTGATGGCGATCGCCGACGAGGCGTCGTTCCGCAAGGTGCTCGAACTCCGACCCGACCATCACGACGCCTCGGTGGCGCTGGCCGAGGTGCTGGTCGGCTCCGACCGAGCCGACGAGGCGCTCGAGGTGCTGGCTCGCATCCCCGAGACAGCCGAGACGCGCCGCGTCGCCGCGCTGGCGCGAACCGGTGGCGCCGACGCGGTCGACACCGGCGACGTCGCCGCCCGGCTCGAGTCGCTCCTTTCGCAGGTGAAGAACGACGACGAGGCCCGTCAGGAGTTCGTCGACCTCCTCGAGGTGCTCGGGGCCGAGGACGAACGAACTGCGGAGTTCCGAAAGAAGCTCACGAGCGCCCTCTACTGATTCGACGGCCCTCGTCGGCGCCGAGACCGCGCGATAGCCTCAGCTGACTTCCCCGGATGTCCACCTCCTGACCAGGAGGGCTGCATGTCCGATGAGTCCGACCTCGACGAGGCCGGCTTCCCCCCGGTGACGCCACGCGATTGGCGAGACCGGTTCGACGCGGTGTGCGACGTGCTTGGCGTGTCGCCGATGTCAGCGGCGCTGGCCGCGGCCGTCGCCGTGCTGGCCGTTGGCTTCGTCGTCTTTCTTGCGATTCGCCCCGATGCGACGCCGGTCGAGGCGTCGTTGCCGCTCACCCGTCCCGCGGAGGCGGTCACGACGACGACCGACCCCGTGCCCGACGAGATCGTCGTCCACGTGGCCGGCAGCGTCTCGGCTCCGGGCGTGCACCGCCTGCCGCCCGACTCGCGGGTGATCGACGCGGTCGACGCAGCGGGAGGAACGACCCCACAGGCCGATCTCGCGCGGCTCAACCTGGCCGCCCCAGTGGAGGACGGGCAGCAGGTCTACGTCGTCGCGATCGACGAGACGGCACCGACCCCGCTCGGTGGCTTGCCGACCGGCACCGACCAGGCAGAGCGTCTCGTCGACATCAACCAGGCGTCCGCGTCCGAGCTCGAGGCATTGCCCGGCATCGGGCCGGCGCTGGCTGCCGCGATCGTGGGCCATCGCGACGAGCACGGCCCCTTCGTTGCCGTCGAATCCCTTCTCGACGTCTCCGGGATCGGTGAGGCCAAGCTGGCCGGGCTCCGTGACTTCGCCACGGTCTGACCCGAACGCGGATCGCCGGCGCGCCCGCCACCTCTCCGACACCGGCTCGGTGGCCCTCGCGGCCACGATCTGGGTCGGGGCGACCGCCCCTTCGGTGCGGCCTGTCGTGGTCCTGGGAGCGGCGGCGCTGGTCGCGGTCGTCGCCCGCCGCCCGCTCCTGCTGCTCATTGCGGGGGGCCTGTTGGCCCAGGGACTCGCGCAGCACGCGGAGCAGGGCATGCAGGTGTCGGTGGGCGAGCCGATCGTCGCCGAGCTGACCCTTCTGTCGGACCCGACGCCTGACGCCGACGCAAGCCGGTGGCGCGCCGAGGTGGCCCACGACGACCGGAGGTGGCAGCTGGTCGTCGCTGCCGACGTGACAACTGAAGACTTCCCCAACGCACTCGCCGGCGAGCGTGTTGCGATCGAGGGCACCACGGGCCGCCTGGGCTGGGGGAGTGAGTGGCTCCGATCCCGTCACGTGGTCGGCACGATCCGAGCCGAGCAAGTGGGTGAGGTGACCGCCGGGTCGCCGGTCCACCGGTTCGCCAACAGCCTGCGCCGTCAGCTCAGCGGCGGCGCCGAGTCACTGGGTCCGCGTCGCCAGGCCCTGTTCACCGGCTTCGTCCTCGGCGACGATCGGTTCCAGCACCCGATCGATGCGGCGTCGTTCCAACGGGCGGGCCTGACCCACCTCCTGGCCGTCTCGGGGCAGAACGTCGCGTTCGTGTTGGCGTTGTTCTCGCCGGTGCTGCGACGCATGGGGCTCGGGTGGCGGTTGGTGCTCACGGTGGCGGTGATCGCGCTGTTCGCGCTGATGACCAGGTTCGAGCCGTCGGTGTTGCGGGCGTCGGTGATGGCGGCGGTCGCGGCGACGGCGGTGACGATGGGTCGCGAGGCGTCCTCGATCAGGGTGCTGGCCCTGACCGTGGGCGGGTTGGTCCTGGTCGACCCGTTCCTGGTCTCGTCGGTGGGGTTCCGGCTCTCGGTTGCGGCCAGTGGCGGCATCCTGTTGCTGTCGGGCCCGATCGCCCGCCGCCTGCGTGGGCCGAGGCCAGTGGTGCTCGCCCTGTCGGTCACCGCCGCTGCTCAACTCGGGGTCGCGCCGCTGCTGCTGGCGACGTTCGGGCCGGTTCCGATTGCATCGGTCCCTGCCAACCTGCTGGCGGGTCCGGCGTCGGGGCCGGTGATGATGTGGGGGATGTCGGCCGGGCTGGTGGCTGCGTTCGTTCCGCAGCTAGCGCCCTCGATCCACCTGGTGACCGCGCTGTTGCTGGGGTGGATCGAATGGGTGGCACGCCAGGTTCCCTCGCTCCTGCCCGGAGGCCTCGACGCCGCGCATCTCGGGGTGGTCGTCGGTCTGGTGGTGGTGCTGGGCCTGTTGCGTTCGTGGGGCCGGGTGGTTCGAGGGGTGTTGGTCGCGGCGATGCTGGTCGTCGTGCTGCAGCCGATGCAGCGATCACCCCAGCCGGTGTGGGATCAGCAGCTGACCGCCGGGCTGACCGTGTGGGTTGCGAGTGACGGGACCTCGGTCGTCGCCGTCGACGGCCGTGCCCGTGCCGAGCGGGTGCTGCTGGCACTGTCGGATCACCGGATCGGTGACGTCGATCTGGTGGTCGGGCGCTCGCCGAGTGCGTCGGTGCGGGCGACGGTCGATGCCATCGTGGCCGACCGCCACGCCGCCGTGGTGCTCACCGCTGATGCGGTCGTCGAGCCGGTTCGCATGCAGCAGGGTTGCCTCGACGCACGCGTCGAACCCGACCGCGACACGTTGCGACTCGACATCGAACACCTCACCGGTCCCGGATGCGAACCGGTGCCCGGTGGGCCCTAATGGGCCGCCGACCGCCGACGGCCGGTGCCGGCCGGGATAGCGTCGCCGGATGCTCTTGGCGCTCGGGCCTCACCGCCACGACGTGACGCATCGATCGTTGGTGATGGGCATCCTCAACCGGACGCCCGACTCGTTCTACGACCGTGGTCGGTACTGGGGGTTCGACGACTTCCTTGCCAAGGCCGAGCAGTTGGTCGCCGACGGTGCCGACTTCCTGGACGTGGGTGGCGTGAAAGCCGGCCCCGGTGAGGTGGTCACCGAGGCGATGGAGCTCGACCGAGTGGTCCCTGCCGTCGAGGCACTGGTCGAGCGGTTCGACCTGCCGGTTTCGGTCGACACCTGGCGAGCGTCGGTCGCCGAGGCGTGTTTCGCGGTCGGCGCCGTGGTCGGCAACGACATCAGTGGCTTCGCCGACCCGCGGTATGTCGAGGTGTGCGCGTCAGCGGGGGCCTCGGTCGTCGCCACCCACATCCGCCTCGCTCCGCGGGTGGCGGACCCGAACCCGGTGTACGACGACGTGGTGACCGACGTGTCGGCGTTCCTGGCCGACCGCGCCGGCCAGGCAATGGCAGCAGGGATTCCGCGAGAACGGATCATGGTGGATGCGGGTCTCGATCTCGGCAAGAACGAGCAGCAGTCGCTCGACCTGCTCCGAGCATCCGACCAGCTGGTGAGCCTCGGCTACCCGGTGTTCCTGTCGGCATCGAACAAGCGGTTCATCGGCGAGTTGCTCGGCACCGACGTCGCCGATCGCACCAGCGGCACGAATGCAGCGCACGCACTCGGCATCGCACTGGGGTGCCGAATCCTGCGCGCCCACGACGCCCGCGCCGCACGTCGGGTGGCCGACACGATGGCCGCCATCAGCGAGGCACGAGCGGCGTGACGTCGGTGCACCTGGTCAAGGGAGGCGATGAGATCCTCGTGAGCGATGCGCTCACTTCGTTGATCGACGAACTGGTCGGCGACGACGATCGCACGCTGCTCGTCGAGGAGGTGGTGTTCGACGACAAGTCAGAGCAGATCGGTCCGCTCATCGACGCCGCGTCGACCCCGCCGTTCCTCACTGATCGCCGCATCGTCGTCGGCCGCGGCGTGCAGCACTTCTCACGCCAAGACGACGTGGCGCCGTTGGTCCGCTACCTCGAGTCGCCGCTCGACACCACCACGCTGGTGCTCGAGTGGTCGGGCGGTCGGCTTCCCAAGACGCTCGGCGAAGCGATCAAGACGGCCGGCGGCAAAGAAGTCGACGCTTCGCCGGGTCGCAAGACGGGCGAATGGGTCGACGCCCAGCTCAAGGCTTCCTCACTCACCCTCTCCGCCCCGGCCAAGCGGCGCCTCACCGACTGGCTCGGCGAGAACGTCAACCGTCTGCCGGCGCTCCTGGCGACCCTCGAGACCTCTCTGGGTCCGGGTGCATCCGTCGGGCCCGACGAACTCGAGGGGTTCCTCGGTGTCGAGGAAGGCGGCGTTCCACCGTGGGATCTCACCGATGCGATCGCCAACGGCGACATCGCCGGCTCGCTGGATGCGCTTCACCGAATGCTGGGCGGCGGAGGCCGTCACCCGCTTCAGATCATGGCGACGCTCACGAGCCACTTCGGCCAGGTACTGGCACTCGACAGCTCAGAGCTCGCCACCGATCAGCAGGCCGCCGAGTTCCTCGGCATGAAGGGCCTGTCGTTCCCGGCCAAGAAGGCACGAACCCAGGCGCGCAGCCTCGGCCACGACCGGGTGGTCGACGCCATCGCGCTGCTGGCCGGGGCCGACCTCGATCTGCGGGGTCAGCGCGATCTGCCCGACGAGGTGACCCTCGAGGTGCTGGTGGCTCGGCTGGCCCGGCTGGCTCGCTGAAGAGCGGCCGCTGGGCCTGGGTCGACCTCTAGGAGGACTGGAGTGCGTTCACCCGGGCGGTGAGACGCGACTTCTGCCGGGCGGCGGCGTTCTTGTGGATGACACCCTTGGCCGCGGCCTTGTCGATGTGCTTCATTGCGAGCCGCAACTGCTCGTCGATGTCGTCGGTGCCGGCCTCAGCTGCCTCGAGGGCGGCCTTGGTGCGTGTGCGAAGCGCGGATCGGACCGCCTTGTTGCGCACGCGGGCCTTCTCGTTCTGTCGGTTCCGCTTGATCTGGCTCTTGATGTTTGCCACGAGAGTCCTCGTCGATTCCACAGTTGGGTGACTGGGAGAGGATAGCGGCGCCGCTTGCTGATGTGGCAATCTCGGCGCCTCCGCGCATCCCGTCGCAGGCGCGCGGAAGGCCGACGGGCGGCGCCGATGTCGGCCCGCTGCCAGCGAAGGACATCGGCGATCTGCCCAGGTGCGCGGTGATCCGCCTGGTGCCGCTCGGCCTGCCGTGGTGGGAGACCCGCGACATCTCGGGCGGTCTCGCTCGCCTGATCCGAGCGCGTGATCGGTGAAGTCGGGCAGTACCGTCGGCCGCGCCCATGGAACTGGATCGGATCCGAAACATCAGCGTGATCGCCCACATCGATCACGGAAAGAGCACCCTGGCCGATCGGATGCTCGAGCTGTGCGGAGCCGTCGACGCCCGCAACATGCGAGCGCAGTACCTCGACTCGATGGACCTCGAGCGAGAACGCGGTATCACCATCAAGCTCCAGAGCGTCCGGTTGACCCACGGCGACCACATCCTCAACCTGATCGACACCCCTGGCCACGTCGACTTCGGCTACGAGGTGTCGCGATCGTTGGCAGCGTGCGAAGGCGTCATCCTGCTCGTCGACGCGTCTCAGGGCATCGAGGCCCAGACGCTGGCCAACTGTTACCTCGCACTCGAGAACGACCTCGAGATCGTGGCGGCGCTCAACAAGATCGACCTCCCCGCTGCCGACCCCGAACGGTATGCCGCCGAGATCGAGCAGGTGCTGGGGATTCCCGCCGAGGAGATCCTCCACGTCTCTGCCAAGACCGGCGAGGGCGTGCATGAGCTGCTCGACGCCGTGGTCGAGCGAGTGCCCCCACCCGAGGGTGATCCCGATGCACCCCTGCAGGCGCTGATCTTCGACTCTCACTTCGACCAGTACCGGGGCGTGATCAGCTCGGTGCGGATCATGAACGGCGTGCTGCGCACCCACGACCGGCTCAGGTTCATGCAGGCCGGCGCCGAGCACGAGGCCGACGAGATCGGGGTCCGATCACCCGACAACGTGCCGGTCGAGGCGCTGACTCCCGGCGAGACGGGGTACCTCGTCGCCGGTATCAAGGACGTCGGCGAGGCCCGATCGGGCGAGACGGTCACCCACGCCCGCAACCCGGCGGACGCGCCGCTCGACGGCTATCGCGACCCCAAGCCGATGGTGTTCTGCGGGCTCTATCCGATCGACGGCGACGAGTTCGAGAACCTGCGTGAGGCGCTCCAGAAGCTGCGCCTCAACGACTCGAGCTTCACCTACGAACCCGAGACCTCGACCGCGCTCGGGTTCGGGTTCCGGTGTGGCTTCCTCGGGCTGTTGCACATGGAGATCGTCACCGAACGACTGTCTCGCGAGTTCGATCTCGATCTCATCGCCACATCGCCGTCGGTGGCATATGAGATCGAGACCACCAGCGGCACGATGATGCGACTGTCGAACCCGAGCGAGCTGCCCGAGCCGACCGAGATCGAGACGATCAACGAGCCGATGCTCGAGATCTCGATCCTCACGCCCACCGACTACACCGGCGCCGTCATGGACCTGTGTCAGAGCCGACGCGGCGACATGACCAAGATGGAATACCTGTCGCCCGAGCGGGTCGAGCTCGACTATTCGATCCCGCTGGCCGAGGTGGTCCGCGACTTCTTCGATCACCTCAAGAGCCGGACCCAGGGCTATGCGAGCCTCGACTATCACGAGGCCGGCTACCAGCCCGGCGATCTGGTCAAGGTCGATGTCCTGCTCAACGGCGAGCCGGCCGATGCGTTCAGCACGATCGTCCATCGCGACGGTGCGTACGAGTACGGCAAGCTGATGACCGAGAAGCTGCGGACGCTGATCCCGAGGCAGATGTTCGACGTGCCGATCCAGGCTGCGATCGGCGGCAAGATCATCGCCCGCGAGACGGTGAAGGCCAAGCGCAAGGACGTGCTGTCGAAGTGCTACGGCGGCGATGTGAGCCGCAAGCGCAAGCTGCTGGAGAAGCAGAAGGAGGGCAAGAAGCGGATGAAGAACATCGGCCGCGTCGAAGTGCCACAGGAGGCCTTCATCAGCGCTCTTCGACTCGAGAGCTGAGCTCTCGTCAGACCTGGTCGCGCCACCACTGGATCGTCGTGCGCAGCCCGTCGGTGAATTCGACCGGCGTGAGATCTGGGAACAGGGACCGCAGTCGCGTCTGATCGGCCTGGCTGTGCCGGACGTCGCCGACCCGTGGATCCTGATGCGATCGTTCGAGCTGCGTGCCGAGGACCGATTCGATCTCCGCGATGACATCGAGCAGCGTGGCGCGGCTCCCGAACGCGAGGTTCACCGGCGTCGGGCTCGAGATGCGGTGCTCGATCGCGTCCGCGATGACGGCCGCCACCGAGTCGACGTAGGTGAAGTCTCGGCTCTGCAGCCCGTCGCCGTGCACCGGGATCGGATCACCGGCAAGGGCCGCCGAGACGAAGGCGGGGATGACGGCGGCGTAGGCGTGGCCTGCGGGCTGGAGCGGACCGAAGACGTTGAAGAACCGAAACGCCAGGACGTCGAGGTCGTAGCTGTGCGCGTGGGCGAGCGAGTACTGCTCGGTCGCCAGCTTCTGTGCGGCGTACGGCGACATCGGTGCCACTGGGAGGTCTTCGGACTTTGGGAGCGTCGGATTCGATCCGTACACCGACGACGACGAGGCCACCACGAGGTGGGGTCCACCGGTCGCCCGCACGGCCTCGAGCACATTGAGCGTGCCGGTGGTGTTGGTGACGTGGCTGGCCACGGGATCCTCGACTGACTTGGGCACGCTTGGCCGTGCCGCGAGGTGCACCACGGCATCGGCACCCTCGAAGGCGTCGACGAGAGCATCGGGATCTCCGATGTCCCCGGTCACCAACTCGACGCGGAGCTGGTCGAGGTTCGACTCGTACCCGGTGGAGAGGTTGTCGAAGGCGACCACCTCGGTGACGTTCCGTCGGTCGGCGAGGATGCGGCAGAGGTTTGCGCCGATGAACCCCGCTCCACCTGTCACGACGACCTTCATCGCGGGCACGGTAGCGAAGCGGTGCCGACACGCGAAGTCTGGCCTGCGGGGGCGGGATGCCGTGGACGGCTGGCACTCGGTATCCTCGACTGCCAGATGTCTGACTCCGAGTTCGACGATGTTGCCACCCTCGGCGGCCGCAAGGCCTCGATCCTGCGCGCAGTCGTGAAGACGTACATCGAGACGGCCGAGCCGGTGGGGTCGGGCCGGGTGGCAAGGGCCCCCGGGATCGAGGTGAGCCCCGCCACGGTCCGCAACGAGATGGTCAAGCTCGAAGAGGACGGCTACCTCGAGCAGCCGCACACCTCCGCCGGCCGGATCCCGACCGAGAAGGGCTACCGCTACTTCGTCGATGCGCTCGAGGCCGAGCCGTCGCTCGGTTCGGGTCAGGCCCAGGTGGTTCGTGAGTTCTTCGACACCGCCCATGGCGAGATCGAGGGAATGCTCGAGTCGACGAGCCGACTGCTCGCAGATCTGACCGAGTGGACCGGCGTCGTGGTCGGCCCCGGAAACGACGACGTGGTGATCCGGTCGGCGCAGGTCGTTTCGCTGGCGCAGTCGACCAGCCTTCTCGTGGTGGTGCTGGCCGACGGCCGGGTCGAGAAGCACACCCTCGATCTCGGCCGGGACGTCAGCGACACCAGGGTCGGCGCCGCCACGGCACACCTGGCTGCCCACCTCACCGGTGTCGCACGTGACCGCGTCCCCGCCGATGTCGTGTCGACCGGTGACGCGGACACCGACCACATCACGCGCCTTGCGCTCGATGAACTCCAGGCCACCCCGCACCACCGTTCCGACCCGGTCTTCGTCGGGGGTGCATCACACGTCGCCGCAGCCTTCGATGCGATCGACACCGTGCAGCGGGTCCTGGCGACGCTCGAGGAACAGTTCGTGGTCGTCACCCTGCTGCGCGACGTCCTCGATCGCGGACTCCACGTCGCCATCGGCAGCGAGACCGGTCTCGAGCCACTCGCCGAGTGCTCGCTGGTGGTTGCGCCCTACCGGGTCGAGGGCGAGCCGGTCGGATCGATCGGCGTCCTCGGTCCGACCCGGATGAACTATCCGCAGGCGCTGGCCGCGGTCGCGGTCGTCAGCAACCGGTTGAGTCGCCGCTTGGGCGACGGCACATGACGGACTACTACGACCTGCTCGAGGTGTCTCGGTCGGCGACGGCCGACGAGCTCAAGCGTGCCTACCGCCGCAAGGCTCGCGAGCTCCATCCGGACGCGAATCCCGATGATCCCGACGCCGAAGCCCGTTTCAAGGCGGTCGCTCAGGCCTACGAGACCCTGAGCGATGCCAATCGGCGTGCGCACTACGACCGGTTCGGCGAGAGCCGCCCCGGCGCTGGGGGCGACCCCTTCGGGGGCGGAGGCCTCGGCGACATCTTCGACGCATTCTTCGGTGGCAGCAGCCCCTTCGGTGGCGCGGGAACACGCCCAAGTGGCCCACCGCGTGGCGCCGACATCGAAGAGGTCGTCGAGCTCGAGTTCGCCGAGGCGGTGTTCGGGGTCGAGCGCGAGATGACGGTGCGGACCGCGGTGGCGTGCACGACGTGCGAGGCCACCGGTGCCGCAGAGGGGAACCACCCGTCCACCTGTCCGCAGTGCAACGGCGCGGGGCAGGTTCAGCGGATCCGGCAGAGTGTGCTGGGACGAATGGTCACGGCTGCGGCGTGCGACCGTTGCGGCGGCATCGGCCAGATCATCGAGGTTCCGTGCGCAGACTGTCGAGGCGAAGGCCGGGTGACCGAGCGGCGCACCTTCACCGTCAACATCGTGCCCGGTGTCGATCACGGGTCGGTGCTGCGGGTCACGGGCCGAGGTGCGTGCGGCCCCCGTGGCGGCGCGGCCGGCGACTTGTACGTGCACATCCGCGTCCGCCCCGACGCCGAGTTCGAGCGCGACGGGTTCGACCTGCACCGTCGACTCGTCGTGCCGTACTCGCAGGCGGTGCTCGGGGCAGCGTTCGACTTCGAGACGCTCGACGGCGTCGAGCAGCTGAAGCTCGAGCGCGGCACCCAAGCGGGCACGGTGCTGAGGCTCCGTGGCCGTGGTGTGCCTCACCCCGAGCGTCGAGCGCGCGGCGATCTGATCGTGCACATCGACATCGAGGTCCCGACCGACCTCGCCGAGGAGGAGGCCGCTCTGCTGCGTCGATTCGCCGAGCTGCGCGGCGAAGAGGTGGCACCGGTCGACGAGGGCTTCTTCAGCAAGATCCGCTCAGCCTTCCAGTGAGCGCCCTCGGCCGCGTGCCGCACCTGATCGTCGACGACGTCGCTGCGCCCGAGCTCACCGACGACGACCGGCACCATCTGACCCGCTCGCTCCGCCGACGTGACGGTGACGAGCTGACCGTGACCGACGGCGTGGGGAGCTGGCGGGTGTGTCGGCTGGCCACCGTCCTCGAGCCGGTGTCCGAGGTCTTCCACGTCCCACCCCCCGTGCCGCGACTGACCGTGGCGTTTGCCAGAACGAAAGGCGACCGACCCGAACTCGCCGTGCAGAAGCTCACTGAGCTCGGGATCGATCACATCGTGGTGTTCGAGTCTGATCGCAGCGTCGCCAGGTGGAGCGAAGATCGCTTGCCGCGGCAGGTCGAGCGCCTTGGACGCGTCGCCCGCGAGGCCGCGATGCAGAGCCGTCGGCTGCATCTGCCGGTGGTCGAGGTCTTCGATGGGTTCGAGGAGGTCGCGGCGCTCGAGGGCGCGGCGCTCGCCGACCTCGACGGCGAGACTCCGAGCCTCGACCATCCGACTCTGCTGATCGGTCCTGAGGGCGGATGGTCTGACGCCGAGCGAGATCGCAGCCCGCGAGTCCGTCTCTCCGCGCGGGTGCTGAGGGCCGAGACTGCTGCCATCGCGGCTGGTGTGGTGATGGCAGCGCTCCGCGAAGGACTGCTCGATCGGGCTGACCGGGGTGCATGAACGCGACGTTTTGCGATCAAGTGAACATCGCGCGGACCGAACACTCTAAAGTAGGCCAAACGACCTACGACCTCTCCCGTCGGTCCGTCCGTCGAAAGATTGATTGATGTCACCAGACAAGAACAGCGACACCGAGGTGGCCGACGCGGAGTACGGCGAACGCGTGGGCGAGCGGCTCCGCTCGATTCGTCGGCAGAAGGGCATGTCTCTCCAAGACGTCGAGGCGGATTCGAGTCAGGAGTTCAAGGCATCGGTGCTCGGCGCGTACGAGCGGGGCGAGCGGGCCATCTCGGTGCCTCGGCTCCAGCGGCTCGCGCAGGTCTATGACGTCCCGGTCGATCAACTCCTGCCACTCGGCGACGCGGCCGGTGACGATGTGATCATCGACCTCACGGGCAGGTCGGGCAGGCCCGAGTCCGACGGCGCTCTGACCCTCGACCTGGCTGCCATGCAGCGGCTCGGCGGACCCGAAGCCGACATGTTGAGTAGGTACGTGCGCATGATTCAGGTGCAGCGCCAGGACTTCAACGGCCGCGTGCTCACGGTGCGTCGCGACGACCTCCGAGCGATCGCCTGCATCCTCGGTGTCCCGACCGAGCGAGCGAGAGGTCGGCTCGACCAGCTCGAGCTGAGCCTCAGCAGCTGAGCGCTTCCGGCGCCTTCGGCGTCTACGTCCACATTCCGTTCTGCGCGAAGCGTTGCGACTACTGCGCATTCGCCACGTTCACCGACCGCCACCATCTGGCGAGCGCCTATCTCGACGCGGTCGCCGACGAGATCGACGCAGCCGTCGAGCGCGGTGGACTCGACGATGTGACGTCGGTGTTCGTGGGCGGGGGAACACCGACGCTGGTCGATCCTGACGAGCTGGGCGCGGTCCTCCGGAGGATTCCGGTGGCCGGCGGCGCCGAGGTCACCGTCGAAAGCAATCCCGACGACATCACCGACGCGTTGGTGTCGACCCTCCAGGACGCCGGCGTCACCAGGATCAGCATGGGCGTGCAGTCCCTCGACCCGATCGTGCTGCAAGGACTCGGCCGAACCCACGATCCCGACCAGGTCGTGCGCGCCGTGGGGGTCCTGCACTCCGCAGGTCTCGACTCGTTCAACGTCGACTTCATCATGGGTGGGTACGGCGAGAGCGTCGAAAGCTGGCAGCGCACCGTCGAAGGAGCGATCGCGCTCGACCCGCCGCACGTCTCGGCCTACGGACTCACCGTCGAGGCAGCAACGCCGCTCGCAGACGATCCATCTCGCCATCCCGACGACGACGATCTCGCCGAGAAGTACGTGATCGCGGACGAGCTCTTCGAGGCTTCAGGCCGCCCGTGGTACGAGATCTCGAACTGGGCACTCGAGGGGCACGAGTGCCGCCACAACCAGCTCTACTGGGAACAGGGCGACTACCTCGGCTTCGGGTGTGCCGCCCACTCCCACACAGACGGCGAGCGCTGGTGGAACGTCAGGACGCCCGATCGCTATCTGGAGCTACGGGCCGACGGGCGCTCGGCGCGATCCGGGGGCGAGACACTCGACGTGACGACCCGGAGAGTCGAGGCCCTTCAACTCGCGATCAGGACGACAGAAGGCATCAGCAGCGCCGAGCTGCCCGATGACCCCGACCTGGCCGACCTCGTCGTGATCGAGGGCGACCGGGTGGTGCTGACCCGGCGTGGCCGGCTGTTGGCGAACGAGGTGGCGATTCGACTCGACCCTCGCTGATCAGCTCGGAACGAGCGGATACAGGCGCTGAGCCGGGTCGAGGCCGTGCACGGCGAGATGGGCGTTGGAGAACCGGGCATCGTCGGAGACCTCGTCACCAAACCACGCGGGCGGTTCGAAGGCCCGCATCGCTTCCTCCGACGGAAACTCGACCTCGACCAGCCGGAGCCCGGCCAGGGCGCCATCGAAGACGTCGAGCTCGGCGGTGTGTTCGTCCAGCGGGATCAGGTAGCGCGTCTTGTCGATGCATCGCCCCTGTGTCAGCGGCCACAGGACCTCGAACCGAGTGCGGTCGAGCTCCCATTCCAGCTCGGTGCGCGTTGACCCCGACCCGGACTTGATCGTGAGGGTGAGCCCCGACCCCGTGCGATCGCGGACACGAGCGGAAACCGTCCCGTCCACGGCCAGGTAGCCCTGTCGGATCCGCTCGCCGTCCGAACCGAGCGCAGGAGGCTCGGCCACAAGGAACTTCCGCTCTCGTTCGACGGTGGACACCTTGTCGTCGCCACGGTCCGCGTCGAGTCCGGCGAGGTCGGCGATACCACCGGTACGGCGCTCCGCTCCCTGGCGCCGGTCGATCTTCCAGTAGGCCCCGATTCGCGTGCAGAACGCCTCGGGCTTCTCGGCGTACACACGGGCACCGAGGCTGAAGGCGCGGTGTCGTAGATCCGTCTGGCGGCGTCGGGCGAGGTCGATGGCGGGCCGGACCTCGTCGGGTCCGCCGAAGAGGTCGCTCTCGGTCTCGAGGCTGTGGACGAGGACGGCGAGGTCGTGATCGTCGCCCAGGGCGTCGGACAGGTCGTGGAGGTGGTCGACCAGTGGTGACAGCACGCTCGGCGCCGTGGGCTCGAGCAGCCGCAGCTGGTAACCCAGATACTTCACCCGCTTGCGCCACTCGTGCATGTGCTCGTCGGTGGCTTTCTTCTGGGCCCGCCGGAGCCCGCGGCGGCCACGTCCGTAGGTGGCCTCGAGCCCCCCGGCGAGCGTGGCGAAGCGGTCGGGAAGCTCCCAGCTGTCGATGCTGTCGCGCACCTGGGTCAGGTCGCGGTGTGCCTGCCGGATCCTCGCGTCGTCGGCGTCGATGGCTCGGCCTGCGGCCGCTGCCTTTTCGGATTGCACGTTCGCGATCGAGTCCAGCTCTGCTCGGTGACGGCCATCACTGTCCTCGGCCTCCCGGAGATCGGCGAACGTTGCCACCAAGGCCTGAGCATCGCGGATCGACGAGAGCTGCTCGGCGGCGTCACGCAACGCCCGATTCGACGGCTTGTACGAATCGCCGAGCGCCGGCCGCAACAGCCTCACCAGCCCCCGGAGCTCTTTGCAGCGTATGCGGATGTCGTGGACCGATTTCTCGACCTGTTCGGGGTCGGCCGTCGGTAGCCCATCGAGCCGGGCGATGGCGCCGTCGAGTCGCTCGGTGGCCACCCTGCGCACACCTTCCTCCACGGACTCCGTGTGCTCGAACCGAAACGCCATGTCACCTCTGTGTCGCCGATCGGGTGCAGTCTGTCACCGCCGATCCCGAACTCCCAGCCGCCGGAGAGGGCCATGGCTCCCAACCACCGATCTGCTCACGGCATCGGGTCGGACGCTCGCTGGATCACCCTGCTGGCGGAGCAGGGAGCTGCAACTGTTGCGC
>DATKWD010000020.1:0-29685 GCA_035529695.1 Acidimicrobiales bacterium | reverse complement strand
CGGTTCGCGGTACTCGGCGTCACCTGCTGCCATCGACAGTCCGGTGTGGCCGTGGTAGCCGCCGACGGCAGACACGATGCCCTGTCGGCCGGTGTGTGCCCGGGCGACCTTCAGCGCGAGGTCGTTCGCCTCTCCCCCGCCCACGCCGAAAACGACGCCGGGCAGCCGACCACCCGTGGTGGCCGAAAGGCGTTCCGCCAGAAGCGCTCGCCAGCCTGACACGAGGTGGTGGTTGCCGATGTCGAGGTGATCGAGCCCGGCACGAACTGCCTCGATGACCTGCGGGTTGCGATGTCCGAGGTTGAAGACGCCACCGTTGCAGTGGCAGTTGTAGAGCCAGCGGCCGTCGAACGCGTCCTGGAAACGAGCACCTGAGCGCTCACCCATGACCAGATCGAGGCCGAGCGCTTCGAAGGTGGCGACCTTGCCTCGGTTGACGTGCTCGGCGAAAGTGGCAGAGGTGATCGACGCGTCCGCGTACGGCTGTGCACCGGCGTCGGCGGCGACGGGCCGCTCGTCAGGCACGCTCGGGTGCCTCGGTACGGGTGGGGATCTCGGCCCGCCGGTCACGCGTACGCCAGTAGCGACGCGCCCAGGGCGGGCGCCGATCGAGCCCATCTGCAGCCACGACGAGTTCGGTCCAGCGAAGCGTGGCTGCCCCGGCCTCGGCGAAGGCTGTGGCCGGCTCGGGCGGCATCGCGAGCCAGCGAGACTCCATTTCGTCGCGCTGGGCGGCATAGGTGTCCAGCAAGCGTCCCGGGTCGATCATCACTCGACGGTGGAGCTGCTCATGGCGCCACCAGAGGGTGCGAGCGTCGAACGTGTCGGTGGGCTGAGGGCCGAGATCGAGGGGCTGATCGACACGCACCGGCTTGAACACCCCGGTGCACGGCCCGGAGGTGCCGGTCACCCAGTGCCGATGTTCGCCATCGCTGCGCAGCTCGGCGACCCAGGACGCGGTCGACTGCGACGCCGCCACGGTGCCACCGGCATGCATGCACGGCGCGGCCATGGCGCCCGTGAGCGGCGAATAGCGCGGTGTGGCGGTGTCGGTCCCGTGGTCTCGCAGGACGGCCATCAGGTCTGCGGACGTTGCTGCCCTCGACGAACTGGTGATCGCCCGACGTGCCCGGCAGTGCGAGGCCGTCGTATGGATCGTGTCGTTGTGATCGGCGAAGCCGTCGATGGTCAACCCGTTGCTGATCGAACGAAGCCCGCTGGTGACGGGTTCGACCGCCCACAGCGCACCTGCGGTCTCGAGGACGAACGCCTCTGAGGCATCGGCCACGAGAAAGCTGTTGTGGTAGGTGAAGCCGCGCTTCTCGTGTCCACAGCCGCCACCTTGACCATGCCGATCGAGCAGCGTGGTGATCACCTCGACGGCCTCGCCCGCCGTCGACGCCCGCTCGAGTGCCAGACGGAGCAGGTCCATCCCGGTCAGGCCGGTCTTGGCGTAGGGCTGATCGGTGAAGACCGCCTCGTTGCCGATGGCCACGCCGTGCTCGTTTGCCCCGATCTCGGCACCCCACATCCAGAACGGACGCGACAAGAGCACCGCATTGGTCTCGGCCACCTGGTCGATCTCGATCCAGGTGCAGCGCAGCGGGGTGCCGGGCTCATGGGTGGCTCTGGGCTGCCAGTCGAGGAACTGGGCTTCGTTGGGGTCTCGGTCGCTGTTCTTGGCGAACAGCACCCGATCGGGCTGAACCACCACGATCGTGTCGCACACGCGCTCAACACTAGGCACGGCGCGCCATGCCCGCTGGTGAACGCACTCCCGCACGCGAGAGTCCTTCGGCACTTGGCTCCGGCGCGCCCACCTGTGCACTATTGCAGCACGCCGTCATTCAGGAGTCCATGTGCCAGACCTCCAGACCGTGATCGTCGGATTCGACGGATCGAACGACGCCACCGAGGCCCTCGAAACCGCGGCCGACCTGGTTGCCGACGGTGGGGTGATCCATGTCGTGGTGGCCTACATGCCGCTGAGCGACACCGATAGTGCGTACCTCTGGTACGAGCTTCCGGAGGAGTTTCGAGAAACCTTCGACCCGCTGTTCGAGCCCCACGAGCGCGAGGCGAAGGCCAGCGGGCTCCTTGCCGAGCGCGGTGTGGAGCACGAGACCCATGTGATCAAGGGAAAGCCCGCCCCAGCGATTCTGGAGACGGCCGAACAACTCGACGCCGACCTCATCGTCGTCGGGAGTCGGGGTCTCGGGCGCGCGGCACGATTCGTCCGCGGCAGTGTCTCGACCCGGGTCGCAACCAACGCCGGCACCAGCGTCCTCATCGTGCAGCGACCCGCCGACTGATCGCCACCTCGTCGATGCCCGCTATGCGGCAGCCCGAGTCCTGCGCAGCAAGGGATCCGCAGCGGCGAGCGTGCGGTCGGCGAGGCGCATGACCCGTCCGGCAGCGCCGGGCGTCTCGTTGTCGACCAGGTTGCCCATGACCGCAAGGGTGATGTTGGCGACCGCCTGCGTGCCCACCGCGACGCGCAAGCCGTTGCGGAGGATCCACGGGTGGCCGATGAGGAACGAGAAGCGCCGCCCGGTGCGCAGGAACGCGTCGAATCGCCGGCCGATCTCGACGTCGTAGCGCGCAGGCGCTGTGGCGGGATCGGCCACGAACAGGTCGGCGGCGAGCATCCCGGACTCGAGCCCGTAGTCGATGCCCTCGCCGTTCATCGGGTTGATCAGGCCTGCAGCGTCGCCGATGGCGACCCAGCCATCACCATGCCGTTTGACCGAGCTCATGGGCAGCCGCCACGCCCGGGGGCGTTCGAGGTAGTCGCCGAGACCCCACTCGTCGCGCACCAGGGCGCGATAGTCGTCGAGCAGCGTGTTGAGGTTGAGATCCTTGAACCGCTTCATGGTCGACAGTGCACCGACCCCGATGTTGACCGTGCCATCGCCGGCCGGGAACAGCCACCCGTAGCCGGGCACCGGTGTGCCGTGTCGGTCGCGGAGCGTGAGGCATGCCTCGAGGTGCCGCTCGTCGTGGCGGGGCGACTCGATGTAGCTGCGGATGGCGAGACCGAAGGGTTCGTCCGGATCACGCTCGGCGCCGAGCATTCGGGCAGCCCTTCCCTGAGCACCCGCAGCGATCACCGTCAGGTCTGCATGGATGCGGCGTCGCGGGCCGTCGCCCGAGCCGGCTTCGACCCCGACGACGCGGTCGCCGTCGAGGATCGGCAGCGCCTCGGTCTCATAGACGAGTTCGGCACCGGCCTTGTCGGCCGCGTCGACGAGGCGTGCGTCAAGACGTCTGCGAGGCCACACCGCGCCATGGTCAGGGAAGCGGCCGGTGGCCGGCCAGGCCAGCTCGCGTCGTTGCCGCCCGGCGATCATGCGCAGCCCGTCGATCCGGTGAGCTCCGTCGAGGTCGATGTCGAGCGCCTCGAGCGCACCCACGGCGCGGGGTGTCAGGCCGTCGCCGCAGACCTTGTCGCGTCCGTGGGCGGCCTTCTCGAAGACCACGACCCTCGCGCCGGCTCGTGCTGCCCGGATGGCCGTCGCTGCGCCGGCCGGCCCGCCGCCGATGACGGCGATGTCGTACCGCTCGGCCGGGGAGGTCACCGGACCATTCTCGTCGGTTCGAACCGGATTCCCACGATCAGGGGTGCGATCAGGTCGACGGTCACCGGTGCTCCGCCTAGGCTCACCGGGTCACCGACCCGACGAACTCAGGAGACCCATGGACGCCCGTGACCCGAAGAGTGTGACCGTCTGGCTGATCCGAGCCTTGGCATACCTTGCGTACGCCTATCTGGTCGTGACCCAGTTCATCCTTGCGCAAGGATTCATTCTCCGGCTCCTCGGCGCCAACCCCGACTCGGGCTACGTGCAGTGGGCGTACCGGAGTCTCGATCGGTCGATGGAGCCGTTCCGCGGGATCTTCGAGCCCGTCGCGGTGCACGGCGACGCAGTCCTCGACACCTCGATCCTCTTCGCGATGTTCATCTACGGACTCCTGATCGTCCTCGTCCGCGCACTGCTCGACTGGCTCACGTTCCGGCTGGAACGCATCGAGCGCTATCACGCCGCCGAGCAAGCCGCTGCGGCGATTCCCAGCGCCAACCGCATGCCATCGGCAGCAGAGCCGCCCATCAGTCACAGTGACACCCCTGGGTCCTGATGATGAACCTCTCACGGGCCCGCAGGGCAGTGCTCACTGCCACCGCGGTCATGTTCCTGTCGTTGAGTGGGCTTGCGTCGGCAGGCGCCCTGGCCGGGCAGACCGAAACGACGCCCCCCACCGAGGCGCCGGCTCCCACCGAGCCGCCGGCCACACAGCCTCCTGCGACCGAACCGCCGGTGACCGAGGCTCCTCCTGCGACGGACACCACGTCTTCGACCACTGACGAAGACACCGTGAGAAACGACAATCTCGGCTCGATCGTGTTGATCGTGATTCTCGGGTTGGGACTCGCAGCGATCATCGGCGCGCTGGCGGGACGACGGGGCAGCAATGCGCCGCAGGGCGCGGCAGGACCGTCCGCATCCTCGCCCAAGCGCGAGTTGCTGGCCAACGTCCGCTGGCTTCACGATCAGCTCAGTCCCCGACTTGCGTCGGAGCCCCCCGAATGGGCCTCGCAGCAGTGGGCAGCCGATCGTTACCGGGTGGAGAACCTGGCGGTCACTGCGCAGGCCTTCTCGTCGGGGGCAGGTGGCGGCACGTGGCACCGCCTGTCTTCTGCGATCAACGACACCGTCGAGGCGCTCGACGCCTGCACCGCGACTCGGAGCGATCCGAGGGCGACGCCCGAAGAGATCCGCCACGCGGTCGCGCTCCTCAACGAGAACCGCACACTGCTCATGCGGTCGGCCGAGGTGGCGGCAAGCATCACTCACTGACCGCCTGCCACGGCCACCTGCCCTCCGCCTCGAGCTGGAGTGACCAGGACAGGAACGTTCGAACGACCACGAGCAGTCCGAGTGCAGCGACGTTCTCCAGTGTCGGCTCGAGGGTCACGGTCCGGATGATGTCCGCTGCAATGAGGAGATCAAGGCCGATCAGCAGCCCGCGGGCGATCTCCTGCTTGAAGATCCGCTGTCCTTCGCTCGCCGACGTCTTCACCGCAGCCCGGACCGACAGCACGATGGAGATCACGACCGACAACGAAATGACCACGATGGCGACGATCTCGATCCACTCGGAGATGTCTCTGGCGATCTTCCAGTCGCCCACCGTGAGTTCCTCTACGCCAAGCACTGCGGTCCACACTAGCGAGGCAGCTGGATGCGATCACCCACGTCGACCGATGGTCGGCGGACCTCGGACCATGCGCGAAGCGACGGTCGAGAAGGCCCTCGTCGGGATTCGGGACCGCTTCCACGTCGAGGTCAGCCATGCCGCGGAACTCGAGGTGCACGCCCATCGTGTGCGTCGACGGCCGCTCGAGTCAGACCGTCGTGGCGCTCGAACGCCAGCCTCATCGCGTCCGGTGCGGTCTCGCCGGGGAACAGAACCACGATGACGGGCCCGGTGCGCCTCCCAGGGCTTGTGGGGGCCCGAAGCCACGAATCACGGGGACATTGGGGTTGTGTATCGAACATGTGTTCGATACACTGGCGGCGTGGACCTGTCGACCATCGACACCGAACTCGACGCACTCTTCGAGGCAGATCCGTCGACGCTGACCAGCCACGATCTGCGCGAACAGTTGCAGGTCGCCGAGCGGGTGCGTACCCGCATCGAAGCGCTGAATGCCGACCTCCTGGGCTTGATGCACCAGAGCAGGGCCCACCGTGACGAGGGCGCGTATTCGCCGGCCAACTGGCTGTGCCAGAGCACCGGTGCCGCGAAGCGCCCTGCGCAGCACCGCGCCAAGCTGGCCGAGCGCCTGCTGTCCTTGCCGATGGCCGCCCGATCGTTCCGCAACGGGTCCATCACCATCGACCACGTCAAGATCCTCGCCCGCATCCTGGCCAACCCCCGGACCCGCGACGCACTGGACCGGTTGGAGGAGTTCCGCCTCGCCCGCACCCGGCAACTCGTCGCGTCGCGAGCCCGCATTCGTCGTCGTCGAACGAGACGACGACGGCGGAGGCGACGGTCGCCCGACCTACGAGACCCCCGACGGCGCCGCCATCCCTCGCGCCTTGGCCGCGAAGTGGGCCACGACGGCTCTTGCCCTGCGGCTCGTGCTGTCCGACACCGGCCCGTCACAGTTCCGCACCCCCGAGGGCGCGGTCGTCGCCGACCTCGACCGCGGCCGCACGGCCCGCCTGGCCAACCGCGCCCAGCGCCGGGCCCTGGCCATCCGCGATCGGCACTGCGCGTTCCCCGGCTGCGATCGTCGCGCCGCATGGACCGACGCCCACCACGTCATCTGGTGGCGCCGCCAGGGCCACACCGACATGAAGAACCTGGCCCTGCTCTGCCGGTTCCATCACCGTGCGGTCCACGCCGGCCGCTACGACCTCACCATGGCCGCCGCCCAGGCCCCGGTCTTCACGCACGTCACCACCGGCGAACGCGTCATCCCCCGAAGACAACGCCCACCCCCTCCTTCGTGACTCAGTCGCACCCGCCCCGACCCGCTTCGTGCACCGTACGCAGATCTCCGTCGGAGGAGCACAGGACAGGCGTCGCAGCGCAATCGCGAACCCTGTCCGGCCACTTCCTGATGTCCGTAGGATCCCGGCAATGACCGGTGCGGGGCGGGACGTCGGAGATGTCGCCGCACAGCTCACCGCGCAGCTCGTGGCCGTCGACAGCGTGAACCCTGGGCTCGTGCCGGGCGCTGCCGGAGAGTCGGAAATCATGGAGCTGCTCCGGACGAGGCTCGACCTTTCGGGCTTCACCACGCACGTGGTTCAGGCGCCGGGCACGAGCGACCGGCCGAGCCTGGTCGCCGTCGCGCCCGGCCCCGCCATCGTCCCGACCGTCGTCCTCAACGGGCACCTCGACACCGTTGGCGTGACCGGGATGGTTGCGCCGTTCGAGCCGCGGGTCGACGGCGATCGACTGATGGGTCGCGGAGCCGCGGACATGAAGGGCGGCGTCGGCGCCATCGTCAGCGCCGCCGAGGCGCTGGTCGCACGCGCGGCCCCAGTTCGCCCGGTCCTTGCGCTGGTTGCAGACGAAGAGGACGCGAGCATCGGCAGCGAGGCGGTGATCGCCGCGCTCCCCGACCTCGGTGTCCAGCCAGATGTCTGCCTGATCGCCGAACCCACCCACCTCGCGCTCGCCCGGTCGCTACGCGGATTCGCGTTGATCAGGGTGGACTTCGCGGGCCGGGCAGCCCACAGCTCGCAGCCGGAGCTCGGCATCAACGCGGTCACCGCGCTCAGCCGGTTCCTGCACACCGTCCATGGCGCGGCGACGCAGGCGCGCAGTGACGGGGGCGACCTGATGGTCACGTGGGTTCGTGGCGGCGACTCGGCCTTCGTCATCCCCGACCAGGCTGCATGCATCGTCGAGAGGCGTACGACGAGGATCGGATCGGTAGCGGCTGCTCTGAGCGAGATCCAGGCCCTGCTGACCCCCGACATGCACGCGAGTGCCGAGTTGGTGGCCAGCCGCGAGGCGTGGCGGCTCGACGGCGAAGGTGCTGCCGCGACGCTCGCAGGGCGACTCGGCGCGGAGCTTGGATCCGGGCTGACGTTCGACGCCCCGTACTGGATGGAGGCCCCGCTGTGGCAGGAGGTGTGCCCCACGGTGATCTGCGGACCTTCGGGCGGCGGACTCCACGCCGTCGACGAGTGGGTCGACCTCGGGCAGGTACGTGGGCTGGCGCATGCGCTGGTCGACGTCTTGCCCGCCTGGGCCAGGTCCCACCGAGCCGACTGACACGGTACGGTGGCGACAGAAGGGGGGGCGGCCAGTGGCCGAGCCACAGACCGCGATCATCCTCGTCACCGACCTGGTTGGTTCGACCGCTCAGCGCAGCGAGATCGGTGAAGACGCCGCCGAGGAACTGAGGCGCCGCCACGACGGGTTGCTCAGCGAAGCCGTCACCGACCACGAGGGCGTGGTGGTCAAGAGCCTGGGTGACGGCATCCTCGCCCGGTTCTCCGGCGCGGCGAGCGCGGTCGCGAGCGCTGCGACGATGCAGCAACGGGTCGACGGCCAGTTCGAGATCCGCGTCGGAATCTCGGCCGGCGATGTCACGCTCGAGGACGACGACTGCTTCGGCACCCCGGTCATCGAGGCCTCACGTCTCTGTGACCAGGCTGCAGGCGGCCAGATCCTCGTCGCCGAGTTGGCCCGCATGCTCGCTCGCGGACGTGGCGGCCACGTCTTCGAACCGGTCGGCGAGCTCGAGCTGAAGGGCCTGCCCGACCCGGTGATGACCAGTCAGGTCGTCTGGGAGCGGATCGAGCACGACCGCGTTCGATTCCCGTCGGCACTGCGCCGGACCGAGGGATTCCCCTTCGCCGGGCGGGTGGCCGCGCTGGATGAGATCACCCAGGCGTGGAAGTCGGTGATCGACGGGGCCCGACGGATCATCCTGCTGTCGGGCGAACCCGGGATGGGCAAGACGCGACTGGCCTCGGAGCTGGCGACCGTCGCCCACGACGGTGGTGGAACGGTGCTGTTCGGACGCTCCGACGACGAGGTCACCTCGGCCCACCGCCCCTTCACCGAGGCGCTGGGCCCGCTGATCGCCGACCTCCCCGTCGAGGTGCTCGACGCCCACGTCAACGCCTTCGGCGGGGCACTGGCCGGCCTGGTGCCCACACTCACGATCCGGATGCCAGGCATCGAGGCCCCCGGTGGCACGGCCGACGAGGTACGACTCGTCGTCTACGACGCCGTCGTCGATCTGCTCAGCCGGGCCAGCCAGCTGGCACCGGTGCTGTTGTTGCTCGACGATCTGCACTGGGCCGACGACGGCAGCGTGCTCCTACTCAAGCACCTGGCGAGAACGGGCGACCTCGGCGCGGTGCTCGTGCTCGGCACCTACCGCGACACCGATCTCGACCGAGGGCACCGACTCAGTTCGGTGCTGGCCGACCTGCGTCGCGTCGAGCGGGTCGAACGGGTCGCGCTCGACGGGCTGGACCTCGACGAGGTGACCTCACTGATGGCGTCGGCCGGCGGCCACGACCTCGACGAACAGGGCCTCGAACTCGCACGGCTGGTGCATCGCGAGACCGACGGCAACCCGTTCTTCATCGGCGAGATCCTCCGTCACCTGGCCGAGTCGGGCGCCATCTACGAGGCCGACGGGCGGTGGGTTTCCGACGCCGCGTCGATTGCCGACATCGGCGTCCCCCAGGGCATCCGTGAGGTCGTCGGCCGCCGCCTCGACGACCTGCCCGACGACACCAATGCAGTGCTTCGAGCTGCCGCGGTGATCGGCCAGGAGTTCGACCTCACCGTCCTGGCGGGCACACTCGACCAGAGCGTCGACGACCTGATCGACCAACTCGATCCGGCCCTCGACCGCAACCTGGTCGTCGAGGTCCCGGCCGGCATCGACCGGCTCCGGTTTCCCCATGCCCTCGTTCGTCAGACGCTCTATGAAGAGCTGTCCACCAGTCGACGGGTTCGGCTCCACGCCCGCATCGCCGAGGCCTACGCCACGGCCTCGGGCGATGTGACCGCCGAGCGAGCACACCATCTGCTCGAGGCAGCGGCGGTCACCGACATCGACACCTTGGTCGAGGCGGTTTTGGCCGCCGCAGCAAGTGCTCGTGCCTCGGTGGCATGGGAGACGGCCGTCGAGTGGCTCGAACGAGGCAGCGAAGCCGTCGCTGACGCACCCGACGAACACCCTGCGCACGCGGCCCAGCTGTTGATCGCACGAGCCGAGTCGCTGATCGACGGTGGGCGATACGCAGACGGCTCTGTCCTCGCACGCGAAGCGGCCGAACTCGCTCAGGCGCACGGCCTGTCGAAGCTGATGGCCAACGCCGCCACGGCGCTCGGCCTGGTGGGCGCGTGGGTGCAGCACGACTCGAGCGAGTCTCTGGCGCTGATCCGCGCAGCCGAGGAGGCGCTCGATCCGGGTGAGAGCGCCGAGCGGGCCGAACTGATGGTGGCCCGAGCCCACCTGTCGATCCACAGCCCCGACTACGACGAGGCGGTGAGGCCTGCCCGCGAAGGCCTGGCCATGGTGCGGCGGACCGGGTCGCCGCGGCTGTTCGATGCCCTCCTCACCGCATCGGACAACATGCGGGGCGAGCCCGATGCCGACGAGCTGTTGGCCATGGCGCGCGAGATCGCCGAGGTGGCCGATCCGGCTCGACGCAGCCGGTCGCTGTACTTCGAGGCCCAGGCTCTCGCGAAGCTGGGCCGTTTCGACCAGGTCGCTCGGATCAGTGACGAGCTGCTCGCGGCAGCAGATCGAACCCGCAGCCTGCACATGGCATGGCACGGCCACACCGTGCAGGTCGGGCTCCACCTCAACCATGCACGCTGGGACGACGCCCAGGCCGTGCTTGCCGACATCGAGCCGATGAACGACGTCCTGGGGCAGACGTCGCTCTCGAACTACGGGCTTCAACGCATGTTGATCGGGTACTTCCGGCGTGACTTCGACGATCTCGCGGCCGGGTTCGCCATCATGGTCGAGGCCACACCGGCGTGGGGCCAACTGTTCCCCTACGACGCGCTCATCGGCGAACTCGACGGCAGCATCCCGCCCGCCGAACTGGGCAGGCTGGCCGATGAGTGGTTCGCAACGATCTGGCCCTTCGCACCGAACTGGATGGGGGCCGGCTTTCTCGGAGCGGTCGGAGCGCTCCTCCGTCGCGCATCGCCCGCCACCCTGGCTGCCGCCGCAGCCATCGTCGAGCCCCACCGCGGGCTGTGGCTCGTCAACGCCGGCGAGTCGAACTCGGGTCACAGCAGCGGCACGCTCGGGTTGCTCACTGCGGCGCGGGGCGATCTCGACGTCGGGATCGCACAGCTGACCGAGGCACTCGACGCACACGATGCCGTCGGGGAGATCCCACGGCGCGCCGTCTTTGCCGCCCAAACCGTCGAAGTGCTTGTCGAACGTGACGGCCCGGGCGACCTCGACCGGGCGAAGCAACTGGCCGACGAAGTCGTGGCGTCGTGCGAACAGCACGGCATCGCCCTGCTCGCCGAACGCACCTCGGCTTTCGTCGCCTGAAGGCGTGCCCACGCATTTGATGCGGTGACGGGGCGACTGAGCCGACAAGCCAACGACTCCCTCCTGTTCATGGCACTCCAGGCTCAAGCCATCGGCGACATCGCGGCCGCTCGCCGTCTGCTCATGGGCGTCGAACACACGCCCGAATCGGCCCTCTCGTCGGAACCGCCTCGGAGATCGAGGTCGCGAACCCCGGGGGTTCCTCTTGCGGCGCTTGCATCTTCGGAGACGCAGATCTATGCACTGCGTAGGACTCGTCGATACACCTCGACGTACTGGTCGACCATTGTCGAGACCTCGAAGCGCTCCACTGTGGCGCGGCGAATCTCGGTGCGGTCCAGGGTCGAGGCAGCCTCGACGAACCCGACTGCTTCGTCGCGGTCACAAGCGATGAACCCCGTCTTCGAGGGTTGGATGAGCTCGGCCATGGATCCGCGGTCGTACGCGATGACGGGAGTCCCGCACGCCATGGCCTCGACGACGCTGTAGCCGAAAGGCTCGTCGAAATCGATCAAGTGCAACAACGCGTACGCGCCACCGAGGACCTCGGCTCGGTCCGCAGCTGACACCGGCCCGACGAATCGAACCCGGTCGCCGTCGATGTACGGCTCGACCTCCTCACGGAAGTAGCGCTCGTCCTGCACGATCCCGGCGATGACGAGTCGGCGACCCGCTTGCCGGGCGACCTCGATTGCAGTGGCGGTGCCCTTGTCGGGGTGGATCCGCCCGAAGAAGAGCAGATCTTCACCCGGAGCCGGGTGGACCTCGAAGGCGGCGACGTCGATCCCGTGGTGGATGGTGGCTGCGTAATGCAGCCGTGGGTGTCGGTCGGCGTCGCTGATTGCCACGTAGGCGGTGCTCGAGTCATAGCGCTCGTAGACGGGCAGGATCCGCGGTGACGAGAACCCGTGAATCGTGGTGACGACAGGTGTGTCGACCAAGCCGCTGTAGGTGAGCGGAAGGAAGTCGAACCCGTTGTGGATGATGTCGAAGTCCGCGGCGTGCTCGAACGCGTCGGCGATGTGGGTGCATTCGGCCACCTTCGGCTCGATGGTGTCGTCCTCGGACCACCCATGTGCCACCGTCGACCGCAAGGTTGCGGTCGTCACCGAGTCCGCGGTCGCGAACAGGGTCACCTGGTGTCCCCGTGCCACCAGGCCCTCGGTCAGCAACGAGGCGAAGAGCTCCCAAGGGCCATAGTGCCGGGGCGGGGTCCGCCATGCGATCGGTGCGAGCACGGCGACGCGGAGCGGCTCGCCGGAGGATGGTCGGGAGTCTGGAACGACCGGATGCTACCCCGATGACGCGTCGGCCCCGGGTCGGCATAGGCTTTGCGAAGAGCAGATCGGACGATCCTCAGCGGCTCTCTGTCGACCCTGGAGGTTCTTCCCGTGTTCAGTTCTTCTCCCACTGCCTCAGCAGTCGCCGACGACTCGAGCAGCGCCGAAGCTCGCACGTTCGGGATCCTGTCCACGTTTCCTCCGACAGAGTGTGGGATCGCGACGTTCTCGGCCGCGCTCGCCAACGGGATCATCACGAACGGGGGCGCCGTCGATGTCGTGCGATGTGGCGCCACGCCGGCTCTCGAGGACGCTTCGGTGCTCGGCACGCTCGACAAGAGCGACATCGATCGGACGGCACCGGTCGATGTCCTGAACCGCACTGATGTCGCGATCGTGCAGCACGAGTATGGGATCTACGACGGCCCCGACGGCGAGGAGATCATCGAGATCCTCAGAGATGTCGAGGTGCCGATGATCGTCGTCGCCCACACCGTTGTCACCTCGCCGAGCGCCAACCAGAAGCGGGTCCTCGAGCAGGTCTGCGAGGCTGCCGATCAGGTCGTCGTGATGACCGAGACGGCCTGTGACCGACTCATCGGCGGGTTCGATGTGGACGGGTCGAAGATTGTCGTGATCCCTCATGGAGCAGCCACCCCGCCCGCCGATCCGTCACCCACCGCCGATGACGTGTGGCCACGGTCGCCGCGGCTGTTGACATGGGGACTCCTCGGTCCCGGAAAGGGCATCGAATGGGCCATCGATGCCGTCGCCGAACTCGCCGACCTGCGCCCCCGTCCCGACTACATCATCGCCGGCGCGACCCACCCCAAGGTCGTGGCCACGTCGGGCGAGTCGTATCGCCAGATGCTCGTCGAACGAGCGGCTGCCTCCTCGGCTGCTGACTCGATCTCCTTCGACGACACCTACCGAGATCTGCCCGCACTCACCGAGCTGATCCGCTCGGCCGACCTCGTGGTGCTGCCCTACGACTCGACCGACCAGGTCACCTCCGGCGTGCTCGTCGACGCCGTGGCGGCCGGCCTGCCGGTTGTGTCGACCGCATTTCCGCACGCCGTCGAACTCCTTTCCAGCGGTGCCGGCCTGGTGGTTCCTCAGGGTGACCCCGGGGACCTCGCCGCAGCGATCCGGTCAGTGCTCACCGACCCCGATCTCGCAGCATCGATGGCGGCCGAGGCACGGCGGCTCGCGCCAGATCTATCGTGGACCGCAGTGGCCCGCCGCTACGACGATCTGGCCAGCCGGCTCGTCACGAACAGCCGAGCCGTCCGGCAGTGACCGCCTCGAACTTCGACCACCTGCTCGCCATGAGCGACCACATCGGCATCTTCGAGCACGCCGATCACACCGCCCCGCGCCGCGAGCACGGCTACTGCGTCGACGACGTGGCTCGCCTGCTGATCGTCGTGGCTCGTGAGCCGCAGCCCCATCAGCAGGTGCGCGATCTCGGAACGACCGCGTTGCGGTTTCTGACCGATGCGCAACACCTCGACGGGCGAGTGCGGAATCGGCGCACCGCAGATGGTCGCTGGCGCGGAAGTCCGACCGTCGAGGACTGTTGGGGCCGGAGCCTCTGGGCCTTTGGAACCGCGGTACACCTCCTCCCTGAAGACTCCATGCGTCAGGTGGCCCTCGCAGCCTTTGAGCAAGGCGCGCAGCAACGGTCGCCGTGGCGACGGGCGATGGCCTTCGCTGGGCTCGGGGCGGCCGAGGTACTCGCCGTGGAGCCCGGGCATGAGCAAGCCCGGATGCTGCTCGCTGATGCAGTCGTGAGCATCGGTCGACCGTCCGATGATCCGTGGCGATGGCCGGAGGCTCGCCTCAGCTACGCCAATGCGGCGCTGGCCGAAGCCCTCATCGCGGGAGGCCACCACCTCGGCAGACCCCGAGTCCTCGACGACGGTCTCGACCTGCTGGCCTGGCTGCTCGACCGTGAGACGGTCGGCGGCCACCTCTCACCGACTCCGGTCGGAGGCGCTGGTCCGGGTGATCACGCGCCAGCGTTCGATCAACAGCCGATCGAAATCGCCACCATGGCCGATGCCTGTCGGCGAGCCGCCGACGTGACCCGCGATGACCGGTGGATGCAAGGCGTCGAACTGGCTGCCGCGTGGTTTGCCGGAGCCAACGACGCCGCTGCGCTCATGTGGGATCCGACATCGGGCGGAGGACACGACGGGCTGCACGCGTGGGGCCCCAACCTCAACCAGGGCGCCGAGTCGACGCTCGCCCTGGTTTCGACGCGCCAACAAGCTCGGCGCCTGGTGCCGCTGGCCTCATGACCACGACCGGCGGGGGCACCGTCGGCTGCTTCCGCCTGGGCGTCAACTACTGGCCCGCTCGCACCGCCATGCGGTGGTGGACCGATTTCGACCCCGGCGAGGTGGGTGCCGATTTCGACCGGATCTCGTCAGCCGGATTCGACTCGGTGAGGATCTTCCTGACCTGGGAGGACTTCCAGCCGACGCCCGACGCAGCGAGCACCGAAGCGCTCGAGCGGCTGGTGGCGGTCGCTGATCTGGCGGACGAGGCCGGATTGGACCTCATGCCGACCTTCTTCACCGGGCACATGAGCGGCGTGAACTGGATTCCGGGGTGGGCGCTCGCGTCGACCCCGCCGATGCCCGGTTCGAGATTTCGGGTCGTGTCGGCGGGCTCGGTACTCGACCGAGACCTTCGCAGCTGGTTCATCGACCCCGGAATGATGGAAGCTCAGGCCGTCCTGGTCGGCGACGTTGCCGCAGCCCTCGCCGGGCACCCCGGTCTGTGGGCGTGGGACCTCGGCAACGAGAACTCGAACTGTGCGGTCCCGCCCGATCGGACGGCGGGCCTTGCGTGGCTCGAGCGGATGACGGCCGCGATCCGTCGGGCCGACCGGTCCTCGGCGATCACGATCGGGCTCCACATGGAAGACCTCGAACAGGATCGCAACCTGGGTCCGGCCGAGGCGGCGACCGTGTGCGACTTCTTGACGATGCACGGCTATCCGATCTACGCGCGCTGGGCCTCCGGCCCGACCGACGAGCACCTCCTGGGGTTCCTCACCGAAGTCACTCGA
Organism: Acidimicrobiales bacterium; assembly: GCA_035529695.1. GTDB lineage: Bacteria > Actinomycetota > Acidimicrobiia > Acidimicrobiales > Salinilacustritrichaceae > DATKWD01. The sequence continues at coordinate 14,255 of DATKWD010000020.1, read as the reverse complement.
TGGCTCGGCGGAGGGGCCGATGTGCTCTTCTCCGAGTTCGGTCTGCCCACCTCACCCGCCGGCCACGCGGCGCCCGAGGCGTCCGAGTCGATGTTGGTCGAAGAGCGCGCTGCGGCCGACTACACCGACCGGTCGCTGACCGAGCTGCGTCGAGCCGGCGCCACCGGCGCCATGTTGTGGTGCGCGAACGACTACGTCTCGGACATCTGGGGTGCTCCTCCGCTCGACGAGGCGGCGCACGAACGCTCCTTCGGACTGTGGCGCGCCGATGGCTCGCCCAAGCCGTCCGTCGGGCGGATTCAGTCCCACCGCTCGGTCGCGGTCATCGCCGCTCCCGCCGATCTCGGGTGGATCGACATCGAACCAGCGGAGTTCTACGAGGGCGGGTCCTCTCAGCTCGACCGGTTGTACCGGCGATACTCCGAGCAAGTCTTCAGCGAGACGTGAGACGGCCGAGCAGTTCGTCGAGCTCGATCGTGGCGATACTGGCAGCCACATCGCTGTACCCGTAGGGCAGCACCAGGTGATCGGCATGGATCATGGCCCCGCACGAGTAGACGACGTTCGGGACATAGCCTTCGCGTTCGTCCTCCGAGGGCTCGAGAAGTGGTTCGGACAGGTGGCCGATCACGCGGAGCGGGTCGTCGAGATCGAGCAACAATGCGCCGAGGGTGTAGCGCCTGAACGGACCGACTCCGTGGGTGATCACCAGCCAGCCCGCCTCGGTCTCGAGGGGAGACCCGCAGTTCCCGAGCTGCATGAGTTCCCAGGGCAGCTTGGGCTCTTGGATCTTCTCGGTTTCGCGCCAGTCGCGCACATCAGTCGAGGTCATCACGAAGTTGTTGACGTTGTCCTGACGTCCGAGTGCGACGAACCTGCCGCCGATCTTCCTCGGGAACAGGGCGATGCCCTTGTTCTGGGCACACTCCCCGCTGAGCGTCGCGATCCGGAACGTCCCGAAGTCAGTGGTCTCGATCAGCTGCGGAAGGATCTGATGTCCGTCGAACGCGGTGTAGGTCCCGTAGTAGACGACCTGCCCGTCGTCGCCGACGAATCGGACCAGGCGAGCGTCCTCCATTCCGTGACTCTCGGTCGGACCGGCGGGAAAGATCACCCGCTCGGAAAGATCGCTGTGGGTGTCGAAGTCGATCCGGTAGTTCGACGACGCAAGCCAGTGCAGCACGTGGCTGGTCTCCGAGGAGACCGATCGGTGGATGCCGAGCTCGTCGAGCGCGATGATCGCTGACTCGAGCTCGCCCATCGTGAACCTCGAGCCGAGAGCGCCGAGCACGATCTCGGCGATGTCGTCGAGCCGGCCCAGGTCACCGAGCTTGGTGAGGAAGAACGCCTTGTCGTACTCGATGGCGATCCGGCGACCGGTGGCGGCGAAACGGCTGGGCGCATCCACGGTGATACGCAGGTCGGCCTCGATGACCCCTGAGCGGAACTCGATCGACGAGATGTGGCCCTCGCCGACGGCTCTGAGGCTCATGATGAAGCGGGTTGCGCCGGCACCGAGGCCCGACTGATCCGGGGCCTCGACCATCGAGGGATTGCCCAGGGCGGCACCCTCGATCGAGTACTCATGGGTGAGGTAGGCGCCGATCAGCATCTTGCGTTCATGCGAGAGCTCGTTGGCATCGATCCGTCCGGCCACGATCGAGAAGTGGTCGTGGAGAACTCCGTCGAGATCGGCGTGGCGGTCACCGAAGGAGGAGCAGGCCGCTCGCAGTGTGGCGACGACCTCGGCCTCCGGAATCGCCAAGATGCGGCGCAGGACGACATCGATACGCGTATGGCCGTCAGGGAACACATCTTCACCCGGAAGAAAGGGCTTGGTGATCACCCTCTTCGCGTCCGGCAGGAGACGCACGCCGTTGTGGCGGGTGGTCCGCAGCGCACTCATGGACTTGTCTCCCGACATCGAGGAGGGGCTGGTTCGACTGACCTTCAACGCTCCCCGGGACGGTACCGCCTCGCATCGTCTCAACCACGGGACGGGTCAAGAGCGAGTCGCTCAGACGCCAGGACCCTCGGTGCGGCGCAACTCCCGCTCGATGTCCGCATCAGTGATGGGGCGCTCCCCGAACATCTTCCAGGCGTGCAGCACCAAGCCGATGCCCCAGCCGAGGAGGACCCAGACCGGCCAGAATTAGCCGCCGCTGGTGACCGCCCAGATCCCGATGAGGAAGGCGTTGACCACCACGTAAGTCACGACGTGGGTTCGGAACTCCCGTCGTTCCTCGAGTCGCTTGATGGCCCCTCCCCGGCGTTCTCCTTCACCATCCATGGAGGAAGTATCCCCCCGGCGAAGGGGTCCGGACCCAGGGTCCAACGGCCCTAGTTCGGCAGAGAGCGCGGCTCGTCATTGGCCTCGACGTCCCGCTCGCGGCGCGGCCGACCTCTTCCATACGCATCGTGACGTCCGTTCATTGGTGGTGTTCTCGGTGCCGGCGAACTCGGAGTGGAGCGCATGTTCGGCGGGCGTAAAGAACCCGACTCGGACAGCGGCCCGTAACCCTCGGGCAGGGGGCCCCGCCGAAGAAGCTCACGATGACACTCCCCTGCGCGTCATGCAGCTCCACGCCTATCCGCTGACCTGGGAAACCCCTCGACAACCCCGTCGATACGGGGATGTGGCGCTTGTCAGTTCTCGATGTTTCGCGTTGGTTCACGACGTCTCGCGTCCTGGCCGCGTCCTGGCGAACCCTTGGTGATCGCCCCCTCCAGAGCATGCGGCAGCGGCATCCACGGACCGCCGCAGACCCGGCGCCAGAACATCTCCAACCAGGGATCCTCCGCGTCCTGCGGACGATCCCTGTGGCAAGCTCGGCATCGACAATGGGCGATGCACCAGGGGTGTCAGCGATGGACGGGATCGACGGGGCAGCCGGTGAAGCACTCTGGGCTCGCGCGGACCGTGTCCTTCCAGGCGGTGGCGTGTACCTCAGCCGAAGCGCCGATAGCGCCGGACGGGGCACCTTGCCAGGATTCATCCGGGCCGCCAAAGGGTGTCGAATCACTGACGTCGATGGCCGCAGCTACATCGACTTCCTGTGTGCCAACGGACCGAACCTGCTCGGGTATCGACACCCCGAGGTCGAGGAGGCCGCTCGCCGACAGGCCACGATGATGACGAGTGCGAGCCTCTTCCCTGCGGCACTGGTCGACGTCGTCGAGGTGTTGGTCGATCGCTTCGACGGCATGGACTGGGGCGTGGTCGCGAAGAACGGGTCCGAGGTGGTGGCCCTCGGCGTGCGGGTCGCCCGCCAGCACCACCAGCGCCCGTTGGTCGTCTGCTTCACGAAGGCGTACCACGGCAACGATCCCGAACTGGCCCCCTCCCCCGCCGAAGGTGTCGCCACGGAACGAACCCGAGACGTGCTGCGGGTCCCGTGGAACGACCCGCAAGCACTGGCCGCCGTCGCCGAGGAACACACCGGCCAGATCGCCGCCATCGTGATGAACCCCATCGATCAGAACCCCTTCGAGCCGACCCTCGATGCAAGCGACGAGTTCTTGAAGATGATCGGACAGGTCCAACAGCGCGACGGAGCACTGCTCCTGCTCGACGACGTCCGCCACGGATTCCGCATGCACCCGCTCGGTTCACACCGCGCGCTCGGTGTCCAGCCGGACCTCATCGCCCTCGGCAAGGGTCTGGGCAACGGCTACTCCATCTCGGCGCTGCTCGGCTCAGAGGAACTGCGCACCGCGGCCCAGGCCAACCTGTTCACCTCGACCTACATGTTCGAGACGCCCCCGATGAGGGCCGCGATCGCCACGCTCGCCGTCTACGACCGGGACGATGCCTTCGCCGCACTGACAAGTGCGGGAGAACAACTTCGCGACGGACTGCTCGAAGCCGCTGCCGCCGCCGGCCACACCATCAACTACTCCGGCCCAGTCGCGGTGCCGATGATGCGGTTCGACAACGATCCTGGTGCGATCCGCCAGGCAACGTTCGCCCGCCATGCCGCAGACCTCGGAGCGGTCTTCCACCCCTTCCTCAACTGGTTCCTCAGCGCTGCGCACACGAACGCGGACATCGACGAAGCCATCGAGATCGCTACCGAGGCCTTCCGTCTGACGCCGACGGAAAGCTAGCCAGCTAGCCCAGCTAGCGGCTCCAGGTCCATCCGAGGCGAGGACGGCCGCACCGCAGCGACCACCGGTTCGGCCGCTGGGGGCGGAACCGCCGAAGGCGGTAAAGGTGGGCCGAGCGAGCGACCCCGCCCACAGCGGAGCGCCCGACACCGGGGCCGGATGCATCGACCGCTACGACGCCAACAGCAACGGCGACATCAACTGCACCGAACTCCCCTCAGCCGCCAAACCCGTCACCGTCAAGAACCCCTCCTATTACCCCTACGGCCTCGTCGGCGACGGCGACGGCGATGGCATCGGCTGCGAATAGCGCGCAGCAAACGTCATCCAGTCGGTTCCGTTCTGTCGCTGGGTCGGTGGGTCCGTCGAGAGCCGTGACAGCCGCTCGGGCCGAGCCTTGATCCGGAACCGACCGCTTCAGGGTGCCTCATCCTCTCAAGAGAACAAGCAGTCACCGATCCCGGGGCGCTTCAGCCTCTCCAGACTACTGCGCAGCTATGGGGGCCAGACCTTTGTCGAGGTGACCTTCGACCCTGGCCGCGTGGAGCGGCAAGACGGGAGTGTCAAGAATATGAGTCGACCTCGTGGAAGGTATTCCTTCCCGCAGCCCGGAGAGAGCTTCCTGCTGTTTCCGCTCGTAATCGCTGGACTGTGGGCGATACTGGTCGGACTGTTCGCGACGGTCGGCCACGTCTGGGGTCCCGAAGACGAGCGAGGCTCGTGGGAAGGAGTGTTCGGCGCGATCGGAGGCAACTTCGTCCTGGTCTTCGTGCTCTCATTTGTCGTCTCCCTCATCGTGCGTTTGCGGAACCGACGACGGCAGGACTGACCCGCCCCGCCGAGCTGGCTTCAGCGCCTACGAAGTCCACCTGTACGCCATCACTCGGCCCGCAGACCGTGATCTAAGTAGGTGGGTCGTTTCGCCCCAGGGGCCACCACGCTCAGGTTCGCCGTCGCCGATCGTCCGTTCGCTCAGGGCCTCACGGTGCGGGAGAGTTCCGGCGCCTCCTCAGCCAAGCCAACCCAGTTCCTGCAAGAACCGGTCGGCAACTCCGAAGGTCCGGGCCTCGAGCTCACCTTCAGGGACGACGGGTTCGACGCTGACAAACAGTTCGAGGCACTCGTCGATGGGTGGCACCCAGAACGCATAATTGCCCCAGCCCCCGTTGATAACGACCACACCATCACTGAGCGACGGATGTCCAGACACCCCCGTGTCGACATCGTCGACTGTCCCGGCCTCTTCATCGAAGTCGACAACTTCCACCTCGCCGAGACCGATAGGGGTGTTGTCCGGCCCAAAAAGACTCCATCGGGCCGCTGCGGCCCCGACGTCGAAGACGACATCGTCGTCAGTGCTCGTCAGCCTCCATCCACAGCCGTCGCCGCCAGAAGAGGGGTCGAGGACGACAGTGCCCTCCCACGCGAACTCCGCTGCGACGAACTCGGCGACCTCGTCTTCTGACACCCAGGTGCACAGGTCATCTTCAGCGAACGTGAATGCGCCTTCAGGTGGTCCCGTCTCTTCCTCGGCGACCTGCATCGACTTGGCTTCGGTCGGCCAGTCTGAGGTGCCCACGGAAGGGCTTCTGCTCCACCCAACCCCTGCCGTCGCACGGGCGAGTCGGCCAACCCGACATGGGCGCAGCGCGAGAGCTGACTGCGTTGCACGAACGGCACCCGAACGCGCAACTCGACGACGACCTGGATGAGCAAAAAAGGCCGATCAGCGCTACTCGCGCTCGCGCAGCTGACTCGCGATGTCTCGGGCGGCCTGGGCGATGGCGGCCCGGCGGGACTTCTTGTCGGTCTCGGCCAACTCGGCGACCAGCCCTGCCAACTGGGTCATCGCTTCGCGCAGATCCGCGTCGCCGGTTCGGACCGACGAGAACGGGAACGCCACGTTGATGGTCGGGCTGCCGTGGCGGCCGCCGATGATGGGTCGGCCGCCCCCCTCGTCGTCTTCACTCATGGTCCCCTCTTCACTCATGGTCCCCTCTTCACTCATGGTCGTGGTCCGCCAACGCGACTCCCCCCGGCCGATGGGCACCTGCTTAGCCGACGGGCGTCGAGGGGAGGTTCCGAAGTTCTGTCCTGGCGATGCCCGTCAGGACCCGCCTCAGCCTTCGGTTCCATGACCTCCGCCATACCTGTGTGGCGATCCTCATTGGCCAGGGTGCCCAGCAGTACGAGGTCATGAATCACCTCGGCCACACCAAGATCCAGACCACGATCGACACCTACGGACACATGTTCCCCACCGTCCAGGAGCGAATCCGAACGAATCTGGAGGACGCCTGGGAGGGCGCCAACGCGGCCTCCGAATGAGTCATATCGCGGCGAGCCGCGTCCTCACCGCGTCCTGAGGGTCACATCGCTCCCGGACAGAACAAATCCCCAGGCCTGTGACCTGGGGATTTGTGGTGGGCCGTAAGGGACTTGAACCCCTGACCCCCTGCGCGTCATGCGTTTTGAGGGGGTTCGCGGCGGTCCGCTGAAGTACGAAACCGCAGGTCAGAGCGTTTTCGGATCCGTGGACGTTCGGCGGTATTCGCCCCCGTTGGCTCCCCTTTAGGCTCCCCTTTTGGGAGAGAGCTAACGCCGGTTCGGTAGGAGATGGTGGCGGCTTGGGGCAATTCGTGTGCTGGTAGCAGCGGCATGCTCACGAGCCCGGCGGGATGCCGTCCGGGCCGTTCGATCGTGGGTTCCGGTTGATCAGCGAAATGCCGGCGCGCGCAGGTGACAAGTCCGGGGCATGTCGGTATTGGCAGGAATGCCCGTCCGTCAGGCGGAACGACCGAGATGGATCGCTGGCGACCGGTGGCCGGCGATCTGGTCCGTAGCGACTGGGGCCTGCGACCGCTCTATCTCCGGGCGACTCGCGCGGCGAACTCTTGCACCACATCGTCCGCTCCTTCGACGAGAGCGGTGACCTCTGTCGCACTGTGCCCGAGCGTGAGGATGTCGGCGGTTGATGTTCGACAAGGCGAGCGCCCGCCGCGAGAACGTGCTCGACCGCAGCGTCGAGGTCGTCGACGCGGACGTCGAGATGGAGCATCTGGTCTTGGCCCCCCGGCGCGCTCCGGCCACGCCGGCTCGCGTTACTCGGGCTCGGCCTGGAAGGAGACAACCGCACGATGGTGATGGTTCTGTCGATATTGATCGGCCGTCACCGAGCAAGGCGTGCGGTCGCTTCGCGTTCGGTTCCTGCCAGCCCGAGCTCGTGTGCGACGGACTGCGCGGCGGCTGCGAGATCGCGCGATGCGGCGTCGTCGCCGGACGCATGGCGATCGTGCAGGACCGTGGCCCACGCCACCTGAGTCCGGGCGAGCCACGGTCGAGCGCCGATGCGTTCGTGGGCTTCGGCCGCGACGGCGAACTCCGCATGGGCTTCATCGAGCCGGCCTCGGGCGGCGGCAAGGAGCCCGAGGTAGTGCGAGCCCACTCCCCAGAGCGTCGGGCCACCCGCAATCACCCAGTCCCGGCGGGGGGTCAGCCACGGTACGAGGAGCTCCGCGACCGCAGAGTCCTTCAGGCGCGCACAGGCTTGGGCCATGTTCGCGGCGACCGCGACCCAGGTGACGTCTCGATCCAAGCCGTCGAACCCGTGGTCTGCCGCGGCGCTCAGCGCGACTCGGGCCTCGTCGAACCGGCCCGACTCTGCATAGACGGCGGCCAGCATTCCGTGCCCCGCGGTCGGCGTGAGTCCACGCTCGGCGACCGATTTGAGCAACGGCTCCAGCTCGTCGAGTCGACCCTGGAGAAGGCGAACGTTGTAGAGCTGTACTCCGAGCACCAGTTCAGCGTCCGGATCGCCGCTTTGGGTCGCGATGTCGAATGCCTCCAGGGCGAGACGTTCCCCCGACGCGAGGTCGCCGGTGAACGTCGCTAGCGCCGATTCCCAGACCAGCACGAAGCCGCTCGCCGACGGCTCGGCGAGATCGTCGGCGATGCGTCGAGCCCGGGCCAGGGCATCAAGGGAATCGGCGCCGTCGACGTGCTCTATCGCGGCGGTCGCGACGTTCATCAGGGCCAGCAGGGAGAGACGTGGATCACCGACGCGTGCCGCGACCACCGCCTGCTCGTCTGCCAATACCCGGCGAGCCGCAGGGGTGCTCGTTCTGAACGTCGCCATCGTCCGGAGCTGAAGGACCTGTGCGAGCGTCGGGTCATCATGCACCCGGCGCGCGATCGCGAGCGCATCGGCGCTGAGAGACTCCGAGAGCTCACGATCCTCCGCGAACACCAGCTCGCAGGCGAGGTGCCCGAGCAGCGCCGCTCGAGCAGGGCTGTCGTCAGGGCTGAGTGCCGCGAGCGCCGACCGCAGGTTGGACACCTTGGTTTCGTCCACGTCTCCCGTCGAGCTCCATCCCCACGGCCGCCCGTTGGCGAGCGCGGCCATGGCGAGCCGGTCGCCATCACCCAGCGCACGTGCCTGGTCGGCGGCGGCGAAGAGCGTCTCCCGGTGCGCCGGGTCCGAAGCGCGTCGTTGGGCCTCGCCGAGCGAAATCGTGAGATCGCAGCGCAGCTCTGGGTCGGGGACGGAGCTGTCATCAAGCATGTCGAGCGCACGGCCGTAGTAGATGGCAGCCTCGTCGGGCGCAAGCTGGATCAGCGCGTGATCTCCCGCGGCGCGTGAATACGAAATCGCCTTGGCCGGGTCGCCGCCGGCCGCGGCCTGCGCTGAGTGATGCGCGAGCTCGACGCCGTGGTCGCCGCCGATCTCCTCGAAGGCGGCCACGACACTGCGGTGGAGCCGAGCCCGCCGGGTGGGACGGAGCTCCTCGTACAGGGTGGAACGTACGAGCGCATGCGCGAACCGGTACCGCCCCGCGCTCGCCTCCTCGAGCAACCTTGCACGGACGGCCTCGTCGAGGCCGCTGAGCAGTGCATCGTCGGTCAAGTCGGTGGTGCGCTCCAGCAGCTCCAGGTCGAAGTCGCGGCCGATGACCGCGCCAAGTGTGAGCGCCGAGTTCGCCGCTTCGGAAAGGCGCGTCAGTCGGTGCCCGATCACTTCTCGGACCCCCTCAGGGACGCCGATCGGCGCCGTCGGCGTCCCGAACCCCCCGGTCTCGACGAGGTGGCGGACGACCTCGCCCACGAAGAACGCGTTCCCCTCGGTTTCGGTATGGATCGACGCCGCCAAAGCACTGGAGCCGTCCGTCGTTCCCGGATCGGCGGCGCTTTGGACGAGAGAGGTGACGTCGACGAGGTCGAGCCCACCGAGGGCGAGCCGATCCGCGGTCGACACCCGGCGCAGGTCGGCGAGCATCCCGGCCAGTGGATGACCCCGCCCGAGGTCCGTATCCCGGTAGGAGGCCAGGACCAGCAGACGCGACTCGCCCGCGTTTCGCAGCAGGTGCGCCAGCATGAGCAGCGTGGGCTTACTGGCCCAGTGCAAGTCGTCCAGGACGAGGAGCACCGGCTCGACGCTCGCCGCGGCCGCCAGCCACTCCACCACCGCGTCGAAGAGTCGCCATCGCTCGACCTCGGGAGCTGAACGCAAGGGATCAGGAAGGCCAGGCACGAACTCGGGCAGATCTGGGAGCAGCCGGACGAGATCCCCGGCGTAACGGCCCAGCTCGATGCGCAGGTTGGCCGAACGCCCGCCAGCCACGAACTCGCCGAGCGCCTCGACGAACGGTTGGAAGGGAACGCCGAGTTCATCGTCGCAGCCCCCGAAGAGGATCCGCGCGCCGGTCGCGCGTACCTCGGCCGCGAACTCGGCTGCCAAACGCGTCTTACCGATTCCCGGCTCACCCGCGACCAGCACCGCCGTCGCCGCGCCCCCGCAGGCGCGCGCCCAGGCCACACGAAGGGCCTCGAGCTCGGGTGAGCGCCCGACGAATCCGAACTGCGCGCTCGCGGCGAGCGCCGCCGGAAGCGGCCACCAGCCGTCCTGGACGTTGGGAGGATCCCACTCCACCTCTGCGACCCCCACCGGATCCGCAACGCCCTTCAACGCCAACGGTTCGAGCCGGCGAAACCGAGCGGCCTCGGCGCCTGCCGTCAGGGCCTGCGTGATGTCCGAGATCAGAACCTGTCCCGACCGCGCGGCCGCGCACAGGCGCGCGGCGATCACGACCGCCATCCCGAACTCGCGCCCTTCTGCATTCACCACCGTCTCTCCGGTGTGGAGCCCGATCCGGACCCGAACGGCGTGCTCCGCGGCGCGACTCGCCCAATGCCGGTGTACCTCCCGCTGGATGTCGACCGCGCATCCCAGCGCATCGGTCGCGCCGGTGAACGAGGCCATCACCCCGTCGCCGGTGTGATCCACCACAGTGCCCTTGTGATCGTCGACGGCGGCCCGAAGAATTTGGAACAACTCGTCACGAATCGGCGAAGCCCCGGCGTCACCCAGCGCTTCGAGTTGGACCGTGGAGCCGGCCTGGTCAACGAAGAGAAATGACATCGTTGCCACGCAAGGACAGTAGGCCACGTCGATACCGACTGCCGGGGCAGCCAGCGCCGGGCACATCGGATACCGCTTGACGCTGGATTGTGCCGATCGCTGAATGGACTGCGCTGCAGGAACGACCGAACGACGGCCCGATCGGCTTTGACTTCGTTGAGTCTGAGAGAGTTCATGTCGACATGAAGCCCGGCTTCTCCACGACGATCGTGATCGAGGTACCACCAGCGATGGTCTTCGGGTTCCTCGCCGATCCATTGACGGCGTCCGTGATCGACCCAGCAGTCATGCGCTACGACCCCGAAGGCGGGACCATGGGCCTTGGGATCCGCAACCACATCCACCTGCGGATCATGGGTGTACCGATTCAGATGACGAGCGTGACCACCGCCTGGGAGCCCGGCCAGCGGATGGAGTTCCGCTCGATTAGACCGGGCCGGCCCGTCTCGGAGAGGCCACCCATCGGTTCGAGCCATCGCATCACGGCACGATCTACACCTGGTCGATGCACTTCATCCCCACGGGCCTCGGCGGACGGCCCATCGCTGCGCTCGCCGCCGGCGCCTTCCAGCGCAACGCCAGAGAGCAACAACGCCGAGTGAAGATCGTGCTCGAGGCAGCGCGGCTGTCATAGCTCGCTGCACCCGGCCGATGCGTCAGAAGTGGGCAGAACCCACCTCAGCCATCGGCCGGCCACGAGCGCAGGGCTTCACCCGGGATCGCGTCTTCTCGTTGACGCGCAGATAGGCCGGTTAGCGTCGGCCGGGTGGAGGACGAGTCTGGTTCGTCGACGGGTGAGGTGATGACGTGGCATCACGGGTTGATCGCCCGGTGGTGGGCGAACTTCAACGTTGGCGGTCCTGAGGTCGACTTCTTCCGCTCGGACGTGGCCGCCGGACAGCCGGCTCTCGATGTCGGGTGCGGCACCGGGCGCTTGCTCGTGCCATGGGTGGCCGACGGGCTCGATGTCGATGGTGTCGACCCGTCGGTCGACATGATCGAGGAGTGCCGGACCGCGGCGGCTGCCGTCGGCGGTGAGCCGACGCTCGTCGTCCAGCCGGTCCACCAGCTCGACCTCGCCCGCCGTTACGGCGCCGTCGTGATGTGCGGTTCCTTCGGACTCGGGGGAACGCGAGCGCAGGACCTTGAAGGACTGCGGCGCATCCGCGGCCACCTGCGCCCCGGCGGATCGCTGGCGCTCGACTACGAGGTGAACGAGTTCGATGCCGACAGGGCGGGAAGGTGGCGGCCGATTCCGCCCGACACGACACCGCCTCCGGAGTCCGAGCGCCGTCGCGCGCCCGACGGCTTCCACTACGCGCTGCGCCAACGGGTGGCGTCAATGGACCTCGAGCCGGCGAGCATCACCCGCGAGGTGCAGGCGTGGCAGTGGCGTGACGACGTGCTGGTGGCCCACGAGACCTGGTCCATCGTGATCAACCCGTACTCCCGCGAGCAGATCGTCGGCGCGCTCTCCGACGCCGGATTCGGTGATGTCACCGTCGTCGGCGGGTACCACGGCCTCGAGCCGACGGGAGACGAGCGCTTCCTCGTCTACCGTGCCACGGCGCCCTAAGGCTGACCGCCAGGGTGCTCGCGTCGATGGTCCTCGGCGAGCATGGCGAGCTTGTCGCGGTCGACCCGATCCGCGGGCACGGCGGCGACCTTGCACTCCGTGACCGCTCGCAGCGTTGCGGTTCGGGTGCCGCCCTCCAGCACCGCTCGTTCCCCGAGCACTGCACCCGGCCCCACCTCGGCCAGCGCCTCGCCATCAACCTCGACCACCAGCACGCCGTTCAGGAGCAGGAACAGGTCGTCGCTGGCCGAGCCCTGTTCGACAAGTGTCTTGTCCTGCTTGATCCGGCGGATGTCGGGCTTCGCGCCGCCGCGCATGATCGATTCCTGGAGCTGGCGTTCTAGCGCCGTCTCGACTTCGGTGACCACGGCGGGAGAGTCCTCATCACCCCACGGGGTACGTCGCCCGAACGAGGTGCTCATCCACTTCTTGTAATCCGCGAAGCTGCTCTTCGCGACCAGCGCGCCCGAGTCGTCGTACACCCAGTGCCGCGGAAACCCGGACGATCCGACCATCGCGGCGTCGTGGGTGCCGTCGGCCGCAATCGTGAGCTCGAGGGTGGTCCAGACGATCGGCGCGGTGTACTGGACGAACGGCCGGTGCTTGACGGCGCGCGGCATCGGCGCGCCGGTCCGGCCACCGACGGTCTGGGTGAAGCGCACCGACGCCTCCGACACTTCGGGTTCGGCTTGGAGGTCGTGCAGCTTGGTGGCGGGGATCGTGATCGAGCCGACCCCGAGCCCGACCGTCGTGGCTCCGATCTCGCCACCACCGCAGTAGCCGCACCCGGTGATGGTCCCGTCGCCGTTGACCTCGATGTAGGCGCGCAGCTGGTTCGCAAAACGGAAGCGATCGTTGACACGGAGATCCTCGAGCGCGGTCGGGACGTCCGATCCCAACGGGTCGGGGGGCGGCGCATCGTGGTGCGCCATCTTCATGCGGGTCGCGATCTTGCCCATTCCCTCTAGGAGGTCCGACGGGATCCACGAGACCGTGGTGATGCTGCGCTCGATTCGCATGAGTCCTAGTTTGCCGCCGTCGACGATCGGAGGACCACGGCGGCCACGCTCGATCGGTTCGCGAGCTACCTCAGGACTCCACAATGGCTGGGCAATGGTCTTGATGCCGACCACGCTTTCGGTGCCGCCGCTTGAGTTGAGGCGGTGCCAACTGGATTGCCTCGATGCGCTCATGAGCGCCGTCGCACAGAGCCAGCCCGAGTTGGCCCGCTGGCTTGCTTGGGCGGACCCGATGCCGACAACCGACGCTGAACGCCACTTCGTCGAGGAGCACCAGCGCGCCTTCGAGGGCGACGAGGACTACGGGTACTTCTTGATCGAACGCAGACCGGCGCGAACCTCGACAGCGGTGACCCGCTCGTCTCCAACGAGGAAGGCCGGAACGACGGGGCTGCCGGGGTCGGGTCCTCAGTCGGGAGCGCACGAGAGGCGCTGCCCCGTCGACGGAGCCAGTATCTCACCGTCGGCTTCCTACGGCTTCGGGTTGGCCGACTGACGCTGCGGCCGCCACGTCCTCGCTCGTACGAACTTCTTGCGTGTATGCCGGCAGTTCCATCGATCGACCCCCATTCGAATCCGCCGTGAAGAACATACGGAACGGCCGTGACCGTCCGCTGACGTACTTGGCCATCCGAGCGCCTTCTCCTAGAAGTTTGGCTCCCCTTAGGCTCCCCTTTTGGCTCCCCTGGCCGCCCCCGAGCCGGGGCAGAACAAATCCCCAGGCCTGTGACCTGGGGATTTGTGGTGGGCCGTAAGGGACTTGAACCCCTGACCCCCTGCGCGTCATGCATGGTCAGGGCGTCCATGACGTGTTGTGGGGTGCCGTGGCGTCTGCCGTGAACAGGTGTTTCGTCCATGGCGTGGTGCGGCGTGCTGTGGCGTGCTGCCCCCTTGGTCGTCACTTTGGTCGTCAACATGGTCGTCACCTCAGGCGGCGCGACTGCGCAGACGGAAGCCCGAATCTTGCACGCTTCTGTCGACCCACGACCGGCCTTCGTCAAGTGTCGCCGTGACACGTGTGACACGTCAGGTGGTGTTGTTCTTCTTGTTCTTGTGGTGGAGGAAGAACAACTGCCTCTCACCCGTCACACGTGTCATCCCCGTGGCCAGTACGACGATCTACCTACAACTCGGCCCA